>JAYRGC010000050.1:0-134651 GCA_041908065.1 Alphaproteobacteria bacterium | reverse complement strand
ATAACGGCGGATTATATTGGTTAACGGAACATAAACGAAAATAATTGCTCTAACCCATAGGAGGAAGATATGCTCGCTTTCATAGTTTCCACCGTTCGCAAGGTTTTAGGATTCTTCGCCGTGGCTGATGACGGGTATAAAATAAAATTGGTAGATGAAACTGCTGATTCGCAAGGATTGGTGGCTGATGTTGTTGACGCGTACGGTAATATTCGTTCAGTTTTTTTACATCGGTGCGATGGTAGATACGATCTGTCATCTTCTGCGTTTGTTTATGTGAAATACAAGATAGTGAGAGATCGCTCTACTCACGCCTACTCGCAGGCAAAAATCACATTTTTTTCATCCAGTAAAGGCCGCGTTACTGATGATGATTACAAGGCATTAGTGCGTTATTTCAACGAACAGGGGATTAACTTTACCCCACGTTTGTTGGATGAAAAGCCAACGCGGAAAAGAAGAGCCGGTATCCAGCCTGCTATTTAATTATACGGCCTGGCAATGGCCATGTTTTCCGGACGCACAACGCCTGAGGGCATAATTGCTCTTGTCATGGAAGAGGTCGATCGCCTCGGCGGATTGGCCAAAGCCTTTCCGAACGATGGGCAAATCCAGCTTTATTCTGGCCCGAATGTAAAATTTATGAATCAACTAGCCGGAATAAAAAAGAAAAACCAAACTCGCGCGCTCAAGCAAATAAGGGAATTAAGCTGGCGGGCGGTTATTTTAGATAACACCCCAATAGGAAGATACCTTTTCGTCGAAAACGATTTGTATGGATGGTTGCGCTCTGTTCATACTGAATTGCGTGCGGCGGATAAAGATGAGCTCATCGATTCCGAAGCCAAGCAAATCATATCTTTCGTCTCCGCGTTGTTCATGCGGGCGGCGAAGGGGCATGTGAAAACGGCGGTATGCGGGGCGGAACGCGGGCGCATATTCTATCAAACCGAAATTCCGTGCTTGTGCGACCGCGCTAATGTTCCTTCGCAGGCCAAAAAGCTGATCGAGGAGCTGTTGGACAACAAGGACATCGAAAGCGTCAATCTGGTTCCCATAAGGGTTTTCCGCGCCCTTTACGCCCGCAAGGGGCTGGAGGAAGTTTACGACCGGATTTGTTTAAGCGAGCTGCGCGAAAGATGGCTTTACGCCTACAACACCCGCAAGGCCAGCGACTACGCCGATTATCTGGACAGGTTGGAGCTGTATCGCCTCGACAAGCAAGAGAGGCTCTGGAGCAACGCTCCGCTTTCCGCCCGCCCCGAGATTTACAGGGAACTGGCGAGATCCCGAACCAAACGCATCCTCGCCCGCCGCCAACGCCTACGCATTTTCAGGGCTGCCGTCGCGGCCATGACGTCTCCGGCATCCGCCGCTCAGTCTCAAGTTTCACATCTCGTCGCGCCTTGCCTTTTACCGCCGTTGGCCGCGCGTCGGAAGCGTCCGACTTTTACGCCGGCGGGATAAAAGATCAGGGTATTTCAGCGGTGACGATGTCCGGACGAAAAACAACCGTCGTCACTTGCGGATATGCCCGTCGCCGATGACCACGTATTTGAACGTGTTCAACTGCTCCAAGCCCACGGGGCCTCGCGCATGAAGGCGTCCGGTGGCGATTCCTATTTCCGCGCCCATGCCGAACTCGCCGCCGTCCGCGAATTGGGTCGAGGCGTTACGCATTACTATCGCGCTGTCTACTTCGCGCAGGAACTTTTCCGCCGCCGCGTCGTCTTCGGTCACTATGCTGTCGGTATGATGGGAACCGTGGCGTTCGATGTGCCTTATGGCCGCGTCCACTCCGTCCACCACCTTGACGGCGATTACCGCGTCCAAATATTCGGTGTCCCAGTCGGATTCGGAAGCCGGTTTGACGCGCGGATCCGCGCTCAACGTCGCCGCGCATCCTCTGACTTCGCATCCGACGTCCAGCAGATCGCGCATTAAAACCGCGAAATCGGCGGGGGGAAAAGCCCTGTCCACCAACATAGTTTCCGCCGCGCCGCAGATGCCGGTGCGGCGCATTTTCGAGTTCATCGCCACGCGCCGCGCTTTTTCCGGATCGGCGGCCTTGTCGATATAGACGTGGCAGTTGCCGTCCAGATGCGCCAAAACCGGAACGCGGCTTTCTTCCCACACGCGGGAAATCAGCGACTTTCCGCCGCGCGGTATTATCACGTCGATCCACTCGCGCATTCGCAACATCTCCCCCACCAAAGCGCGGTCGGGAGAAGGGACCATCGCCACCGCCGCTTCGGGCAAGCCGCCCTTGGCCAAGCCGCGCCGGAAAGCCTCGGCTATGGCTGTCGCGCTGGAGAAACTTTCCGTTCCCGGGCGCAAGAGGCAGGCGTTGCCGGATTTGACGCACAAAGCCGCCGCGTCCGCAGTGACGTTGGGGCGGCTTTCGTAGATGACGCCTATCACCCCCAAAGGCACGCTTACTCGCTTTATGTGCAAACCGCTGGGAACGCCCCATTCGGCGGAAACCTTTCCCACGGGATCGCTCAGCGCGGCCACCGCCTTGATGCCGGAGACCATGGCTAGGATTCTTTCCTCGTCCAGTTTCAGCCTATCAAGCTGCGCGGCGGAAATCCCCCCCGCCTTGGCGGAAGCCATGTCCTTGGCGTTGGCTCCCAATATTGTTTCGGCGGCGCAGGTTATTTCGGCGGCGGCGGCCAAAAGCGCGCAATCGCGAATCGACGCGGCGGAAGCTTTAAGTATTTCCGCAGCTTTTCTGGATTTGCGACCTAATTCAAGCATGGTTGCTGCGATAGTATCGGCCATCTGTTTTTATCCTTTGTCGACTGGATCGCGAATTTATCACACCGGCGATGGATTTGTAATTCAGACCGACAAACTTCGTTTGCGTGAAAAACGGACTCCTGATAGCCTAAACGGCGTAGTTATGCTACGCTGCTTGCGCCGATTCTCCGGCGCATCGGCGGTTTGTTTTTTCTACCCCAACACCCACCACACTCTACCCCCCCCCCTTTTTTTTGCTTCCCTGTTCTTTCCTTAAACATCGGCGTTTTACCCTAACGCCCCCCATCCGAGCGGAGACAAGAAACATGTTTTCTTTCGCCAAAACCAAACAGCAGGCGTCGAACGATGAAAACGGGCAAGACGCGCCGAATAAGGTTCCGACCGCGGATTGCATGAATATGGTCGTAAAGGGGCTGGAGACGATAATATCCGGCAACTACATCGCCGAACCGGAAGGAAACGACCCCGTTTCCGCGGCCATCCGCAATTTGGTGCAAAAATTGCGCGAAGACACGCTGCACGAGCTGGATAACACCGTCAGCATGTCGATCGAGGCGAACGAAACTTCGGTGTTCGCCGCCCGCATGTTGACGGACGTGCGAAAAGTCAGCGATCAGGTGAACTCCATCGCCGCCGCCGCCGAGGAAATGGTGGCATCGGTCACTGAGATAAACAGCTACGGCGAAAACATCGCCGTTCAGGCGGAGGAGGCGGATCGCGCCAGCCAGCAGGGAAGTTCGGCCACGTCATCGGCCGTCGAAAAGATGGAAAGAATCGTGGAATCGGTAGAGCAGACCGTGAAGCAGGTAGCTAAGTTCAGCGAATTTTCTCGCAAGATTTCCAGCATCGCCGACAACATAAAACGCATCGCGCATCAGACCAATTTACTTGCCCTGAACGCCACCATCGAGGCCGCCCGCGCCGGAGAAGCCGGACGCGGATTCGCCGTAGTCGCCTCCGAAGTGAAGACGCTTTCCAAGCAAACCACCGACGCCACCACCGGCATCGACACTGTGGTCGAGCAATTGCAGGCCGAAATGCATGAAATCACTTCGCAGATGCAACGCAGCCTGTCGGAAGTGAACGAAGGGCAGCAGGCTATGGGCGAAGTCGGCAAAAACATGTCCGATATCCAAGCGAAAATCTCCGAGGTCAAAAAGAACACCGTCCAAATATCCGGCATCCTGTCGCAGCAGGCGCAAGCCTCGCAGGAGGTCGCGTCCGGCATAACTGACATAGCGGAACGGGCTAAAAACAACGTGGCCAGCATAGAAAACATAGTGGATTCTATGGGCAAGGTCGAAAAACTGGTTAGTATCCACATTTCCGAATTGGCCAAGGTCGAAGTGCCCAACAAGGTTATCAAACTGGCGAAATCGGATCACGTCATATGGAAAAAACGCTTAGTCAACATGATGGTTGGCAAGGAAACCTTGAAGGTGGAGGAATTGGCGGATCACCATCAATGTCGCCTCGGAAAATGGTACGATTCCGTCAAGGACGATTGTTATCGCAACCATCCGTCGTTCCCCGGGCTGGTAAATCCTCACAGCGAAGTCCACGCGCACGGAAAAGAAGTGGCGCGGCTCTATAACGAAGGCAATTTCGTTGGCGCACTGGAAGAGATCACCAAGGTCGAGGAAGCGTCGCAAGAAGTCTTGCGGATATTGGGCGAGCTTGACTCCAAGAAATAATCCGGTTCGGCTCTTGCCCGAAATGGGCGGGTGTTTTTACAGCCGATAACGGCAGCAAGTGCCGTCATTGCGAGCCGCCCCTTGGCGGCGAAGCAATCCAGAGCCATTGCTCCACGACTCTGGATTGCTTCGCATCGCAAGGGCGACGCTTGCAATGACGGCCTTTGGCCGTAGACTTAATAATGACGGCCTTTGGCCGTAACTTCGCAATGACAGTGCGCTTGCTGTTGCTTTTGGATGCAAAATTACCTACCCGTTTTGCGTAAGAGCCACTTATTTTTCTCCCGCCTTCCGCCACAGCCCGATCGCATGGAGCGTGTTCGCCGCGTCCATCTGTCCAACGCGGTGCAACAAGATGGTTCCGTCGCGCCCCACCAAAAACGTCTCCGGCACTCCGGTCAGCCCCCATTCTATCCCTCCTCGCCCGTCGGAGTCGTAACCTATGACCGCGAACGGATTGCCGCGTTTGTCCAGAAATCTTCGCACCGCTTCGGGACTGTCTTTATAGGCGATCCCTACGACCGGAACCCCGTTTTCGGCCATTTTTTTGAATTCAGCGTGTTCGGCTACGCAAGGAGCGCACCACGACGCGAAGAAATTGACGACATAGGCACTTCCACGCATGGAAGATGGATCGAAATCGCCTATGCGAACCATTGGAATGGTGTCTCCCTCGTGACGCTTGAATTTGCTGGCGTCGTCGGAGCCGCGAAATAAGGCGGCGGCGAGTCCGGTGGAAATCAGCATGAAAACCGCCAACGGCAACAGGAACAGCCACTTGCGCCGCCTTGGTTCTGAATTCAAGGCCACGGCTTGTTTTTTATCTTCGTCCGCCACGCGCCACTCCCCCTCGTTACGCTTCAACCAGATTTTTTATCGCTCCGCGCCGGAGCGCGTTTTGCCGCCGCCGACAAAAACGCCGCCGCTGCCATAATCGCTCCTCCTGCC
Organism: Alphaproteobacteria bacterium; assembly: GCA_041908065.1. GTDB lineage: Bacteria > Pseudomonadota > Alphaproteobacteria > UBA9219 > UBA9219 > JAYRGC01. Next base: position 129,249 of record JAYRGC010000050.1, on the reverse strand, counting down.
CACATCCATGGCACCAGAGGATTTATCTGCGCCCGCAACGAGATTTTGCTATCGCCTTGTTTTGGAGCTTCGTCGACCACCAGATAAATATCCCCGCGCCAGCTGGATTTTATCGCCGTTTCGGACAATTCCATTCCCTGCGATGGATAAAATCTTCGCTCAGGAGACATGACGGCTATCTTCTTGCCGTCGTCGTCCTTGACATCGAACAGAAATTTTATTGACTCGTAGTTCGCGCCGTCCACGCGCTTTTGTCCGGCAAATGTTATATCGTAATCCTCTATTCTAGCCGTTTCTCCTATCGCCAACCTTACGTTGTGCGAGCTTCCTGCCGAAGCTCCGGCCATTCCCAAGACCGCCAACGCCAGCCCGCCATGCGCCAAAGACGCTCCGCGCAACGCCTTGGAGATGCCGCCGCTTCTGGCTTTTTTCCAGCCGTATCCCCAGTTTCCGGCGAAACCTGCCGCTCCGAAGACGAAAGCGGCAATTCCAGCCAACGATATGTCCTTGATGGAAAAAGCAACGATTATCCCCGCAGCGATTCCCAACGCTGCCGAAACCACAAGACGCTTTGCCGCGCCGGACGCGCCGCTGCTGCGCCTCCAGCCCAACATCGGGCCTATTGCCATGACGAACACCAGCGGCAAAAGAAAAGGCAACGCGGAGGAGTTGAAATAAGGCGCGCCTACCGACACCATTCCGCCACCCAAGGCGTCCAATATCATCGGGTATAGCGTTCCCGTCAGCACAACGGCGCACGCCGCGCACAGCAGGCAGTTTCCGGCCAGCACCGCAGTTTCTCGACTGGCTATGTCGAAGGACGGGCTTGGCGGCAGGGCAACAGCCCTGAACGCGAACAACGACAGGCCGCCGCCGGTATAAATGGCGAAAAGAGCCATAAGGAATATTCCGCGCTCTGGATCCGAAGCGAAGCTATGCACCGAGGTCAACACCCCCGAACGCACCATAAACAGCCCCAAAAGGCTAAGGCCGAACGTCACCACCGCCAACAGCATAGTCCAAGTCGCCAACGCCTTGCTGCGCCTTAAGGCCAGATTGGAATGCAACAACGCGGTTCCTGTCAGCCATGGCATAAGGGCGGCGTTTTCCACCGGATCCCAAAACCACCATCCGCCCCAACCCAGTTCGTAATAAGCCCACCATGAACCGGAAACCAAGCCCAGCGTCATGAAACCCCATGCCGTCAAAAGCCACGGCCTTAGCGTTTCCGCCCATTTTTCCCAATCAGCCTTCTCCAGCATTCCCGCCGCCGCGAAGGCGAACGCCGCCGCGAAACCGACATATCCCAGATAAAGCAGGGGCGGATGGACGGCCAATCCGATGTCTTGCAGCAACGGATTGAGATCTCGTCCTTCGAACGGAACCGGCCATATCCGCACGAAAGGATCGGATGTCAGAATCACGAAGACGGTGAATCCGACCAGCATCGCCCCCATGACCGCTGATGCTAGGGCGCGAATTCTGCTCTCTTGTCCGCCGTCGCTTGCGCGCGCGCCGAAAGCCATAAAAAATGAATAACCGGACAGTATCAACAACCACAGCATCATGGAGCCTTCGTGGTTGCCCCAAACTCCGGTGATTTTATACAGCAGCGGCTTTAGGGTATGCCCGTTCATGTAAACGTTAAGCACGCCGAAATCGTCGAAGACATGGGCGAAAACTAGCGCGACAAACGATACGCATACGAAAGCGAATGCGGCGGCAGAGCAAATAAAAGGCGGGAGCAACCGCCTTAGAATCGCATGGCGGCTCTTCCACGCGAAAGGCGAAGCCATTTGAGCTATTCCGGCCAGCAAAGCTAGAATTAAAGTTGTTTGTCCTATTTGCGCCGTCATAGGCCGTGGATCCTTATTCGCTGTCTGTCATAGGGAGTAAAGAGGGGAGATCACTATTAACATATTATTTATAGCCTCGTTGTACCTTGTCGCCCATGAGCACGCTAGAGGAATTAAAGAAACGCGTAGAAGGCACGAACATTGACCTGCGGTCGATGCTTTCGACCGATTACTTCAACCATTTTAACGAAACGATCATGCTCCTCAACATGCTGCCCGATGCGCCGGAGCTGTTGGAGGAAATAGAAAAATGGGACTTCAAGACCTATCGCGACCATTTTATGGAAAGCAGTCTGGCATTTGCGCCTTTGGCCATCGAGTGCTACGATTCGGCTCCGCCGGAGCTGCGAGACAGCCTTGAGAAGCTGATAACCCGCATAGCAATGATGATAGCGGAGATGCGGGTCAGGTTGCGTCACACGCTGGATGCTGGCGAAAGGGATAAATTCAACCATATGGCGATAGAAACTTCTATGAACCTGCAAAAGAAAATCGACGAAGGAGGGGCCATCGTTCATGGTTGCAGCTCTTCTCTCGACCAAAGTGCTATAGACAGCATGTTCTAAGAGCGTTTTTCGAACAATGGATATGCCGAACCATACCGATTGCAAATGCGATCTTATAAACGCTTATTCCGCCAAGGTGGAAGAAGGCTCCCTGCGTTTCGAACTGGCGCAACGCGACGCGTTGGCTTTGCTGCAAAAGCTGGCCGAAGACGTGGCGGAATACTCTGCCGCTCGCAAGCGGCTGGGGGTAAGGCTGCTTTTGGCCAAAAAACCCCAACCGCCTAAAGGATTGTATATCCACGGCAACGTCGGCCGCGGCAAAAGCATGTTGATGGATTTGTTTTTCGAAAACGCGCCGATAAAGGAAAAGCGGCGCGAGCATTTCCATCGCTTCATGTTGGATATCCACGACGATTTGCACCGGATGCGCGCCGACGACGCTTCGGACGACGCGAACGATGGTAAGGAAATATCGCCCGGGGTAAGAGGCGCGTTGCCGCGTTTGGTCAGGAAGATAGCCAAAGAATCCACGCTGCTGTGCTTGGACGAGTTCCACATCAGCAACATCGCCGACGCCATGATACTGGGGCGGCTATTGACGCTTTTGTTCGAAGCTGGGGTCGCGGTGGTAGCCACTTCCAACTGGCATCCCGACGAGCTTTACAGCGGCGGATTGCAACGCGACCGCTTCTTGCCTTCGATCGAGACTATCAAGGAACATATGTTCGTGCATTGGTTGGGCGGGGCGGTCGATCATCGTTACGAGCATCTCCGGAATCTGGGCAATTTCATCGTTCCGGCGGGACATGCGGCGTCGGAAAGGCTGTCGGCTGTGTTTTCGGATTTGGCGCGGGGCAATTCGCCCGCGCCGATGACGCTTCCGGTGAACGGGCGAACCATAACCGTTCCTCGCGCCGCCTCGGGCGTGGCGATGTTCGATTTCGCCAGCCTATGCGAGCAACCCTTGGGATCCGCCGATTATCTGGCGTTGACGGAGTGCTTCCATACGATAGTGGTGGACGGCGTTCCGGTGTTCACGCCGGATTCGATAAATAAAACCCTGCGTTTTATCACCTTCGTCGACGCGCTTTACGAGAACAGGTCGCAGGTGTTCATGTCGGCTGAAGCCTCGCCGGAACACTTGTGCCCGTCCGGCCCGCACGAGCAGGCGTTCCGCCGCACAGCCAGTCGCCTATTCGAGATGCAGAGCGAGGAATACCGCCGCTTGGCGCATTTGTCTTGAACTTGATATGGTGCGGTCGAGAAGACTCGAACTTCCACGAGATTTCTCCCACAGCGACCTCAACGCTGCGCGTCTACCAATTCCGCCACGACCGCACTGTAACCACGAACCAGCCATTTTCCCACTGGCGCGCGAACTGGTATAAAGCCAGGGGACAAGACATTTACCAGAACAACGAGGCCATGGGCAATAGCGGAAAGCGGATATGGTCATAAAACGAACGGAATGGGTAAGGGAAACAGCCCCGATCCTCTACCCCAAAGCGGTGGAGACTATGGAAAGGCGCGTCGAAGCGATCCTCGACGGCTCCGCCGCGGAAATGGTGTGGTTGCTGGAACACCCCCCAATTTACACCGCCGGAACCGGAGCCGTAGAGGCGGATATGTTGTCGCCACACCGCTTTCCGGTGTATCAGTCCGGACGGGGCGGAAAATACACCTATCACGGACCCGGCCAGCGCGTTGCCTATGTGATGAGCGACCTGAGGACTCGGGGGCAGGACTTGCGGGCGCATGTCTGGAGGCTGGAAGAACTGGTCATTATGACATTGCTTGGCTTCGGTATTCGCGGAGAAAGGCGGGATGGCCGCGTGGGAATATGGGTTAGCTCCCCCGAAGGCGCGGAAAAGAAAATAGCCGCCATAGGCGTGCGTGCCCGCAAATGGGTAACGTATCACGGATTTTCCATAAACGTCGATCCGGATTTGGAGCATTTCTCCGGCATCGTGCCCTGCGGAATAGCCGAATACGGGGTAACGTCGATGAAGGAAATGGGCTCCACTACCTCCATGCCGGAATTAGACGCGGCTCTGGAACGCAACTGGAGCGAAGTTTTCGGATAAGCCAAAAAAGGCTCTCACCCAAAACGGGGGGCTGTCTTACAAAAAAGGCGTCATTGCGAGCCGCCCCTTGGCGGCGAAGCAATCCAGTGCAGTTGCTCAATGACTCTGGATTGCTTCGCCGCCCGACAGCGTTCAACGCTGTCCAAACCAAAGAATGGCGGCTCGCAGACAGCCTTTGGCTGTAACCTCGCAATGGCGGTGCTTACTGCTGCACTTGGCCGCAAATTACCCACCCGTTTTGCATAAGAGCCAAAAAAAGGGCTGCCGTTTTCGCGGCAGCCCTTCTAAATCGCCGTAACGGAACTCTATCCTCAGTAGCGGGAATAGGCCGAAACCGGTGCGTAGCTGTAGAACTTATAGCTTACGCCGATGCGACCGACATCCTCAGCGGTATCAAACTCGTACCTAACTTTGTAGTTAGGACGGGAAGGCGTGGGATTGGCGGTGCGCGACACGTCGCTCAGATCGTAGTGCAGGTACTCGCCGCGTATCGACCAACCGCCTGCCAGAGCGTATTCCAAACCGCCGCCCAAAACCCAACCCAGCGAAACTTCGTTAAAGTTAGCCGTGTAGGTGTAGCATCCGGTGCAATTTGTATAGGCCGTAACCGCCTTGAACTTGTTTTCGCCAAGAGCCAATCCGGCGGTTCCGTAAACCAAGAACTTGTCAAAAGGTATCACGCCGATGCGACCGCGCAACGAACCCATCCACAAGTTTTCTTGCGCCGTGTACAGCTGAGTGTAAGGGGTTTCGCCAAAGACCGCGCTGGCGAACGGGCTGCCGTTCATCTCGATGATCGGGGATTGCTTTTTACTGCTCTCCACGCCGGAAATGCTGAAATCGGCTTCGGCTCCGTATACCACGCGTCCCGACTGCCAGTTGACGCCGGCGTGAACCGCGCCGTTCATTCCGCCGTCCTCAAGCTCCAAGCTGGTCGGCTTGAGATCGTCGAAATAAGCCGCACTAGGCAACGGATTGAAACTGGTATCGCCGTCTATTGCGCCGAAACCGACGTCAGCACCGGCGTACCATCCCTTCCACGACTGCACCGCGCCGCCGGCGGCAGACGCGCCGGAAGAAACGGCAACCATGCCTACAACTGCGGCTGACGCAAAAACGATTGATTTCATCATGTTACCCTCCGATTTAAAAACTATGGCCAATTACAATCCCTCAAAACTTCTCTTTGCAATTATTTTAAACTTTTTATTAACTTATCTCGGTTATCTTATCGTACCTGATGTTCCCGAGACCACCCACCTGTCACCAGATTGGGTTATGGAACGTATTTTGCCTACGCCGGGCAATGTATCACCTACCGACACCTTGCGCAAGTCCTTACTGCCTGATCCGGCTGAAACCCAAGCTGCGTCTGGCGTTGCGGCTCTTAACACCCACGTTTTTTGAGGTTCAGCGTTTAATACTTTCACGGTTTTTCGCGAGGACGCTTCGGCGTTAACCTTACGAGTAGAACGCTTGGCCACTCGTTTTTCTTCTGCTGGCGCGGGGATGGCCTTAGCGGCGTCATCAGCGACGGCGTCGTCATAAGAAACGGCTGTTTCCTTGACCCGTTTAGAGGCGGCCGGAGCTGCGTTGGCCGCATGTTTTTCCATCTTGGCGACGCGTTCTTCTATGGCTGTCAAGGAAGCCACGTTTCCTGAAGCGTCCAATTTGCCGGAAATGCCTGTTATCTGGGCAGACATCCGATCAAGGACGGCCTGCAATTCATCGATGCGTCCGGAGGTGGTAGCGATTTTGGCCTCCATATCAGCCAAACGCTTATCCGCTGACGTTGCCGAAACGGATGGAGAAGGCGGAGAAGCGAGGGGATGGGAAGCGGCAGGAACCGGAACAACCGTCGGAGCAGCGACCACAGCTTGCGCTGAAGCGGTTTGGCTCTTTTGCGGCATTTGCGCCGTCACCGTGGCGGTGGCTAATTGGTTTTGGCTCGGGGCGGGAACGGCTTCCGGCTGAGCATTGGTTTTATCGACGATATAATTGTCGGCCACTCCGGGCATTACCGCAGTAGTTCCGTTCGCGGATACTGCTTTGCCAATGTCGTAAAGCGAGGCCATGTCGACCTTGTCCGCCGCAGGTTCGGCGTCTGTCGGCAAAGGATTAAGATCCTTCTGACGCGTGTCGGAGGCGAGGCTGTTTATGTCCAACGCTTCCTTGGGGGCGGATCCGCCGTCTCCGCCGAATTGTAGATACAACATGGAAAGAGCGAATAGCCCGACGACGCCTAGGACGCCGAACAACACCATATTGCCCCTTTTTTTGCCATCGGAGGCGCTCTTTTCGAAAGGGTTGGCTTCTTCGGCTTGAGCGGCTTCGCCATCTGTATCCGGAGCGGCGTCGTTAAAATCGTCGACCGGAGGTTGGTCTTCATGCCACGCCTCGACGCTATCGCTCGCGTCCTCCGTTCCGCTCGCTCCGTCACGAACCTCGATTTCCTCGTCGCGGCCTTGCTGATTCTCGCTCATCTATCGAAACTCCGTTTAATCGATCCAGTTCATCGCCGGAAACAGCGAATCGCCACTGTTTTACCGACCTGAAGTGTTGTAGTAGACGCCGCTGTTTTGGTTCGGCGTGATCACCGTGACTCCGCCGCGATTCTTTCGCCCGTCGGGATAAGCGGAATACTGCGACGCCGGATAAACCTGTTGGGGAGCCTGTTGTTGCCTGTTGGCGTTCGCGGCGTTCAAGGCTTCAACGGCCATCGCTTGCGCCGCGGCGTTATTCCGGTCGGACAGCGACGAAAATCCGCCCGAACTCCTGCCGCTTTCCTGGACTGGATTCAGGAAAAACAACCCCATCGGCGCGCCGACGGCTACGCGGATCAGAGGCTTGATTTTGGAAGCCTCGTCCTGCAAGAACTGGGCTACGCTGTCTCCGGCGCGTCCCATGCCTGAATAGAGGGCATCCTCCATTCCCTTCTTGGCTTGAGTGGAAAACACGGTGCCGTTGCTGATGTAAACTGTGGATTCCGTATCCCCCAAGGACTGCCCGAATTCCGAAGCGAAGGCGGCGGCGGCAGGCAAGACCACGCGCATGAAATAACGGTGATCCACCTCGGTAGCAAGACCGCCGAGCGTGGTGTCGGGATCAAGAGCCAATGCGTTGATCGAATATTCCTTGCCCTTCAGGCTGACGGTGTTGAACTCCAGCACCAGATAGTCGTTCGACACTTGAAAACGCCCGACCGCCCGACCGCCCGCCAACGGGCCTGACAATATCTGCGCCAATATGGGAGACGGCACGTCGGAATTGGCCTCCGTCAACAACTGGGCATAGCTGACCGTTCCTGACGGCACGAGTATCTTGTCGACCTCGACCGTTTGCTCCGCCGCAGAATTCTGCTGCGTGGCAAGCGAGGCTTGTTGCGCGGCTTGCGCCTCCCTTTCCTTGTCCTTTTCGGACAATACGCCGTTCACCAGCTTCATCTCCTTGGGCGTCCAGCTTTCCATCAACTGCTGCATCTGCTTTTGCATGGCCTGAGCTAGGCTGTCGTCTTCCGGTCGTTGCGACTGTTGCTGGATAACCTGTATCTGCTGGGCGTTGCGCTGTTCCTGCTGGCGCATTTCCTGCCGCAAACGCTCGGTTTCGGCGCGGAATTCGACCAATTGGTCGTCGCTTTTCTTGTTCATCAGTTCGCTGACGTCGACGTTTTGCCCAACCGGCGTAGGTATGGCGCTGCCGCCAGACTGAGACGCCTCGGCGGCGCGCTGGGCGTTGGCCTGGCGGTTTTGGTCTATAAAGTACGGGGAAGCCTTGCTGCCCGGAGCTTCGTTCAAGTCGGGAGCGGACACCACGTTGGATTTGACGTCGGCGGATTTTTCCGAAAACGCGCCCAAAGCCGCCGCCGCCGCCAATCCGACCACTCCCATTATTATGGCCAGCTTAAGCATGGGGCGGGAATGCAGAATACCCGCTAAGCCGCCGGGTTTTTTGCCGTCATCGCCATAGGCCGCGCCCGGGGCTGACGGTTGCCCCAAGTCGTCGCCGTCGAAAGCGTCCATGTTGTCGTTGTTATCGGCATTATTTGTCATGGTCTTCGCTCCGCAGTATACGCGCCCTCACCATAGCCCCTTCGTCCGACATCAACAGAACCGGAGCGTCGCCTATTTCGTACACGGTGATCCCGTCGGACGACGACGCGCTGGCGTTCCAAGCCGGAGACAAAAGCGCGAGCGGGGTGCGGACGAAAATCTTGTCGCCCAATTTCCACGCCATGGTCCGCGCATCGACTCCGGCCACCTTAAGGCGAACGGCGGCCTTGGGCGGCGCGTTTTCCAACATCATCACGATCACCTCGTCGCCGGCCGTTGGGCCTGTGCGGCCACGGCTGATGAGCGGGGCCTTGGCGTTCGGCCCCAATTTGGGGATGCGCACGTCGTAGCGCATATGGAAGGTCTCTCCTCCAGCCGACAACTTGAATATGACCGGAGTGGAAAGCCCCTTCAGCAATATGGAAAGATTGCCGCTGCCCAACCTCGTCAGGGGTGAAATTCGCACCACATGGGATCCCGCCTGAGTGGGGGTGACCTCGAAATTGCCGCCGACGCCTACATCAAGTATCGGCCACGGCTCTCCGGTAATGTCCACCATGTCTATGGTCGTGACGTATCCGGCCGCCAGATTTATCTGCGGCGGAGCCACGCCCGGATCCAAGGCTAGCGACACCACCTTGACTTCGCCTTTCGGCTGTCCGGCGAAAGGGGGCTGGGCTGCTTCCTGCGTGTTTTCCAATTTGTGCATGAAGTCGCGAACCTGATCCGGCGACAACGGCAACAGGCCGCCCGCAGCGCGGTTGAAGGATTTGCGGTTATGCTCCTCCTCGCGCTTGGCCTCGTCGGCGGCGGCCTTGGCGGCGGCTTCCTCCGCCTGCTTGTCCAGTTGGGATTGATCCACGGCCAGCTGATCGGCGGTAAGATGGAGCTTTATGCCGTCGGCGGCATCTTTCGCGTCCTCCGTCGCGGGTTGAGGCAGGGCTGGCGGTTCGGCGGAGCTGGCGGCGAACGCCGGAGCGGAGAGCATGGCCGCAACAAGGCAGGCCAAAGCCGCGAACGTCGTCCCTTTTGCGGAATTGCTTGGCAAATTACATCCCCAAATTCAGTTCAACAACGCCCACCTGTCCGACGCGGCGAAGCGGAGACGGCAAGCGGGGCGAGTCTATATGGCTTTACGCAGTCTTTGCAATAGCGTTGAAAGAAAATACGGCATTAAAAACTGTTAGAGCCTGTTCAGAATCTTGTTGCGCCAGACTCTGAACGCGCTCTTACAGCACGTTCCACGATTTTATGGCTATTCCGGCCGGATTTTCGCCGGAGCGGACGCGAGATATGGTAAGGCGCACGATCCCTCGCGATTTTTGGGTAACCTCGTTATTGGTGGCATAGGTCATTATCAGCGGCATTTCGACTATCCACACATAGTCTCCGTCCTGATCGATGCCGCGCCCCGACACCAGAGGCGAATCCGAGGGAACGGAGGTCAGGATAAGCTGGGAGCTTTTGAATTTTTCGCGTATTCCGCTTTTGGCCATCGCCTCGTTAAAGCTCCGCCATCCTGATGATGTGAACAGCTTGCGCTGGGAAGCCATTTGGCGATCGAAATCGCCGAAACCGAGCGTGAGGATCTCGGTTATGCTGGTCGCAGCCCACGATATTATGGTTCCGTCGGTCAGATTGGGTTCGTCCAAGGAAACCATTTTTCTAAGAATCCGCTCCCGCGTATTGGGGTTTTCAGTGACGGCGCGGAAGACGTGCATCGGCTTCAAGAAAGGCATGGCCACGATTATGAAACCGGCCAACGCGACCGTCGCCACCGACATCTTATACATGCGGTTGAAACGCTTGATGCGCCGCAGCATCTCGTCGTCTCCGTCGAAGGTTTTTTCGACGGCCTTGTCGTTCATCGGCATGAAAAGCCAGACGCGCAGGCGAGACGTCAATCCGGCCTTGATTCTCTTCGCGGCCTCTTCGCCGCTTTTCAAGGGATCCGCCGACACTTTTCTCACCTTTTCCTTTCGGTGGAAATCCATTGCTCGATGCCTATTCCGCCCGGGTTCTGCAACGTCGAAACCCTGACTATCCGCAAGATCAAAGTGGTTTCCATGTTCGCCGGAGCGTTGACCCCTTCGTATTTGATGGCGACCGGAAACTGAATGTCCCATGTGTAAACGCCGTTGTCGTCGACGAAGCTGCGTTTGATCTCGGGCGCGGATTGCACCTCCATCGACACCATCAGCTTGCGGGCTTCGACGGCATCCAGAGTGCGGGAATCCTTCATGGCGCGGGTGAAGCTTTCCCAACCCGTGACTGTGAAGTTCTGAGCCACTTCCTGCATGTGCTGGCGATAGTCCTGATAGTTGAAGCGCATCACCTTTTGCGCCGTTCCGGCCGCCCAAGAAATCACGTCGGCGCGGGAGCGGTATTCTTCGTTCAAGCCTACCAGATTTATGATCCGCCCATCGGAGGTAGTGGCGAAATAGACGTATCTGGTTTCGACCGACAGAAACATGATCAGCAACGCCCCCGAAAGGACCAACAGGCCTATGGTCTGCATCACGCCTATTTTCAACAACGCTCGATAGCCGTCGCGGTAGAAGATGTTGCGGTTGACGACATTGGATAGCGGATCGATCCTCGAAGATTCGCTTGCGGGCTGTTTCGGCGCGACCGCCGCCGTTGTTTCCTTGTCGGGCATAGCCGAGTTTCCTCTGTTGCTTGGTCTATTTGATGGGCTTCTTCGCCGATGCTGATTGCGGTTCGCCAAGACGGCGCGACCCTTACTTTGAAATAGCTTTCCCCGCGACGCAAGCTATTTGAGAGGCGGCGCGGATGCTGCTGGATTATGAACGAGCTCTTAAAGGACTCTCTCCAGTCCGGCCTCCGGCAGACTGCTTCCCATCATATACTCCGAGGTGTCCTTGCAGCGCGAACAGATGCGATTGTGCTTTCCGGCGGACATGAACTTGGACAGGCACATCAGACACACTCGTTCGGAAACGTCGGGAGATATATGCGGGATCGTAGCTCCGGCAGGCCTGCCTCTGGCTTTAACCGCAGACATGGCCGCTACGGCCACGTCGGAGATCGATTTTATGGATCTTGCGTCCTTTTTTATTCCCTTGCCGTCGTTTATGGCCATGCGGCGACGAACCCCTCCGGATTTTTCATACCTGACCCCGGGTTTGCGCCCGGGCGCGGCGCGGCGCGGAAGACCGAGGCGCGAGACTCGCGTCATCACCGCCGCCACCGATCTGCCCAGCTTTCCGGCGATTTCCTCCGGAGAAACTCCCTGCATCCACATCTCGCTCAAAGGGCGATCCTGTTCGTGCCAGCTGGACACAGACGCTCCCGTATCGGCGGCAGAGGATGAGTCGCCGGTCTCTGAACCCGCGCCGGATTTATCAATATCCATACAACAACCTCGAAATGCAAAGAACCGGCGGGAAGAGTATCCTCTTTGCTGCAATTATGCCAGAGCGACCCAACCCGCCAGCGCATCGCCTATTCTCCCCAAAGTCTCTTCCCGCCCCAAAAGTCCGGCGGCGGCGAAGATAGGCGGAGAAACGGCGGATCCGGTCAAAGCGGCGCGTAGCGGCTGGGCTACGGCTCCCAGTTTCAATCCGCGCTCCTCGGCGTAGACTCGGAACATATCTTCGAGGGCGCGGGCGTTGAAATCGGGCATGGCGCGGATGCGGGTGGCCAGATCGCCTAAAATCGGCAAGGCGTCGCCGCTCAGCAGCTTTCGCGCCTTTTCATCGGGCGGCAAGGGACGGGCGGCGAAATAAAACGCGGCGGCGGAAGCGATCTCTAATATGGTTTGCGAACGCGGCTTTATGTCCGGCATCGCTTGCTCCAGCGTGGACATCTCGGATTGCGACAATTCGCGCCCCAATTTTTTACCCAAAAACGGCGCGGCAAGTTCGGCCAACCGGCGGTTTTCAGCTTGGGCGATGTAATGCGCGTTGACATGGTTCAGCTTGGCGAAGTCGAAACGAGCGGGAGATTTTCCCACCCCACCCAGATCGAACCACTCCACCGCTTGTTCGCGGGAGATTATCTCGTCGTCCCCGTGCGCCCAGCACAAGCGCAAAAGGTAATTGCACACGGCTTCCGGCAAATAGCCGCGCTCGCGGTAATCGCTTACGGCGGGCGCGCCGTGACGCTTGGACAGCTTGGCTCCGTCGGGGCCTAAGATCATAGGCAAATGGGCGAAAACCGGAACGTCCCAACCCATAGAGCGATATATCTGGGCTTGGCGGAAAGTGTTGGTCAGATGGTCGTCGCCGCGAATGACGTGGGTGATGCCCATGTCGTGATCGTCGACCACCACCGCCAGCATATAGGTTGGCGTGCCGTCGGCGCGCAACAGCACCATATCGTCCAACTGGCTATTTTGCACGATGACGCGCCCCATCACTTGATCGTCGATGGTGGTCTCGCCGGTCTGCGGGGCTTTCAACCGCACTACCGGCTTGGCTCCCGCCGGAGCGTCGCTTGCGGGGCGATCGCGCCAACGTCCGTCATAACGTTGCGACAATCCTTTGGCTTTTTGTTCCGCCCGCATCGCGTCCAGTTCCTCGGGCGTGGCGTAGCAGTAATAAGCCGCCCCGCGCCTGACCATTTCCAAGGCAACCTCGGCATGGCGTCCTTTTTGCTCGAATTGCGAATAGTAGGAGCGGCCATTGTTGGCGGCTGGATCGGCGTTGTCCCAATCCATACCAAGCCAGCGCATCCCGTCGAGAATGGTTTCAACCGATTCCGGAGTGGAGCGTTCGCGGTCGGTGTCCTCCACCCGCAGCAAGAATCTGCCGCCGTGATGGCGGGCGTAAAGCCAGTTGAAAAGCGCGGTTCTAGCCCCGCCGATGTGCAGGTATCCGGTGGGGGAAGGGGCGAAACGAACGACTACAGGCATGATGTTTTTCCCGAAAACGCCGCCTCATAACGGGCAGCACGGCGTTTAAATACAACACTTTGGGGAAAACAGTCTACAAAAGCCTGCCCATAATCTGGCCGCGCTGCGGCTTTGGACAGATGCCCCGAGCGGATTTGGGCATCAATGCGCCTTAATAACATGCTTTATATTTTCATATAGCATCGTTAAAATCGCGGCGCGGCGGAAGATGCGGCCAAGAACATTATACGCAATTAAGGAGAAGGCGTTATGAAAATAAGGATAGATGTTTATGTAGATTGCCCTGATTCCAATATCGAAGGTCCTCCGAATATGGGCGATAAAGATATGAAAAAAGCCGTCAAAAGACACAGCGACTTAAAGAGAGCCGTGCAATCAGTGCTAAAGATTGGATACGATGGCGACAAAGACAAACATTACCACAGGGGAGGTTATTACATAAAAGGAGTGGATGATAATAGAACCGTGAGTGTAGTTATATCAGGCGATAAAGCTGAGAAATGTGTGATAGTTCCTGATGGAAAGGGCCCTCTTGCCAAACGTCTCAGAAAAGCCTTGCGCAATTGCAATCTCTGATGGCTTGTTTAGAAAGTCGGCTCCTGTCCAAAACTGGTGTGCGGCCAAATACCGTATTCGTGAAATCACGGACAAAGGCCGCCATGCGAGCCGCCACCTTAGAGTTTGGGCGTCATTGCGAGCCGCCCCTTGGCGGCGAAGCAATCCAGACCTTATGGAGAAACGGTGCTGGATTGCTTCGCCGCCCGACAGCGTTAACGCTGTTCAAACCAATGTGTGGCGGCTTGCATGACAGCCTTTGGCTGTGTTCCTCGCAAGTGACACGTTCTTAAGTGCCCGCGCCGCGTCCGGTCTTGCGCTTTTCCGACATCGTGGATATGGCTTCGTCGAGGGGAACCCCGTATTCGCATTTAGCGCGTTTCATCGCCAACGAAGATTTGACGTGATGCACGTTCTGGGCGGAAGCCAACTGCGAGGTGATGAACTTCTGGAAGGCGTCCAGATCCTTGGCCACTACTTTCAACAGGAAATCGGCGTCGCCCGTCAGCATGTGGCATTCGCGGACATTAGGCCAGCCTTCGGCCACGGCGACGAAGCGATCGAAATCGGCCTCGGAATGGTTGGTCAGCTCCACGGCCACGAACGCCGTAATTCCGAAACCCAACATATCAGGAGCAACATCCGCGTGATACCCGAGTATGTATCCGGCCTTTTTCAAGGCTCGAACGCGGCGCAGGCACGGCGGAGCCGAGATGCCCACGCGCTTGGCCAGTTCCAAATTCGTCATGCGTCCGTCCGTCTGCAACTCGCGCAGTATCTTCAAGTCTATGCGATCCAATTTGACGCGGCTCATCTTGTTTCCGTACAATCGGGTTGTCACAATCGCGAATGCGGAGCCATATTAGCGGTGTACAAGCCATGAGCCAAGCGACATGCTGGGTAGTAACTGACGGCAAGGCGGGGAACGAGAACCAGTGCGTCGGACTCGCTGAAAGGCTTGGCCTTGTTCCGGTTATAAAGAGGATAGTTCTGCGCCCGCCTTGGGGGCAATTAGTTCCCTTTTTAAGACAAGGGCTAGGCGCGGCCTTCAGTGCGGACGGCGACGCCGTATCTCCGCCGTGGCCGGATTTGCTGATAGCGTCGGGGCGTCCCAGCGTTGCAGCTTCGTTGTATGCAAGGCGCGCCTCCGCCGCGTCGGGCGGGCGGCGCACCTTCACCGTGCAGATACAAAATCCGGTCATCAGTCCCGACCACTTCGATTTGCTGGCCGTGCCTAGGCACGATGGCCTGTTGGGAGACAACGTGGTGACGACGCGCGGCTCCTTGCATCGCGTCACCGCCGAACTGTTGCGCGCCGAAGCGGATAAATTTCGCCACATTATTTCCGGAATCCCCGGCCCGTTGACGGCGGTCGTGGTGGGAGGAAAAAACTCGGTTTACGATTTCGCCCCGAGCGACGCATCTCGCTTGGCCGCCATGCTTTCCGTCGCAGTGAAGGATTCCGGCGGCGGGTTGTTGGTAACCATGTCGCGTCGCAGCGGCAAAGATTGCGCGGCGGCTTTGCGCGAAGGATTGCGCGGCGCGCCGTCCTTCATATGGAATGGCGAAGGCGAAAATCCGTACTATGGCATGTTGGGCTTAGCTGACACCATAGTGGTCACTTCGGATTCCGTGAACATGGCTTCCGAAGCCTGCTCCACCGGCAAGCCGGTTCACGTCTTTCACCTTGAAGGCGGCTCGGAAAAGTTCCGGCGTTTCCACCAAACCCTTCGCGACGACGGAATGGCGCGCCCGTTTAGGGGAAGGTTCGAAAATTGGTCGTACCAGCCGCTCGACGACGTTAGGTTGGTTGCGGACAGGATAAGATGTATCGCGAATATTTGATGACATATTCAAAATCGGTTGATAACATCCGCCCCGTCGATTCCGGCGAATCTGCCGAAATCAATCTGCCGGATGTCGCGCGGACATCCGGTCTTCCCCGAGGCTTCCGTCCGGAAGCTGTCGCAACCATCTGGCTCAAGGGGCGTTTGACATGTCTGGCGAAGAATCCCTTCTTAAAGAACGCTTGGAATTTCTGAAATGGAGCGAACTCGACAAGGATGGGCTGCAACTCGCTGCGCCGCTTGTTCGCGAAAATTTGCCCGGCGTGTTGGACAAGTTTTACACACACATAGCGGCGTGGCCGAAACTTTCAGACATGTTCGGCGGCACGCTGAGGATGCAGCACGCCAAGCAACAGCAGATCTACCACTGGCAGCGCATAACTAGCGGGCAAATCGACGAGGAATACGAGAAGATGGTGTCCACTGTCGGCACCATCCACAGCCGCATAGGTCTGGAGCCGCGCTGGTACATCGGCGGGTATTCGATGATAACCGTCGGCCTCATCGACGCCGCCATAGAAAACGTCCTTACGGGGGTAAGCAAGGATCGCAAGGCCAAGCTGTCCAAGATCTTACGGGCGTTGGTGCGCGGGATATTTCTCGACATGGATTTGGCCATATCGGTCTACATAGACAGTGAAGGGGCGCAGAGGGCAAAACATGTAGAGGACATGGTCGATCGCTTTGATCACACCATCACCCAATTCATACGCGGGTTGGCCGCCTCGTCGGGTATAGCCAAGGTGGCGGCGGAAAACTTGGCGCATTTGTCCAAGGAGGGGATGACGCAGGCCGAGGAGCTGGCTTCGTCGGCCAAGGTGGCGTCCGAGAACGTCAGCACCGTGGCTTCCGCCACCGAGGAACTATCCGCCTCGATAAACGAAATCCACACGCAGGTATCAACCTCCAATTCCATCGCCAGAAGCTCGGCGGAGAAATCAGAGGCCACATCTCAGGTGATGTCGCGGTTGCAGGAAAGTGCCACCAAGATAGGCGACGTGGTGGAATTGATCCAAAACATCGCTTCACAAACCAATCTGCTCGCTCTTAACGCCACTATCGAGGCGGCGCGGGCGGGAGAGGCCGGAAAGGGATTCGCGGTCGTCGCAGCGGAAGTTAAAAACCTGTCCAATCAAACGGCTGCCGCTACCGACGAAATAGCCGGACATATTCAGGGCGTCCAGCAATCCATCGGCGAGACGGTTTCTTCCATCGGGGAAATAAGCAAAACCGTCCAGCAGATGAACAGCATATCCGCTTCTATCGCCGCCGCGATGGAGGAACAATCGGCGGCCATGAAGGAGATAATCCGCAGCATCCAATTCGCGGCAGACAGTTCGCATCAAGTGTCGGAAGTTGCCGGTCATGTGTCCAAGTCCGCGGCGGATACGGAAAATATTTCCCGCGAAATGAATTCGTCATCTCTTGAACAAGCGAACAAGACCGAGGAATTACGTGGACAGCTTGAATTATTCCTGTCAACAATGAAGGCACGATAAACGTATCGGTGGAGGGGCTAATGAAGCGCGCTATGATAGTCGACGATGTTGAGGTCAGCCGGTATATTCTCCGCTCCTTGCTGGAGGGAGAGGGGTTTGAAGTCAAGGAGGCGCAAGATGAGGCTGAGGCTACGCGCTTGTCCACTTCTTTCATGCCAGATGTTGTGTTTCTGGATTGGCATCTCAAGAAGACTGTCGCCTCCGGCCTGTTGAGCGGTCTGAGAAAATCCCTTCAGACAACGGCGAAGATAATAGTCGTGTCCGGCGTCGCTGATAAGGATGAAACCAGGCAGGTCAAGGAATTGAACATAGACGGCTTCGTGGCCAAACCGGTTGGCAAGGAAAACATCCGACAAGCGCTTGAAGCCGCAGGAATGTGTTCAGGAGCCTGATTGGGCGTTTTTTCAGATACGCGTTCGCCGCCGTGATGAAATGAGGTCGTTGCGGCGGTGTGGATCGCGTATTTGATTGCGTTGTGTTTAAGGAGATTCGCTATGTCGTTGTTTAGCAACTCGTCTTCTTCCGATCGCGATCCGGTCGCCGCTTTGGGGACTTTGGTCCCTATGGTGATCGAACAAACATCTCGCGGCGAAAGGTCGTTCGACATCTATTCGCGCCTGTTGAAGGAGCGGATAATATTTCTTGTGGGACCGGTGGACGATCATATCTCCAGCCTTATTTGCGCCCAGCTGTTGTTTCTGGAATCCGAGAACCCAAACAAAGATATCTCGTTCTACATCAATTCCCCGGGCGGGGTGGTTTCGTCCGGCATGGCCATGTACGACACCATGCAATACATAAAGTCGCCTGTGGCCACTGTGTGCATCGGTCAGGCTTGTTCAATGGGATCGTTGTTGCTGTGCGCTGGAGCCAAGGGAAAACGTTTCTCCCTTCCCAACAGCCGCATAATGATCCACCAACCATCCGGCGGAGCGCAAGGCCAAGCCACGGACATAGAAATACAGGCGCGGGAAATACTGAAACTGCGCCAAAGGCTCAATGAGATATACGTTCATCATACCGGCCAACCCTTGGAAAAAATCGCGGCGGCGGTCGAGCGCGACAACTT
Organism: Alphaproteobacteria bacterium; assembly: GCA_041908065.1. Classification (GTDB taxonomy): domain Bacteria; phylum Pseudomonadota; class Alphaproteobacteria; order UBA9219; family UBA9219; genus JAYRGC01. The sequence goes on along the minus strand of JAYRGC010000050.1, from coordinate 110,908 downwards.
CATGTCGGCTGAGGAAGCCAAGGTTTTTGGGCTGGTCGACGAGGTTGTGTCCAGTCGCCCGGGCGGACTGGATGCCGATAAAAAGGCGGCTTAGAGCGGATTGCGAAAGGTTATGGCCTTTGGCCGTCAACCTTTTCGGGAAATGTTCCAGCCCCTGTCGTTCCGGCGGAAATGCCCGTCACTGCGGTTGGTGTCATCTTGGCAGTGGAAGTTCTCGGGCGGGTCTATAATTAAGAATCCGGTAACCACATGTGGGCTAGCCTGTGTTGTCCAAGGCGTTAGGCAAATCTAAATCGGCGGGGAATTTATGACTAAAACAGGCGGCGGCGACGCGAAAAACACGCTTTACTGCTCGTTCTGCGGCAAGAGCCAGCACGAAGTGCGAAAGCTCATCGCCGGACCGACGGTGTTCATTTGCGACGAATGCGTCGAGTTGTGCATGGACATCATCCGCGAGGAGAGCAAGACCACGCTGGTTAAAACCCGCGACGGAGTGCCGACCCCCAAAGACATCAAAACCGTTCTGGACGATTACGTCATCGGTCAGGCGCACGCCAAGCGCGTGCTGTCGGTGGCGGTGCATAACCACTATAAGCGGCTCGCCCACGGCGCGCGCAGCTCGGACGTCGAATTGGCGAAATCCAACATCCTGCTTGTGGGACCGACCGGTTGCGGCAAGACGCTGTTGGCGCAAACTTTGGCGCGCATAATCGACGTTCCGTTCACCATGGCCGATGCAACCACGTTGACCGAAGCCGGATACGTCGGCGAGGACGTGGAAAACATCATACTCAAGCTGTTGCAGGCGTCCGACTACAACGTCGAACGGGCGCAGCGCGGCATCGTTTATATCGACGAAATCGATAAAATCAGCCGCAAGTCAGACAACCCATCTATAACCCGCGACGTGTCGGGCGAAGGCGTGCAGCAGGCCCTGCTGAAGATAATGGAAGGCACGGTGGCCTCGGTTCCTCCGCAGGGCGGGCGCAAGCATCCGCAGCAGGAATTCCTGCAGGTCGACACCACCAACATTCTGTTCATTTGCGGCGGCGCGTTCGCCGGACTGGAAAAGATAATCTCCGCTCGCGGACGTGGTTCCTCCATCGGATTCGGCGCGGACGTGCGCGCGCCGGAGGATCGCCGCACCGGCGACGTTTTGCGCGAAGTGGAGCCGGACGATCTGCTGAAGTTCGGCCTGATACCTGAGTTCATTGGCCGTTTGCCGGTGATCGCCACCCTTTCCGATCTGGACGAAGCCGCTCTGATAGACATCCTCACCACGCCCAAAAACGCGCTGGTAAAGCAGTTCCAACGCCTGTTCGAGATGGAGAACATCCATCTCGAGGTAACCCCCGACGCCCTAAGCGCGATCTCTCAAAAGGCCATATCGCGCAAGACCGGCGCGCGCGGATTGCGCTCGATAATGGAAGGCGTGCTGCTGGAATCCATGTTCGACTTGCCCGGCATGACGGACGTTGACAAGGTGGTCATCAACCGCGAAGTGGTGGAAGGCAAGGCGCAACCCTTGATCGTCCGCGGAGAGAAACGCGCCCCAGAGTCCCAAGCTAAGGCGTAACGCCCAACATCGCCGCGCCTATGGCTCCGCTGTTGGACTTGTGACGCGCAGCCAGCAAGGCCGTGGAGACATCTCCGCCGATGATATAGCGTCCCCAGCGTCTTGATATTTCCTCGCACAGACGAGGCATCTGGCTCACGCCGCCGCCCAAGACTATCGCGTCCGGATCGAAAGAATGCGCCGCCGCGACCATAGCCTTGGCCAGCACTTCGTAATATCTATCCAATACCGCCAAGGCCGTCTTGTCGCCGTTTGCGGCCAACGCGGCCACTTTTGCGGCGTCGGCCTCGCATCCGGCGGCGTGGGAGTAAAGCCGCGCCAACGCGCCGCCCGAGGCCATGCTTTCGATGCATCCGCGTTGGCCGCACGCGCACATAGCCGCTTCTCCGTCGGTTTTGGCGTCGTAAAACGGCAGGGGCAGGTGGCCTATCTCCCCCATCAGACCGTTGCGGCCTTCCAAAAGCTCGCCGCGCAAGACGAATCCCGCGCCCACGCCCGTGCCGATGATTATCCCCAAGACTGAGGAATATCCCCGTCCGGCCCCGCTTATGGCTTCGGCCAAGGCCATACATCCGGCGTCGTTGGCCGTGAAGACTCGGCGGCGCAAGGAGTTCTCTAAATCGCGGCGCAAAGTTTTACCCGACAGGCAAGGCACGTTGGCCGAAGCCAAAATCGCTCCGGAAGAGCCGTCGATGCGGCAAGGAAGCCCGACGCCTATCGGAATCTCGTCCTGTCCTTGGGAAACGGCGGCGGCGAGTTCGCAGCAGACCGCGAGGAAACTTTGATAATCATTCGGCGTAGGCGCGGACTTTTCGGCCACTACGCGCCATTTTTCGTCCACCGCAACGGCGGCGATTTTGGTTCCGCCTACGTCCAATCCGATTCCGCGCATTTAATGCATCCATACCCTTGCGAACAGCTCCGGCCTGCGTTTCTCCAAGTTGCGGCGGTAAGACACCATGACGATGAACAGGAACGCCTGCGACGCCGAGGAAATGGGAAACAACATGGTCACCAACGAACGCTCCTCCATCGCCAGCATGGCTAGAGAGTATTTGATGATGTTCAGGACAAACCACACCAGCGTTTCGCTGCGGGGATAAAGCCAAGATTTGCGAACCGTGGGGATTATTCCCATGCAGTCTATGACGACCAGCAATATTACAGCCCAAGTGGGATCCGCCGTTAAGTACCAAAGCGGTATCGCGCTTAGGGTTGCGATGAACACTACCCAATCGGCCTTGACTATGCGCCTTTCCCCGCGCCACAGCGACATGGCGGCGATGGCTCCGCACGACAGGGCGGAAATGGCGGTAGGCCACGCCCCCGCCCCAGCCTGTCCGTAATGTTGGGCGAAAAACACCACCGTCACTATCACTGTCCAGCTTATCCAAGTGAAAGCGTGGGGGCGGGTATCGCCGCGCCAAATGGAAACGCCGTAGTAAGCGTAACTCACCAGTCCGGCGATTATGGACATAGAGGCCAAAATCTCGTTTATTGGCATTTTTCACCCGCGCGGCAAAGCTGAGATTGCAAGAACGTTTCCGCAATCCTATACATTGCCGAGAGCGAAGTCACTGCTATGGAATTGGACGCGAACATGGGCACGCAAGAAAAAATAGCCGTCATCGGTCTGGGATACGTCGGAATGCCGTTGATGGCGGCATTGGCGCGGAATTTTGAAGACGTGCTGGGCTTCGACATCGATAAGAAGCGGGTCGAAGCCTTGGGGCAAGGACGCGACTGGACTGGAGAAATGACCGCCGCCGACATCGGCGGCGCGGCGCAAAAACTTACCTGCCGCGCCGAGGATTTAGACGATCGCACCATATTCATCGTAACTGTTCCCACGCCGATAGATCAAGCCAAACGCCCCGATTTGCTTCCCGTCCTTTCCGCTTGCCGTTCTGTCGGCGAGGCGATGAAGCGGGGCATCGCCAAGCGCGGCGGCAAGGCGGCTTTGCCCCCCGTTGTTGTCTTGGAATCCACGGTCTACCCGGGATTGACCGACGATATCTGCGCTCCGGAAATAGCCAAGTTTTCCGGCCTGCGGGCGGGGATTGATTTCCGTATGGGCTATTCGCCCGAACGCATCAACCCGGGCGACAAGGTGAACACGCTGGAAAACGTGGTGAAGATAGTCAGCGCGAACGACGCCGAGACTCTGGCGCGTCTGGCCGCCGTGTACGGCAAGGTGATAAAGGCGGGGATTCATCAGGCTCTCAGCATCAAGGTGGCCGAGGCCGCCAAGGTGATAGAAAACACCCAGCGCGACATCAACATCGCCCTTATGAACGAGCTGGCCATCATCTGCGATCGTCTGGGCATCCGCACTCACGACGTGCTGCAAGCCGCCGGAACCAAGTGGAACTTTCTCAAGTTCTCCCCGGGGCTGGTCGGCGGTCACTGCATCGGCGTCGATCCCTATTATTTGACGGCGCGCGCCGAGGAGCTGGGCTATCACCCCCAAGTCATACTGGCGGGCCGGCGCATCAACGACAGCATGGCTGCTTTCGTGGGGCAAAAAGTGGTTAAATTGTTGGTTAACGCCGGAAAGTTGCGCGTTGGCGCACGAGTTGGCATATTGGGGCTGGCGTTCAAGGAGAACGTAAGGGATCTTCGCAACAGCCGCGTGCCTGAAATAGCGGCTGAGCTGGAAGCGTTCGGATTGAAGGTGATGGTTCACGATCCGGTAGCCGATCCCGCCCACGCCAAACACGAATATGGTCTGGAGCTGTCCGCCGTTGCGGATATGAAGAATCTGGACGCGATGGTTTTAGCCGTTCCGCACCGCGAGTTGCTGGATGGCATGAATGGCTTCTGGCCGCTTTTGGCGGACGGCGGGGTGTTTGTCGACATTAAATCCGCTGTGAAAGCGGCCAACGTGCCCAAGGGCGTTTCTTACTGGAGTTTGTGATGTCCGTAATCGTCACCGGCGCGGCCGGTTTTATCGGGTTTTTCCTGTCCAAGGCTATCATGGCGCGGGGCGAAGAGGTAATCGGCCTCGACGACATGAACGATTACTACGACGTTAAATTGAAGGAAGCCCGTTTGGCCGAGCTGGCCAAGGATAAACGCTTTTCCTTCCACCGCATGAACATCGCCGATCGCGAAGCCGTCCTTTCCTTGGCTGCCGGAGAGAATGGCCGAGGCGTCACGCATATCGTCAATTTGGCGGCGCAAGCGGGGGTTTTGTACTCGCTGGAAAACCCCTATTCATACATAGAAGCCAATGTCATGGGGCATGTGGTGATGATGGAGCTGGCGCGCCGCCTGCCTGATCTCAAGCACTTCGTGTACGCCAGTTCGTCGTCGGTTTACGGCGGCAACAAAAAGATACCGTTCTCGATAGACGATCCGGTCGAACGTCCTGTCTCGCTTTACGCCGCCACCAAACGCACCGACGAGCTGATTTCGTGGAGCTATTCCAACATATACGGGATGCCTTGCACCGGATTGCGGTTTTTCACCGTGTACGGCCCATGGGGACGGCCTGACATGGCGGCATGGATATTCGCAAAGCGCATTTTTGCCGGAGAGCCGATAAAGGTGTTCAACTACGGCGATATGCGCCGCGACTTCACTTATATCGATGACATAGTGTCCGGCATTCTGGCGGCGATGGAACGCATTCCGGCCAAGCGCGGCGACGATCCGCCTGTGGCCTTGTACAATCTCGGCAACGCCAAAACCGAAAACATCAAGGACTTCATCGCCGCTCTGGAAGGGGCCATCGGAAAAAAAGCCGTGTGCGATTTCCAACCCATGCCCGCAGGCGACGTTCCCGTCACCTCCGCCGATATTTCGTTGAGCGAGCGCGAGCTTGGCTACAGCCCCAAGACCGTGATGTCCGACGGAATCCCGAAGTTCATCGACTGGTATCGCGAATATCATGGGATAAAGTAGACCCATTGCATAAATGTGAACATGAAGACGATAGTGACGTTATTTATACGCAATAACTGCAACAAGTGCCGTCATTGCGAGCGTCGCCCTTGCGACGCGAAGCAATCCAGAGTCATAAAGCAACGGCACTGGATTGCTTCGCCTCCAGACATCGTTCAACGCTGTCCAAACTAAGGCATGGCGGCTCGCAATGATGGAAAAAGGCCGTATATTTCGCAAATGACGGCGGTTATGCAAGACGCCTAATTATATCGGGGTTGTCCGTGATCCAGCCTGCGAATCAATTCATCAAGATGTGGACGAGTCGCTACCGGAGTCATCGTGCCGTCTTGATTGTATTTATTTTTTATAACCGTTGTTCCTTCTTCTTCCAACACAGTGCCGCGTATCGGCAAAATGCCATGATATATGGGGGACATAAGTGCCCTATCCGCCTTGCTGTGTGGACAATAATCAACCGCCCTTGCCGGATGTCCGTTGGGAGGAACGGCTAAAAACGCTTCCACTTTGTCATCTCTGGTTATGCAAATCAGGACAGGGCTTGAATGTTTACAATCCGTGGATACTACCGGCCATATTTCAGGCGCATATTCTATGCGGATCCTCGATGAATCCCTGAGAAAAACATTACCGGCCTCGCCCTCGATGGTCGCGTCGCTACGTCTGAGAACCCTGCGCCTAGCTATGATAAAATAAGCTACCATCAACCCGCTCCCTTCGCGTTGTTCCGGCGATTTGGATGTGGGCGTCTGTTCGAAGAGCCGAGCCAAGCAAACTTTGTCTGGATCGTTCCCAAACGGGAAATCATCTCCTATCGGTTGAAGACAATCTCTAGCATTGCGACTGAAATATTGACGTAAATGATAATCATCGCAGTTGCCGGCTTGTATTTTTCCCAGCAAAGTCAAAGCGTCACGATCCATACGGGATGAATTTCCGTATCTATGTGGTTTAGTCAAAGATATGGGCGGGAATACTTCTATGTTTTCCATTGGTATGGTGGCGGACAAATCGACGCTGGGAAGGCATCTGTCTTTAGAAGGCAAGGGAAATATGCCGCGCAAATTGCGTATGCCGTTTACCAAGGTTCTAATCAACAATGCCTCCATTGGCCTGCAAATTATCGAACCGAAACACGGATCATCAGACAAAAATCACGGACCGCCGCCATTTTTCAGGCCATTTATTCCCCAGTCAAGCAAAAACTTGCCGTTTTTGGGTAAAAAGTCCGCTACTGTGTCTTGCCCGCGCACCAACACATTATCGCTTTTTGGACGTGCATGCGGTTTTCGGCCTCGTCCCACACGGCTGATTGGGGGCCGTCGATTACCTCATCCGTTACCTCTTCGCCGCGATGGGCGGGCAGACAGTGCATGAATATCGCGTCCTTGGCGGCGCGTCTCATAACCTCGCCGTTGACCTGATAGGGAAGCAGCCGTTCGTGTCTGGCGGCGGCGTCGCTGTTGTGCATGGAAACCCAGCAATCCGTTAGCACCACGTCGGCTCCGTCCACGGCTTTGATGTCCGCAGACACCTCCACTTTGGCTCCGGCCTTTTGCGCGGCTATGAGCAAATCAGTTGCCGGAGGAAACTCCGGCGGACAGGCGACGCGCAGCGAAAATCCGAACAACGGGGCGGCGTGGATCCAGCTCGCCAATACGTTGTCGCCGCCGTCGCCCAGCCAAGCCACCGTCTTGCCAGACAAAGATCCTAAACGCTCCTCCGCCGTCATTATATCGGCCATGACTTGGCACGGGTGCGATTGGTTGGTGAGGCCGTTTATAACCGGAACCGAGGCTCCTTGCGCCAGCTCGACGACCTTCTTCTCCTCGAAAGTGCGTATCATTATCAGATCGACGTAGCGCGAAAGCACCCGTCCGGTATCGGACACGGTTTCTCCGCGCCCCAGCTGTATTTCCGCGCCGCTGAGGTTTGTCACCTGTCCGCCCAACTGGCGCATTCCCACCTCGAACGACACGCGGGTACGCGTGGACGGCTTTTCGAATATGAGAGCGAGCGTCTTGCCCACGAACGGCTGAAACGCCAACGGCGCGGCCTTCATCTTGCGGGCGTGATCCAAAATCCTCCGCAAATCCTCGGCAGGAGTAATATTTATGTCTACGAAATCTCTGACTATGGCCATCGCAATCCCTCCGGAAGTTTTTTACGGTTCTAGCTCAAAATGTGCAGATAGCCATGCCAGTTTCTCTAGGGCTATGGCCAAATGCTGGCTTGTTAAGTCTACAGTCAAAGGCTGTTATGCGAAGTATATAGCCAAAGGCCGTCATTTGCGAGGTCTATGGCCGAAGTGCTGTCATTGCGAGCCGCCCCTTGGCGGCGAAGCAATCCAGAGCCGTTGCGCCCGTGACTCTGGATTGCTTCGCCGCCTGAAGACGGCGGCTCGCAATGACGCTAAAACCCGAGTGGAGGTTCGCAAATGACAGCGACGTTGTCATTGCGAGGGGCATTCTTCACGCCCCGAAGCAATCCAGAATCGTTGTTTGATGTCTCTGGATTGCTTCGCCGCACGACAGCGTTTAACGCTGTCTAAACCAAAGGGTGGCGGCTCGCATGACGGCCTTTGGCCGTATACCTCACAATGACGGCACTTGCTGGAACGCAGCCCCCATTTTGGGTTAGAGCCTTTATACCGAAGGACGGCGCGGCAATCTATTCTGCCGCTGCGTCGTTCTGTGGTTTGGTCATGGACAGCCATTCCAGCTTGTTGGGGCGGTTTTCGATGTAATTCCCCAAAGCTATCAATACCCGCCGATCATAGGTCTTTCCGGCTTCGGCCATCATGCGTTGCACGGCGTCGCGCAACGGCAGTCCTTCGCGGTGGGCGCGGGGGCTTACCATTGCCACGAAGGCGTTGGCCACCGCCACTATGCGCGCCGTGACCATGATGTTCTCTCCCGCCAATCCTTCCGGCAATCCGGTTCCGTCGTAACGCTCTAAGACTTGGCGCAGCGTCGGCACGACCGGAACGTCGAATCCGATTATGGAAAGAATATCCGCCGAGATCAGGATGCTGTCTCGGATGCGTTGCAGCTCGTCCGGCGTCAAAGGAGTGGTCTTGGTTAGGATGGAGCGCGACACTAGAACCTTGCCGAAGTTCATCAGCGATCCGGCTATTCCAGCGGCTTCTATGCTTTTGTCGTCTAGTCCCATTTCCGTTGCGATGGCGCGCGACAGCTGTCCCACGCGGGAAGAGTGTCCGGCTGCGTATGGATCGCGCCTGTCGACCACCGCGACCAGAGTGTCTATCACTTGGCGCAGCGTGCGTTCGTGACGCTCTCTTTCCACCATGGTGCCCGTCAGATCGTCCTCCTGCACCATCACTCCGCCCACAAGTTCGGCAAATGGGGATATTGATCTGCATCGCATCTGGATGAAACGCGAGCTTCCGTCGCCTTCCTTTATCAAGTCAACGTTTTCGGTTATCGCTCCGTCGGAAGCGCGGGCGTCGGCCAAACGCACCTCCAGACGCCGCGCCTTTTCATCCCCCAGAACGCGGATTGGCGGTTGCCCTACTATCTCGTTCTGCGTCTTGCCGATACTGTCGACGGCGCGCTTGTTGACGAACCAATAGCGGTTGTGGCGGTCGAAAACCGATATAGCCCCGGGCTGGCTGTCGGCTATCAGGCGCAACATGTCCTCGCGGTATTCCAGACGGTGGCGAAGCTGCCCTAACTTGGATTGGAAACCGCCGGTTATCGTCGTACGAGCCAGCACATAAGTCCACATGCAAGCGACCGGAACGATCAGCAAAACCGGAACCACGAACGTCCACGCCGCCGGAAACACCCCTTTGGTGCTGCCGCCGGAAGCAGATGTTTCATAGATTAATTGCGAAAATCCTGAGAACGCCATGTACGCCAATACGGCTCCCAGAACCAGCGACAGCGCGGCCATAAACAGGCCTCTGCCCCGAGTGCTGGCAACAGCCTCGGCTCCGGAATTTTCTCCGGCTTCTTTTTCCGTCTGTGCGCTCATGCCGGAAGAAACTCCGAAATTTGGTGAAAATCCGCGATGCCGGAAAGGACACTAAACGGCAAGTTACTAATTTTTGACTAACATAGCGAATGCCGCAAAGGAGCGCTGCTGGTTCCCGGGGATTTCCATTCTATGGCATCGAACGCCCCGCAATGGCCGCAAGAGGCCTGCCAGCCGAAGGCCGAGACGCCCCCGCACGAAAGGCATAACCACGCCGGATCCGAGGCCGCCTCCGCCGCCTTGGCCGTCCATCTGGCCGCCGCCGCCGCGTCGCCGGATTCCTTTTCCTCCAGCCGAGCTAAAAGCAGGTAATCTCCCCGAGCGGCGTCTTCTCCAACCGCCGTCAACGCCAACAGATTGCGCCGCGCCTCTCCCCACAAACCGGCGGCCAGAGCCGCTTTTGCCAAAGCGCGGCGGCTGGGCGCGGCTTCGCGGGAATGCTTGACGAGGGTTTCCAGATTGCGGCAATCGTCTATGGGTTTTTCCCCGCCGCAGGCGGAGCAATACATGTCCGCCAACGCCGGATGCGGCGCGCGCGGCCAGATCCTCTCTATAGTTCTTCGCGCCGCGCGAGAATGCCCCAAATCGATCTGGCTTTTGGCCAAAACAATGGCCGCCGGCAGCCAATCGGGGGATTGTTTGGCGGCTTTTTCGGCCAACTGCAAAGCCTGTTCCGTTTGCCCTGCCCGCGCCGCGTCCAACGCCTCGGCCAAGGCCGTTGCCGCTAGGTGGCGATCCGCTCTGGACGGTTCCAAAAGTCGGCTCTTTCGCGCTTGTTCCAAGGCTTCTCCGGCGGCGCGCCAAAACCCCCGCCTTACGGAGATCTCAAACCGCGCCATCTTCAGCCATGGAGCGTTGGGGCGCAGCCGACGCAGCAGGTCGGTTTGCCTTTCTGCCTCGTTGATGTCGCCGTCGCGCAAGGCCGCCATTACGAGGCCGCGATAACCCATCACCGCCGCGTCTTCGTCGCCCTCGCGGGTCATTTCCGAGAATATGAAGCGGGCGGCCTTGTCGTCGCCCGCCAATTGCGCCGCTTGCGCTTGCAGCAATCTGGAAGCGGCTGTTCGGCCTAGGATCTTGCGCGCTCCCACGGCGCATTTTCCGGCCTCGGCGGAATCTCCGGCGGCGATGGCCGCCAAGCCGTGTTCTATCAGGCGTTGCCCTTCCCGCAATTTTCGTATCTTGCGTCCCATGCTCCACAGGCGCGGGCCGTCGCGCAGGAAATCCCACAGGCGTTGCAACGCGGCCAAGCCCAAGGCCGCCAAGACGACGATTGCCGCCAAAGCCGAAGCGGAAGTGTCGACTTCGTATCCGCGCCACGCGATCTTGGCCTCGCCCGGGTCGTTGACGAGCCAAACGACGGCGGCCACGACAACGGCCAGTTTAAGTATGGAAAAAAACGCCCGCATTATTGCACGACAGCCGAGGAAGCGTTGGTCCCCCCTTGCGATGGCGGGTTAGCGGCGGCAACCAGCCTTTCGGCCAAGGCGTTCATCGCGGCGTTTACCGCGATCCTATCCGTCAGCCGTCCCATCCATTCGGCTAAAACCGCGCGCGCCGCTTCCGGCAAAGCTGACGCCAAAGACGAAGCGGCTTCGGCGTCGCCTCGGTCTATCCGCATGGCCACGGCGGCCAGACCTTGCGCCTGAGCTTGTCCTCCCGCGTCGACAGCCCGCACCGTTATGACGCTTCGCAACATGGCCAAAAGCTTTTCCCACCAGCTTTTGGCCTCCGCGCTGAGGGCGGCCGATGCTGCGCGACCGGAAAGAAGCGAAAACTCCACCGCCAGCATCGCCGTCGTCGCCGCGCCTCTGGCCGCCAAGGCGTCCATGTCGGCCAATGCCGCCAAAGCGTCCGGCATCTGCGCCGCCGCTTGGCGCATCGTCGCCAATTCGCGCCCGAACGGGCTGCCGGCGTTTATGGCTGACTGCAAACGGGTGAAGGCAACCGATGTCGCCAAGGCCGCCATGGCTTCGGCGCGAGTGTCCTCAGCCGTTTTCATGGACGAAGCCATTTGCTCCTGCACCGCGTTCAAGGTCGTGGCCAACGTCACCAGATCGCTTTTCAGCTTGGCGGCGGCGTCGATCGATATGGGCGGCGCAACCTGAGCGGCAGGAGTTGCGGCGGCGGCGGCAGATGGCGTGGACGCGGCTTGCGGCTGTTGTTCTTCGAACGATAGCGAAGACGGCGACGGGTGAGGATATTGAGCTTGCGCCGCGTCTTTTATCGGCAACGATTCCGGAACTGCGGACGTGGCTTCGGCGCGGTATTCGGAAGACGGCGGGGCGGGCGGGACGGATCCGGTCGACAAAGACGCGACGACGGCGGCGACGGCGGCGATGGCCGCCAATATCCCCAAGGAGCGCAGGAAGCCGCTGCCGCACGCGCTGCCGCATCCGGAATCCTTGCCGCCATCCGCGCCTGCCGTTTTTTGTTCGATAATCGTCGAGTTTTTGGGCTGATCGGTCATGGGGATCTCCTCAAAGTTCGGGCGAACGCCCGCGATTCATGTCGGCGGGAATATCTTTTCCAAGGCTTCCGCCATGCCGGACTCCGTAGCCGCTTCGGCCACGACCACCCGTTGCCATCGCGATTTCGGCGAAAGCGCGGCGGCGACTTCCTCGCTTAAAGCCAACGCGGAGATGCTAGCGCATTCCGCCGAGAGATTATAGCGCGAAACCAGTTCGGAGAAAATCTTCGCGGTGCGCGAGGAAAAAAACAGGGCGACGTCGATCAATCCGCCGCGCATCGCCTCTATAGTCTCGTCGCTTAACTCCGTGGTGGCGGCGGCGCGATAGACCGGAATCCTTTTCGTCTTAAAACCGCGCGAAAGCAAAGCGTCGTCGAACCCATCGCTGACGTTTTCTCCCGACAGATGCAGCAGCTTTCCAGATTCGTGCGAAACCGAGCGTTCGACGAGATTAACAAGGGTCTTCCCGTTTCCTGCCGACGCGATAATTTTCGAGAACCCCGCCTCTCGCGCCGCCGCTGCGGTGCGCTCTCCCACGCAAAAACATGGGAGAGCGGCCAATTTTTCCATCAATCCGGCGGGAATTTTTTCGAACCTCTTCAGGCAATCGGGAGCGTTATGGCTGGTGAACAGCAGGGCGGAAAAACCGGCTTTGGAGATTTCGGCCAGTTCAGAGTCGTTTTTAATCGGCAGGATATTCAACATCGGATCGACGATCGCCGTATGCCCGCGCGCTTCCAGCATAGCCGCCGTTCGCCGCGAATCCTCGACAGGCCGCGTAAGCAGAACTGAACCCATAAGTCGGCATCCCCATAGAACATCCGTTCCGCATTCTTAGAACCTGTTTATAATCTCGTTACGCTGGTCTGCAAATCGGGCTTTTTCAAACTTTCGCTGCTCACGTATTTCTATATACGCTGCGCGCGAAAGTTTTAAAAAGCCCGATTTTCGCCGCAGCGTAACGAGATTCTGAACAGGTTCTTAGAGCTTTGTAGACAGGCTCTTATGCGTCGGCCATTTGAATCCGCGCCTTGATTTCCGCCGCCAAAGCGGTCGCGGTTTCCAATCCCAAGGCCGTAGGGCATTCGCGTTTCCTTCGCGTCAGGCGCGATCCGTCGGGCATGGCCGCCAAGGCGTCTATCGCCATCGTTCCTCCGTCCTCGGACAACGTAGCCAAAACGGCTACCGGAGTGCGGCAGGATCCGTCCAAAACCCGCAAGGCGGCGCGTTCCGCCGCGACGCGCGTGAAAGTGGCGGCGCATCCTATAGCGTTGACCAATTCTTTGGTTTTTTCGTCGTTCTGCCGCGTTTCCACGCCAAGGGCGCCTTGCGCCACCGCCGGAAGCATGACGTCGGTTTCCATGAACGAGGCGGCCTTGCCTTCGATGCCCAGCCGCCGCAAGCCCGCCGCCGCCAATATCGTGGCTTCGGCGATGCCGTCGCCCAGCTTTTTCAGCCGCGTTTCGACGTTGCCGCGCAACGGCACGATTTTCAGATCCGGACGGCGCGCCAGTATTTGCACGCTGCGGCGCAGGCTGGATGTTCCTACCCGCGCTCCTGCCGGCAATTCGTCCACGGAAGGGGCGAGCTGAGAAATGAAGGCGTCGCGGACGTCTTCTCGCTCCAATATTGATGATATTTCAAGGCCTTGCGGGAGTTCGGTCGGCATATCCTTCATGGAATGCACGGCCAGATCTATCGCTCCGTCGGACAGCGCGTCCTCGATTTCCTTGGTGAAAAAGCCTTTGTTTCCGCCAGTTTCAAGGAAGGTGGTTTCGCGGTGTTCGGGACGCCAATCGCCCGAAGTGCGAATAGGAACGATCTCTATCGCCCCCTCTTTTTGCAAAAAAGGATGCTTCTCCAGAAGTAAATTCCGGACCATTTCAGCTTGAACCAGCGCCAAGGGGCTCCCCCTTGTGCCTAGACGCAAAATTTTTTTCATGTCGACCTTACCAAATTTTGGGAAGAAGATAACCATTATGGGCAAGAAAGGCGTCAAAAAAATGATTAACAAATTTTTACCATAGAATCAAGGATTTAGTTTCATGTTTTAGATATACATTTTTCTTATAACAAGGCGTCGCGAACATCGGACGCAAAATAAAAGGGCTGGTTTCCTAGATGGGAAACCAGCCCCTGAAAGAGAAAAGAGGAGGGATTATGTCAAACTTTGGTATTCACAATCCGGCCACGGCCTCCGCGCTCCCTGCCGCGCTCGTCCGCAGGTTTTGCGGTGTGTTCGGTCGGCCTGGGCGTGGCGTTTCTGGCGTTGTCGGTATTCCTCTCGCGGGCCACGTGCGCCGGAGCCTCGCGAGGCTCCCTAGCAGGAGCCGGATGGGTATGGGTGGCGTTGGCTATGTTCATGTTAAAACCTCGCTTTATGAAAGAAATGGAAAAATCGTCACCAGAGCATTATGCCACAGTTACCGTGAAGAATGCGTTAATCATTTCGTGTTTAAATACATAAGCAATTGCCTAAAATTTGCCGTAAATGCGGCGAATTCGCGGGTGTGTGGGGGTTTGTCATGATAGGGCACATACAGGAACAGCTTCCCGAGCTTTTGACGCTGGCGCGCGACCGCAGCGAGGATGCCCGCGTGAGCCTTGCCGGAAAATTGGCGGATATTTTCCTCACCGAAGGCGTCAATATGACCCCGCGCGAGGAGGACTTGTTCAACGACCTTATGGAACAGCTGCTTCGTTCCAAAAGCCGCGAAGCCTGCAACGAATTGGTGAGGCGTTTTTCTAACGCGGCGAAGATGCCGCGCAAGATGGCGATGACCATGGCGTGCGAAGCGATAGAGATCGCCCGTCCGGTCTTGCAAAACAACGAAAACCTGACCGACGAGGATTTGATCACCGTCGTGCAGACCCAAAGCGTTGATCACGCCGAGGCCGTCGCCGCCCGAAAGAAGATCAGCGAAGCGGTGGCCGACGCCTTGGTGGCTACGGGCAGCATCGAGGTTATGATGCTGGTCGCTGAAAACCTTGGGGCTAAACTGTCGAAAAAAGCGGTGGAGATTCTGGTCGAAGCGGCTCGCATGAACAATATCCTGCAAAGGCCGCTGGTTTGCCGTCCTGAGATGACCGAGGAAACCGCAGCCAAAATGTGCTGGTGGCTGGAACAGGAATTGCGTCGCCAGACGATCAAGAGGTTCGGCATAAGCTCCGGTCAGTTGGACATAGCCTTGGCCACGGCGATCGACGAAAAGCTGGGCGGCCATATCTTCGAAAAACACGACGAAGAGGCCATGGTTAAAGTCGCCGATTGGTTGGGCGAACGCGGGGCGTTGACCGTCAAGGTTTTGCCGCAGCTTTTGCGGCAAGGGCATTATCGTCTGTTCAACATCGCCTTGAGCCGCCTGACGGAACTGGGCTTGGATCTGATCGATCTGATCGTCGGCGAATCCGGAGGTCGCGCCCTGTCGGCGGTGGCTCGCGCCTTGGACATCGACAAGACCAACTTCGTCTCGATCTTCCTGCTTTCCCGAGGGGCGAGGACGGACAAGCAGATCGTCCACCCCCGCGAGCTTAGCAACGCCTTGGCGGCTTTCGATCGCGTGCAACCGAAAGTGGCGCGGGAAATGCTGAGCAGCTGGAGACAAAACCCCGATTACCTGAAAAATCTCGGCGCTTCGCAGAACGACGTCGCTTGATTTAGAGCGTTTCCCGCTTTGGTTGATATACGAAACCGGCGATTTGTCACGGCGGAATCCCTCCCCCTTCGTAGGGGGAGGGATTCCGCCGTCGCAAGCGGCCAGAGAAGCTCGCCAACCTAATCGGGAAACGCTCTAGAACGAAGCCGTTATCCGCCGCGCGCCATTTTCGAAACGCTGGACAGCGTGAAGAGCGAAAGCGTCCCGTTTTCCGAGGCGGCGAACAAACAGTCTCCGGCGGCGTTCCACGCCAGCCCGACGATGGCGGCCTTGGCGTCGGCTGACGGCGGAGCCAACATTATCTCCATTCTTCCGTCCAAAGGGGCTATGACGACCATGCCGTCGTCGTATCCCGCCGCCACCAGCTCGTCGCGGGGATGCGGAGCCACTCGGGCGACGACGCGCGCGTCGTTGCCTCCCAGAGTCAAAGGTTGTTTGTTCCACGGGCCGCCGCCGAAAAAAGGCCAGCAAATGATTTGTCCCGCGCCGCCGGTGGCGAGATAACGTCCTTTGGCCGTAAATCCCATCGAACGTATTTTGGAGGCGTAGCCCTGCATCCGCATTTCCGCCCCGTCGGCCAGCCTCCATCCGTGCAGCGCGTTTTCCTGCAGCTCCGTCAACAAAATTTTGCCGTCGGGATGCCACAGAACCGACAGATGCGACCCCTTCCACTCCATAGATTCCGGCTCTTGTTCGGAAGAATTAGCCCACCACAGCGACACGCCGCCATAGCGGCTTGCCGCCAAACGCTTGCCGTTGGGGCTGAACGCCAGCCCTCCCACGCTCGAAGAATGGAGCAACGGCTTGCCCATCGCGTCGCCGTTTTCGTCCAGCATAATCGCCTCGCGGCCAATGCTGTACGCCCGCAATCCCTTGCCGGAAGACGAAGCCGCCACGTTGTCCACCCATTTGCCTTTGCGCTCGGCCACGATCGCCGGTTCGGCCACGTCGGGTTCGAATATGACCACCCGCCCGTCGTCGCCGCCGGACAAAAACGCGTGGTCGTCGGCGTCGGCAGTCAGGCACAAAGACACGCCTTCGTGCAGCCTCCTTTCCTGCGGCACGGCCTCCGCCGCCGTCTCGGCATCCTCGGCATGCAGCAAACGCGCCGACCCGTCGCCCAAAGTCAGCGCGACCCAATCGCCTCGGCGATTTACGGCCATGGCGGAAACCGGAAGATTAAAAAGCCATTGGCGGGCAATGGGCGAAGTTTTAAGCATTTTCTTGTTTCTCCGTTCGTTTTGCGCGAGGCATAATAGCGTATAAAAGGCATAGACCAATGCCCCGCAACATAACCGTTCGACCGATATGCGCCCGCAGATACTTTTTCCGCTGTTCGCCGACCTCGCCTCGTTGCGCGGGGTGGGGGCGCGTCTGGCGGGGCTTTATGGCCGCCTGTGCGGCAACAAGGTCGTGGATCTGCTGTGGCACTTGCCAGCCGGAATAACGGATCGCCGCTATCGCCCGCAACTGAAATACGCCGACAGGGATCGCGTCGCCACTTTGAGCGTCACCATCGCCGAACACGCCGCGCCGCGCCGCCGCGGCCTGCCTTATCGCATCGTCGGCTACGACGACACCGATCAGCTTTACATCAATTACTTCAACGTCAGGGACGACGGCTATCTCGGCAAGCTATACCCAGCCGGAGAGAAGGTGGCGATCAGCGGTTTTCTGGAACGCTATCAGGGCGGATGGAGCATGAACCATCCCGATTACGCCGTTCCCGCCGAGCGGATAGCCGAGATCCCGCCGTTGGAGCCGATATATCCCCTTACCGAAGGGCTGAGCAACCGGATGCTGCGGCGAACGGTGGCCGAGGCTATAAAGCGGCTGCCTGCATTGCCGGAATGGCACGATCCCCATCTTATGCGGCGGGAGGGCTGGCCGGACTGGAAAACGGCGGTCGTGACGGCGCACGACCCCTCGGCGGCGGAGAAAAGCGGACAGGCTGATGCGGCTCGCCGCCGTCTGGCCTACGACGAACTTTTGGCGGATCAGCTCGCCCTCTTGGTTATTCGCCTCCACAACCGCTCCATAGGCGGAGTGTCCATACCCAAGGGCGGCAAGCTGGCGGCCAAATTGGAATCCGTATTGCCCTTTATGTTCACCGGAGCGCAACGCCGCGCCATCGCCGAGATCTCCGCCGACATGGCCTCGCCCAAGCGCATGTTGCGGCTTTTGCAGGGTGACGTGGGCGCGGGCAAGACGGTAGTGGCGGTGGCCGCGATGCTGCAAGCGGCGGACGCGGGGATGCAGGCCGCGCTATTGGCCCCTACGGAGATATTGGCGCGGCAGCACTACGATCGCGTGTCGGAGATCCTCCGTCCGCTGGGGGTGAAAGTCGGACTGTTGACAGGACGGGGCGCGCGCGGCAACGGCGAGCGCAAGGCGACGCTGGAATCCTTGGCCGACGGCGGCCTTGGACTGGTCGTCGGCACGCACGCCTTGTTTCAGGACGGCGTCAATTTCCGCAATTTGGGGCTGGTCGTGGTCGACGAACAGCATCGCTTCGGAGTCCAGCAAAGAATGCAAATGGCGGACAAGGGGCGGGGCGTCAATTCGCTGGTGATGACCGCCACGCCCATCCCGCGCACGTTGACGCTAACCGCCTACGGCGACATGGACGTGTCGCGCATGGACGAAAAGCCCGCAGGCCGCAAGCCCATAGACACCCGCGTCATCAACGCCGATCGCGTGGAGGAAGTCATCGCCAGCCTCAAGCGCAAATTGGGGCAGGGCGAACAGGCGTATTGGGTTTGTCCGCTGATCGAGGAATCGGAGAAAAGCGACCTTAAGGCCGCTACGCAACGCGCGGAAATACTGGCGGAACGGCTGGGGGAACAATCGGTGGGCTTGGTGCATGGCCGCATGGCCTCCGAGGCCAAGGACAAGGCTATGGCGGATTTCTGCGCGGGCAAAATCCGCGTTCTGGTGGCCACCACGGTCATCGAGGTGGGGGTGGACGTGCCGACGGCCACGCTGATGATAATCGAGCATTCCGAACGCTTCGGCTTGGCGCAGTTGCATCAATTGCGGGGACGGGTCGGACGCGGCGGGAGCAATTCGGCTTGCGTGCTTTTATATCAGGCCCCGCTCAACTCCACCGCCAAGGCGCGGTTGAAGATGCTGCGCGACACCGAAGACGGCTTCCGCATCGCCGAGGAAGATCTACGCTTGCGCGGCCCTGGCGAGCTGTTGGGGACGCGGCAAAGCGGATTGCCCTTGTTCCGCCTTTCAGGCCCCATATGCGATTCCGGACTTTTGGACATGGCGCGGACCGACGCCGAGGCCATTTTAGCCCGCGACCCCGAACTGGCCGGAGAACGCAGCCAAGCCTTGCGCCTGCTTATGTACTTGTTCGAGAAAGACGCTGCGGTAGGATTGTTCAGGTCGTAACGGCGGGGAATCTGGCATGGTCAAAAGCCTGAAATCGGAAATTTTGTCGTTGAAACCGTCGATAAGCCACGGCTTCTTTCTTCGCTCCGGCGGCGTCAGCAAGGGCGCGTACGCGTCGTTGAACTGCGGCGTGTCGAGCGCGGACGATCCCCAAGCCGTGGCCGAAAACCGCCGCCGCGTCGCCGCCGACATGGGTGTCGATCCCGACAAGCTGTTGAGCTGCTACCAGATACACTCGAGCGACGCGGTAGAGGTCACAGAAGCATGGACGAACGAAAACCGTCCTCGCGCCGACGCTTTGGCGACAAAGGAACTAGGTGTGGCTTTGGGAGTGTTGACGGCGGATTGCGCTCCGGTTCTGATGGTTGACGAACAAGCTGGCGTTATCGGCGCGGCGCACGCCGGATGGCGCGGAGCTGTGGGCGGGGTTCTGGAAAACGCCATAGCCGCGATGGAAAGGCTGGGCGGGAGGCGCGAGAACATCGCAGCCGCCGTCGGCCCCTGCATCTGGCGGGAAAACTACGAAGTAGGAGCCGAATTTCCCGCCCAGTTTATCGCAGAGAACCCCGCCAATGCGGGTTTTTTCGCGCCATCGGCGCGAGAAGGGCATCATATGTTCGATTTGGCCGGATATGTTGAAGCTCGGTTGCGGCGGGCGGGCGTGGGCGCGGTATCCCCATCAATCGCCGATACTTATTCCGATAACGAGAGGTTCTTCAGCTATCGCCGCCAATGCCTGTCGGGGGAAAGCCGCACCGGAACCATGTTATCGGTGGTTTGCCTTGTGGCGAATCGCTGATAGAATGCGCTCCTCTCCCCACGTCTCAATCTGGCAGTCCTGCCGGAGGAACAATGAAAACCGAAACTAAGAACAAGGTGACGCTTACCGGCGTCGAGCGGCATTTGCTCATCGATGAGATAATCGTCAGCAAAACCGATACCAAAGGACGCATAACTTACGCCAACGACGTGTTCCAGCGCATAGCGGGGTACACCGAAGACGAATTGATAGGGATGCCGCACAACCTTATCCGGCATCCCGACATGCCGCGCGGCGCGTTCCGCTTCGTGTGGGACACCATATCGTCGGGCAAGGAGGTTTTTGCCTATGTGGTTAACCGCTGCAAAAACGGCGATCACTATTGGGTTTTTGCCCATATAACCCCTACGTTCGCCGCAGACGGATCCATTTGCGGATACCATTCCAGCCGTCGCTGCCCAAGGCAGGAGGCAGTGAACATCGTGCGGAAGGTGTACTTCGACATGCGCGAGGAGGAGGCCAAGCATTCCAATTTCCGCGAAGGAATGAAGGCTTCGATAGAGCTTCTGGTCAACAAGTACATCGGCAAGGACCGCACCTATGAAGAACTTATCTTCTCTCTCTAAGGCATTGTTCTCTGTCGTCATTTCCGTCCTGTTGGCTGTTTGCCTCGGCGGCTATCTGATATTCGACGGAGAATATGTGGCAGGCGGCTTGGTTCTGCTGATTTTCGCGCTGTCGACCTTATCTATGTTTTTCATCAGTGCCGGACAGGGAAAGATAGTTCGCACCGCTAGAACTATGCACGAAGTCGCTTCGGGAGATTTGAACGTTCGTATAGTTGGTTTGCACGACGGCGGGGAAATAAGCCGCCTCGCGCTGGGAATAAACAACAGCCTGGACAAAATCGAAGCGTTTGCCCGCGAGTCTCGCGGCGCGTTGGAAGCCGCGTCGGCAGGCAGGTTCAACCGCACCATAAGACTGGAGGGAATGAATCGGGATTTAAGGGGATATTGCAGCGCGCTTAACGCCGCGCAGTCCAAGATGAAGGATGATAGCGTATCGATGGATCGCTTTACCAAAAGCTCGCTTGAAAACGGGACGCGGGCTTCGTTGGCCTTGTCGGAATCTTCCATGGCTAACGCCCGCGCCACCAATGGGTTCGAGGACATATCTTCCATATCCCACAAGATGAAGTCCTCAGCTGACAGCATGTTGTCGAACATTTCGGCCATTTCTGAACGCTGCAAGGTTTCGGTGGAAACCGCCTCGGAATCCAGAACGAATTCCGTTGAGGGAACGGAAGCCGTTTCCAAGGCGGTGGTGGAGATGGAAAATCTGGGGCGTACGGTGGAAAACGCCTCCGGCAAGGTTCAGGAGCTTTCTTTGGCTTTCTCCGCCATCGAGGAAATCGTAAGCGCGATCGAATCCATCGCCGGACAAACCAACCTTTTGGCCTTGAACGCCACGATAGAAGCGGCGCGGGCTGGCGAAGCCGGACGCGGTTTCGCAGTGGTGGCTGGCGAAGTCAAGGGATTATCGGATCAAACCGCCACAGCCGCGCAAGACATTCACGGCAAAATCGCCAAGCTGCAAGAAGAAATGGAGGCTGTCACTGCCATAATGGCGGAAGGATCGGAGACGGCGATACGTTGCCGCGAGGCTGCTGCTTTGGCAAGAGGGCGGATGGATGGCGTGGCGCGCGGCGTCGCTATAGCGTCTTCGGAAATAACCGCTATTGCCGAGATGGTGGTTGAGCAACAGCGCGTGTCGGAAGAATTATCAGTTTCCGTCAACGATATAGAGCAACAGATAGGCACCGCTACCGTTGACATCCATCAATCTTCGTCCGCAGTGAACAATGTCGATCTGAATATGGGCGAGTTTCTGGAAATGTTCGCGGATCGCAAAGTCAATCACAAGGCTTTGTTCGTCGCGCAAGCCGCGCACGTGGAATGGAAAAAGAAGGCCGTGGATATACTCGCAGGACACGCTCCGCCGGACGAAGCGTGGGCGTCCGACGACGAAAGATGCAAGCTTGGCGGATGGCTGAATTCCGACGAAGGAAAGTCGTACGGAGACGCGCCGTGTTATCCTGAACTGGTGCAAAGCCATCATGATGTGCATAGTTTGGCGTTAGAGGCCGTTAAGGCCGTGGCCGTCGGTGATCACAAGGCGGCAATGGCGGCGTTCGTGAAAATGGACGTGGCTTCGCATGCCGTTTTGAAGTGCCTGCATAGCATCGCGGTCGATTACGACGAGTTCAAACGCGCTTCCTGATGCGCCGGACGGCATTGTCCACCTGTTTCGGATGATAGCAATTTCCGACATTTGTGAAATTACGGCCAAAGGCCGCATGGCGACGTCATTGCGAGCGTCGCTCTTGCGACGCGAAGCAATCCAGTGCCGTTGCGCCTGTGACTCTGGATTGCTTCGCCGCCCGACAGCGTTAACGCTGTCCAAACCAAAGCGTGGCGGCTCGCAATGACGTCGCCATGCGGCCTTTGGCCGTAATTTCGCAAATGACTGAAATTATGCGGAATGACTACAGTAGAAAACAGGCAGGTTTTCCGCCCATTTTTGTTTCGCCGCTACTTCTCCCAGCGTGGGGGCTGGCTCTCCCGCGTCCATCACGTTTCGCAACTGCGTCAAAGCGCGTTTGCGCGCCAGCCACAGCAATAATTGGGCGGGCAGGGACGTATCCGCTATTGGGAAAAATCCTCCCTCCGCGTCGAAATCGTAGGGGTGGAGGTACGTCCACAAAACCTGCTGCGGGCGTTGACCGTCAATCAGCCTTCTTACGGCAAAAAAAGGCAAGCAATAAAGGTATATTCCGCCGAGAAATGGAAAGCGGAATCCGCCGCCGCCAGCCGTAGGAAGCGGAAACTCGATCAAGCCGCTCGGCCACCGGAACGGCGTCGGCGGCGCGTCTTTGAACCCGAACAACGATGTGCCAGATGGTTTTACACTTGAAGAGTACGCGAACCCCAATTCCGCCAATACGTCGGACGCCCAGACCGCCTCCGGCTTCAGGGAGAAAAACGGGGCGCGAAATCCGGAAACTGATTTTCCCGATAAATCTTCCAGCAGCATTTTATCGGCGCGGGAATTTTCGCGAAAATCCGCCTGATTGTCGCGCCCCAAAGCCAAATGGGAATGGGAGTGGTAGGCTATTTCATGTTCGCGTCCGGCTATTTTGCTAACGAGTTTAGGCGCGGCCTTAGCCAAGCGGCCTACCGTGAAGAAAGTGGCCTTACGCCCGTTTTCGTCCAAAATATCCAACAGCCGCTTTGTAATATCGACATAGCGTCCCGTAGGCGAATATTCGCCGGAAGGATCCTCCAGATCCACGGTCAGGGATATTTTTGCCATCAGGATCCGTCTGCAAATCCGTTATTGCCGTATCGCCTGCATTTCCAGCAGCAACGTCACCTCGTCGCCGAACCGCGCCTCGGTGTCCGGGGCGGCACCCACGCCGAAGTCGGAACGCTTGAATATCCCGCGCATCGAAATGCCGACCGCGCGATCCGCGCCGCGCCAGACGTTGCCGCCATCCGGCGATTCTTTGACGCGGTTCAATTTGATTTCGAACGTGGCGGGTTTGCTTGCTCCCTGCACTGTCAAAGTTCCCGAAACTTCCGCCTTGCCGCCGGATAAATCGGCTCCGGCCAAGGAAACGAAGGTTATCTCGGGATGCAGCCCCTTGCCGAACAGGGCGTCGAAATCCCTGTCCGCGCCGCCTTGCGCGGTAACCACGCCTCCGGCGTCGATCGCCATTTTCAGGCGGCTGATCGTCTTCGCCTGCTCGTCGAATTCAAAGCTGGAGGTGGCGGAGCGGAACAGGCCGAAGACGTTCGACAGCCCAAGCTCCATGACTTGGAAAGAAGCGTTGAAACGCTGCGGCGGCACATAATGCTTCGCCGTTTCAGCCTGCGCCGGAGCGGCGGACAAAAGAGCCGCCAAAAACAATCCCGACAGAAAAACGCGGGCTTTACTGCCAATACCCGGGAACGAACACCCAGCCATAATTGCGCCTTTCCCACCTGTCGGGCGACCACGAAGACGACGGCGACGGGCGCATGATTATCTCGCCCGCGACCCACGAAAACTCGCATCCGTCATAAGCCCAATAGCCCGGCCTCCAGATATTCAGCTGCGGATCCGGCGGGCGTTGCTTTTCCTCGCGCAGGTTTTCCGGCGGAGCTATTGGCGACATCTGGACGTAGGGAAAAATCTGTTTTTCCTTCGGCGCGGCTTCCGTTTCGTCGTCGGGCGACGACGAGCACCCGCCAAGAAAGGCCAAGACCGCCAGCAACGGCAAGAGACGATTTTTCATGGATAGCCCTCGGATTTATGAGGAGACGACGCTGACTTGGTAATCTTCGATGACGGTGTTGGCAAGCAGCTTTTCGGCCATGGACTTGGCGCGATCCGCCGCTTTCTTGGGATCGGATTCCGCTATTTCTATTTCGACGGTCTTGCCGATGCGAACCTCGCCCACCCCTTCGAATCCCAAGCCGCCCAAAGCGTGGGCTACGGCCTTGCCTTGGGGATCCAAAACTCCCTCGCGCAAATTGATGTCGACCCGAATTTTCATGGATGTTTCCCGCCTATGCTGGTTACGTTGCTTTCGACTTGTTCGGAAGAAGGCGCGGCCTCCGCCAAAATGCCCAACCTTCTCGCCACCTCCTGATATGCTTCGGCCACCTTGCCGAGATCGTGGCGAAAACGATCCTTGTCCAGTTTCTCGTTGGTCTGCAAATCCCATAACCGGCAGTTATCGGGGCTTAATTCGTCGGCCAAGACTATCCTCAACTCGTCGTTGTCCCATAGCCGCCCGAACTCCAGCCTGAAATCGACCAGCCTGACCCCGATGCCAAAGAACAGTCCGGAGAGATAGTCGTTTATTCGCAAGGACAATGACACCATCTCGTCGATCTCGTGCGGGCAGGCCCAGCCGAAAGCGGTTATGTGTTCGTCCGTCACCAAGGGATTCTCAAGCTCCTTCTTCTTATAGCGGAACTCGAAGATGGAGCGCGGCAACTGCGCTCCTTCGGGAATGCCCAGCCGTTTGGCGAATTCTCCGGCGGCGACGTTGTGCACCGAAACTTCGACCGGAATTATCTCGACCTGCCGTATCAACTGCTCGCGCATGTTGATGCGGCGTAGGAAATGCGTCGGCACGCCGATTTCCCCCAACCGCGTCATCAGATATTCGGAAATTCGGTTGTTCAAGACGCCTTTGCCGGTTATCACCCCGCGTTTTTTGTTGTTGAAAGCGGTGGCGTCGTCCTTGAAATACTGCACGAGCGTGCCGGATTCCGGCCCTTCGAAAAGAACCTTGCCCCCGCCTTCGTATATCCGCCGCCGTCTGCTCATTCTTAGATTCATGCCAAAACCGGTTTCCCTAGCCGCCATAACACCCCTCGCCGCGAGGGAGTATAATGCCATAACCTGCGGGTTACAAACAGGGGAATTAACCTTGTTTCATGGGTTGTTGCTTCAAAGCGCGGGGACGGATATAGTGCCGCCCCGACGGCCTTTGGGCTGTCGTCGCGGCAACGGCGTCCTTCGGAAACCGTCGCAAAATGGTATCGGAGCATAGCGCAGCCTGGTAGCGCATCAGTCTGGGGGACTGGGGGTCGTGGGTTCAAATCCCGCTGCTCCGACCATATTTTCGGAAAAACGTTTGATAGCGAGGCTTGGTTATAACCTGCCGCGAGCTGTTTTTTTTGCTCGATTTTCCCCTAATTTCAAGGAGTTGCCATGGCTTTCACTATCGCCATAGTAGGTCGTCCCAACGTGGGAAAATCCACGATGTTCAACCGCCTTATCGGTAAATCGATGGCGTTGGTGGCCGATACCCCGGGAGTGACGCGGGATTGGCGCGACGGCGACGGCGAGCTTTTCGGCTTGCGTTTCCGCTTGATGGATACGGCGGGGCTTGAGAACGCCCGCAAAAAAGGCAGCTTGGCCGCCCGCGCCGCCGACCATACCTTCAGGGCTTTGTCCTCGGCCAATGTCATACTAATGATGGTGGACGGCAAGGCGGGGCTAACCGAGGGGGATCGCACCGTCGCCGCCGAGGTTCGCAAGCTCGGAAAACCGGTAATACTTCTGGTCAACAAATGCGAAAGCACCCGTTTGCCCGCCGGATACAACGAAACGGCTGAACTGGGCTTTCCTGAAACCATCGCCATCTCCGCCTTGCACGGCGACGGCTTGGACGATCTGGCTGCCGCGCTGAGCGTATATGCCATCGACGCAGCCGACAGCGACGATGACGATGCGCCGGACACCTCTGACGAAGGAGAAGGCGAGGATGACGGCGAGGAGGATTCCGCTCCGAGCAATCTTCATATAGCCGTAGTCGGCCGCCCGAACGCTGGAAAATCGACGATGGTGAACCGCCTGACCGGCGAAGACCGTTTGCTGACGGGGCCGGAACCGGGGCTTACCCGCGATGCCATACCCATCAAATGGGAATATCGCGGCAGGCCGATACGTTTGGTCGACACTGCCGGATTGCGCCGCCGTTCCCGCATCGAAGAAGAATTGGAGAAAATGGGCGCGCACGAATCCAAGCGCGCCATAAGGCTGGCCCACGTCGCCATATTGGTGATCGACGCCGCCCAGCCCTTCGACAAGCAGGATTACGCCATTGCCCGCCACGTCGCCGAGGAGGGAAGGGCTTTGATAATCGCCGTCAACAAATGGGACACGGTCGACGCCAAGCCCGAGCTTATGAAGATGATAAAGGCCAAGGTCGAAGCATCGTTGGCGCAAGTGTCCGGCGTTCCGGTCGTTCCCATATCTGCCTTGAACGGCGAGGGGCTGGACAAGCTGATGAAGGAGGTCATCCGCATCTACGACGTTTGGAATTTGCGGGTATCGACCTCGCGCCTGAATCGCTGGCTGGAAAAGATGGAGGACAACCATCCGCCGCCGATAGTGTCAGGCCGCCGCGTCAAGCTGCGCTATATGACGCAGGTGAAAAGCCGCCCGCCCACCTTCGCCTTATGGGTGAACAAGCCGGTCGATTTGCCGGAAAGCTACCTGCGCTTTCTTATCGGCGGGCTGAGGGAAACCTTCGGATTCGACGGAGTCCCGATCCGCTGGCAACTGCGGAAGGGCGACAATCCCTACGAGAAAAAGCGCAAATAAGAAATTATTGGCTCTTACGCAAAACAGGTGGGTAATTTTGCATCCAAACGCAGCATCAAGCACCGTCATTGCGAGCCGCCCCTTGGCGGCGAAGCAATCCAGTGTCGTTGCTCCATAAGGTCTGGATTGCTTCGCCGCCTGACAGGGTTAACGCTGTCCAAACCAAAGGGTGGCGGCTCGCAATGACGGCCTTTGGCCGTAACTTTGCAATGACGGCCTTTGGCCGTAACTTCGCAATGACGGCTATTTTGGAAAGGTAATACCCACCAGTTTTGCGTAAGAGCCAAAAACAGCGCAACGGGATTATGAACGCGCACTAGCGTCACATAGCGCTCTTCATCACGTTATCGGCGATTCCGGCCAAATCCACCTTGTCGTTAATATCGTGCCATCCGTCCCAGATCATCTTCAGGGCTACGTACAACACCACCAGCAAACCGACATAGCCGATCCAGCGGAAACGGTGCATAAGGCGCACGACGAAAGCCGAGGCGACGCCCATCAAAAGAACCGACAAGGCAAGTCCCGTCACCAGAACCCACAGATGATCCCTTGCCGCTCCGGCCACGCCCAACACGTTGTCGAGCGACATGGAAACGTCCGCCACCACTATTTGCGTCACGGCGTCGCGCAGGCTCTTTTTATGGTGCGGCTGCGCGGCGGCGTCGACAGTTGCCGTCGCTGTTGCCGCATCAGGAGACGCAGCGGCGGCGGCCAGCTGGCGGGCTTCGTGGCGCAAATGCTGATACATTTTCCATGCCACCCACAAAAGCAGCAATCCGCCAGCCAGCAACAGCCCGATTATGCCCAAAAGCTGCACGGTGAATATGGCGAACACTATGCGTAATACGGTGGCCGCCGCGATGCCTATCGCTATGGCCCTATGCCTTTCCTTGGCGGGCAAGCCCGCCGCCGCCATGCCGACTACGATCGCGTTGTCTCCGGCCATGGTCAGATCGATAAGCACGATCTGGAAAAATGCCGACACTTCGGAAAGGGAGAATATGTCCATAACGCCACTCCTGAGCGGACGCGCGAAACGGCTTTTGCGCCGCAATATAAGGCCAGATGGTGCCGTTGGAGGGATTTGAACCCCCGACCTTGGCTTTACGAACCCAATATAACCGTTTTTGAAGGATTGCGAAGCGTTTCTATTTACTACGATATTTCAATACGTTAGTTGACTTCCGGCGGCCTTTTCAGCTTCATGAGCCTATCAGGTTTTCGCCCCGTTTTGAAGCCTCTTGCTTCCACAGTGCTTCCAAAAAACGGCGCGAGATCGAGGACACAAGCTGAGACAGGAAAGCATGACGCGGTTGACGAAAAGAGTGATCGAGGCGGCGGAGGTTCGGAGCAAAGACTATTTTGTCTTCGACGACGAACTGTCCGGCTTCGGCCTTCGCGTCCTGACCTCGGGCAGGAAGAACCTCATCCTGCAATACCGCGTTGGCACCCGCACCCGCCGCATGACGCTGGGCTACTTTCCAGCGATCACGGCGGAACAAGCGCGAGACAAGGCGCTCAAGACCCTCGCCTCTATCCGCGATGGACAGGATCCGATGGAAGATCGGCACGCCTTCGCGGCCTGTCCCGATATGAAAGAGTTTTGCGAACGCTTCCAGAAACTCCACATGGACGTGCATCTGAAGCCCAGTACGCGTCTCCGTTACGAAGGGATCATCAAAAGCCAGATTGTGCCTTCCCTCGGTCGCTTAAAGATTACCGAAGTCACACGCGCCCATATCCTGCAGTTGCATCACGGCATGAACAAGATTCCCTCCAGCGCGAACCACGCGCTGACGCTGCTCTCCAAAATGTTCAACACGGCGGAGGATTGGGGCCTGCGCCCGGAAAACTCGAACCCGTGCCGTCATGTCAAGAAGTACAAGGAGAACAAGCGCGAGCGCTTCCTCTCCGCCGACGAAATGCGCCGCCTCGGCGATACGCTTCGCATGGCCGAGGAAGCGGGTTTGAGTTCGCCTTATGCCATTGCTGCCTTTCGGCTCTTAATCCTTACCGGCGCGCGTCTCGGGGAAATTAGGGATTGCAAATGGGAATACGTCCATCTTGACCGAGGCATAATCCGTCTGCCGGATTCCAAAACGGGGCCGAAGTTCATTCATCTGGGACGGACGGCCATCGACCTCTTGCGCCACCTACCACGCAAACCGGAAAATCCTTATCTGATTTGCTCGGATCACCACGTCGACAAACCGATCAACGACCTGCAAACGACATGGCGGCATATCCGCAAATGGGCGGGGATTGAGGACGTCCGCATTCACGACCTTCGGCATACCTTTGCGTCAAACGCCGTGGCGATGGGCATGAGCCTGCCGATGATCGGGCGGTTGCTTGGCCACACGCAGACGCAAACGACGGCCCGCTATGCCCATCTGGCCATCAATCCAGTACTCGAAGCGGCCAGCAAAATCACGGACGAACTGGGCGGGCTTTTGGCCCTGCCCAAGCCAGGCGAAAGCATCACCATCGACGGAACGGCAGTGTGTGTTGATCCGCCTGTTGCATCACCGTTGGCGGAAAAACTTCAGCTCACGGCAAATGGGGCCTTGCCACGTTTCATGACCGCTGCACAGGCCGCCACATACCTGAACGTCAATCCTCGCCTCCTCGAAAACTGGCGCTGGCGCAAATGCGGCCCCAGCTTCGTCAAAATCGGCAACAGCGTGCGATACACAAAGGAGGATTTGGATCAGTTTGTGGGGAAAGACGCCCCCATTCAGGATCAGCCATACGGCATGGTTAACGCGGGGTCGCCCGCTTCATTTGTCGTGAGTCAAGCGTAAAATCGTACCATTTATCAAGTTTTGCCTGATTTTTACCGCTGCATTCTTTTGAATTTGGGCTGCGTTAACGATATAATAGGGCATTGCTTTAGGGGCTTTTAAGAAAAGGATTTTGACCATGAGCGAAGATACTGCCTCAAACGTTCTCCCCTTCAAACTGAAGGCTGCTCCCTGTGGAGACGACGACCTTTCCAGAGCGCTGAACTTCAGAGAGGCACAGAAACTCACCGCTCTCGTATTCTACGCCGCCCATGAAATGAAGACAGACGTAGCGGAAATCCTCGAGATCACACAAAGGGTCTTCGGCGTTAGCGATTTACGTTATCTGCCGGCCAAAGACTTCGAGACCGTCATGAATTTTCTCATCGGCCTTGCTGGATCAAGCGCGGCGGCGAAGCACTAAGTTTTAACATGCAGCCTTCACGATTGCAGAAGTTTGCGAAACGGCAACGGTTTTCTTTTTCAAAAGATAAACATTGGTCAAAGACGGATCTCTCCACGTTTTAAGAATCTCAAACCCAGCACTCTCACAACAATCGGAGAAGAAGGCAGGAGAGAACCTGAATGAGTTTTTCATGTGCAACTTTTGTCCAGCAACCAAAGAGATACTCTTTCCGCCAAGTTCGAAGGACATATCGCGCGCGACGATAGCCATATGTGCTAGCGTCCCAGATTGAGCAAACCACATCGGCTTGTACTCAAATGCATAGGGATCAAAGTCTCCCTTTATCGGTAACTCCACCGCCATACGAAAGAATGTATTTAACTGAAAAAGGGCCTGTCTTGCATAAAAGGCTGCAACCTTTTCCCCATTCATATCTGCGTCGAATGATACCAAAAGACCACCTTTGTTGATTGTCTGCGCTATCATGGACAAATGTGCAATCAGGGCGTCTCTTGGCGGTGCATCGCCCAAAGGAGCGACGATATTACCGATGGTGCTGCCAAACATACAAATAAGAGCATCTCGTTCAGGATCATCAAAATAGAGTTTATCCCCTTCGAAGAAATCGTCCAGAATCGGCCTAACCTTAAATCTGGAAAGAGCCTTATTTGAGATTAGGCCCTTCAAAAATTCGCTAGATTCATCCACGCAGATATATTCCGTACTTCGAAGTGCCATCATAATAAGAAGTGTTTTCTTTTTAAACGCATTTGGCGTGCCTGTTCCCATTTCAAGGATCGGGGAACAATCTGGAAAGTAAGCACCAACATCCTTTGCCACACTTCGCAAAATTCGTTCTTCGGCACTGAACAAATTTGTTTCAGTTGCCTTTAGCTCTTCAGCTTCAATCTCAGCCCACAACTTCGCACCGGACATGCTTTTGCCGTTTCGAGTGCCAGCATGTTCTACATACTGGTACGAACCCATGTGAGAAGATCGCGTTCCTGTAAAAAAGTCTATACTTCCGCCAAGAAAGCTCATTTCGCGCTCTCCTCTCTCGACGGCGGCTCAATAGATTGCGCCCAAGCAAGTTCGAAAGCGTGCCGGTAAGCGTCTGCTAAACTTGCTGACTTGATAAAAATAACTAATGGCGACGGCTCATGCGCGAAAGAGATGAGAGCAAGGTTATCTCCAAAAACATAGAAGGGGGCAGGAGAAAAATACGCTTTAGCTTGCCACCTGTATTGAGCGTATGAGGACGCTACGAAATTATAATCGCCTTCTTCTACCAAAATTCGCATCATAAGATCTTCGCGGCGTTTAACTAGATCTGCCATTCTGTTCATATGAACGTCTGCAAAGTCACCTTGATATTTGACGAACAACTTTTCGTTGACGCCGCTCACGCAAACGAGGCCCCCGTACTGGTTTAAGTGGTTATAAACGAAATCATAAAAACGAAGGAACCCCGTTGTTCCCTCGAGAACCTCGACATTTTGCGGCTTAAGTTGCACGCCTGTATTGGGGGTGAACTCTACACCCGCCTCGTTGAAAACACGCAGAATCTTGAGTAATGTACGCTCTTGCGGGCGCACTTGTTCTATCTCAATCCGCGAGATTGTTTCCTTGGTCAGCCCTGTTTTTCGGGCAAGAACCACGGCGTCCCATCCCAAAAGGCCTCTAGCCGCTCGAATTTGTCTCGCTGTAATCATTTGCAATGCTACTCCGTAGATGTTTTCTGATACTATACACGACTTTTGGTTAATAAAAAGCTTAAAGTTTTTTCGCTAAAAGTGCGTTTCAAACCAACTCTAAGTATGTTTCATAACAATTTCAACCAAAATAATGCTTTCATGTAGATATTCTTTGCCTACCCAGTAGATTTTAATTGCTTTCAAGCCCAAAATCCGTTACGGTTTCAAAATCAGGTGGCCAAACAGGCTTTTTGTAAGGTTTTTCAAAGGGAGGGATTAATGCTCGATTTTGACACGATTACCAAAAAACACAGCGAAAGCCTGATCCAGCAGATTGTGGACACTTGGGAACGCTATAACAGTGTCAAGCACCCCCGCCCCATGATGCTCGAAGAACGCTGGGAGCACTTTATTAAGGCCACCAACGACTATCAAGCCGTTGTTTGCCCTTCGCCCGCCCCGACGGCCACGGTTTAAGGAGCAAGCGACATGAACAAGCCCCAGCCCATGAACCCCGCCGAAGAGGCCTTCAACGAGGCCACGGAAGGCAAAGACCTTTCTTCCGGCGACCTGCGCCTTTTGACATCCGGTCTTGTCGCACTGCGCAAGGCTCACGAAGCCCTCGTCAACGATATCGAGCTTAAGGCTCTAGCGGGGATGATCGCCTATGTAGCCTATAACCAGCAAGTGGATGAAACGACCGTCTGCGAGATTCTGACCGCCCATTACGGCATTGACAAAGTGAAGGCTCTGCCTGCGCGGCTTTACCAGAACGCCATCGAGTATCTGGTCGATTTGAAGATAAGCAACATTATGAACTGATTTTTAAGGAGCCATTTCTCCATGTCGACAGATCGCATGCAACTTATTCGCAAGGCCATCGAAGAAGCCAAGCCAGCGGAAGAATACTTCGCGGAACAGGCTAAGATCGAAGCCTCGCTTGCGAAGCGGGAATTAATATCGATTGCCGCCGTGGTCGCCTATGTCGCGCACACGCACAAAGTTAGCGACGAAGTGGTTCTGTCTATGCTTGCCAGTCATTTCGGCGTGAATGATGTCTGCAACATCCAACGTCGACATTACGATGCCGCCATACGCTATTTGGTCGACCTAAACCCGCAAGAACAAATTAACTAAGGCGAATGACAACCATGACCGAAGTTTATCTCATAACAGGCGCACAAAGCAGAATGGCGAGATCATTGTTGAAGTGGTCTCGTGAAAAGCTGGCACACGAAGCGAATGTCGCGCGCGGTACCATTTGCACATTCGAAGACGATGCGCCCGTTCGCGAGTCCATCATCCTGGACATACAAAGCGTCTTTGACGCTCATGGCGTCGAATGCCTGCCGGACGGCAGCGTCAGACCGCGCTCAGATGGCGTTAAGGATTTCCGTGGGCTTGGCAGCTGCGACCGCTTTTTCGACAACATCGAAAAGATGCTCAAGGACAAAGCTTCAGGTGTTGTGTGCAGGATCGGAAGCCAAGGCATGTTAACGAAGGTCACGGGGCGGAATGGATTGACGAATTTCGACCGCCTGCAAAACCTTAGCAAAGTCGTCTCTGTAAAGTGCCTGCTGGCGGATCAGAACATATATCTTCCGAGAGGCCCTTCTTTCGAAGTCAGGGTGTATCACGAACCGCCCGTCAACTGTGTCTCCTGCGACTTTGCCTATGGCGATGAAGTCACTTTCGCCATAGAGCAAGACATGCGCTTCAATTTTCGCCAACCGGTCTACGTGGTATTCGAGTCGCCTAAACTGGTGAAAAAGACGTTCGAACACTTCGAGAAACGGTGGCTTGAAGCCAAACCATATACGACATCTACCGCAAAAAGGGCTTCGCCGAATTTCAGCCATCGGATGCCACAGCTGGATGGCTGCAACGAACCAGAACGGCAGGCTTGCTACTGAACCGCCTTTTCTGTGCAGTTAAAGCACCTCGGTTTTGCCTGTACCTGTCAAGGCATGGAGCTGCCAAGAACCAATCGGATATCGCGCTATCCTCCCACACATCTTTTCATCTGATTAAAAGTGCCAAGAAAAAAGGGATCGCCTGATAAAAACGGCGATTGCTTTTTGTCGTGTTGAGTGTTCTCTCTGAAATTGCCGTTTCAAACGATCATCGCCTATTCTTTCATGCGGTCACGCCGCCAGCCTATTTTTTATCAGGAAAAAAGTCCAAAATTTTGATCAAAAAGTCCAAATTAGAAATTCGTCCAAATTGCCCCCCTGAATATGGGCAAAAAGTCCAAATTCTCCTGTGGAATCACGCGTTGGAGATATTGATACTCGCCTCATTGATCAACGACATCAGTGAGCATTTTATGACGAACGACAACACAGCAATCGCATTGCCTCTCGCCAAGGCGCAGGCACTGATGGCCCGTCCAGAATGTTCAGAGGCCACTGTCCTTGAGATCATTCAAGACAATTTCGCATCTGATACCGAGCGCGATGCGTTTACGCAGGCCGTCAAGATGCATGGGATCACTTTCCTTTATCTCGCCAATTCCCCGCTCCCTCAGCCTTCCACACGCGAATTGAATACGATTGAGCGATTTGCGCGTTTGTTGTCGCGCTTCTGGCCACAGGCCTTGGTTATCGGAGGCTGTCATGACTAAAGACGAACAAATGCGCATGGCCCTCATGCTGGCGTTTCAGAGCATGATTACGCACGGCGAGAACGGAAGATCGAAGGAGTCCGTTAATAAAATAATCGCCCTCGCCAGACTCATGGACGAGTTTTGCGATTTTCACCTTCAGCGAACATTTCCTGAGCAGACCATCGATCTTGCTGAAGACAAGTGGGCAACGAAGATCGACGCCGCGATCAACATGCACATCGAAGATTTGCAAAAGCGTGAACAGACGCATTTGCCCGAAGATCGGGAAACACTCATCCAGTTTTATGACCGCCTCCAGCAGCGCAAGGTGCGTCGGAAACAATGGCTGTTCTATGCGGAAGCTTCAGTAGAGAAACTGGCCGATCTGGTGCTGCGTTATCTCGATGAGGAAATTGAGGACAGAAAAGCGGGAGGATACCAATGATTTCCAAGCCGCCTTTTGATCCGACGAACGCCAAAAACAATTCTGACGTCGGTACGCCGTCCGGCCCCATGTACGCGATCATGTCCTGCGTTTTCACGGCCTCGCAACTGCGTGCCGCGCGCAGCATGCTCGATTGGTCACGTAGCGATCTTGCCAAAGAAGCAAAGATATCTGCGGAAACGATCAAAAACATCGAGCACGGAGTATACATCCCGCAAAAATCGACAATGGAGACGCTTGTTACGACCTTTGCCCGTCGAGGCATCCAGTTTGTCCGTTATGAGACGGCCATTACGATCCCTGCCGGTTGCGACCCGACCGGTCATACGTTGGCTCTTTCGTACACAGGCGTTGTTCGCGTAATGGCTTCCATCCCTGAAATCAGGGAGGCGCCCCGTGGCTAAAGCAATCAAATACCGCCGCATCGTCGATCAGATCACCTCTGAAACGGATAAGAGATTTGAACCGGTGGCTCGCATGGCTGACACAATCGTTGAGATGACACTGGAGATCGGCAACTGCGAGCAGCAAGACCTTCTTGCCTTGGGCTTTGCCCATCAGGATGTAGCTGCCCTTTGGCACTTCGCCAATGCGCTGGCCGTCATTGAGCTTCGGTGCAGAGAGAACGGCATCGGCTCCTATTATGAACGGGAGGCGCGTTATGCTTAACACAAATCCTTGTTTTGTTCCCGAGCAATCGCTGAACGCAGAGGAAATCGAATACGTCAAAATCGTTGTTTTCGACGATCAAAATTGCGTGCTGGCGATCAAGAACAAAAACCGCTTTGTCCTTCCTGGCGGATGTGTGGAATGGGACGACGACGATGCCGAGGCCGCAGCGCGGCGCGAGGTTTTCGAGAGCGCAAACATCGCCCTCGGCCTCGTGAAGCCCGTCACGGCCATCAAGACCAAGGGTCGGCAGAACGAAATCGCGCAAACAATCGTTTTTGTTGGACGCATGGCAGGCGAAGCAGCCACATGGCCGGAGCAATGTCAAAACCGCCGCTTCATGAGCAAGGAAACATTTTTCAGAACGTCCGGCGGACAGAGCAACCTTGTCCGTTCGCTGGTTGAGGCAGCCCATCGCGTTCTGGTTTCAGAAGAGATCAGAAACGAACACGATGAAACGGCGAAGGTGGGGCGGGAAAAATATAACAGCCGGTCATTGCTGTAGTGGAAGAAAACGGAGTCACCTTCCTAAATTGGGAAGGTACGAAAAAATAGACGGAGAATGGCGAAAAGGAACAACTTGATGGAAAAAAACGAGTTTAGATACTCAATATGGTGGTTTTCGGCAAAAATCCAAAACCCAAAAGGGCGATAATTGATTATAAATCAAACTGTTAACTATGATTGTTTGTTGGATAAGCTGTCTGTTTGAGATAACCTTGGTGCTACTGGAGGGTAAATGATGCAGTCGAACGAAATTTCTAAGAACAGTTCTTCTTGTACAAGCAAGAAGATAGACCTAATCGTTTTCGACAACGATGGAGTCATGTTTGAAGACACGCCTGTCTTTCAAAATCATTGTTTTAGCGTGGCGACACAAGTAGCTATGGATCTTGTCCCGTTGCTGACTGAAAAACAAGCAAGACAAATGGCTCTTGCCTCGCGTAAAAAGCATAAAACGTATTACGAGGCATTCACAGCATGCGGCATTTCGCTGACTGAGCTACATCGCTCTTATCACAATCGCTTGCAGGAAGAGAATGTTTTAAGCAGGGGCGATCTTCCTGCTCTATTCTCTACCCTCAACATTCCGTGCGCGATGCTTACTCACGGAAACAGGTCTTGGGCAACACGGGTTCTCAACACGCTTGGTATCAAAAACTATTTTCCAGACGAATCTATTTTCACATTGGAAGAAATTGGGTTCCAAAGGAAATCAGATTCCATCGCCCCCTTTACATATGTGCTGTCTCAGATGAAGGCCTCTGCTGCCAGAACAATCATGGTCGATGATACGCCTGAAAACCTTTTTTATTCCAAAAAATGTGGGATGTGGACAGCGCTTATCGTAGACAACAAAAGAGAGAGAACCGGATATCCATTTGTGGATGTTGTCGTAGCAGGCCTTCCATCGTTTTTGTCTGCTGCCAATAAAGGGGGATCATTGGGGGAGCTTTGTGGGAGGTTGTCCGCAGGACGATGCCTCACGTTTTCAAACCCCATGTTCGGTTAAGTGTAACAAAATCTGAATCGTTAATTTTAAGGAGGATAAAATGACAAATTTATTGAGAACGCAGTTGTCGAATACGGCCCCGACATACATTATTGGATGCCATGATGCGCTGTCGGCTATAGTCGCAGAACAGGCTGGCTTTGATTCCATTTGGGTCTCAAGCCTGGGATTAAGCACCGTTCAAGGACGTCGTGATTTTGGAGAATTGTCTTGGGCCGAGGTCGTCGCTGCGACAGAGAACATCGCCTCCGCAACACAAGCCGCTATCCTTGTCGATGGAGATAATGGGCATGGCGATTTCAATATTGCTCGGTTCTTTGCCAAGAAACTTTTCAAAGCTGGGGCCTCAGGCATATCCATTGAGGATCAGGTTTTTCCGAAGAGAAACTCTCTCATGTCCGCAGGTCAAGAGCTCGAAGACAAGGAAACTTTCTGCGGAAAGATACGGGCCATAAAAGATGCGCTCGGAAACGACATGTTTCTTGTCGCCAGGGTTGAGGCTTTAATCGTAGGACAAGGCCTTGATGTAGCTAAAGAACGCGCCAATCTTTATGCAGAAGCAGGTGCCGACGCAATTCTGATTCACTCGAAATCTAAAGAAGCGTCTGATATCGTTCGTTTTATAGAAGACTGGGATAAACCAAATCCTATCGTGATTGTCCCCACGACTTACTATAGCTCTATCGCTCCTGTTATTCCGCGATTGAAAAGCGTCAAAGGTATCATATGGGCCAATCAGCTTCTGCGTGCGCAAATCTTGGCCTTAAAAAATGCGTCAAGAGAGTTACTTGAACAACAAGATCCACGCGGTGTTTCAAACATGGTAACCGTCAAGGAAGTGCTGTCCCTCACTGGCATGGATTTACTGCCATCAGAGGAAAGAAAATACAACAGACAACAAAAACCAAAGGAACTAATGCCATGATCAAATCGGAGGATTTCATCGAAGTGGTAGCTCAGAATCATGCTGCTCTGATTGGAGTGCCATGTTCCAATTTGTCGTCTGTTTTTAAAGATCTGGAAACGACAGATTTACTTCGGTACATACCGGCAACCACGGAAGGAGAAGCTTGTGCAATTGCTGCCGGATACTGGCTGGCCGGAAAACAAGCAGGAGTGATTTGTCAAAATTCAGGTCTTGGAAACATGGTGAATCCTATAGCGTCTCTTTGCCAACCCTACCAGATACCCGTGTCATTATTTATCTCTATGCGCGGCGCAGTTGGATTTAAGGATGAGGCCCAGCACGAGATTATGGGAAGAACTTCCGGCCCGCTCTTGGAGCTACTTGGAGTTAAAACAACCGTTCTGCCATGTGAATGGCTAGATGCTCTTGCTGAGATGAGATGCGCAAAACAGGAACTCGCCGACAGGAATAGCCGAGCGTTTTTGATAAATCCCAAGACTATCGAGAATGCGAAAACGCAGAGCACAATGCCCTCTCTAATTTCCTCGGGAGAAAGACCAACGGTGAAACGCGTAACTGCTGGGCCTATTGGAGATAGAGCCTCTACCATAGCCCAAATCATGGAGGAGTTTAGCAATCACGCAGTCATTGCGACGACCGGTTATGCGTATCGTGAAGCATACAAATGCCATGATAAGGCCAACAATTTTTATATGGCTGGTTCAATGGGGCACGCTTCGGCAATTGGATTGGGCGTCGCGATGAACTGCGCACACCCCGTCACCGTGTTAGACGGTGACGGCGCATTGCTCATGAAAATGGGAAACTGCGCAACCATCGGGAAAATGTCCCCCCGCAATCTTACCCATGTCGTGCTCGATAACGGCATCTTCGAGTCAACTGGTGGACAACCCAGCAATGCGAATGCGGTGGATTTCTCCGGCGTTGCCCTCTCTTGCGGCTATCGTTCTGTTTGGTCTTGCTCTGGCAAAGAAGCTGTAAAAGAAGCGCTGCATTCAATTGATCCTTTTGACGGCCCTAATTTTTTACATATTAGGATCGCACCGTTAACCATAAAGGTTGTGGAAAGGCCAAAACTTGATCTCCCTGAGCGCGCTTTAATGTTTAGGGAACACATGGTATCCTTTAGCTCGAAATTCACGCCTTGAAACGGAGCTGACCATGGGATTCTTAGGCAAACATTTTCTTTCGGTAAAAAGCGTCGACAGAGAAGATTTGGACGAATTGTTCAGACTTGCCAAACTCGTTAAGCCTATAGCGACGGGAGATGTCTGCACAGACATTTTGCGCGGAGCCGTGCTGGGCAGCATGTTCTTTGAACCCAGCACAAGAACGCGGTTGAGTTTCGATGCGGCCTTCATGCGTCTCGGTGGAGCCGTGTCCCACACTCAAGGAGAAGGCATTACCTCAATTGTTAAGGGAGAATCTTATTTTGACACGAGTCGGGTAACGAGTGGATTTTACGATATCATCCTGATCCGTCACCCAGATCCGGCTGCAATAAAGGAATTTTGCAGTGCCACAAACATTCCCGTTATCAATGGAGGGAGTGGGCCTGAAGAGCATCCGACGCAGGCACTGCTGGATGTTTACACGCTTCAAGAGGAACTCGAAAAAAGAGGAAAACCTGTTGATGGCTCGACAATCGCTCTTACCGGCGATCTGAAGTATGGCCGCACTGTTCACTCGCTTGTTTATCTTATGTGCCTATACAAGGACATAAAATACGTTCTTGTTCATCCCGAACATTTTGGCCTTCCACAAGAAGTCATCAAATATGCATCTAAATTTGGACACTCCTTTACCGAGGCGGGGACTCTTGAGGAGGGGCTTAAGGTTGCAGATGTTATTTACGCAACTAGGCTTCAAAAAGAACGGCTTGAAGAGCAAAATCTAATCACAAGCCTGAGGCCAAATCACCAAATTAAGCAAAACATCGTGCAGGCGTACGCAAAAGATGACGTGGTCATCATGCATCCTTTGCCACGCGACAGCAGGTCCGATGCATATGATTTAAGCACGGACCTTAATGGGGATCCCAGACTGGTAATTTTCAAGCAAACCGACAATGGCTTGCTTATCAGGATGGCTCTGTTCTCCTTGATTCTTGGTGTGGACCATGAACTGGAGAAAAGCTTCAGACCCGTAAGATGGTTTAGACCCAAGAAAATCGGCACATTTGATGTGGGATAGTACAACTGTTGAAAGGAAAAGAACTTATGCAAAATGACATTTCTAAAAAAGACGTTCGCGTGGCGGATATTAAAATTGATGTTTTTCCTTCAAACCTTCGGAGCCAAGAAGCAGTTGCCCGCGTTAAGGCAGCTTCTTTAGTTGAGGGTAAGGCCAACGAAGGCGATTTAGTAGTTGCAGAAATGCTGTCTGAAAAGGGGGCTATTACAGCCATTGAACGCTCGGATGTCAGTCTGCACGATTTGAAAAAGGGCGAAAGATTCATCGGAACGGTTTGCCACAGAGATTCTGGTGTGTCTCTCGTCGGGCATGTCCCAGAGGGAGGCCTCGCTATTCCGGGTGAAGCCGATATTTTGGCAAATGCTGGAGGAGTCGGGATCTGCACCTCATATCCTTCTTACAGCCGCAATGCTGCAGCCAAGGTTCAGCCCATTCCGGCTGCTCGTGTAAGACTGTTGGGCATCCTAAATGAGAACGGCAAGAATATGAATTTGCTCCAGTTGAATTCAAAGGCCAAGGCTGACTTGATCTCCCCCGTTGTCATGGTTGTTGGAACGTCTTCAGAATGCGGCAAGACCACGGTTACTCGCCGAATAATAGAACACCTATCGAAATTCCATCGGGTTGGCGCTGCAAAAATCAGCGGAACCGGTCGGCTGCGTGACATTGCACACTTAAAAGATGGCGGAGCCATCCGCGCAGTTGATTTTGTTGATATGGGCCTGCCTTCAACTTATGGCGATTCAAATAGAGCCGGAAATGTAGCCGTCGACGTAATACGGGCCGCATCTCTAGACACAGATGTCGTTGTGGCAGAGGCCGGAGGAGATATCATTTGGGCGGGCATACCAGAAGCTTTAATAAAACCTGAGTTTCGGCAAAATGTTGCCCTCGTTGTTCTTTCGGCAAATGATGCTTTGGGGGCGTTTGGTGCAATGCATTTTCTTAAAGAGTGGGGATACACCACGCCAATAGTTTGTGGACCGGTTTGCAATCTCGAGTCAGGCATCGAGAGACTGCATAAAAAAGTCGGATTACATGGCATTGATGTCCACTCTAATCATGGGCTTGCTCAACTTCATGGTTTTGTAGATGAAGCACTTACAGCCTATGCGGCAAAACGACCTTTGAAGGCAGCAATAAGAACAAACAAACTCGAATGTCCTTCAGGTACTGGTGGCGAATGAGTAATTGATTTTTAAGGAGATCGAAATGGTGAACCAATCATACTATGAACCGTTGCTTATTGGCGGCAATCAGATTGAAACGACTGACCGCATATCCGTCTATAACCCCTTTACAAAGGGGTTAACTGGGGAAGTTTCTTCCGCTTCTCGTGAGCAAATACAGAAGGCTATCGATGTTGCCGCAAACTATGAGGCCGGATTAACACGTCACGAACGCAGCCGAATTCTTTCAAAAGCGGCTCAATTAATGGAAGATTGCGCAGAAGATCTGGCCCAATTGGTTATCGCTGAAACGGGACTTTGCTGGAAGGATGCAAAGAACGAAGTTTGTCGCGCACAGGACGTTTTGACTTTTGCGAGTGCTTTATGTCTGCAGGAAGATGCAGATATTTATGCAGGAGATGTCAATCGTGACGGGAAGACAAGAAAAATTCTAACCTTCCGTGAACCCGTCACATCTATTGGGGTAATAACTCCTTTCAATCATCCCCTTTGTCAGGTTGCACATAAAGTTGCTCCCGGCGTTGCGACGAATAATTGTGTAATTTTGAAACCGTCGGAAAAAACCCCGCTTTCCGCATATCGCTTTGCAAAGATACTTCATGAATCCGGCCTACCTCCGGAAATGTTGTCAGTAGTGACAGGTCCAGCCGTTGAAATGGCCGATGAACTTGTGCAGAGCAAAGACGTAGAAGTCTTGGCTTTTACAGGAAGCACCGCTGTAGGCAAGATTCTGGCCCAGAAAGCCTCGTATAAAAAGCTCCTTTTTGAATTGGGAGGCAATGATGCGCTTATTGTTCTTCCCGACGCCAATTTAGATGAATCTGCCGACCTTGCTGTGCGCGGCGCGTTTGGAAACTCTGGACAACGTTGTACAGCCATAAAACGGATTTTAGTGGCAGAAGAAAAAGCAGATGATTTCGTTAACAAGGTTGTAGGACGTGCGGCAAAGCTAGTTTGCGGAGATCCCTCCAATAAAGAAACAGATGTCGGAACGGTAA
The DNA here is from genome assembly GCA_041908065.1 of Alphaproteobacteria bacterium. Lineage (GTDB taxonomy): Bacteria > Pseudomonadota > Alphaproteobacteria > UBA9219 > UBA9219 > JAYRGC01. The sequence continues at coordinate 68,554 of JAYRGC010000050.1, read as the reverse complement.
TAGACGAGAATTCCGCTCGCCAAATTGAAAAAAGGGTCGATGGAGCCATTAAGGATGGTGCCAAACTTCTTTTGGGACACAAAAGACAAGGAGCCTTATATCACCCGACGGTGCTTGACCATGTCTCTCCTGCAAGCACCCTCGTCGCAGAAGAAACGTTTGGTCCGGTTGCTCCCATAATTCGTTTCAAGACCAACGAAGATGCGATACGTATCGTCAATGGAACGGAGTTCGGGTTGAGCGCCGGTGTGTGCACGAGCCATTGGCCATCTGCCTTACAATTCATCAAAAGACTGCGTGTTGGATCCGTCAACATTGGAGAAGTGCCTAGTTTTCGTACGGAAATGTCGCCATTCGGCGGGGTTAAGGGATCAGGATTGGGTCACAAAGAAGGATTGGTAGAAGCTATGCGCTTTTATACGAATGTTAAAACGGTATCTGTTTTATGGTTTGGGTGATAAAGTGCTCAAACCCTGCCCCGCAAAAGGAGATGAAAAATGAACGATGAAGCCCTGAAGGAATATTACAACCGCCGCGCACGAGTTTATGAAAAAATCTACGAAAAGCCGGAAAGACAAGAGGATCTTGCAAATCTTTCCCTTGAGTTACAAAAAATCTTGAATGGGCATGACGTATTAGAAATCGCTTGCGGAACCGGTTACTGGACAGAGCGTGCAAAAACGGCTGCATCCATCTTGGGCACAGATCAAAGCGCAGAAGTTCTAGAAATCGCCCAAGAGAAGAACCTGCCCAATGCACGATTCATGCAAGAAGACGCGTACTCGCTTTCAAAGGTTTCCGGAAAATTCACGGCGGGATTTGCTGGGTTTTGGTGGTCACATATTCCAAGGGCAAAGATAAAAAGTTTCTTAGATGTTTTTCATTCGAAGCTGGAACATGGAGCCACAGTCGTTTTCATAGACAACCACTATGTTGAGGGCAGCAACCACCCCATCACCAGAACAGATGACGGCGGCAATACATACCAAACCCGCAAGCTGCCAGACGGAAGCGAGCATGAGGTTCTTAAAAATTTCCCGAGCGATCAGGAGTTCAAGGATATACTCAAAGGAATCGCAACGGATATAAACATTAAACGTCTTTCCTACTACTGGATTGTCGATTACAAGTATGCGTCTGATGCATCCCATTAGTTCATGGGCGCGAGTAAATGAGAAAATGATGCAAAAAGGCAGTCGAAAGGTGTGTTCTGTAGAGGAGGCTCGGCGGATTGCACGAGATCATTTGGAGACCCCGTTGCCAAAACGCTGGCTTCATGTCCAAGCGGTAGCGGCAAAAGCCGAAAAGATCGGGGCCATTTTATTCGATGCCGACGAGGCTCGAGTTTTGACTGTAGCCGCGTGGCTTCATGACATAGGATACGCTCCAGACATAGCCAAAACCCAATTTCATCCCTTGGATGGGGCGCGATGGCTTTTGGAGGAAGGGTTTGAGGATCGTGTTACGGCACTTGTCGCACATCATTCCTGTGCAGCTTCCGAGGCCGAATTGCGCGGATTCGAACAGTGTCTCAGCGCCTTTCCGAATGAAGGCTCTAATGCATCTGATGCACTTCTGTTTTCTGATATGACCACAGGGCCAGAGGGCCAAAACCTCAGCGCTCAGGAGCGTCTTGACGAGATCATTTCACGATACGGTGACAACCACCTAGTCACGCAAACGATTCAGAGCAAAACGACGAGCATCCTAGCAGCCATCCAACGAGTAGAGAGTCTCTTTGAAAGAAAAAATGTGCGGACTTTCAAAAACGGTACTCTTTGCGAACCATAGCGTAGATAGCTGCACTTACTGACATAATGACACCTGATTTCGAAGGACGCCGTAATCCATAAGCGCTTCAGGATACGCTGAACCTTCAGGTGCGGATTCAACCTCTGCCGCAAGCCTCTCCTAAAACTCCCTGCTATATTCCTTGATTGGCGGGCAGACATAGGCGGGATTAGAATTTGCCGTTACGCAGGCGCTTAACGAGATCAGCGCGAGTGCGAGTGCGAGGAGCGCAGATTCTTACCTTCGGCCACGAAAATGCCGATCCATTGTTCGGCTCCGGCGTTGAGGTGTTTTTCGATCGTTAGCCTGAAGTCGTCATTTACGGCACATTCGCTGCCTCAATGAGGCGCGGGCTTTTCTGCGCGACGACCAGAAGCAGTCCCGCATCCGACAACAGCGACAGGTTGCGGATGATCTCCTCCTCGGAGTCACCAAGGATTTCGGGATAAGCGATAATCACCACATCAAATGCGCCGGATGCTGCCTCGTCGCACAGATCGAGAAGCGAAGCAAACTTTTCTTCATAGCCGAGATTTGCCGTTGTCTTAAGGTCGCGTTGATAGGCCACTGCCTTCATTCGCAGAGTTTTCTTGGGGCCGAAACAGCCTTCAATGACGTTGCTCATTTGCTACCGTGCCCCTTCACTGGATAAAAGCTTGCACTACTTTAAAGGTTTTCTGTGATCGCAATGCCATATCCTGTGGTTTTGGTCAAAGAAAAAGCCTCCGGCGTTTCATCGCGGGCGGCCTGACAGGAAAAATGATGTGGGGGCGACTGCTCACCCCTCCGGCTCAAGTGTCCCAAGCAATCTCAACGCCTTCCCCTTCGTCTCGATCATTTGCACTCGCGCAGTTGCGCGCGCAGCACGGCGTAGTCTTGCACAACATTCGGAAACGTCGCATCGGGCGGCGCGGCTTCGATCTCGACGGCCAGCTTGATCTGTTGTTCCTTGCTGTACGCCTTGATCGGCGGGCAGACGCAGGCGGGGTTAGAACTTGCCGTCCCGCAGGCGCTTAACAAGGTCAGCGCGAGTGCGAGGAGCGTCCATTGCTGCGCGTAACTGAGCATTTTTCACCTCCACGATTTTCTTAAGTTGGTCGTAGCGTTCGGCGGTACGACCTGACTGGCGCGCACCGAAGAGGACGGCGGCTACTGACGCGGCAATCGCTCCCCAACCGATGATTTTGAGCATGTTGCTGGACAGCCAGCTTGTGAGGATGGCAAACATCAGCGCAGCCCTTTCCGGTGGTCGTCGATTCGCGCCCAGATCATCACGCCGATACCGATCAGCGTGATGGCCAGAAGCAGCCATTTGGCAACGTCCAGATACGGCACGAGCGTTTGGAGCGTGTCGCGGGCGGGCGCGAGGCCGTCCTGCACGGCCTGTAGCGCCCCAAGGCCCACGGTTGCCGCCGTGGCGGCCTTTCCGCCCTTTACAGTGCGCGTGTGTTGCAGGTTCTTGGCCGGAGGCTCCACACCTGCCAGAACCAAAGCTTTGTCGATCTGTGCGCCCGTGTAGGGCTGTTGGCCGTTTTCGTGCTGGATGATGGCTTCGACAAGGGGTTTCAGGTCGGCGTAGGCGTGCAAGTCGAGCGTTTGATCGGGCGCGAAGCCGGTGGATTTGGCGACAGACTCGATATAGCCAGCCGTGTCGTTTTCGGTGGCGGGAGCCCAACGACCGATGATCTGGCGGATGGTGCGAAGGCCACGGTCATCCTGATAAGCGATCAGCACGCGCGCCAGCGCGCGGATGCCATAAACCGGATTCTCGAATGTGAAGAACTCGGGATCCGTCTGCTCTTTTGCCAATCCCTGCCACGGGTCTTTGGTACGGCGCAGGTTGCCGGGGTTGTTGTTGCGGATGCCGCGCGGGGGCGTTTTGTTCGTCATGACACGTCCTTTCGTTTGAGCAAAGAAAAAGCCGCCAACCCTCGCGGGCGGCGGCTTCGGTTAAATTGTCGGTTGCGATTAAGCGGCTGGCTCGACCGTTCCCCAAACCTCCATTGAGCGGCCTTCGGCTTCAAACACGCCCTTCCATTCTGGGCCGTCTGGATGGTCGCGGCGCTCCATCGTCAGGGTAAAGTCCGCGATCTTAAGAGGTGCGGCGCTTTCAAAGTCCTTCAGATCATAAACGCCCTTGCGGAGCGATCCGTTGGCTTGTTCCAACATCAGGCGTTCGAAGATTTCGCAAAGGCCGTCGATTTCTTTGTCAGTACACCCCCTATTTTTCAGGTCGTAATGGTCTGCGATGTTGTAAATTTGCTTTTCCATAGTTGCCTCCCTCATATGCGTCGGTTCAAACTTTCTCAATCGGTCGGCTCCACCAAAGTTCCGAAGGCTCTCATCCGTTTCGCATCGGCCTCGAACACGCCGATCCATTGTTCGAATCCCGCATGCGGGTAACGTTCCATCGTGAGAGCGAAGCCCTTGACCTCGTTCTTTTGGGCGAGGAAGAAAGTGTCGATGGATTGGTAGACCCCTTTGTCAAGCGCCGTGCATGCCATCTCTTTCATCTTGCTTTCGAAGATGTCGAGAAGAACCTCTCTCTCCAACTCGCTGCACCCCTCGTTCTGCACATCGTCGACCGTGGGGATCCAAAACTCTTTCCTGTTCATTTTGCTCTCCTTTTTCAGACGGTTTTATCGCCTCACAATTCTTTCTCCTCTTCCAAGGCAGCGAACACTTTCAGGGTTTTCATGCCGTGCGCGAAAGTGCCGCACCACTCGTCCCTGCGGTTCATGCAGTCTTTCTCCAGCGTGAGCCGGAAGCGCTCAAGACCGCCTTCCTTGGCGATGGCGAAGTTCGACAAGTCGAAACAGGCTCTGTCCGCCATGATGCCGTCGGTCGATTTCACGGCGTGTTCAAAGATCGCTATAAAAATCGCGAGATGTTCATCGGAGCATTTTTCCGTGCGGCTGGCATCGTCGGCGAGGGCTTTGTAGACCAGTTTCTTGCTCATGGCGTCCTCCTAAACGGGGTTCTTTTTACACTCCTATTAACGCTCTTTCTGCCTTTATTATCAACTAGATAATCGGCATTTTGTGCGAATAAAGAGGCGCTGTTTACACGATTTGGAAACACTTTCAAGACCCCTTGCTTGTCCACCAGCGCAGGACGTTATCGAGCACGAAACCGCCGATGGCGCCGAGGGTCAGGATGACGGCAAAGCCGCCTTTCCACCTGTTCGCCAAACGGTCGAGCTGGTCGAGCCGCGCGTCGATGCCATCGAGTTTCGTTTTCATTTCGGTCATGGCGGAGGCCAGCGCGGCGACTTGCGCCTCAAGGCGTCCGATGCTGCGGAAAAATTCGACTTGTTCATTTGGACTCATGGACGTGTTCTCCTGTTCCTGCTCTTGAGGAGCGGGTTGTGTTTGTGGTTGAGGCATGGACGCTTACTTATCCCGCGATGACAATGACAAGCGGCTGCTGCGCGCTTGAGGATGGCGCGCTGTTCTTGCGCACGACTTCCACGACGAGTTGGCCGACGCGCAGATGCGGCAATAACGGGCGGCGTACAATCTCTGTGGCCACCTGCGTCGCCCGCAGCGAGCGGTTGTTCGGGCGGCGAACGATTTCGTTCGCAAGTTGCGTGACGCGCAGCATCAGGCTTGCACCTTGTAGCCGAACTCGGCGGCGTTGATGTCGGATTCAGTCCACACAGCCGCCGTAGCCGGATTTTCCTCCCATAGCTGGCGACATACGCAGTAATCGCTGGCCATCGCAATGTCCGCGCCTTCATAGTTGGCCGAAGCGATGCGCGTGAGCGCGCGCAAGGTTCGCGATCCCGCGTCGTCTTTCCTTGCCATGACGTTCGCCTGCGCGCCGGAAATCACGCTATTCGTGGCGGCGAGGTTCGCGCAGTCGAAAGTGTCGATCTGCCCCACCGTATCGCTCGTGTTGTAGGTCGTATCGCCATCGCTCGTGGGATCGTCCACGTTCTCCCAGTTGACAGAACCTCCCTGCGGCGAAAACTGCGTCAAAGCGCCCGCACCGACGGGCCGGACGGTATCGACGCGCACATCGCCGAGATAAGTGTTGTTCGCGCTGCCCGTGCCGTCGCAGACATAGAGATCGTGAAATCCCGTGTTGACCCACGAGGCGCAGCCGAGACGTATGGTGCGAGCGGTGCTGAGCGTGGATGAGTATTTCGTGTCGCCCGCATAGGTCACCCAGACCTGCTCGTTGACGCGCACTTCGAACGTGCCGCCGGAATCCGCAATCGTTGCCTTGACCTCCATGTAGTTCCAAACGCCCGCCTGCAGCGCTTGCGCCGCCGTGGCAAGCAGCGTGCTGCTGTCGCCGCGATACAGCTGCACGATCCCGTTGGTGATGCTTACCGTCAACTGAACGGCGGACGCGGAGTCGAGAAGCTGGATAGTTTTCGAACTGTTCGACGAATTGACATCCGTGTAGAAAGCAAAGCCCATGATCCATGCAGGCTGATCGTCGAGCGTGATCGCGACCTTGTCGCCGCCGTTGTAGAGCTTGAGCGCGGTCGATCCTGCGCGTCGCCCCGTCATGGAGCCGATCGACGTGTTGCTGACCGAGGTATATTTCAGATTGAGTTGAGCGGGGATGGCATAGTGCTCGAACCCGTCGATAAAGCGTAAAGCCATGAGCTTTTCTCCTTAAATGCGAAGTCCCGCCAGCGCGAAGCCGATGTCGGCCAGCGTATCGTCGGGCGTTAATGGGGCGACGAGCGTCAATACGTCGCCCGCAGCAAAGTCTGTCGTGGTCGCGCAGGTGAAGGTCGCGCTTGTCGCTCCTGCGGCAAAGTTCATGGTGGCAAATTGTCCGCCGTTCTTGCGGATCGAAAACGATACCGCCGCTGTTGCCGCCGTTGCGGCTACACACTTACTCAAAGTCATGCCGGATAGAAAACGCACAGTGCGCGGCATAGGAAAGCGCAGAATGATGGCTCCGGCGGTCGGCTTGCCGACGAACGATCCACCAACGTCATAGGGCGCAGAAACACCGGCTTCGGCCACGATCTTGAAATCCGTGCCGTCGCAGTAGAGAAGTTTGCGCTCACCGCCGCCGATTGAGAATGTCGTGCCGGAGGGGACTTTGACGGACAGCGAGAATCCGCCTGTTGTGGCGTTATCGACAAACAGCATTTTCGCGTGCGCTGGAACGGTGATTGTTCTGGAAGCCGTCAATGTGCCCGTAAACTTCAACGCCATGTTGCCGAGCATCTGCGCGTCGGTCAGCGTGAGATCGGCGTCCGCCAACGCGATGCTTGTAAATTGGCAGAGCGCCTTGTCCAGCGCGTCGAAGGCGGCGTTGGCCGTCACTTCTTTCTGCGCCTGGCTTGCGGCGATATGGTCGATCAGAAGATTGGGCGATTGTGTCATACGATTACCTTTCCGGCAGTGCCGCGTCCGATGATGGCGTTGAGTTGATAAATGGCGACGGCAAGAACGGACTGCGCCGCGCCGAAGTCGGCGGTCTGCTCGGCGGCGGTATAAGTCGCGGTCGTGGTATCAACCGATAACGTTCGCACAACATTCTCTCCGTTGAGGATGTCGATCTGATACAATTCCTCGTCCTCAAACAACGGAACGTCCACGTTGTCCAGCCACTCGCCATACCATCGCGTCCGGCGCATCCAGGTGATCGTAAGATCGCCCGCGCCGTTGCGGCTCCCTGTGATATACACTGGCGAGAAGCAGCGTAGGCTGGCGGCGTTGAAGGTCTGGCTGATCTCCGGCGCGTCGTCCCAGTTCCCACCCGACACCATGGCCTTGTAATAGGAAGTCTTGCCGATCTCGGTGGACGGCAACGGTATGCGGTAAAGGCCTTCGCTCGCCAGCACGACGAACTTCTCCCCCGCCTTGTGCGAGGCGGTGGCTTCTTCGGTGCCCCTGCGTCCGCGCAAAAGACCCGATAGCTCGTAAAGTCCTTCGGACAGCAAGGTCGCATTGCGCCATTGGATGATCTCGCCGCCCAGCAGCGCGGCGTTGCCCCAGTTCAAAACCTCCAGCGCCGTCTTGCTGTCCAGCGAGCCGTGCGCGAGGGCAATCTGAACCTTGTTGTCCTCATCCCACGTCCATGGGCGCGGCGTGTCGGCCAGAATGCTCGCCGCCCATCCGAAGGCGGGAGCGTTGATGCCTGTGCCGACAATACTCCAAGCCAGCTCGTCCGGTGAGCGGTACAGCGAAGCGCTGCTGCTGTTGCGTAGGCCGAAAGCATAATAAAGTCCGATTCCGTCGTCCTCGACCCGCAGCATGGGCGCGTCCATAAGGAACAATGAGACCGGTGCGGCAATGCCGATGGGGATCGAGGGCAAGGCGACGTTGGCGCCTTTCGCGTTCGAGACATAAGATATCTCGTCCTCGGCCACGGCCTTGCAGGCCACGATGTTGTTGCCGCCGAAATCCACCTGGTTGAGGCGCAGGGTCAAAACGGCGTCCTGCAACTCGACTTCGATCACATCCGCCGGATCAAGCCGCAACCATTTGGGCGGCAGGTCGAAGGTATAGCTGTTGCGCTCGATCCACGCATTGCGCAGCGTCATGTCCGCGATCTGCGCGGCATCATCTGCCGTCAGGTTCATGGTCAGTTGAACCGTTTCTTTGTTCAACGTCGGCGCGATGCCCGCGATCCGCGCGGCGTGCTGGGTGTTGGTCTGAAAGTCCCTGTCGGGATCGATATGCGTCAGGTCGATGCGCTGGGGAAGTTCGACGTCCTGCTTGCGGGTTTCGGTGACGCGCAAGGGTGCATCGTTGTTCGATCCTTCCACCGCGCCGAGATCATTATAAGGAACAGACGCAGCCGACGTTCCACCGCGCGGCTTGAACTTCAAAACGCCGTCCGTCTCGACCGCGTCCACGAAGAAAGCGCCGAGCAACGGCTCCAGCGCGTCCCGCGCGGCCATGCGGTTGTTGACGATGTAGCCCCGCAAGGGTTGGCTGACTTCATTGACCAAAAGGTCGGTCGTTTGCAGACCCGCTTTAAGACAAATGTCCTCGATGGTATCGGCCAGTGATGTGCTATCCGATCCATACCGCTCCAACGGATATTTGATCTCGCCCGCGTCGGTCATAATCACGACGCTGTGCGTGAACTTCTCGTAACAGCCGCTGAAGTGCGTGGACGTGCTCGGCAGATAGGGCGACAGGTCGATGGTCTTCTCGATCCGCATGCTGACGAGATCGATCAACTGGGCTTCTGTGCCCGCCGCTGCCCATAGTCTGCCGTTCAGCGGAAAGTTGTAATGCGATTGCAGCGTCCAGCCCGCGCCCAGCGCCACGCCGTCGAGATGACCGGCATAGCCGCTCGACGGATCCCACTTGATCAGCCGTCCCGCCAGATCGAGCCGGATAAACAGGTGCCCCGTAAAGTCGTCCCAGAAGATGGCGTCGGGCACGACGTTGCCGGTCAAGGACGATATATCGCTTGTTGCTCCGTCAGAATTGCGCAGCACGCCATAGGACGCCTGCCAATAGGTTCCGCCGCCATCGCGGCAGATGGGCGTTTCGCCGTAATAGGTTCCCGGAAACGGAAAGATGTCAGAAAGATCGGCGATAAGAGAAAAGTCCAGATCGTAGACCTTGCGCGAGCGATGCACGAAGATCAGCCCGCCCATGACCGTGCCGCTGACGCTGAAATCGACGCGCTTGGTCGTCTTGGCGACCATCGCCAGCGAGTCCGGATGCCGCTTAGCCAGATGCATGCCCACGCCGTAGGCATCCGTGGCGTGGTAATAATAACCCTCGCTGTCGATGCCCGCCAGATCGCCGTAGATATCGCCCGAGGACAACGGAGCCTGCAGCAACAGCCGGTTGCCAACGAGGTCGTATTTGAAAATCTTGTTGATCCCGAGGCCGATCAACGTGCCGCGCGCCGCGTCGATCACGCCGCCGTCGCGGTACATCTGCGATACCTTGGGCAGGATGACCGCGTTGCAGTCCATCGCCCCCGTGCCGACGACTTCGGCGCTGACGTTCGGGATGCGATTGGCGAAGTCGGCCAGTTGCAGGTCGGTAAAGGTCAGATAGCACAGCCCCCGATAGGCGGGCACGTTGCCGACGCCCTCGTGCATCTCGATGGTGCTGTCCGGCTGCTGATCCTCGCCGCCCGTATGAATGCGCACGACGCCCGGATATTTCTCCATCGCTTGCGTGTTCGAAGCCGTGGCATCGTAGATGAGCTTCGTGTCCGCCCAGATGCGGCGAACCGTGGAGACAGACCCCGCGCACAGCCCCACCGCGAACGACACCGAATAGGTATAGCTGATCTGTGTCGAGCCTCCACCACCGCCGCCTTTGCCGCCGCGCTGGTGTTGTTCGTGACGCGTTTCTTTGAGATCGGTCGACCAGATGACATTGCCTGCCGTTCGCATCGTGCCGTACAGCAACGGTATGGGCGAGCCGTAGGTAGAAGTCTGAACGGAAAGGTCATTGAGTTTCGGCCCTTCAACCGTCTGTCCTTTGTTCCCGCTTCCGAACAGAAGATTGCCGAGCATCACGCCGCCCATCCATCCGATGGACGCGCCGATGCCGATAGCGGAAGTCAGTCCGGCACCAGCGAGACCGAGAGCGAGAATGGCCATTACGACTTCTCGGAAAAGTACGGATAACGATAAGCAGCCGTCACGCGACGCTGCCAGCGCTCATCAAGGCTGTGCTCCACGACTTTGCCGACGCCGGAATAGCTGTGAATGATGCCTTTATCGGTAATCAACGCCACATGCTGCGGCTCGCGGCCCCACGCCATAAAGAGAATGTCGGCCAAGGTCGCTTCCGGCACAGGGATCGGAACGAGCCACTTGCCCAGGCCCTCCCGCATGCGTTTGCTGTCCGGAAGCATAGAGTAATTGGCATAGGCCAGAGCCTCCGGCGAGGTTGGATCGTAATCGATTAGTCCCAGCGCAAGCCCGACGCCTTTGGCGAGGCCGATGCAATCGCAGGCCACGCCTTTCAGGCAACCTTGATGCTTGAACGGCGTGCCGAGCCATGTGCGGGCTTCGGATACAACATCTTCGCGTGTGATCGTCATTTTTGATCCGGATAGGTCAGAACCTTGTCGCTGCCGGGCACATGCGGCTCGCCGCGAAAGTTCAAAACGTTGTTGAAACGGGATTTGCAGGTTGCAAACGATTTGTCGCATCCGGGGCGAAGCGCATAGGTATCGCCCACGGCGATCTCGGATGGCATGGGCAGAAACAACGTGAACGCGCCAGCGGCAAACGTGCCGACTTCCATCTTGCGTCCGGCATTCGCGCCGCCTGTCCACGTCACAAGCCCGCCGTTCCAGTATCCATCGGCTTCGGTGCGGGATGTGTCCGTAAAGCCGTATCTGTCATCGGAAGCCGTAACGCTACCCGCGACAGTCAGCGCCGCCAGTTCGACCTTGCATCGGCTGTCGCCCAGATCGGCGCGGCAGTCAGGCGTGTAGAGTTCGACGATCTGCTGCGACAAGGCCTGCGTCAGGCCGCGCAGTTCGGCTTTAAAGACCGTGTCCTTCAGATCGACTTGTCCGATGGTTCCACGCTTCAGAATAATCTTGCCTTGCGATAGAGCCAACCAGTTGACGAGGAAGATTTCCACCTCGGCCCCATCCCATACGCCCGCGCGCAGGTCAGCGGCGTTTAGCGTCTCGCTGTCCAGTGCGCTTTCGATATCGAGGTTGTCGACCGACAAGTCAGAAATCGCATGCACGGCGGAGCGCGTATAGCCTGTCCGCGCTTCATAAATCTGGCTTTCGACGGTCAGATCGAAATCGTGATCCGTAAAACCGAACACCTCGCCGTCGCGCCGCGTGACCTTCCAGCAGGTCGCAAGCGTGGTCGTCTCGCCCGCAAGGTGCGCGGAAAGTTGGGAAGTGGCGGATTTCATGTCAGACGCGGATTTCTACGATGGGAATGTCCGACCATTGATGCAGGTCGATTTGCTCAATCGTCACGGCCATACTGTCGGTGTCGAAGCGAACGGGAACGTCGAATTCAAAATCGGCTGTCACGGCCACGCCTTGGGCTGGCGCGACAAGGAACGTCAGCACGCCGGTCATCGTGCTCACAGACCAGCCAGATGTTTGCTTGACGCCTGCCAGATACGGCACCACGGTATCTTGCACGGGCTTCTTGATCGTGCGCGTGTCGTTGCCAGCGCCGGAGACATAGGCTTTTACGAGTTGAAAACTCTTGTTTGTCCCATCGCCAACGCCAAGCGCCTGTTCTGTCGCTTTATAGTCCGTCCAATCCTTGAACCGAAACCCATAGGCACGGCCCTTGCGCGCACGGAAGAACGCGATCAGCGTATCGAGTTGCGATTGGTGCTTCAGTCCTGAGGCGACGTTCCATTTGCCTCGCGCCGCCGCCCAGTTCACGTTCCGCTGCTCGTAACCGGATGCCATCGCGACCACGGTTGTCAGATACTCCGGCCCGCCTTGCGCCCCATAGGCGATATCGGGTGGAAACTGGACTTCGTGGAAGGTCATTTAAAGATTCCTGCGCGCGCGCCCGATGCCGCGCGCCGCTTCCGCCGCCACCTGCGCCTGGCTTGCGCGGAAGGAGTTGGCGTCGGGTGTCGAGATGTGCATGACGACATTTATGGGGGAGCTTCCCCGACCGCTGTTTTTAGGCAGCACGACTTCGCCGCGCTGCAAGATGGCGGGGATTTCGCCGGGCTGAAGTCCCGCGATCCCGCCGCTGTGATAGCGCGGCGCACCAGCGAAGATGAACGACGGCACTTGCCGCGAGGGGGCTGTTTCGCCCGCAACGCCACCTTCGTGGAAGATCGCGCCGAAGATATCGTCGAGGATGCTCCCGCCATTGCCGCCCGACTCCATCGCGCCGCTTAACCATTTGGCAATTGGCCCCGTGATGGATTGCTGCACGACCATGCGCGTGATGTCGGCGACGATGCTGTTGGCCAGATCGTTGAGGCTGTTCAGGCTGATCTCGCCCTTCGTGACCATGTCCACAATGGCGTCCTCGGTTGCTTTCAAGGCGCTCGTGAACGCTTTCTCGACCGCGCCAGCCGCATTTTCGCCTTCTTTCTGATAGGCGCGGAAGGCGCGGATTGCTCCGGCCTGCGCATCCGTGCGCCCGCCCAGTTGCTCATCATAGGCTTTGTCTTTTGCCTTGTTGAAGACTTCCTGACTGATTGCGCCCGCATTCAGCATTTCAGTCAGATGCGCGATCTGGTTGGCGTAGGCCTCTGTTGAGCTTTTGTCGCTGTCGGTAAGCTGCTTGCCTTCTTCCTTTAGTTTGTCGAGCTTCTCGCGCGCTTGGATTTGGTCATAGGTGACGGCGGCAAGCTTTTTGGTCTGGTCGATCTCGGCCTGCGTCGCGCCCTTAGGAAGCCGCGAAAGATATTCATCAACAAAAGATTGCTTCTTATCGGTCGTCTTTTCGATCTGGCGCGTGAGGTCGTCGAGAACCTTTTTCGTATCGGCAAAAGTTTTCTGATCGAACAAATCGCCCGCCAGCGCGCGCGTCTTGGCTTTATCGGCGTCTCCGGCTTTTTCCGACAGGCGGCTGACGGCCTGATCGATAAAGGCCTGCCGTTCATTGACCATTCCGAGAAGTTGCCGTTTCAGGTCGTCGATGACCTTCTGGTTTGTCTCGGCCTCTTTCTTTGCCGCCTCGTCGAGAGGCTTTTGCACGGCTGCGATCTGGCGACGGGCAAGTTCCTCGGCTTGCTTGACGGCGACATCGATATCGCCGCCGTTGCTGTTGTCCTTTTCCCGAAGAGTTTCGATGCGCTGTTTGGTCTTGGCCAGTTCCTCGTTGATTTTGGCGATTTTCTCGACAGGATTGTCCACGAGTTTAGCCAAAGCCTCGTCGATGCCCTTGCGCGTCGTGAGCAAAAGATCGGCGCGGCCTTCCTTTTCGGCGGCGGCGCGACCGGCATCAGCTTTGGCGCGTTCGTCGGCTTCGGCTTGTTCGGCCTTGGTCAGGCGTTCGATTTCCGCCGTCAGCTCGGCGGCTTTCTTTTGCCGGAACGCTGTGTTGTCTTTATAAAGCGGCTGGACAATCGGCGGCAGGTTTTGAAGCCATTCGAGCTGCTTTTGCACTTCGGCCAGTTCGTTTTTAGCCTTTCGCAACTGGACATCAAGCGGGGCCTTGCTGAACCACTCGGTCGTCACTTCGAAAGTAGAGGCCAGCTTGGCCAGCACGCCCATCGCCGTGCCGCCCACGGTTTCGGTCTGGCCGATGGCCTTGAGCATATCGCCCCAAGCGACCGACAGGCGATGCGTCGCGCCAGTCAGCCCTTGCGTTTCCGCTTGTCCCGCGCCGCCGACCTGTTCTTGCAGGGCGGCGAGGATCATCTTTTGCGCTTCGGCCTTTTGTCCCGTCTCGACAAGCGTCTTGATAACGTCTTTTTGAGAATCCGAAAACGATACGCCCACGCGCTTTAGGGCCGTCAGGCCTTCCACGGGGTCTTCCAGAGCCTTGCCAAGCTGCGTGGCGGACGAGCGCAGATCCTGCCCGAACACGGACGACATGTCCTGCGCCAAATGGATCGTCTGTTTGAACGTGTCGCCGGAGACGGAACGGAACGTCGCCATGATCGCGGCGGCGCTTTTGACGTCTTCGGCGCTGGTCAGCGTCGAATGCTCCATCTGCTCGGCCATGTCGGCGATTTCTTTGCCCGTCAGGCCGGAGGCATAACCCGTGGCTTTGAGCACGCCTTGCAAACGGTTGAAGGTCTGCTCGGCGAGCGCCGCTTCTTCGTAGCTCTGCTTGAAGATCAGAGCCAAAGCGCCAAGGGCTGCCCCAGCCGCAAGTCCCGCAGGCCCCAGCGCGGCCAGCCCCGCGCCGACCGGCCCCATCTGGCTGGACAGACCAATCGCCGCGCCTTTCATATCGTTCGCGGCGGCGTTCAGGGCGATCAGGCTTTTGGAGGCGGGTTGTCCGGCAAGCTCAATCTTCTTGAGCGACTTCTCGCCGGACTCCCCGATCTCTTTCAACTCGGCCTTGACCTTGCCACCGTCCATGACGGACAGCCGGATTGCAAGATTGCGTTCGGGCATTACTTTAAGCCCTCATTAACTTTTGCGTTGATTGCGGAAACCATCCCTGACTCGCAGGCGGGGAGAAGTTCGACCAGTCCGGTCGGGTCGTAGCCGAGGGATTCTCCGATACGGATGGCGGCGTTCATGTCGATGCCGATGACGGCAAGCTGCGCCGTGCGAAGCTGACCCGCACAGCGCAGGGCAACGTCCCACGCTTGCCAGCCTTCCATCGTTTGCGGCTCGGTCTCGGCGTAGGGGCAGCGGTTGCCGTGCTCGTTGGTTTCTCCTTTCGAGCACGGCAAACCGTTTTCGGCGCACGAGCAGCAATAATCCGGCCCGCCGCCGAAGTGCCATTTGCAGCGAGCCTCTAGGCGTTTTTTTCCTGCTCCAACAGGAGCGAGGGGCCGAGATAGAGACGCTCGAACGCGTCTGCAATGGGCCACAAGTCCATCAACGCCGAAACGGCTTCCGGCGTGACTTCGGCGAGGTTGTCCTCGCTGTCGCCCACGCCTTCCCATGCGACCACGGCCAGCTCCGCAAGACGCTTGAGGAGCGCCGCGCTACGCGTTCCGGCGTCGGCGTCCCCTTGCGTTTCTTTCAGAGCCGAGACCCGCGCGGCCATAACAAGCGCCGATGTCGCAGGGCGAACATGCAGGCGCACGCCATAACCGAGATCGAGCCAAAAAGGCTCGCGCTTAAGATCAAGCCGGATCATGCGTAGTCCTCGACATCGTTGGTGAGCGCGACCGTCAGCATCTGGCCGACGCTCGGCTTCGCGGCCTGCCAGTTGAAGCTGGCCTGAACGCCGCCAGGGCCTGTGACGGCCAGTTTGGGCTTGGGCAGATAGACTTCATGCGCCGTGAAGATAAGCGAATGGTCGGCGTCGATAACGTAACCGAACTCCAACTCGATGGGCGTGTTGTTGGTCGCCGTGTCGATCAGCGTCGTGTCCGCGAAACGCACCTCGATGGTTCCCGTCAGAGCGGCAATCGTCGGGTCGGCCCCGTCGATTTTGCCGTCCGAACGGATCGTCTCAATGCGTTCAAGATTGTTGCTATAGGTCAGCTGCGCTCCCGTGACGTTGCCGAGCGCTGTTCCGTTCCGTTTGATTGAGCCTTGGAACTGGTTAAAGCGAGTCAGCAAAGACGTTGTCGGCGTGCCTCCCGAGCTGGCAGCCGCACGGCTTTCACCCTGCGCGACGCAGTTCAACGTGGCGTTGGCCGCGCCGGAGCGCGCAAACGACAGCTGCATAGAGTCGATACGCACACCCATGTTCATGAAAAACGCCGACGCTTCCGGCATGCCGACTTCGAGCGACAGGCTGGGCAATGACGAAAGACCGGAGTCGAACGTATGGACATACGGCCCCGTGCCGGTGGTATCCGGTGCGCCGAGCAGCGCTTTCAGCCAATAACCGAAGTTGCGAACGTCAACCGGAACGACGATATCGCCCTCGACCTTGATCACATCGCGGATAGGCTGAGCCGGATCGCGGCCTTGCCCCAAAAGATCGGAGGCGATCAGACCTTGCTCCGAGCCGAGGTTCGAGGACACGAACGGGAACTTCATATAGTTTCCGATGGGCGAAGACCCGTAGATGGTTTCAAATTTACCCAATAGCTGCGCGTTAGCTCCGTATGCACGAGACATGTTATCCTCCGATGTTTGATGTTAGGGAAAGTTGATCGTTGTATTCGCGCCCCCCGCTTTCGCGGGGGCAGGCTCCAGCACGTGACATAGTTTACTCCTTCGGTTGTGGTGGTGAAAAAAAACGGCCAGCTAACCCAGCTGGCCATCGGTGACGTAGATAAGCTCAATCAACACGATGGCGGTCTTGACGCTCGGTGCTTGATTGATGCCGAGCGAGCCGATTTCTGGCGCAAGCGGCGTGACGAGATCGCAAAGCCCGCCCAGCGTGCGGTCGGTAGAAAGAGCCGTCGCTATATCTTCGAACAGCGTGTCCAGCGCCGCATCGCGCTCCGCCGCTTCGCCTTTCTGTACCGCGATGTCGAGCATGGCGCGGTGTTGCCAGTAGTAAGAAATGGGCGAGAGCATCGTTTCCGGTTCGCCCGTCTCGCCATCGCGCAGGATGATCAAACCGCCTGCCGGAATGACCTCCGGCAACACCTCGTTACGCAAAACCCGCGCATCGGGAATCGTTTGCAGCTGCGCGAACAGCGCTTGCAGAATGGTTTCGCGGTGTGTCATTTCTGTTCATTTTCTTGCCAGTTCCGGATAACGAGTTGCGGCGCGAGGCTTATCCATTTTTGCGCGACGCTGTCGACGTCGAAGCGCTTCTTGACGGACACCTGCGGGATAAGAATAAAGACGGGAACGGTCGTAAGACCGCGCCCCGTGCGTTGAGCCGTCGCGCTGGCGTCGGCGAACCCCCCGCGTTTTCCTTTGCGCGCGCGCATGTTCTCGGCCACAAGCAAAGACGGCGCGTTTCGGCGATAGATAAACCGCAGCTTCTTGCCGTGTATCTTCTGCCAGCGCTCTGGCGTCATTTTCTGCCGCATTGCGAGCTTGCCAGCTGCAGGGGTGGGAACGGCCAGAAACCGGCTATTATGCGCGTGGATCACGACGCCATGCGCATAAGCGCCGACGATTTTCGGCGCGTTGTTCCAAACGAACCCTGCGGCATTAAGACTGGCTTGTCCTTGTGGAAAAACCATACCCCGCCACGTATTCGCAAGCCTCTGACCAAGACCCGCTCCGGTAACCTGTCCGCGCAACTCCTGCTTGAGGCCATCGGTCGCCTGACGCATACCGTTCATCGCAGCCTGTTCAGCCGCCTTGATTTCCTGCGCCATGATCTTTTTGAGATCGCCCTGAAGAGCCGCCAAAAGCCTCATGCCGGAATCACATCCAACCGCCAGATCAGCCGTTCGCGGTCACCTACCGGCTCGGACTGAACGATATAAGTAATCCCGTCCACCGTGAGCCGGTCGCCCGTTTTTGGCTGGGCAATATCCTGTCGTTGCACTTCGAACAAAGTGGTCGCCGCATGGATTTGCCCTTCGCCGAAGTCCGTGATGATATCCGGTTGCTTGGTCATCACGCGGACATCGATGGCTTCGGCGCTGCCCTTCTGCAGATAGACGGCGGCCTTGCTCAGGATCGGATCCGAAAACAAGGCCGCAATCATAGCGCCGAAAGTCATTACGCGGCCTTGCCCTTGAGGAGCACCTTCGGACGCGTGCAGATCGGCAGCGGGTTCGACTGCGTGTGCAGCTTGACCCAGCGTCCGAACTCATCGTCAATGGCCTGCTTGGCATAGCGCGGCAGGCCGATGGTGTTGACCGTTTCGACGAAGTCGGCAGGCGCGTTGTATTGCCGGAACAGACCCGGCGTTCCCACGGGGAAGAAGTGCGCTTTGCCGTCGGGGATAAAGTCTACCCCGCCGATGCTGCCGCGATATTCTTCGAACACGATGCCCGCATAGTCGAACTGGCCGCGCGCCTGTCCCGTGCGCAGGAAGATGCTTTCCTGAAAGCGGTTGTAGGCGTCCGTCACTTCGGGATGCGTCGTCAGGGCGTCGAAGAAGTTGGCCGAGCAAAAGGCGTGGATCGCCGTGTACGGAGCCGCGCCCAATGCATCCTCGATCTTGCGCTTGATGCCGTGGCAGAGGAGCTTGATCGCGCCTTTGGCCGGACTGGCGTTGTCGAGGTCGAAATCGATCTCGGCATAAGAGGTGACGCCAAACTCGGTGAAGAGGTCGTAGAGCACGCTCGTCCCATCGGCATCGAGGATCTGGCCTTTGATGGCTCCGATCCGTAGATGCTCCAGCGTCGCGTCGTGCTTGGCCGTCATTTCCGACAGGCGGTTGTTGACCACGGACTGAACGCTCTGCACGTCGGACTCGCTGCCGAACGCGCGAACGTCCTGCACCTCGTCGGCCATGATCGTGTCCTCAAGCGCGATGTGCGGCACGATCAAAGACCGCGCTTTTCGTTTCTCGTGCTTGTTTTGCGCCGCAGGGCCGCCACGATGGCTGGTGGGGATGAGAGTCAGCGAGCCTTCGCGTTCCTCGATCATGATCGAGGTCGTCGAAACCCCGCTTTCCTGAAAAATGCCAAGCTGCCCGACCTTGCCGGGAATAAAGGGCATTTTGTTGATCGCGTCGGTCAACGACGTGACCGAAAACGCGTTGTTGGAGAAGATGTCGAGCATAGGCATTGAGATGATCCTTTTTGAATGACAAAAGCCCCGCCGCCTTTTTCAAGGGGACAGGGCTTTTGTCGGGTGAAAAAAACGCGAGAGGCTTAGATGGCCACGCGCGCGAAGATGGTCTGGTTTTTAAGCTGGTTTGTGCCCGTCTTTTTCTGGGCGTCGGTCGCGCCAGCGAACCAGACGAGTTCGGCGGCGTTCACTTCGGCCTGACGAGCGATAACGATGCCGTCCTTGTCGGCTGCGGTCGCATCGATGGCGTCCAACAACACGGCAACGGCGGTTTGCGATCCATCGGTGTTGGCCGGACTGTACTCTTTGTACTTGCCCGAGCCGCCGCTGACGACCACCGTAAAGCGGTCGCCTGCGGCAAAGTCGGTCGTGCCGTCCGTCAGCGTGAAGTTAATCGCGCCGACAAAAGGCGTTCCGACTTGCGCTGTGCCGATGATCGAGCCGCCCGGTTCTTCGACGGCAAAGGTGCCGCCGTTCGCCGCAGGCTCGATACAGTCGATCACGTAGGTTCCGGCCTTGCCGCCTGTGCCGACCGACACGTTTGTCAAAGCGCCGTTGCCGACATTGCCCGTCGACGCCGCGCCCGTCGCGGTGCCGACCGAGACCTTGCCGAGAACGTGCCCAGCTTTGAGGTTCTGTCCGGCAAGGATGGTGACGGTATCGCGTGAAAGCGTTCCGTTCGCTTCGGAGACGATAAATTCGGCCTTGTGTTGGCCTTCGGTGAGTTCAGGCATGCTTTAGTTTCCTTTCTGATTGTTGCGGTTTTGATAAATCGCCGCCGTGTCGATCTTGGCTTCGGCGGTGGCGATGGCGTTGTCGGAAGGATGACCGACGATGGCGGTGGTCTCGGCTTCTGCAGCCTTGGCCTCGATCAGTTCGCGGCGCACGTCTTCGGCGGATGCGCCTTTGACGATGAAAGCCGTTGCCTTGTTCGGCGCGCCCGCCAAAGCGCAGAGATCATGCACCTCGGCGACATAGGCCATCGCTTCGGCCTTGGCTTCGGCTCGAGCCTTTTCCATAAACTCGGCCTTCAGGGCTTCAAGATCAGGCGGCATTTTTTCCGCTTCAATTGATGGTTGGGGAATTGGATTGCTCATCAGAGTTTCCTTTCGGTTGGGGTTGAGGGATAGAGAGACTGCAAGATCGGCCAGCGCGTCATCGAAAGTGCCGATTTTATCGGCAAGACCTGTTGCCGCGCCGTCCTCACCAAAGAACAGGCCCGCCTCGGTCTTGCGAATGGCGTCTGCGGTAAGGCCGCGCCCACGCGCGACCGTTTGAACGAACATCTCGTAAACGCGATCGACTTCCGCTTGCAGCGCGGCGCGCGCTGGATCCGAAAGCGGTGCATGCGGCGAATAGTCGTTCTTGCGTAAGCCCGCAAAGATGGGCGTGTATTTGAGTCCTTCCTCGGCGTCGGACTGGCTTTGATCGAGATGCATGGCGATCACGCCGACGGAGCCGACACCGCCCGTGCGCGGGACGTAAAGCCGCTCGGCTGAAGCCGCCAGCGCATAAGCCGCCGAGAAAGCCTCTTCGTTCGCCACGGCCCAAACGGGCTTGATCTTTCGCGCGGCGTAAATCTGATCGGCCAGATCGAACACGCCGCCCGCTTCGCCGCCGGGGCTGTCGATATCAAGCAGGATAGCCTTGACTGCGCTGTTATCGAGAGCGGCCTGAAGCTGGACGGCGATGTCGGCATAGCTCATAAGCCCGCTGGCTGCTTGAAGTCCGCCTGTCCGGCGCACCAGCGTGCCGAGAATGGAAATGACGGCAATGCCTCCTGCCACGATATCCAGTTCATCGTCGATCTCTGGCTGCTGCCACACGTTCAAGGCCTCGCCTCGCAAGCGCGGCGCAAGCACGCCAAGGATCACATCCAGTTTCGAGCGCGTGATCATAAGCGGCGTCGAAAAGACGCGCCCTGCTATATGAGGAAGAAGGTTCATGCGTTCTGGTCTTTCTGCGTGGAATCCCGTGATGGGTCGCCGGAAGGATCGGTTGTCGTATTTTCATCGGCAGGCGTTACTTGCGTCTGCGCGGGCGGCGGGGCGTTTAACGCCAGCGTTTGAATGCCAAGCTCTTTCATCCGCGCCTGATCGGCGGCGATCCGCTGCATCGTCTCGTCCACGTTGTTGCCTTCGGCCTCGATGATGTCGCTGGGCGCTTTCCAGCCCATCTGCTGCGCGATCTGCTCGGCCTGACGGTCTTTGAGCGGATCGACCCATTCCCATTTCGGCTTGATCCATTTGACGCGGTTGTACGGGCGCGGATCGCGGGCAAAGCCCGGCAAGCGCAAGGCGCCGGACAAAACAGCCGTTTCCAACCACCGCGCCCAGATGGGACGGCAAAGCTGGAAGATCATCGTCATTTCCTGAAACTGGTTCAGGCGGCGACGAAACTCCACCGTGCCGGCGCGAATGCTGGAATAATTGGCGGCTTTCAAATCGCCCGTGACGTTCGTGTAAGGCACGCCGAGCGCAGCGGAGATCGCGAGCAGCGTGCGGTACTGAAACATCTCATACGACCCACCCACATCGGCGGGAGAAGAGAACTTGATGTCCTCGCCGGGAAGCAGAATCTGCATCGTGCCTGGAGAAAGGCCTGCGATGGCGGCTCCGGCATCGTTCGGCGCGCCTTCGCCCATCAGTTTATCTTCCGGCGAGTCCTTGGTGATGAACCCCGCGAACAAAGCCGCGACCTTTTTGCGATCCAGTTCCGCATCGTCATATTGATCGAGCAAAAACAGCTTCACCAGCGCGGGCGAAATCCACGGCACGCCCCTGATTTGGCCGGGGCGCTGCGGGCGATAAATGTGCAATACTTCCGAGGCCGGAACGCGGACAATCTCGCCCTTGTTGCCCTGATCCGTGCTGTCGCCAGGATGCTTGCGATAGAAGTGATAGGCTACGCGCCGCCCGATCCCGTCAAACTCGATCCCGCATCGCACGGCATTGCCTGTCGCGGCGATTTCCGTTTTGGAAAGCGGGAGCATTTCGCTTTCGAGTAGTTGAAGCTGGAGCGGAACGGTCAAACCATCGGCAAGCCTGCGAGGACGAAAGCGCACGAAACACTCGCCCGCTTCGAACAGCGCATGCGCCACCAAAGCCTGCATGCCGTAAAAATCCGTCAGCCCATCGGCGTCAGCTTCAAGAACCCAGTCTTTCCATAGGCCTGCGATCTTGTCCTTAATCCCCTGATCTTCGATCAGGCTTGATGGCCGAATGCCGTCGCCCACCGCATTAGCGGCAAAGCTGTTCGCGGCGTTGGCCGCGTAAGGGTTCGACCGCACGATCTGCCGCGCCCGCGCGCGCAAAAGATCGCCACCCGAGGCCACAAGAGAATTGATATTCTCCTCGGTCGCTTTCCACGCAATAAGTCGCCGTTTTGACATTGCGCCTTCAAAGCCACCCATCGAAGAGGACATGGCAAGCCGTCCGCGTGCGTTGGAAATCGCCGCGCCAATTTTTGAAAACAGGTTCATCAGAGATCCTTGTCGGCGTAAATCTTGATCTGCCGCGTTTGCGGCTGGCCGTTGTCTCGCGCCAAGCCTTGTTCGACTTCAGCCAACGCCGCCTTTAGTTCGGACATGCTGCGATACTCGACCGTCTTGCCGTCGTAAGAGAGACGCAGGACGCCGCTCGCGATGGCCTGTTTCAGCGCATCGCGTTGGGCTGTGGTGTAGGTCATAGATAACTGCTCCTGATGATGCGCCGCGCAGGCGGCGGCGTGGACGTTTTGATCGCTTCTTGCTCGGGTGCTTGCTTTTTCTGCCCTAACGCTTCCTCAAGCCGATCCCATATCGTGTCCGTAAATCTGTCGATCCCATAGGCCGCAGCGGCGGCGCGTGCATAGACGCGGCAGTCAAGAGCCTCGTTGCGTTCGTACATCTTGTGCCATTCGCGGCGCGGGAAGCCGCGCGGGTCTTTTTTCGTGACCAGCCGCTCCGCCGTCAGCTGCTTGAAATACTCTTCCGGATACTTCGGAAAGTGGCAGAAGCCGATGGGGAAGTCTTCGCCATCAGCCATTTGTTCGTCGGTCGGCTTGTCTTTGCGAAGCCAGCCGTAAAGCTCGGACTTGCAAAAGGACGAACCGACCGGCCAGATCAACAAACCGCGCCGCTTACGTTTGCCCTGCGTCGTCACGTCCGCATGGCTCGGCAACCCAATGGCCGCGCCAAGCCCGTGAACGCCTTTGATGGCCAGAACGCGATCGCCTTGTTTACCGCGCACCCAGTCATAAACCTGCGACGTGTAATGGCCACCTGTATCGATGGCGACCTTGACGATGCCAATCCGCGCGCCGCTGTCGTGCGTAAAGCTCTCTTCCAAAACGGCGTCCAAGGCGTTCCACACATCTTTGTCGGACGGCCTGCCTTGCAGGACGCGATAATCTACCGACCAGCTTTCACGTTCACGGCCCCACGCCACGATCTCAAGTTCGAGCCGGTTATCCTGCACGTCCACACCAGCCGTGAGAAACAATCCTCCAGCGGGAACCGTGCAGAGCCGGTAGCTATCACGGCGATCATAAAGCCTTTGCCATTCCGGCGCTTCGCCAGATTCCGTCCATGTCCGCGCCTCGATGGTGTTGACGTAAACCTTCATCGCCGCGTCGTCGCGGGCTGCGATCTTGCGTTCCGCGATCTGCTGCCAGCTGAGCCAAGGGCTATAAAGGCCGGATAAATGGAATCCTGCCGCTTTCCCCGCGCCAGGTTCCTCGGCCCGCCATTCACCTTGACCGTTCATCCAGCGTTTCTTGTGGCTCGGTATCCCGCAGCCACAAGCGGAGCAAAAGTACGAAGCCGTTTCGGGCTTGCCTTTTTCCCATTGCAGGCGTTTCTCTTCCAATACCTGATACTCGCCGCATTCGGGGCAAGGCACCCAGAAGCGCCGCTTGTCGGACTTCTCGTATTCTATCTCAATACGGCTGAACCCTTGGATCGTCGGAGTCGAGACCAGAAAGATTTTCCGGTTGGCGAACGTGATCGTGCGCTGCGTGGCGAGACCCACCGGATCGCCTTCGCCGTCCACGTCAAAATCATAAGCGTCAACCTCGTCCAGAAACAGATACCGCACGGGCATTGATCGCAGCCCCACCGCGCTGTTTGCGCCGGTCATCACAAGGATGCCACCCGGAAACTCCTTGCTCTGAACCGTGTTGCCACTGTCCCGCGACCGAGCCTCCTTGATGCGTGTCCGCAAAACCGGCGTGCTGTCGATCAAGGCCGCGACGCGCTGTTTCGACCAGCGTTTGGCCATCTCAACCGTCGGCTGCACAGCGAGCATCGGCCCCGGCGCATGATGGATGACATAGCCGATCCAGTTATTGCCTGCTTCCGTCCCGCCGATCTGCGCGCCTTTCATGAACACGACGCGCTCGACAGGCGAGGACGGCGAAAGGCAATCCATGATCTCTTTCAGATACGGCGTCCGCTCCGTCCGCCACGGCCCGGGCTCGCCGGAGGCCGTTTGCGAGAGGAACCTGTGCGCGTCCGACCATTCCGAAACCGTCAGCAAGGGGTCTGGCCGCAGCGCAAGCGCGGCATGCGCGAGGCAGTCTTGTAAAACGTTCATCGTTCGCCCGCGCTTATAACGGCATCTGCCGCATCATCCAGTATCTGCCGTAACTCGGCGCCCAGAATCTCGCCGATCTTGCGCGGATCATTTTCTGTGGCGAGAACGGGTGCAAGTCGATCCGGCAGATTCAACGCGCGGTCGCGCAAGACGCGCAGCGTGTTGAACCACGCGACCTTAACGGCATCGGCGCGGACGAGAATGGCAGACTTTTCCTCGTATTCCAGCTTGGCGAGCCGCGCGAGATAGGCCTCCTTGATCGCGCGGCTTTGCGCGTAGTTCGGGCCGCTGTTCGCAAGCGGCGGATCGATTGGGCGTTCAGGCGCTTGTTCGCTCTTCTTCGGTGCCTTGCGCTGCTGCGCGGGATCCGTGTTCTTCGTCCACGCGGCATCGGCTTTGTCGGGATCGATGGTGCCGTCCTTCTCTTTGACGATACGGCCTGTCTTGATGGCCTTGAGCACGGCGACATGGCTGACGCCGCGTCGCTTGGCGTAAGCGGAAGCTGATAGTCCCATGGTTTCGTGTCATTTGATGATCCAATCGGGCCGAAGAAAGCCATCGGATTGCTCATAATTGAGTGGATAAGTGCCGCGAATGAAGCGTTCATGGCTTACGAAAGGAGGACACAAACCATGTCCAAAAAACCAAGCAAAACCGCCAAATCCCAGCCAAAGACCATCGTCAAAGCTCCCGTCAAGGCCAAAGCCAACGGTTCGGCCAAGGCGAGTAAACCGCTTGACGAAAGCAAACTCTCCAAGCCCATGCAGGCCGGCCTTGCCGCCGTCGCGGCGATGAAGCCGGATGCAAAAACGCCAGAGCCCGAAGGACGTTTAACAAAACTCGTGCGCATCAGCGAGCTTTTGAAGCGACCCGAGGGCGCGACGCTCGATGAGATTATCGCCGTCACGGGCTGGCAAAAGCACACGGCACGCGCCGCGATCTCGCATGCGCTCAAAAAGAAACGCGGTTACCATATCGTTTCCGACAAGCCGAAAGACGGCAAACGCATCTACAAGATTACCAAACCGGAGCAATGAAATGATCAACCCGCGTCGAACGATTATCAAATGATCGTTCGACGCTTTTCTTCGCACTACGATGATCCCGAATTGAGTTGATAATCTTGCGAAGAAGAGCGTTCATACCCCTATGATCAGCGCCAAACAACGGAGGTTCGCATGTCCGGCAAGTCCAATAACGTAATCACCAACGCCGTCGCCGCCAATCTTGCCGCGCTCACGGAGCGTTTGAACGAAGCCGCGCGGCTGGCGCAAGAGGCCAGCACAGCCATGACCAACGGCAAACAAAACGAGGCCATCGGCACGGCCTTGGGTCTCGAAAAAATTCTTCCCGATGCCGAAGCCCTTTTTAAGGCCGCGCTGTCGTTGCACCTCTACCGAGATTAAGGTTGCGAGATTAATTCAGCTTTTTTGCCCGTAAACTCCTCCCAACGCTGGACGATCACGTCGCAGTATTTGGGATCCAATTCGATTAAGCGCGCCTGACGGCCTGTTTTTTCGCAAGCGATGAGCGTGCTGCCGGAGCCGCCGAAGCAATCCAAGACGATATCGCGGCTCTTGCTGCTGTTGCGGACGGCGCGTTCGACAAGCTCGACAGGCTTCATGGTCGGGTGCAGATCGTTCTTCGTTGGCTTGTTCACAAACCAAACGTCGCCCTGATCGCGCGCGCCGCACCAGAAATGATCCGCGCCTTGCTTCCAACCGTAGAGGATAGGCTCGTACTGGCGTTGATAGTCCGAGCGCCCCAGCGTAAACGTGTTCTTGGCCCAAATGACGAAAGTCGACCATTTACCGCCCGCAGCTACAAACGCTTTTTGAAGCGTGTGCAGTTCGCTTGAGGACATGCAGACGTAAATCGCGCCCTTGCAGACTGCGATCATATTGACGCAAGCGTCGTACAGAAACTTCTCAAATCCATCGCCGAGATTGTCGTTCATGATGGCGCGGTTGTTGCCGCGCATTTTGTCCTTGGGGCTATTTGAATAATTCACATTGTAGGGCGGATCCGTAAATACCATATCGGCCAGCGCGCCATCGAGAACTTTCTCGACATTTGCGAGCACAGTGCTATCGCCGCAGAGCAAACGATGATCGCCAAGAACATAAACATCGCCCACCTTGGTGACGGGATCGACGGGGGCTTCCGGAACAGCGTCTTCGTCTGTATTCCCAGCCGCGCCGTCATCCTCCAACAGATCGGCAAGCTCCTCATCCGAAAAGCCAGTGAGCGAAACGTCGAACCCGTCTTCCCCCAAGGCCGCCAATTCATCACGCAAAAGATCGTCGTCCCAACCGGCATTAAGCGCCAGCTTGTTATCCGCGATGACGTAAGCGCGTTTTTGCGCTTCGCTCAGATGATCGAGAACGACGACGGGGACTTGCGTCAGGCCTAGTTGTTTTGCCGCCTGAAGGCGGCCATGCCCTGCAATGATCCCCGCTGCCGTATCGACCAGAATGGGATTGAGAAACCCGAACTCGACAATGCTGGCCGCGATCTGACTGATTTGTTCCTCCGAATGCGTGCGCGGATTTCGGTCATAGGGCACAAGCCGATCCAGCGGCCAAAGCTCAATCCGTTCGGCCATTTTCGTGTTCGTTTCTGTCATAGGGTTTCAGTTTTCTTTGATAGCTTCAGTTGCCAGAGTGCAAAACGCATAAGCCGCGACCAACGGCACCACGCCGTTGCCGCAAAGGCGGAGTCGGTCGACGCGGCAGTCCAGTTGACTGGCCAGCCCATCAGCCATTCGACAAATCGCGGGTTTAAGGTCAGCGGGAACGCGCTCCCATTCGCCATGCTGCGTGGGGCTTGGCGGCCAAGCAGACAGTTGGTCTTCACATCCGCCGTCGCCGCGCCGTCCTTCCAGTCGCGTGTCGTTGGCGTCGCCCACGCTCCCACAAGCTCCGTCCTGTTCATGCCGCTTGATCTTTTGCCCGAGCATGCACGAGGCGTCGGCCACGTTTTGCTGGCCTCCGTCAAACTGATCCCGTGATCCGAACTGGTACTCCCCGGTTCCTGCGCGCGCGGCGTTGGCCATTGCGTTTTTGCCGTTCGGTATCTGCCGCCGCTTTTTGCCTTTTGCAAATCCTGCTTCGTGTACGGAAAGCCCTTCGGCTGCAGCACCGTCTCCGCAAGGCTCGGCGTGCGAAGGACGTTTCTTCCGTCCTTGCGGATCATTTTCTCTGGCGGTCTGGCACGCTGAACGAGCGAGTCCGTTGCCGTCGCGGTCGGCCATAACGTCGATTGCGCCGTCAGGGAGCCGAAGCATCGTCCTGTCCTGTCGCCGTTGCGCTTTATGAAGCTTTCCTGCTTTTCCGTCGTCTCCTGCGCGCGCGGCGTGAGCCAAAGCTGCGCGCTCACCTCCAAGCGATATTTTGGGTTCCCAGCCAAGATCTCTTTGCGCGAAGCCTCGTTCGCCGAAGAAACCCTCGCAGTAGGCCAGGATGAACAGCCGTTCGCGTTTGTGAGGCGCGCCGACTTCTGCCGCCGTAAACAAGCCTGCCTTAACGCGGTAACCCATTGCTCGAAGGTCATCTGCGACCTGTTCAAACCCCAATCGTAAATGTCCGCCGACGTTTTCGAAGAAACAGACAGGCGGTTTGACTTCACGGACGATCCGCGCGATGTGCGGCCAGAGGTGGCGCGGGTCTTTGTCGCCGAGCTTGCGCCCCGCCACGGAAAACGGCTGGCATGGATAGCCGCCATGGACGATATCCACCACACCGCGCCACGCTTTGCCGTTGAAGTTGGTAACGTCGTCCCAGACAGGCGCGCAATCCAAGGCCTCGTCTTCCATCCGCGCCACGAGAGTGGATGCGGCATAGCTTTCCCGCTCGACGTAACAAACAGTACGATATCCGGACACGGCAAGATGAAGGCCGAGGTCGAGCCCGCCTGCGCCCGCGCAGAGCGAGAGGCCGAACAGCGCGCGCACTTCGTTTGGGCATGCGTGATCGCCTCCGGCGGCAGATAGAGCCAGACCATTCAATCAGAACCTCGATGTCGTTTTTTTGGCAGGGATGAGGGCTGTAACTGTAACCGCCCCTGTAACCCGTTTTAGATTTCAGTCGCTAGCGAAGGCCCGCGCCTCGCCCGCCCGCATACGTTGTGCGGCGGGAAGTACCTTTTATATTTCAAAGGGATGGACGGCCTGCCTGCGTTCGTTGTGGTTGGGCGGCCAAGCCTACCGCGATCATCTGAGATGATGTTCGATCATGTGAGGTGATGCACGTTCATGCGAGATCATGTGCGATGATGTGCGTTCATGTGAGGTCATGTCGAACGATGTCGGATGATGTTCGATAGTGTTGAATGGTGTCAGATGATGTTGCGATGATGTAGCAATTTTCGATGCATTTTCCTTGCCGAAAGCGTCCTATAATTGCTGAAAGAGGCGATCCTCTCCGCATGATGTCGGATACTGTGCGATGATGTGAGATGATGTCGGGTGCTGTTCGAAAAACCTCGGATACTGTGCAAAAATGTTGGATACTGTGCGATGATGTCGGACGGTGTAACATGATCCATCAGAGCCGCATTGCCCGCTCGTGCCTCTCCCGATCATGATTAAGAACTACCAGAATTCTTGCGTTTTTGTATCATAGAAAAGTGTCCGGCAGACACTTTTTTATCCAGCCATCACGATTACGACTTGCTGATTAGCGCAAGCACGCTGCGGTACGAAGGCTTTTGCTTAAACCTGCGACCGTTAAGCCGCCATGCGATGATGCAGAGACCGTAAAACCAGTGCTGACCGACGGTCGAACGGTTCAAACCGACCCGCCAGCACACGTCTTTCCAGCGCATGCCGTAAGCCCGAAGCCACACGATCTTAGCGTCGACAGGATCAAGCCCAATCGTCCAGCCAAGCGTTTCTTCCATGCGGCTGATCGCAGCGGCGGAGGGATACGGACGCTTGAGGCGTGGCGGTTCTTGCCCAACTAGATCGCCGAAGTCGTGGACGATGGTCGGCCAGACATTGAAATACCCGCGCACCTTGACGGGCGGCATGCGTTTCAAAATGTCCGCCGCCTCGACAAGACGTTCTTCGACCAGCGATGCGGTCCATTTCTCAGTCATGCCGCGCTCCTTCCGTTTTGCGTTTGCCCCGTGCTACGACACGGGGTTTGCCGTAAAGTTTCTCGCCGAGTTGCTGAATCAACTCTCGCTCTGGCCAGGAAAGGCGGTCGTCGTCGGCCTTGACGACGAGAATGCCTTTGCTGTTCCAGCCTTCGCGTTTGACGCGTTCAGGGTCTGGGCGCTCGCCGCCGAAACCGCGTGGAGTCCAACGCATGCCGCTCATGACGCGCCTCCATTTTTCAAAGCCCAATCGAGCAACGCGAGCGCGTCTGCTTCGTTGTCGTCGGCGGGATCGAAACCTCTCGCTTTGATCGCGGCGATGACGGCCTTCTTGTCGCCGTTGCCTTTGCCGGTCGCGTGTTTCTTGATCGTGCCGACAGGAACGCCTTGATACGGAATGGAGTGATGCTCGCACCACGCGGTCAGGTGCGCGAGAAAGCCTCCGTAAGCATGGGCCGCGTCAACGCCGACATGCCGCCTGACTTCCTCGAAATACACGGCATCGATCCCGCCAACCGTTTGTTTCATCTCGGTGAGCCAATGCTTGAACCTGAGAAACCTCATCCCTCCGCCCTCGAACCGGCTTGGCACAAAATGCTGCGTGCCGCTCGCGATCCCGCCGTCGCGTTGTCGCAAGGCCCATCCCGTATGCGTGCCGAGATCGAGCGCGAGGATCGTTTGCCTTTGATCAGCCATGGCACGCCCCTTCCGTTCTCAGAGAGGACTGTCCTGCGATGAACCACGCGTCGGTCGGCAGCGGTGGCCTACGTAGCGAAAGGGGAAGACACCGAAGGGTGTCTTCCCCCTCTACGTAGTAGAGGGCCGGTTCGCATTCTGTAATCTGGCCATAACATATTGGGGAAACAGGTGCTTTTTCCAGAATGCGGCCAGAATGCGAAAGCTGCATTCTGCATTCTGTAATCTGGCTTAACGTCTTGATCTTATTGAGAACCAGAATGCGGACAGATTGCAGAATGCGGGATTCTGCAATCTGCGAACGACGTTTTGCATTCTGGAAAACGGGGTTTGTCATGGCCTTTCTCCTCCTTCGTGATTGATCCAGATGTCGGGGTTTTCGACGGGAAGAAACGAGCCGGTGTGCTCGTCCTTGTAATGGGTGGGCAGAACACGCACGAGGCCTTTCATGGTCTGCAACTCCATGCCCTTGATGCACATGTAGCCGTACTTGGAACGCTCCGCCGGTTTGAGCCCGTAGTCGTCGACGTTGCGGAAGAATTTGATGAAGCCCTTGGTGGCGAGCACGGAGATGCGCTCCATGATGGTGCGACCGCTGCCGAGCCCCGCCTTGGCCTCAAAGGTCTCGGCAAATTGCTTGATGGTGAACGCCTCGCCGAGCCGCGCTTGTTCGTCGATGATCTCGAGAATGACGTCGTGCTTGCGCTCACGTTCAGCGTCTTGCCTGGCTCCTGCCTCTTGTTGCGTCGTGCGCTGATAAAGGCGGTCGATCTCGATCCATTGCCCGCCCGCCTTGTCGATGATCTTGTAAGGAATGGCCTCGCCGTTGCGCAGCTCGAAGTAGAGATGGCGTTCGCCGCGCGTTTCATCGGGACGGAATAGAAGCATCCCCGACGTGTAATAACCGCGCAGGGCGTTTGCACCACTGAGCGCGCGGAAGGGATCTTCTTCGATCAGCTTTTTTGGCATCTTGCTGGTGTGATGCGCGATGACGATGCCCGCGTCGGGATTGACGGCGTCTCGCAGGGCTTCGATCCGTTTTTGCAGAAAAAACAGCATGGCGTTGTTGTCGTTCTCGCTCGCTTCGCCTTCGCCGCCGTCGAACACGTTGCGCAAGGGGTCGATGACGATGATGTCGGGCGGCGTTTCACTGAACCTCTGCCGGATGGTGTTGACGACCGTGGCGAGACCAGCCTCGTTCAACACCAGTTTCAACTGGGGCGTGATAACGAGATTGTCGAGCGCGGCTTCGACGATGGTGGCATCGATGCGCAGTTCGCGGATGCGCTCGCGCAAATAATGGTATTGGATCTCGGCCTGCAGAATGAATATGCGCAAACGGCGCGGCGGGCGCATGCCCAGAAACTCAACTCCCGCTGCCATGTGAATGAGCCAGCAGAGGATGAAGTCGCTTTTGCCGACCTTGGGCGCGCCGCCGAAGACCAGAAGACCGCCCTGCGTCAGGATGCGCGGCGCGATAATGTCCGGCGGCATAGGGCTGGTGTCGGCCAAAAGCTCGCGCACGCTGTAATTGTCGGCAACGTTTAAACAGGCATTCGTGGCGCTGCGGATAAACCCCTCGCAATCGAAACCTTCGTCGAACGCATCGGCAGCGTCCCAACCCTTGGGTTTGCCCTGCGGCGGCGGGATGATGTGCACCGAGCGCGCGCCTGCGTCGAAGATCGCCTGCGCCGCGTTTTCCGCATATTGGCTGCCCGGCTCGTCATTGTCCGGCCAGATGAAGACCTGTTTGCCCTTAAGCGGCGACCAATCCGTTTTCTCAACAGGCGCCTTTGCGCCGTTCATAGCCGTGGTGGCGCATTGGTTCATTCCGAGCAAAGCGTCCGCGCACTTTTCGCCTTCGACCAGAATGACGATGTCGGATGAGAGGATGCAGGGGATGTTGTAAAGCGGGCGCGGCTCCGGCGCTTTGTGCGAGCGCGTCTTGACATCCCACGGGCGAAACTCTTTCCCTCCTGCCGTGTCGTAGCGATAAACGCAGGCGATCAGCTTGCCGTCGGCATCGTGATAGTCCCATTTTGCCGTATAGGGGCCGAGCGTATCAATGACGGGCGCTGCCTTTGCCGGTTTGGATCGCGGCGCGATTTGTTGCGCGGGCGCATCGCCAAGCCATGCGGAGATGTCAGCGATGATTTTGGGAAAGTCGCGTTTAACGTCCAGCCCTTTGGCCGCTGCCCAGAGGCTAAAGATGTCGCCGCCACCTTTTGCAGCAAAATCGCTCCAAAGGCCGGCTTTGGGGCCATCGAGATCGACATCCATGCTGTCGCCTGGATCGCCGCGCACGTTGCCGATAAAAAACTTGTTGCCCTGAACGCGCCCTGCAGGGAACAAATGGAACAGAACGTCTTCAATCCTCGCCAGCAGCGCTTCGCGCAAACGATCCCTTTCGGCGGCAAGTTCCTGCGGCGAACGAGGTTCCGGTTGGTCGGATGCGTTGTTGTAATCAAGCCCCACGTGCGGCCTCTTTCCAGCAACGCATCTGCCATGCGCATGTTTTGCACTCGAACCACGCAGGATCGGATGTGATGCGTGGGAGAAGATCGCCAGCTTCGGTGGCGGCAATGACCCTGACGGCGCGATCGCTCATGCGCTGCGCAAGCCCCGCGTCGAACGGCACCAGCTCGTGATACAGTTCGGCGTTGTCCTTATTGATGGCGGTAAACAACGCCGGATTTTGCGAGATGCCCGCGATCTGGCCTTCCATATAGGCTTGGTAGGTCGCGATCTGCGCCGCATAGATCGGCTTGGAAACGCTCACGCCGCGCTTGACCGTATCCTTCCATGATTTGTCGTTGAGCGACTTGCATTCCCACAGCATGGGAAAGGACAGACCCAGCTCCGCAGGCGCGCCGTTGATAATGCCGTCCGTATGGCCTTGCAGCCGTTCCTTGGCGACCGAAAAACCAAACTGACCCGCTTGGGGATCGTTGCGCCGCGTTGTGTAAAGATCGAAGCCCGCCAGCCGGAGCCACGCCGCAGCCATGTCTTCCAGCATGTGTCCCATAGCGAAGATGCGCAGGATTCTGCCGTCGAACACTTTGTCCTCGTCCTTCGGCGCGTCGGCATATTCATATTGCAGCGCGCGTTCGCAAGCGACGCCAAGACGCGATGCGCCGAGATAGGTTCGTTTCGGCTGTGTGCGATTTTGCGCGACAAGTCCGGCATCGATGAGCGCGTTCAGATTGTCGCCGAACGAAGGCCTGTGATTGTAATCCAGCATCAGAACGGACATCCTTCCTGCGGGGTGAAACGCAAGAGCGCGTTCTGGTAGGCCGTGACCACGACCTCGATCAGCGTCAGGACTTCCGCGCGGGTGTAGGCGGACAAGGGTTTGTCCATGCCGATCTCGGCGACGATCTCGCCGAGCAAAGGCAGCACGGCGGCCATAGCGGCTTCTTCATGGGGTTGCTTGTCGATCATGCCGCCTCCATCTCTTTGGCAGCGTCGAACACGAGGCGGCGGATCGCGGCGCGATTAAACTGGAAGGTCATAAGCGCCGAGGCGTGGTAGCGCGTCAGGCTGTAATCCGTCCTGTATTGCGGCGGCAGATATTGCAGCTGCTTGTCCGTGGCCGGTTGCCGTGTCCAGCCCTTCGATTTATGGGCCGTGTCGTCGGTCTCATAGGTGTTAAGCCAGTCGTTGGCCGCCGCGAGGCACACAAGGCGCTCGCCGACCCGCAAAAGCGCGGGTGGCATGTTCTTGCCGCCGCCCAGGGCGTGCCAGCGCCCGCCGAAGAAGAAAACGCCAGCCCAAGCCTCAAAACCTTGGGCGATCAACGAGTGGTCATCACCGAAAAGATTGCACCAGAGAAACGGCGAGCCGTTCAGAAGATCGACTTCCGTCATCACGAAATCAGCCAAAGCTCCTTTGTCGGTATGGCCCCATTCGTAATTGCAGAACGGGCATTCGTGAACGCCGAGGGGAACGACGCCCTCGCACTTCGGGCAATCTTTCGTCGGCGCTGCGCCGGACGTTTTTTTGCACTCC
The DNA here is from genome assembly GCA_041908065.1 of Alphaproteobacteria bacterium. Taxonomy (GTDB): domain Bacteria; phylum Pseudomonadota; class Alphaproteobacteria; order UBA9219; family UBA9219; genus JAYRGC01. Next base: position 34,244 of record JAYRGC010000050.1, on the reverse strand, counting down.
AGCTGAACATCGGTCTCCAGCGTGCCGTGCATTAGGGACGATGTGCCAAAATCGAGCACGATGCAGTCGGTTTTAATGACGCCGGGATAAAGCGCGGGATCGACTGTGCGCAGGCCTCGTCCGACCATCTGAATCATCGTGCATTTGTAGGAACTGGGTCGCAGAAGCACGACGCAGGAGGTCGGCTGATAATCCCAGCCTTCTGTCAGCACCGCCACGTTCACGATGACGCGAGCAGAGCCTTTTTCAAACGCGGCCAGTGCCTCGGCACGGTCGGTATCGCTCAACTCGCCTGTGACCAGAACCGCTTCAACGCCGTCTTCCAGAAACGCTTGCTGCACGGATCGCGCGTGATGAATGGTCGAGCAGAAGACGACCGTCTTGCGATCGCCCGCTTTCTCCTTCCAATGCCGGACAACGGCCTGATTGATCGGCGCGGTGTTCATGATGGCGTTGACCGCCTCCATGTCGTAGTCGCTGACCGATTTTTTGACTTGGCTCAGTTTGTCCTGCGCGCCGACATCGACAATGAATGTGCGCGGCGGCACGAGATGACCGGAGGCAATCAATTCGCCGATCTCGATCTGGTCGGCGACGTTGTCGAATATCTCACGCAACCCCTTGCGGTCGCCGCGATTGGGCGTGGCCGTGACGCCGAAGAGTTTGACGGAAGGATTGAGGGACTTTGCCTTGTCAATCACGCGCCGGTAGCTGTCCGCTGCGCAGTGATGCGCCTCGTCCACGATCAGCAAGTCGAGCGCGGGCATGCCATCGAGATTGGCTTGCCGCGAGAGCGTCGGCACCATGGCAAAGGTGACGTTGCCTGACCAGTCCTTCTCGCTGGCATCGACAACGGACGTCGAGATGCCGGGATTGACGCGCCCGAACTTGTCCCTGTTCTGCGCCGTCAGCTCGTCGCGGTGGGCGAGAACGCAGATTTTCTCCGCGCCCTCCATGAGCATCCAGCCCGCGACGGCTGACAGCATGATGGTCTTGCCCGCGCCCGTCGGTGCGACCCCCAGCGTGTTGTCGTGAGCGACAAGCGCGCCGAGAGAACGCGTGACAAACTCCTGCTGTCGTGGCCTGAGCAACATTCCCCGTCCTCCTTACTGCGCCCAGGAGGGACGGTTGTTGGAATGCGGGGCGGCAGCCTGTTGCGATCCAATTTGCATAGGCGCGGCAGCCGACCCGACCGGCATATTGGGATTGGCTCCCATCAACGCCGCGTAGTCCTTGTGCTCGGGCGTGATCGCGAGATTGACCTCGTTTCGATTCAAGCCGTTTTGATCCTTGCGCACGCCGATGCGGGCGACGAACACGATGCCATCGAGATCACCGAGGCCATTGATGCGTCGCGCCGCCTGCGCATTCGGGCTGTCGTCTTTCGGGTTCACCCCACGCGCGGAGTTCAGGATGCCTTTAACGAAGGAACGCCCGATGTTGCCGTAATCGGGGCCTTTGGGGCTGTGGAGGCCAATCAGGCTCCAGACCTTGCGTTTGGCATATTGCCCCTCCATCACAACGAACTCGCAGTTGAGATAGACCGCGCCTGTTTGACCCTGCGTGGCGTAGCCGCCCGTCCAGCCTTGATTGTGATCGTCATAACCGCCGGGCTTGATGGTCATGCGCACCTTGGCAAGCGTGCCTGCGGGGATGGGATCGAAGTTCGATTGCTCGGCGGCGGAATTGTAATCTTTCCAGATAGACATGGTTCAAGCTCCTTGGGTTGTAGGGGTGGAATCTTTGGCGGCAGGTTGCGGCTGCTCATAGGTCAGGCGTTTTTCGGTCGCGCTGATCGGGCCGGAGATTTTCGCCATGAGTTCGCCGAGATGGGGCTTTTCGATCACGTCGAGCCGCCCGCTGCGATCCTTCGCCGGAAAGCCGAAGGGATTGAGCGTCTGGCAGACGAAGGCGCGGTAGGGTTTGTTTTCGCTGTCGCGCAGTTCGGCCATTGTCACGACCTGATCGACGATGCCGGGGAGTTCGAGCCCTGTTTTGCTGCCGTCGATCTGCGGCAAAAAGACGCGCCGGTTGAAATCGTCGAGCTTCTCGTCGAGGATGCCGACGAACCACACGTCCTTGCCGCGCGTGTGCTGCAGGTGCGTGAGCCAGGCGATCATCTCCTGCCCATGCAAACCGTAAGCGCCGCGAGAATCCGGTTTGCCGGTTTTTTCGCTGAAGGCCTGCGGTTGACCCTTGCACCATTGAAGGCAAAGGCGTCCCGCGACCGTGATGCTGTCGATAAAGACTGTGGTGTAGCGCGCTAGTTGTGCGGGATCGCCGAAGCGTTCGCACACCGCTGCGTAATGCGCTTGGCTATAGGGCTGATCGTCGCGCAGGGCCGGATTGGGGCCGCCAATGAACACGGCGAAGTCGCGGCATTCAGGCCATGTGCGCGGGCGCAGCGTGTCGCCTTGCCAGCCCTCGACGGCCAGATCGCCCGCCTCGAGATCGAAAAACAGCGTTTCTTCCGGATCGAGAGTCCACAGAAGCGACGTTTTGCCGATGCCGGATTTTCCGAAGATCACGCCTTTGATGCCGCGCTTCTCGGCCATGCGCTCGTCGGCGGTGATGATGGGAAGGCTCATGATTGGCCTCCATCGTTCTGCTTTTCAAGCCGATAGACGGGTTTGCCATGCTCGACCGTGCGGGCGGGCTCGAACAGTTTGCGCAAAACATCCGGCCATGCCGTGTACGCAGCTTCCGAGACCTTGTATTCCGTACCGACATACTGCGCCGGATCGTCACGCCATTGCTCGGCGATGGTTTTGACGGCCACGGCCAGAAGCGCTTGATCCCACTTCACCCGCTTCGGCAATTCTGCCACAACAGTGAAGGTACCGTCTTCAAAACGCACGATGCCTGTGTCTTTGCCGAGGCTCGAACGCTGCGTCGAAGCGCGGTGACCATATTTGAGATCAAGACCACCGCGCAGCTTGTTTTCGACAGCCGCGACGTGGGCTTTAGCATCGGCAATATCGCCAGCAAGACATGCCAGTTCCTCGACGGAGAGTGTGGCGATTTTGCTTGGTGGCCAGTCCTTGATCTGGTCAAACGTAATGCGGTTGGGCAAGTTCATGATGCTCTCCTTCTGCGAAGCGGTTGGGAAAATTGTTCCGATGCGGGGGGTGGAGCCGCGCATTCGTTTCGGAAATCGGGGATGGGCTGGGTTTGGCTCGTGCTGCTGCGCAGCTTGTCGGCCTCAAACGCCTCGATGTCGGACAAGCGGTAGACGACGCGCCCGCCGAGCTTGATGAAGCGCGGACCTTCGCCCAGCCAGCGCCAACGTTCGAGCGTTCGCATCGAGATGCGCCACCGCGTGGCCAGTTCGGATTGAGAGAGATGTGTGATGTTCATAAGAGCCTCTTCGCGTCGTTGCGTGAGGCCCTTTAAGAAGCGCAGATTTAATGCCCGAAATAGTGCCTGAAATGTGCCCGAAATTATTTTTTCAGGAGCTTGATTTTACAGGCGAAAAATGACCGCCCGTAATTTCGGGCACATTTCGGGATAATTTCGGGCACTTTTTCGGGACTGCGCGGCAGCCACAAAAGGCTGTGATCTCGAGTCGGATCATCGGAATCTTCTCGGAAAACTCGCGCCAGCACGAACGATTGCGATAAGACGCGATAATAACGGCGCAGCCGTGAGCCGCGCGCAACGGGAAATGAGCCAAAGAAAAACGTCAATGCCTGAAATTATGCCCGAAATCATTATTTTTAGGCATCTGATTTTTCAGGATAAAAAAGGCGCGCGGAATTTCAGGCATAATTTCAGGCACAATTTCGGGATTGTTCAGCGCCTGCGGAATAGAGCTGGTTCCGGATCGTTTTCACCGACGGGATTTGCACGCCGGGAATGGATTCCTTCGCCCAACTGCGCAGAAGTTTGGCTTCTGCCGCCACGGACGGCAATGCTTCACCTGAACCGATGCGTTCCTGATGCCTTTCTGTGATCCGCTGCATGATGCTGGGTCGCCCTGCAGACAGGGCAATAATGCCCGTTTTCGATCCATTGGCGAGAGCGTCACGATCATTCGCAATTCCATGCTCGCGCTCGACGCGGGCGCATTCCAAACTTGAAATCCAAAGATCCTCGATACCGACGGGCGTGATCTCTTTCTCGCGCAACAGCTTGTAATGCTCGGGGCCGTCGACGGATTTGAATTTGTGGATGGGGGCCGACTTCAAACGAAAGACCGTCCGCAACTGCTCGGGCTGGATCACAACGTAGCCATCGATCTTGATGATCAATTTCTTGATCCAGGCCTCCTCTTTCTCGGGCGTCTCAAGGCGGTGATAAACCTGCACCAGTTTTTCGGCCAACAAGACCTGTGCCTGCAACAGGCCGGATTCAAGATAATACCGCATGTCGGTGTTCGTGATTCCCCAACGCGCCATGACCTCGAAAACAGAGAAATAATTGCGGCGGGGAAGGCTCATCTTGACCTCCAGAAAGGTGGCTTGAAAATCAGGCTTGATTAGCGCACAGTAATCTGGCACAATGAAAAAATCAATCGTTTGTAAATGTCATAAGTTGTCATTTTCTGTTTTTTCTTGTCGCGCTCTTTTCGTTTCGCAATTTTCAGGAGGCGATGCAGTGGTCAAGAAACCCGCAAAGAAAGGCAAGGCAAAAAGCTCACACGGCGGTGTGCGCCCCGGCGCAGGCCGACCGAAAGGCACCGGCCCATGGGGAGAGGCTACGAAGCCTCTGCGCGTGCCGATGAGCATTTATGAAGACGTTGTCTCGTTCATCGAGGCGCGTGGGTTCAGGCTGCCCCTCTACACCTCGCACGTCCCAGCAGGTCAGCCAGGCTTCGCCGACGACCATATCGACGGACGCGTCAATCTCAATAGCCTGCTGGTGCAGCATCCGGCGGACACATTCCTGCTCAAGGTCACCGGCGACTCCATGGTGGGGGCCAGAATATTCGACGGCGATATCCTGATTGTCGACCGCAAGGCAGAAGCGAAGAACGGCAAGATCGTCGTCGCCAACGTGTGCGGTCAGCCCACCGTCAAAACCTTCCGTCGCGACAAGAGCGGCAAGATTACGTTGATGCCGGAGAATTCAGCCTATAAGCCAATCTCCATCGCCCTCTCAGACGACTTCGCGGTCTTGGGATGCGTTGTAGGTGTGGTCAGAAACTGCTGATGCCCAAAGGCGCGGCTTCCATTTTTTCGGTCAGATTCTTCGTGCTCCCGCGTAGCCGGAACTGCATTATTTTTCGCTCCGACTTGCTCCCTATTGCTTCCAACCTGCTTCCAAAAGTTAAAATCAGGGCTAAAAAGCGAAAAGGCGGGGCCGAAGCCGCCGCCTATTGCTTTGATATTCCAACATAAAAATGGTGCCGTTGGAGGGATTTGAACCCCCGACCTTGGCTTTACGAAAGCCCTGCTCTACCGCTGAGCTACAACGGCGGCAACATCAGATGCGATGCTTTAACCGTTTCGCCGGATTGCGTCAACCTTTCACCTACGCCGCATCACCGCCCATGGGGTGGGGCCGGATCGGCCTTCCCACGTCGCGATCAGCCCGTCGAAGTGATTGGGGACGTAATCCGGTCCCAAAATCTTCTCCAAAGGAAAATGGAACGGGCGGTTGGGGATTATCTCCACCTTATGAGTTGCCGAGAAACGGTCGGCGATCGTCTTGGATATGGCCGGATTATAGCAGTCGTGCAGCTCCACTATCACGTCCATGCCCTTAAGCGCGGGATAGGATTCCACGTTCAACAAATCCATCTCCCCGCCTTCGATGTCCATTATCACCAGCGTTTCCGGCCCCGACAGGCGGGCGAAATCCTCGCCGTTGAATCGTTCGCCCACCGTCACGCGGCCCTCGACCCCGTTGGCGGCTATCATCGAGCCGCATTTGACGCGGGCAATGGGATCTATGTCGAAGGCCATAACTTTCGCTTCTGGCATCCGCTTGGCCAAACCGACGCTGTAATAGCCGTAGGAACAGCCGATGTTCAGCACCTGCTTGTACTGATGGGCTATGACCTTTTCGATGGTGTCGTGCAGCTCCCATTCGTAGCTGCCCAAAAGGGCGGGCGCGAAATGGCCGGACAGAGCTTCCTTGGTCAGCCGCATCCCGCTAAACGGTCCGGCCAAGACGTTTTCGCCCATGCGATTACGAATCATCTGGCTTAAGACCACGCCCTGCAAGCCGTTCAACATGCTCCAAGCGTTCATCATGCGGATATGATCCGGCGCGTCGGATTTCATTATGGGATCTATGACCGCGACGAATTGCGGGCCTAGGTTGGGCGGGAAAAACATGGAACGTTTCCTATTTGCGGGCGAGGAGAGGCGACGACGTCCAGAGACAAGCACAACCGAGCCGTCGCGTCCACCTTGTCGCGACAAGGTTCTTTGGCGGCGACGGCAAAATGCGCTAAACGTATCCCGTCGTCGTCAACGCATTCGAACGGTTTTGAGCATGAAAACTGACAAGCGCAATTTTCCCCGTCCTGCCGTGTTGTGCGTGATGGACGGATGGGGGCATCGCGAAGGGGGGGCGGACAACGCGGTGGCGTCGTCCAATGCCCCTAATTTCCGCCGAATAATGGCTGAAAGCCCTCACGCTCTGCTGGACGCTTCGGAAGAACATGTGGGGCTTCCCGCAGGCCAGATGGGCAATTCCGAGGTCGGGCACATGAACCTCGGCGCGGGGCGGGTGGTGTTTCAGGATCTGCCCATGATCGACCGCGCTTTGGCCATGGGCGAGCTGGAGAAAAATCCCGCTTTGACCGACTTCATATCCAAGCTCAAGCAAAGCGGGGGAACCTGCCATTTGATGGGCTTGCTCTCGGACGGCGGAGTCCACTCGCACCAGCGGCATATCGCGGCGCTGGCGCGGATAATATCCCGCAGCGGGGTCGCGGTGGCCGTGCACGCCTTCACCGACGGGCGCGACACCCCGCCCGCAAGCGCGTCCCGATACCTGTCCTTTCTGTCGGATGAATTGAAATCTTCCCCCCAAGCCAAGCTGGCCACGGTCTGCGGCAGGTATTTCGCCATGGATCGCGACAAAAGATGGGATCGGGTGGAAAAGGCCTACGTCTTGCTGACGGATGGAGTTGGATTGGCTTTCGACGACGCGCTGTCGGCGGTTGATGTGCGGCGCGCTGCGGGCGAGACCGACGAATTCCTGTCGCCCATAGCCATCGGCGGATACGGCGGCATGAAAGACGGCGACGGCGTATTGTTCGCCAACTTCCGCGCCGATCGCGCGCGGGAGATTTTGCTGGCGTTGCTCGACGACGATTTCCCGGGCTTTCTGCGCGGGAGGCGCGTCGGCTTCGCGGCGGCCTTGGGCATGGTCGAATACTCCGACCGCCTGAACGGGCTGATGGCCACCATGTTTCCTCCTAAAACCATCGCCAACGGTTTGGGGGAATTGGTTTCCGCCGCCGGAATGCGGCAGCTGCGCTTGGCCGAGACCGAAAAATATCCGCACGTCACTTTTTTCTTCAACGGCGGACGGGAGGAGCCTTACGCGGGCGAGGAGCGCATAATGGTGCAGTCGCCCAAGGTGGCGACCTACGATCTGCAACCGGAAATGTCGGCGCGGGAAGTGACGAACTACGCGGTCAAGGCCGTGGAAAGCGGGATGTTCGATCTGATAGTGATGAACTACGCCAACCCCGACATGGTGGGGCATACCGGATCTTTGGAGGCCGCGATAAAGGCGGTCGAGACGGTAGACGAATGCTTGGGTCGCTTGGCCGAGGCGGTGAAAGAACGCGGCGGTTTCATCGTCCTGACTGCGGATCACGGGAATTGCGAAACCATGAAGGATCCCTTGAGCGGCGCGCCCCATACCGCGCATACGCTGGAGCGCGTTCCGGTGGCGTTGATAAATCCTCCTGCCGGAATCAAATCGCTGCGCGACGGCAAACTGGCCGACGTAGCCCCGACAATGCTGGAGATTATGGGGCTGGACAAACCCGAGGAGATGGACGGGAATAGCCTTATAGTACCGGCGAACGCCTAACTCGAAGACCCATGAGGAACGCATGAAAACGGCGAAAGCGATCGGAGCGTTGGGCGTCCTTATGGCCGCGCTGTGCGGCGCGTGGCCTGCGTCGGCCGCGACCCAGTCCCCGTCCGTCGACGGCTTGCGCGCCGTGGAGGAGGAACTGGCGCGGCAGCGATCGGAATCCCAAGCGTTGGAGCAAATGGAAAGATCGGCCTCGGTTGACCTCGAAGCCCTGAAGGCGCGTCTGGTAAGGGCGACGAAGGAAATTCAGGACAAGCAGGAAGAGCAAGAACTGCTGGAGGAAAAACTGGCGACGCTGGAGAAGGAAACGAAAGCCGGTGAAACCGCGCTGATAGGAGCCGAGGAGCGGCTGGCGATTTTGACCTCCGCCATGCTGCGGATGGCGCGGCAGCCGCCGGAAACGCTGCTGCCGCACACGGATTCGATAACCGACAACGTGCATCGTTCCATAGTCCTGCGCCGTCTGGTTCCGTGGCTGCGCGAGGAAACCGCAAGGCTGGCGGGAGAATTGGAAAGGTTGGAGGAGATGCGCGCCTCCTTGGCGGCGCAGCGCGAGGCCGTGAAGCTGGCCGGAGCCAATCTGGAAAAACAGCGCGACAGCCTCGATCGCATGATCCGCATCCGGCAGGGAACCGTCAGGAAAACCGCAGCCCAACGCGAGGAGGCGGAACGCCAGTTGGCCGAGCTGTCCAAGGAGGCCGGAGACTTGCGGCAACTTTTGGAACGGGTGAACCGCGCCGCCGCCGGAGCCGGAAAATCCGCCCGCGCCGGACGGGAGGGCGGCTCGCTCAAGGCGGGGCTGCGGATGCCGGTTTCCGGAAACGTGTCGCGGGGATACGGGGAAAAGGACGGCGACGGCGTGGCCAGCCAAGGCCTGTCGATAGCCGCCGCCCCGTCGGCCACCGTGGTGTCACCGCGCGACGGACGGGTGATGTTCACCGGACCGTTTCGCGGTTACGGACAGATGGTCATTATCCAGCACGACGGAGGTTGCCACAGCCTCTTGGCCGGATTTGGCCGCATCGACGCCGACGTCGGACAAAAGGTCGCGGTGGGAGAGCCGTTGGGCAACCTGCCCGCCAAAGGCGCGTCCGCCCGCCGCCCCGAAATGTACTTCGAATGGCGTTGCGACGGCGAACCCTCGGACCCAAGGGGAAATTAAAGGCAAAAAACTGGCGTCCCCGAGAGGATTTGAACCTCCGGCCTGCGGTTTAGGAAACCGACGCTCTATCCAGCTGAGCTACGGGGACGCTATTGTTTCTGGCGACAGGCGGAAGGTTATAGCTCGCTCCGCGCCTTTCAGGGGATGTTTATGCCCCATAGGAAAATCCGCCGCAACAAGAACTATGCGCCTGTGGCTGCGGCATCCGCGAATATGGACAAGCGGCGCAATTCATCGTAACTAAATTTTATCATGAAACTCCGTCGCCTTTCCGAACAGATGGTCAACCGCATTGCGGCGGGAGAGGTGATAGAACGCCCCTCAGCCGTGGTTAAGGAGCTGGTCGAAAACGCTCTGGACGCCCAAGCCTCGCGCATCGAGATCACCTTGCGCGGCGGCGGACTGTCGCTTACGGCGGTGGCCGACGACGGGTGCGGCATGGACAGGGACGAGCTGCTTTTATCTGTCGAAAGGCACGCCACGTCCAAACTCCCCGACGAGGATCTTTGGAACATTCACAGCTTCGGTTTTCGCGGCGAGGCTCTGCCGTCCATCGGCGCGGTGGCGCGACTTTCCATAGCCAGTCGCGCCGGAGGCGGCCTTGAGGCATGGGAGTTGACGGTCGAAGGCGGCAAAGTCGGCGATCCGGTTCCCACGGCGCGAGACGGGCGCGGCACGACCATCGAAGCGCGCGATCTGTTTTTTGCCACGCCCGCCCGCCTGAAGTTCCTGAAATCGCCTCGCACCGAGGCTGATGCCGCCCGCGAAGCCGTGGAACGGCTGGCCTTGTCCCATCCGCAGGTCGAGTTCATCCTGCGCGAGGACGACCGCCGTCCGGCGCGTTTTTCCCCCGCATCCGACGCTTCGTCGCGGATCGCCGCCGTTTTAGGGGAGGAATTCGCCGCCAATTCGGTCGAGGTCGGTCTGGAGCGCGAGGGCATGAAGCTGCGGGGAAGGGCGGGTTTGCCGACGTGGAACCGTCCCACGACGCGGGAGCAATATCTTTTCGTCAACGGCAGGCCGGTGCGGGATCGCGTCCTGATGTCCGCCGTGCGCGGGGCTTACGGCGACGTTCTGCCGGCCGGTCGGCATCCGGCGGCAGTGCTTTTTCTGGAGATTCCGGCTCGCGATGTCGATGTCAACGTCCATCCCGCTAAGACCGAGGTGCGGTTTCGCGACGCGGCGGCGGCGCGCGGCATAATCGTCAGCGGCGTGCGCCGCGCGTTGGAAGGGGCGGCGGGGTTCACCGCTAACGCCTTGGCCCCGCAAGCGTTGGGGATGCTGCAACCCCGAACCTCGCCGTTTTCCACTCCGTCTTATTCGCCGCCGTCGTCTGCCGGATTTTCCGAACATTCTGCCTTCGGCTTCGGCGCGGCGGCGGATTTTCCGCCTTTGGCTCGCGCCCAAGCCGCAAGCGCTGATGATAACGACGCGACGGCTGGCGTCTCCGGCGGAGAGCGCGGAGCGGCGATAGGTCGTTTAGGCGCGGCGGTAGCGCAGGTGCACGGAACTTTTATCGTGGCGCAGACGCAAGACGGGGTGGTGATAGTCGATCAGCACGCCGCCCACGAGCGCATAGTCTATGAAAGGATGAAGCGCGATTTGCTAGAAGGAAAGGTGGCGCGGCAAGCCTTGCTGGTTCCGGCGGTCGTGGACATGACAGAATCCGACAGCGCGAGGATTCTGGAAAACTCCGCCGAGCTGGCGCGGTTCGGGCTGGCGGTCGAGCCGTTCGGCTCCGGCTCGATTCTGGTGCGGGAAACCCCGTCCATAATCGGGCAAGCCGACGTCAAAGTATTGCTGCGCGATCTGGCCGAGGAACTGGCCGAAAACGGGCAATCGGGAGCGTTGCGGGAAAAAATGGAAAAGGTCTGCGCTTCGATGGCATGCCACGGATCGGTGCGTTCAGGCCGCGCCTTGAACGTCGAGGAAATGAACGCGCTGCTTAGGCAAATGGAATCCACCCCCAACAGCGGCCAATGCAACCATGGCCGACCGACCTACGTCGAGCTGAAGCTGTCGGATCTGGAAAAGCTGTTCGACCGGAGATAGGAACCGACAAAAACAGGCTCTTACCTAAAATGAGCGTCATTGCGAGGGTACAGCCAAAGGCTGTCTGCGAGCCGCAACCTTTGGTTTGGACAGCGTTAAACGCTGTCGTGCGGCGAAGCAATCCAGAGCAGCTGCGCCTGTTGCGCTGGATTGCTTCGCCGCCTGAAGAAGGCGGCTCGCAATGACGCCTAAAACCCGAGTGGAGGTTCGCAAATGACAGCGACGTTGTCATTGCGAGGGGCGTTCTTAACGCCCCGAAGCAATCCAGAGTCGTTATTCGATGTCTCTGGATTGCTTCGCCGCACGACAGCGTTTAACGCTGTCCAAACTAAGTTGTGTCGGCTCGCATGACGGCCTTTGGCCGTATGCCTTGCAACAACGGCACCTGCCGCCGATTCTAGCGACCAAATTAATCAATCGCTTTACGTAAGAGCTATTTCGTTCAATAGCCGGACTCTCGAACTAACGGCAGAGAAGTCAGTTCAGGCCGCGTTGGCCTTGCCTGTCGGCGTCATGCAGCGTTGCATCTCGTCCAGCCCTTCGCAAACGCGGGTTCCCATGACTTCCATGGCTTGGTATTGGTTGCGAGCCACTGTGTCGGTCATGTCCTTCATGCCGGTGATGCAGCGATCCATCACCGTTTTGGTGGCTTCGGCTTGCTTTGCCATGCGCTCGGACGGGTTTTGTGTGGCCATCATCGACTGCATCATGCCCGACATGGTTTCGAACCCCTGTCTGGCCATGTCGACCTGCCCTTGGACGATGGCCTGTCCGCTTTCGCACATCATCTGGTTGGCGGCGGCCACGGCTTCGACGTTCTTGCGCCACACCGACATCATGGATTCCATGTCCATGTTCGGCATCGCCATCGATTGCATCATCTCTGGCATTTGCATCGGCATCGGCATGGACTTGGCCATTTCCATCATTTTTGACATGTCCATCATCGGCATGGATTTCGCAAAATCCATCATCTTGGACATGTCCATCATCGGCGACATGCTCATGATCTTCGACATATCCATTTCTAGGAACGGATTGGACATTGGCTTGGCCATTTTATCCTCTTTGGTGGGATGGTTGCGGATGGCGAATTTGGCGAGGGAACGCTTGCGGAAAAAAGTGTCGGAAACCAAGGCGGCTACCGAACAGTGCCGAACCTATACCCAAACGCGCCGATTGTCACTTAAAAAATCTGGCTCTTACGCAAAACGGGTGGATACGGCCAAAGGCCGTCATTGCGAGCCGCCCCTTGGCGGCTCGCAATGACGTTGTTTGCTGCTGCTATTCTCGGCCAAATTACCCACCCGTTTTACGTAAGAACCAAAAATTTGGGCGAGCTAATTTATTAGACGAAAGGATCGTATGCCCATTGCAGCAAGGCTTGGCGTTGGCGAGGGCGGCACCCGATATCCATCGGCATGCAATTGGCTTTTATCTGGCCGACGTGGCGGTAAAAAGCCTTCCATCTTTTGATCTGCCACGCGTCGACCTTGGGCAAGCGTCTTCCAAGGTAATAGCGGCAGTACCATTGAAACCAACCGCGCGGGTCTGGTTCGACAATCCACCTGTTTTGCCGCCATACCGAAAGAGGTTGTCGGCTTTTGATTTTGAAGAAATTCAGTTCCGGATTGGCGACGCGGCTGATTCTGGCTTCGGCAAACCAGTCTTCGGGAAATTCATCGCCGCAGTCGTTGCAATACTTGCCTTCGAAAACGCCTAATCTCAGCATTTCCTTCGGAGAAATTGCCGGTTTGAAATCAGGGGCGAAGTTTTCGCCCTCCGGCTCCGCTATCGCATAGGAGTAATCCCGCTGCATCTTGTCTTTGACGCGAACTGTGTCGCCTACCCGATAGGCCATGAGGCCGCCCCTCCGCTTGCGGCGGAATGGCCGCTCAAGATAGCGTCGTACAGCGACGACATCTTATCCAGCACCGCGTCGCGGGTGTAATCGCGGAGATAAGCCGCCCGCCCGTTCTCCGCAAGCGAGGCGCGTAAACGCGGATCGTCGCGCAAACGCCGCAACGCTTCGGTTAGCGCGGGAACGTCGTCTATGTCCGCCAACAAGCCGTCCACGCCGTCTTTGACGGTGGCGGATGGCCCCGCGCTGCGGCAAGCCACGAAGGGAACTCCGGCAGCCCACGCCTCCAATATGACCGTTCCAAACGGCTCGTAGCGCGAGGGCAGTACGCAAACGTCGCAAGATCGCAGCAACGCGCCCCTGTCGGTGCGCCAGCCGAGGAATCTCACGCGGTTTTGCAATCCCAATTCCGCCGTTAACGCCTCAAGCTCGCCGCGCAAAGGCCCTTCGCCCGCCAGCCAGACGTAGGCTTGCGGCAAGTTCGCCGCCGCCCGCAACAGGGTGTCCAAGCCTTTCTTGGGATGCAGGCGCGACAAAGCTAAAAGCACGAAGGCGTCATCGGGAGTGTCGAAGGCGGCGCGGGAGATCGGCGGTTCGTCGCGCACGTCGGGGAAAGTGGGGATGAAATGCGCCCTATCTTGCGGCACGCCGTTACGCGCCATGTGCGCCACGATGTCGCGGGTCACGCCCACGAAATGCCCGCAACGCCCGAAATGCTTGGGATCGTAATACCCGCCGAACCAGCCGATGACGGGGCAAGCGTCCCAGCGCGGCATGATGGAGGCGGCGCGGCGCATCCAGCAATGAACGATATCGGGCTTTTCCCGCCGCAACAGCCGCCCCAGCATGAACCGCCGCCACGGGGTGAACGGCATGTCCAAAACTTCGGGAGCCGTCCTGATTCCGGCGGCGACAATCTCTCCGTAACGCGGGGCGCGGCGGTGCATGACCACGCACTGGTCGACGCCGCGTTCGCGCAAGCCCAGCATGACGTCGGTGGAGTAAGTCTCCGCCCCGCCCTGTCCCTTTCCGGCCATGATGTGAAGTATGCGCATGGGATGATTTGTTATGGCGAGAAAGCCCAATCGACTGCCGCCGCACTATGCAGTTTCGTCGTATTGAGCAAAGGTAACGATGCCTTCTTGATAAGAACCGGTATTTCCGTGCACCCCAATATAACGCACTCCGCCCCTCGTGCTTTCAGGCCATCTATTATTGCACCAAAACGCGATCTGTCCTCTTGTGTGTAATTATCCCGACACATGCGATCAAATATCGCCGTATTTATGTACACAATATCATTCTGAGGCGGCAATATCACTTCGACGCCGCTTTTTTGCTCAATCCGTCCCTTATAGAATTCGCCCCTCATGGTAGCTTCGGTTCCCAACAAGGCGGCTTTCCTGTATCCACGCGCCTTCAGTTCAACGGCTGCTGCGTCGGCTATATGCAGTACCGGAATGCTTACCGCTTGTCCCACCTCGTCGAACAGACGATGCATGGTGTTGGTGCACATAAGAACGCACCCCGCACCAGCTCTTTCCAGTTTCCTCGCTGCGTTTATAAATATACTTTTGGCTGAATCCCAGTCCCCTGAGCCTATAGCAGCAGCCAAAGGCGAAAAATCTATGCTGACCAGCACTATTTCAGCCGAATGAAGCCCCCCAAGTTTGGATGCTACGCCTTCATTGATATATCGATAATACTCTGCGGTGGAAGTCCAGCTAGTGCCGCCTATAAGGCCTATGGTTTTCATGACTAACCCCTTGTTGCTTGATTGCTACCATACGGATCAATTCACGACCGACAAATCATCGACCGCTTCCAGCAGCCGATACGGAACGCCGTCGGCGATCTTGACCGTTTCGGCGCGGTTTAACCAATCCAGTATGGGCATAGTTTTGTCGCCTCGAAATTAGTTGTTATCGATGGTATCCACCACTGCGACGATCGGCTTTTCTATATCCCCACTCCCAGTTTTTCGGCCACTGTGAAGATGTCCTTGTCGCCGCGGCCGCAGAGGTTCATCACCAGCAGGTGATCGCGGGGCAGGGTGGGGGCGAGTTTGGTCACATAGGCCAGCGCGTGGGATGGCTCCAGCGCGGGGATGATGCCCTCGGCGCGGCTGCACAACTGGAACGCGGCGATGGCCTCGTCGTCGGTGGCGGAGACGTACTGCACGCGCCCCGAGTCTTTCAGCCACGCGTGTTCCGGCCCCACGCCCGGGTAATCCAGTCCGGCGGAGATCGAATGCGCCTCTTGAATCTGGCCGCCCGCGTCCTGCAGGAAATAGCTTTTCATGCCGTGCAGAACTCCGGCCTCGCCGCCCGTCAAAGCCGCCGCGTGCTTGCCGGTTTCCACGCCTAAACCCGCCGCTTCCACCGCGTACATCTTGACGCTCGGCTCGTCCACGAATTCGTGGAACAACCCCATGGCGTTGGAGCCGCCGCCGACGCAGGCGACCAGCGAGTCCGGCAGGCGGCCTTCGGCCTCCATCATTTGGGCGCGGGTTTCGCGGCCTATCACCGACTGGAAATCGCGCACTATCATGGGATAGGGATGCGGCCCGCCGACCGTGCCGATGATGTAAAACGTGTCCTCGACGTTGCCGACCCAATCGCGCAACGCCTCGTTCATCGCGTCCTTAAGCGAGCGCGAGCCGCTTTTGACGGCGCGAACCTCGGCACCCAACAGCTTCATGCGAAAGACGTTGGGGCGTTGGCGTTCGATGTCCAACTCGCCCATGTACACGACGCAAGGCAGATCGAACAGCGCGGCCACGGTGGCGGTGGCCACGCCGTGCTGGCCTGCGCCGGTTTCGGCGATGATGCGTCGCTTGCCCATGCGCTTGGCCAATAATATCTGCCCCATGCAGTGGTTTATCTTGTGCGCTCCGGTGTGGTTTAGCTCGTCGCGCTTGAAGTAGATCTTCGCCCCGCCGAACTTTTCCGTGAGCCGCTTGGCGTGCCACAAAGGCGAGGGGCGGCCGACGTAGTGCTTGAGATAGTAATCAAGCTCGGACTGAAAGGCGGGATCGGCCTTGGCCTTGCGATAGGCCTCCTCGACCGCCAGCACCAGCGGCATAAGGGTTTCGGCCACGAACCGCCCCCCGTACTGGCCGAAATGGCCGGCATCGTCGGGCGCGGAACGGAAAGTGTTGGGTAGCGCGGATGTTTTTGTCATGAAGGAAATATAGCCAAGTTGCGGTCTTCATTCCAGAGAGCATATTGCGATTAAGTTAGGCATTCTTTATGGCTTTTTTCTGAAACGGGCGGGAACTCCCACCCTAAAGAAAGCACCGTCATTGCGAGCCGCCAAACTTTGGTTTGGACAGCGTTAACGCTGTCGGGCGGCGAAGCAATCAAGAGTCATTGAGCAACGGCACTGGATTGCTTCGCCGCCAAGGGGCGGCTCGCAATGACGATCTTTTGACCGTAGACCGCACACCCCATTTTTTCTTATTACTAAACTGCCATAGCCAGTATTTCCCGGATTTTTTCCGCCGATTTGCGTCCGGTTTCATCCTCCGCGCCCGAGGATATATCGACCATGCGCGCTCCGGTGGCGGCCACGGCTTCGCGCAGGTTTCCGGCGTTCAGCCCCCCCGCCAAAAGCCACGGGAGGGAAAAATCCGCGCCGGACAGAAGGCTCCAGTCGAAAGTCTTTCCGGTTCCTCCGGTAACGCCTCCGGCGACCTTGGCGTCGAACAGCAGCATGTCGGCCACGCCTTCGTAATCGCGCGCCGAAGCCGCGTCGGTGGCGTCGGCGACGCGGATGGCCTTTATCACGGGAAGACCGAAATTCCGGCGAACTTCGGCGACGCGCTCGGGTGTTTCGTGGCCGTGGAGTTGCAACATATCCAGAGGGACTTTGGCGATGACTTGGGCGATTTCCGCGTCAGATGCGTCGACGAACAAGCCGACGCGAAGAATGCGTCCGGAAATCGCCAAAGAGACTTTGCGGATTTTATCGGGATCGGCGTAACGGCGCGACGACGGCTCGAACACGAAACCGACTAGCCGCGCGCCGCCTGCGATCGCGGCCTCCAGCGCGGCCATGTCCTCGGCGTCCCGAAACCCGCAGATTTTGACTGCGACGCTCATGCCGCGCAGGCGCAGCCCAGCTCGTCCGACAGGCGTTTGGCGGCGGCTATCGGATCGTCGGCTCCGGTTATAGGACGGCCTACCACCAAATGCGACGCCCCCGCCTGCATGGCCTCCTGCGGGGTCATAATCCGCTTTTGATCGTTGCTGGCCGCCCATTCGGGGCGGATGCCCGGAACCATTAGGACGAAATCCTTGCCGCAAGCCTCGCGCAGCATGGCCACCTCGGCGGGCGAGCACACCACGCCGTCCAGCCCGCTGGCCTTGGCCAGTTTGGCCAGACGCAACACCTGTTCTGACACGTTGGTCGATTGGCCTACGGCGGCCAGATCGCCGGAATCCAGACTGGTCAGGATGGTAACGCCCAATATGCGCGGGCGATTGTCGCCGTTGCCGCCTTTGGCCGCCGCATCGGCCGCCGCCGCCATCATGGCCGCGCCGCCGCCGGTATGGATGGTTATGTACTTCGGTCTAAGGGGGGACAACGATAATATAGCGCCTTTGACGGTGTTGGGAATGTCGTGGAGCTTGACGTCGAGGAACATAGGCATTCCCAGCTCGGCGATGCGGCGATACCCCTCCGCGCCGTGCGCCATGAAGAATTCCAAGCCGACCTTCAAGCCGCCGATATGCCCGCGCAAGCGTCCGGCCAGATCCACGGCGCGGGAAACGTCCGGCGTGTCCAAGGCGCAGAACACCGGATTTGAGTTTTTGCAGATTGTCATGGTTTTCCCCTGTGCTCCAAGAGCTCCCGCTCCAGACGGCGGATGCGGAGATTGCGGCGGATTATCGCCGCCCATGCTCCGGTTCCGGCCAACGCCGCGCCCGAAAGCAGTCCGGCGAACAACACCCCCATAGCCAAGAAAGACAGCGGCAATTCCACCGCCGCATCCAAAGGCCACAGGCTGAGATTTACGGGAGATCGGTTGGCGAACGCGAAACACGCGACGGCCAGTAGAACCGGCAGCGACAATATCAAAGACAACAGGCGCATAGGTCTACTGGCCGCGACGTTCGATTAGGCTTTCATGGCGCGCTGTTGCGCCGCCGCTTCGTCTTCTTCTTCCGGCATCGGAGCGACGAACCTTGCCGCGCTGCTGCGGAAGCTGGATCCTATGCCAGCCTGCGGAGATGCTTGTTGTTGCCCTCCTCCGGCCACCTGCATTTCGCCGATTATCTGGCCGCCCGCGCTGACTTCCAGCTCGCCGTACTTGATGATGCCGCTGATCTTGCCGGTTCCGCGCACTGTCAAGCGTCCATGCACGATAAGCTGGCCGTCGTAGCGTCCGGCGATGTCGGCGTTCTCCACCTCCGCGCTGCCGCGAAACTGGCCGCTTTCGGCGATTTCCAGCAGTTTTCCGTCAGGTAATTTGGCTTCCATGCTGCCTTCGACGACCAAGACGTCGCAGGCGGTGATCTCGCCCGACAACGATAGGCCGCGTCCGACCGTCAATTTGCGCTCGGCGTTGTCGCTGCCGCGATCGCCCGGGCGACGCGACGGAGAATGGGAAGAAGGCTCAACCGAGCGGCGCGACACCGCAGGAACTGAAGCCGCGCTTACCGGCATAGGCGAGCGTTGCGCCATAGGATCCGCCGAACCGACCGAAGCGCGTTGCATTCCGCCGGATACTTGAGAATTCGTTTCTGATGAAGACATTTCGTTTTCCTTACGTCCGAACATGGCCATTACTCCCACTCCTATCAGGAAAGGAACGTTGCCGCCGCAATGCCGACAAGCAATACCCGCGAACGATAGCACGCCGCTTGCGGCATGAACAGGAAAATCAGGGCTATTTCTGCAACTGCATGACGGTGGGGTAGGGGATGGATATGCCGGCGTCGTCGAAGGCGCGTTTCAGGCGCAACAGATAGGCGCGGCGCACGTCGCCGTGCTTGTTGGCCACGGTTTTTATCCGGCAACGCATGATAATGGCCGAATCCGCCAGATTCTCTATCCCCATAACCTCTATCGGATCCAGTATCAGGTGGCCTACCTCGACCCCGTTCAAAAGCTCTTCTCCGGTTTTTCTCATCACCGCGACGACTTTTTCCAGATCGCTTTCGTACGCCACGCCGACGTCTATCACGGCATAGGAAAACCCCCTGTTCTGGTTGACTATTCGGGTTATTTCGCTGAACGGCAATATATGCACCGCGCCGTTGGAATCCCGAAGCCGCACGGTACGGATGGTCATGCCCTCCACCACGCCCTTGTCGTTGCCGATGGTCACGTCGTCGCCGATGGCTATGGTGTTTTCCATCAAGATGAACAGTCCGGTCAGGAAGTCCTTGACCAAGGTTTGGGAACCGAAGCCGACGGCCACGCCGATGATGCCGGCTCCGGCCAGAAGCGGAGCGGTGTTGACGCCCAGCTCGGACAGGGTGACCAGCCCCGCTATCAACCCTAAAACCATCATCGCGACGTTGCGGACCAAAGGCAGTATGGTGCGCGCGCGCTGGTTCACCTCGATCGTCTGGCCGAAGGAATTGCGGCGGTTGAGGCGGCGTTCGATAATGACGTGCAATATCTCGTAAACCAGCACCACGGCGACAATGGTCGAGGTTATCGAAAACGCCGATCCCATTATCCTCTGTCCCCAAGGGCTGGCTATGGCCTCGGCCACGTCCGCCCCCCATGCCGCCGCCGTTCCGGCCAGAGCCAAGACCCATGCGGCCAGAGTCAAAAGCCACCTTAAGACCGGCTTGTAGATTCCGGCGGTCAAAGCGTCGGAGCGGCGTTCTTGCGAGCCGAGCAGCCTATCGAGGACGCGGGTCGCCAGCCAAGCCGCCAGCAGTGAAAGCAAGGTGAGTATGGTTCCGCGCTGCATCAACGCCAAGCCAGCCCCTCCGTCCGACGCCGTAACCAAATACCCGATCAACAGATAGGCGATGGCCAGAACGTGCCAGACTTTGGCCAGCATCAGGCGCAGCGGATTCCATATCGAATGTCCGATGTTGGGATCGTCGATGTCGCCGCGCAGGAAATTGGAAACGAAGCCGCGCTTTTGGATTATCACTATGATGGTCAGGGTCACGGCCATCAGCCATATCAACCCGTTGAACGCGGCGATGGCGGAAGCCGGAGCCTTCATCCATCCGGCCACGTCGCTGCCGAAATACCCGAACACCATTATCCCGCTCAACAGCATCAGCCAGCGGCTTACATATTTGGCCTGCGGGCAGGAAAGGGGGACTATCCTAAGCGCGGGCAAGCGCGGAGAGAACAGGAACAGAACGGCGATGCGTATCAACCGCAATATCGCCAGAGCGTACACCACCGTCATCACCACCAGCCGCACCAGCTTGGGCGGATCGCTTTGCCCCAGCACGATCAAGGCGGCGGCGACGAACAGCACGACCGGTATCAACGCCATAGCCAGCCAAGCCAGTATGGCGCGAAACCGCGCCGCCGTGGTTTGCGGCTGGCTGCGAGTGACGCGGCGGCGCAAAGGCAACAAAGCCATGTCCGCGAGCCACCATGCCGCGACGGCGGTTCCCACCGCAAGCAACAGGTGTTCCCATATCGCCAGCCATTTTTCGATCGCCAAGGGGTCGTTGTATTGATTTTCCAGCCAATCGCCTATTTGCGACAACTCGCCAAGTCCTGAAGCGAAGGCCACCGCTTCGTCGCGCGCGGCCTCGAACAGCGTTATCAAAAGCCCCAAAGCCCGTGTGCCGAATGTTTCCTCGGGTTCGACGTCGAGTATTTCGGTGTTAGCGATTATTTCCTGTATCTGTTGGCCGATGGCGCCGGAAGGCGAGGAAACCGCAGGTTTTTCATCCGTTTTGGCCGACGGCTCCGCCGCCGTGGCCGTCGCGGCGAAGGAACCCACCGCGAAAAAAGCGGCTATCGCTAATAGGGCGAGAAGTTTTCTCATGCTGGCTCCGACTCCGTTTGACGGCATTGCTCTTTGAACGCCTATTGCCTATCTAATAACCCATTCAACGCCGCATTCTCCGCCGACATAGACGTTCGGGGGAGATAGCAATCGGCTTTGACGACTTTACAGTAAAGGCATCACAATGACGGCGAAAATACGACTATCTCCCGTCCATGCCAAGGCCGATGTCGCCGTGGTAGGCGGCGGCTTGGGTGGTTCCATCTTGGCGGCGGCCTTGGGATCCGAAGGCGTAAGCGTCGTATGTCTGGAACGCAACGCCGCGCCGGATACGGCGAAAGACTACCGCACGACCGCCATCGCCAGAGGACCAAAGCGGTTTCTGCAAGAATGCGGAATATGGGGGTTGTTGGAAGCGAAAGCGGCCTGCCCGATAAGGCGCATACGGGTGGAGGATCGCGGCCTCCCTCCGGCGTTGGAGTTTCTCAGCGACGACACTTCCGACGAGCCTTTCGGCTGGATCGTCGACAACTCGGCCTTGCGCGACGCGATAGGGCGCAGGCTGAAGGGGTTGCGCGGGGTCAAGACCGAATTTTCCGCCGAGGTGGACGATATCGAAACCTCCTCCGGCGCGGCGCGAGCGGTTTTAAAAGACGGTCGTGTCATCGAGGCATCGCTGATCGTGGCCGCCGACGGGCGCAATTCCCGTTGCCGCGATCTGGCCGGAATAAAGTCGTACGGCTGGGATTACGGGCAAACCGCCATCGTCTGCGCGGTAAGCCATTCCAAGCCCCATGAAAACACTGCGGTGGAGAGCTTCCATCCCCACGGCCCGTTGGCCACCTTGCCTTTGTTCGGAAACAGGTCGTCCATCGTCTGGTGCGAGGATTCCGCGACCGCGAAAAAGCTGATGGGCATGGATCCGCAGGCTTTCGGCTCAGAACTGCAAGAACGCGCCGGAAGATGGTTGGGAAGGGTGAAATTGGAAGGTAAACGCCAAGCGTGGCCGTTGAACCTTCGTCGCGCCCGCAAATACACCGCTTGCCGGATGGCTCTGGTAAGCGAGGCGGCTCATGGCATCCACCCCATAGCCGGACAAGGGCTTAATCTGGGAATGCGCGACATGAAGTCTCTGGCGCGAGAAGTGGCCGCCGCCAAGGCGTTGGGGCTGGACGCGGGAAGCGACGAGGTTCTTCGCCGTTACGAAAGAAGCCGCAAGTTCGATAACGGTACTATGGTGCTGGGCATGGACGCTCTGGTGCGACTGTTTTCCAGCGAAATCCCTATGCTGGGAATCGCGCGGCGCGCCGGATTGGGGGCGGTTGCCGCGCTGCCGCCGCTCAAGCGGTTCTTCGCCAACGTGGCGTCGGAGGGGTGGCGCGATTAGCCTGTTGTTTCAAAACGACTTTTTATTGAAAATCCGATTGTCGACCGATTGTCATTGAAAAGGCGCAATCCTTGACCATATTATATATTCAGGACGTGGACAGTTCTGTTTGCGTCCCTTGAGGCACGCTTTTAAGGAGGGTTTAGAAAAATGGGAGATCCGTTCCTTCGTACTGCCGGAGTTGCCGCCAGCGGCGTTTCCTATGACGTCGGACTGCGCGCGCACATGGTGCGGGTGTTTAACTACATGGGCGGCGGGCTGGCCTTGACCGGAGCGTTGGCGTTCTTGGTTTCCAGCATTCCCGCTCTGTCCGCGCTTATCTTCGGCACGCCGTTGAAATGGCTGGTCATGTTGGCCCCGCTGGCGTTCATGCTTTACATGAACTTCAGGATGGATCAGATCAGCGCGTCCAAAGCGCAGATGCTTTTCTGGGCGTTCTGCGGAACCATGGGGCTGTCTATGGGGGCTATATTCCTCGTGTTCACGGGGGAAAGCGTGGCCCGCGCCTTCTTCGCCACGGCGGCGATGTTCGGTGTGATGGCTCTTTGGGGCTACACCACCAAGCGCGATCTGTCGGGCATGGGATCTTTTATGATGATGGGGCTTCTCGGCCTGTTCATCGCCTCGCTGATCAACCTGTTCGTCGGCTCCACCATGTTGCAGTGGATGGTGTCCGTCGTGGGCGTTCTGGTGTTCACCGGACTTACCGCTTACGACATGCAGTGGATCAAGCAGTCATACAACGAATCCTACGGCGCGGAAGCCAACAACAAATTGGCGGTAGTTGGGGCGTTGCACATGTACATAAACTTCATCAACATATTCCAGTCGCTGTTGAGCCTGATGGGCGACAGGCGTTGATAAAAAGCGGCGGTCGCTGACTTTTCTAGGCGACCGCCGCCCGTGAATCCGAAACCTCGTGTTTCCTGAAGCTGGTGTTCCCTGAGCCTGTCGAAGGGAACTTACGCGACCGCCGCGCCGCCCGTCCTTAAAGAATACGAAATTTCGTGTTCCCATGGCCGCGTTCGTCTGTAATATGCCGGACACGACAACAAGTCCGCAGGAACCAGAATGAATTCCGATCAAAAAGAGATCCCATTTATCCAGCCGCGCCGGTTGGGGCGGGTAAATTGGCTGGGTTTGTGGACGCTGATAAGGCGCGAGGTTTGGCGGTTCGTCGAGGTATATCCTCAGACCATCATCGCTCCGGTAGTTACCACTATCCTGTTTTACGCCATATTCTCTCTGGCGTTCGGCGGCGGCGAGCGAGTCATGTCCGACGGAACTTCCTATATGCGTTTCGTCTTGCCCGGGCTGGTGATGATGGCCATGGCGCAAAACGCCTTCGCCAACACCTCGTCGTCGCTGTTGTTGTCGAAGATCCAAGGCAACATCGTCGACATCATAATGGCTCCGTTGTCGCCGCTGGAGCTTACCTTCGGATACGTCGCCGGAGGCGTATTGCGCGGACTGGCGGTGGGGGCGGCTTCGCTATTGGCTGTATGGGTCTTTTCGCCCATGGAGGTTCGCGATTGGCTGAACGTGATCGGCTACGCGGTCTTGGGTTCGGCCATGCTGTCGTCCTTGGGATTGGCGACGGGAATATGGTCGGAAAAGTTCGACCACATGGCGACAGTGCAGAACTTCATAATCTTACCAGCCACCTTTCTGTCCGGCACTTTTTATTCTTTGGATCAGTTGCCTCCGGCGTGGCGTTCGGCATGTCTTTACAATCCGTTTTTCTATATGAACGACGGATTCCGCCACGGCTTCACTGGATCTGCCGACGGAAATTCTGGCTTCGGCATAGCCTCGCTGATAATATGCAACGTGGCCGCGTTCGCTTTGTGTTGGGCGATGTTTCGCTCCGGATACCGGCTGAAAGCCAGATGATGAAAGGTTCGCCTATGGCTGAAAGCTCTTCGCAATTCCCCGTGTTGATGCCGGTCTACGCCCGCGCCGACGTCGTGTTCGAACGCGGCGAGGGGGCTTATCTTTTCGACAAAACCGGACGGCGTTATCTGGATTTCATCGGCGGCATCGCCGTTACCGCGCTTGGGCACGCCAATCCGGCGATAACGGCGGCGTTGAACGAGCAGGCGAAGAAGCTCTGGATAACCTCCAACATATTCCACAACGATCAAGCCACGCGGTTGGCGCAAAGGCTGGTGGAATTGACCTTCGCCGACACGGTGTTCTTCCAGAACTCCGGCGTCGAGGCGTGGGAATGCGCGATCAAGGTGGCGCGCAAATACGCCAGCGCGGACGGCCATCCCGAACGCTATCGCGTTATAACCTTCGAAGGCTGCTTCCATGGCCGCACGCTGGCCGCCATCGCCGCTTCGAAATCCGAAAAGATGGTGAAGGGTTTCGGCCCTATGACGGACGGTTTCGACCTCGTGCCGTGGGCTGACATGGACGCGGTGCGCCGCGCCGTCTGCGCCGAGACGGCGGCGGTGATGATCGAGCCGGTGCAAGGCGAAGGCGGATTGCGGACGCTGCCCTCGGGCTTCCTCAAGGAATTGCGCGAGCTGTGCGACGCGAAAGGCCTGTTGCTGTGCTTCGACGAGATACAGTGCGGCATGGGTCGCACCGGCAAGCTGTTCGCGCACGAATGGGAAGGCGTAACGCCCGACATCATGTGCATCGCCAAGGCGTTGGGCAACGGCTATCCCATCGGCGCGTGCTTGGCCACGGCGCGGGCGGCGAAGGGCATGACGGCTGGCACGCACGGCTCCACCTATGGCGGCAATCCTTTGGCGGCTGCGGTGGGCAACGCGGTCTTGGACGCCATGACGCGATCCGGTTTCATGGACGATGTTCGCCGCATCGGGGAATACCTGTGGAAGCGTCTGGACGAGGCGATGGCGCGGCATCCCAAGATTTTCGTCGAGCATCGCGGCAAGGGCATGATGCAGGGTTTGCGCTGCGTCCCGCCTAACGCCGATGTCGTCAATGCCATGCGCTCCGAAGGACTTTTGGCGGTGGCCGGAGGCGACAACGTGGTTAGGTTCCTGCCGTCGTTGCTTTTGACCGAGGCTCAGGTCGATGAGGCCGTGGCCTGCGTCGATCGCGCCGCCGCTACCGCAGCATAAGACAGACGAAGAGGAAAAGACGCGATGAATAAAACCGCCGTTGCTTTGGTGTTGGTTCCCGTGGCTTTGGCCTTGGCCGCCTGTTCGTCGGGCGGAAAAAAAGACATTCCACGCTGTCCGCAAACCGCGGTTTTGCGCGAGCTTTCCCGCGTTTCCGATTACGGATCCGATACGCCTTCGCCTCAAAACCTTGTGGCCGCCGCCACGATGCGCGGCGCGTCAGGCAAATGCAAATACAAGGATGGAGGGATGGAGGTCGATCTGTCGCTTGATATGACGGCGATGCGCGGAGCGCGTTTGGGAGGAAATTCGTTCAGCGCGCCGTTTTTCGTCGCGGTGGTGGACGGGCAGAGCAAGGTGGTTTCCAAGGAAACCATGACGATCGAGTTCATCCTTAGCGAGCGCGACAAGCCTTCGGAAAGAACCGAAAAGTTCAAGGTGTTCGTGCCGTTGTCCTCCCCGTCCGACGGCGAAGACTATCGGGTTTTGGCCGGATTCCAGATGACCCGCGCTCAGGTAGAGGAAATCCGCAAGGAACAGGACAGGATGCTGGCTTCGCCGGACGCTGGAGTCCGTTGAAGAATTTGATGCAAATCTGACCGGAAAATGCTTTATTCCGCGCCAGTTTTACTTTTGATCGAGATGAAACATGAATTCGGCAATTGGCAGTGCGGTAAAACGCTTTCTTCCCGTTTTCGCTTGGGGCGGAAAATATAACGCCAAGACTTTCGCGGACGACGGCGTGGCTGCGGCCATAGTCACGGTTCTGTTGATCCCTCAGGCCTTGGCGTATTCGATCATGGCGGGGTTGCCGCCCGAAGCCGGACTGTACGCCAGCATGCTGCCTGCCGTTCTTTACGCGATCTTCGGAACCAGCATGTCCATATCCATAGGCCCGACCGCGCTTTTGGCGATGATGACCGCCACCGCCGTCGGCGGCGTGGCGGCGCAGGGCACGCCTCAATACGTCGAAGCCAATCTGGTTTTGACCGTTATGTCCGGCCTTATCATCCTGATCTTGGGAATATTCAGGTTGGGTTTCATCACCAATTTTCTCAGCCACTCGGTCATATCGGGATTTATGACAGCTTCGGCGATCGTCATCGCCTCCAGCCAGATAAAGCACATGCTGGGAATAAAGGCCGAAGGCGACAACCTGATAGTGATGTTTACGGACATATTCCGTAATTTAAGCCAAACGAACGTGACGACGGCCTCGCTTTCGGCCATTTCCTTGGCCATGCTGTTGTTGTCCAAGCGTTACGCCAAGCGGGCGTTGATGGCCGTTAAAATCAGGGAACCTGTGGCCAACATAATGGCTCGCACCGGCCCTATGGTCGCGGTGGTCGTTTGCACCGTGGCGGTCTGGCTGTTGGGGTTGGATAAAGCGGGCGGCGTCAAGGTGGTCGGCGATATACCCAAGGGCTTGCCCGAGTTCACCATGCCTTCGCTCGATCGCGGTATGTGGTCGTCGCTCTTCGGTTCGGCGATGCTGTTCGCCATGATAAGTTTGGTAGAGACGGTCTCCATCGCCAAGACTTTCGCCGCCAAACGCAAGGAACGGATAGATACTAATCAGGAGTTTTTGGGGTTGGGCGCGTCCAACGTGGCGGCGGCGTTTACCGGAGGCTGCGCTGTCACCGGAAGTTTTTCGCGTTCCGCCGTTAACTTCGACGCCGGAGCGCGCACGCCCGCCGTGGGCGTGTACGCCGCGGTCGGAATAGGCGTGATCACCACGTTCTTCACTCCCGCCTTGTATTATTTGCCGCAAGCCACATTGGCCGCGACAATCGCCTTGGCGGTCTTGCACATAGCCGATTTCCCCGCCGTCGCGCGGGCTTGGAAATTGTCGAAGCGCGACTTCATCGCCATGGTGGGAACGATATTGATCACTTTCGGATTCGGCATCGAGCAAGGGCTTATAGCCGGATTCGTAGTTTCCGTGCTTTTGCATTTGTACCATTCCAGCCGCCCGTATTTCGCCGTGGTGGGATTGGTTCCCGGGACGCAGCATTTCCGCAGCGTGGAGCGGATGAAGGCTCTTACCAGCAAAGAAGTCCTGTCCGTCCGCGTCGACGAAAGCCTGTATTTCGCCAACGCTGGTTTCCTCGAGGATCTGATCCTCGACATGGCGGCCAAAAACACCGAGGCCAAGCATATAGTCCTCATGTTTTCCTCGGTCAGCAACGTGGACGCCAGCGCGTTGGAATGCCTGTACTCGATCAACCGCCAATTGGCGGATTACGGCATTTCCCTGCACTTGTCCGAAGTGAAGTGGCCGGTCATGCGACGCTTGAAAACCACCGATTTTCTGCAAAAGTTGTCCGGCAAGGTGTTTTTATCGCAGTATGCCGCTATAGCGGAGTTGTCTCCCGAAGTTGCGGAGCTGGCCAAGACGATGAAATCTCCGGAGGAGGAGAAGTAAATGGCGGCGAAGAAAACCGGAAAAAAGGCCGAGGCTGCGGCGTTGGTCGGCATAGTGATGGGAAGCCAGTCGGACTGGGAGACCATGCGCAAGGCGGCGGAAATGTTGGACGCGTTCGCCGTTCCCTATGAAACCAAGATAACCTCCGCCCACCGCACGCCCGATCGCATGTATGAATACGCCAAAACGGCCGCCACGAGGGGAATACGGGTGATAATCGCCGGAGCCGGAGGGGCGGCGCATTTGCCCGGGATGACCGCAGCGTTGACGATTTTGCCGGTCTTGGGGGTTCCCGTCCGCACCAAGACCATGGACGGTTTGGACAGCTTGCTGTCGATAGCCCAAATGCCCGCCGGAATACCGGTCGGTACGCTGGCAGTGGGAGAGGCGGGAGCTGCCAACGCCGGACTTCTGGCTCTGAGCATCTTGGCTTTGAACGACGAAAAGCTCTCGCGCAAACTGGAAAAATGGCGCGCCGCGCAAACCAAGGCGGTGGCCCTGTCGCCCAAGGGTAGCTCTTCTTCCTGAAGCGTATTTCTTATCGCGTTCCCCGAGCTTGTCGAAGGGAACTTGCGCGGCCAAGACGCGGCTTCTCCCTGCGGTCGCTTCGACAGGCT
Organism: Alphaproteobacteria bacterium; assembly: GCA_041908065.1. Taxonomy (GTDB): domain Bacteria; phylum Pseudomonadota; class Alphaproteobacteria; order UBA9219; family UBA9219; genus JAYRGC01. The sequence goes on along the minus strand of JAYRGC010000050.1, from coordinate 5,699 downwards.
CAGCGACCGTTCCGCGGTCACATCGCGAAGCGGAAGGTTATGGAAGCGCAGTTTGCCGGGGCATTGTTCGCTATGGCGAGCGGAGAGAGCAATGCGCCGTTGGCGTTGGTGGGAACTATGAACCCGCCATTATTAAATCTTACGGAATTGGGATAGCCATCCCTTCCCAACAACGGTATGGCGGTGGCCAAATCGCGGCACACCGAATTATTTAGGCCGTTAAGGGTGATGAAGAAACTTCTATTCGGGGTGTTGGCTGGATTCAAGGCCAGCGTTACCGTGCCACCCCATGGATTCTGAGTTGTAGTGCCATTTACGAAGGTAGTGGAGAAGTATCCTCCGGTGATTTGTGCGGCTACGGTCCCAGGTAAAAGTTTGTTGGGGAATCCGGTGTGTAGCCCTTTGGTGCGGTTGGCCGTATCCAATATGGCGTTGACCGTGGTCGCGATGCGATTGCGGGAATGCACCGACGCGGCGGTCGCCCATACTCCGCCTATGATCAGGCCTACTATGGCCAGCAATATCGTCATTTCCACCATCGAAATGCCGCGAAGCGGCGAATTGGAAGGCAGGGAGCGCGTTGCGAACATAGGGATTACTCCAGAGTTTCCAAGGTTACGCTGGTGTTGGTATATACGCATATTCCGGCGGCTATTCCCATGGCCTTGCGGGCTATCGCCTCGGCGTCCAAGCCGTCCAGATCGGCCAAGGCGCGGGCGGCGGCCAGCGCGTACGCTCCGCCCGATCCTATGCCGATTATGCCGTCCTCCGGCTCCAGCACGTCGCCGGTTCCCGACAATATCAGGCTGACCGAGCGATCCGCCACCGCCATCATCGCTTCCAAACGGCGGAGGTAACGGTCGGTGCGCCAATCCTTGGCCATTTCCACGCAGGCGCGCATCAATTGCCCCGGGTGTTTTTCCAGCTTGCCTTCCAGCCGTTCGAACAACGCGAAGGCGTCGGCGGTGGCTCCGGCGAAACCGGCTATCACGTCGGAGGAGGAGGTTCCCGATTTAAGGCGTCGCACCTTGCGGGCGTTGCTTTTCAACACGGTCTGCCCCAAAGACACCTGCCCGTCTCCGGCGATCACAACTTTGCCGTTTTTGCGAACCGAGATGATGGTGGTTCCGTGCCACTGCGCGGGGGAATTTTCGCCCATATGCAAGTCCTCCTCCCGCTATGATAGCACCAATGCCTAAGGCGAAAAACCCGTCAGTCACGGATACTCAACTTTCATCAAGCACAACCCCTCGGGCGGGGCGGTAGGGCCGCCGCTGCCGCGCGAAGCCGCCGCGAAGGCGCGGGCGAAATCCTCGACGCTCCAGCGTCCTGAGCCGACCAAAGCCAGAGTTCCCACCATGTTCCGCACCTGATGATACAGGAACGAGCGCGCCGAAGTTTCAAGGAAGATGGTTTCCCCGCAACGTTCTATGTCCAGCCTATCCAGCGTCTTTATCGGCGACGACGATTGGCATCCGCTGGCGCGAAAGGTCGAAAAATCGTGTTTGCCCAAAAGTATCCGCGCGGCTTCGCGCATTGCCGTCTCGTCGAGGCTTTCGCGCACATGCCACGCTCGTCCGGCCGACAAGGCCAACGGCGGGCGGCGGTTGACGATGGTATAGCGGTATATTCTTGAAGTGGCGTCGAAACGGGCGTGAAAATCCGCCGCCGCCTCCTCTGCCGACAATATCGCCAACGGATGTGGCCTGACGTGGAAATTCAGGGCGTCGCGCACGCGTTCCGCCGCTACCTCCTTTTCCAGATCGAAATGCGCCACTTGTCCTTGGGCGTGGACTCCGGCGTCGGTGCGTCCAGCCACGTGCAAAACAGCGTCTTCGCCGGAAAAGGCTCGAATGGCGGCCTCGATCACGCCTTGCGCCGACACGCCTTCGCGCTGGCGTTGCCATCCGCAAAACCCGCCGCCATCGTATTCGATTACCAGCTTCCAGCGCGTCATGGAAAGCGATGTCCTACAGGCAGGCGCAGACCCCGCAACAAAGACGGCGCGTCGGTGGCGGCGCGTCCCGCCCGTTGCGCCCGCAATATCCGTATTGCCCTGCCGTCGCCGCAGGCGACTGAAAAAACGTCGTCCAACAATGATCCGGCAGGACTGTCGGTTTTTCCGTCCGCTATTTCGGCTTTTAAAACCTTGATCCTGTCGTCGCCGCCGCTTGCGAAACCGGCCAGTGGCCACGGCGACAAGGCGCGGATCCGGCGGTCAATTTGCTCCGCCGCATCGGTCCAGATTATATTTTCGTCTTCGCGGGTTATCTTGGCGGCATATGTCGCCCCCTCCGCCGGTTGAGGAAAAGCCAATGCCTTGCCAGCAGCCAGATCATCTAAAGCGTCGACGACCATATCCGCTCCCATCGCGGCGAGACGGTCGTGCAGCGATCTGCAATCGTCTGTCGGCCATATGGGGGTGGAACGCCGCGCCAGCACAGGTCCGGTGTCCAAGCCCGATTCCATCCGCATGATGGATATTCCGGTTTCGGAATCTCCCGCCAATATGGCGCGCTGGATGGGCGCGGCGCCGCGCCAGCGCGGCAACAGCGAGGCGTGGATGTTGACGCAGCCCAGACGTGGAACATCGAGAACCGCTTGCGGCAGCATCAACCCATAGGCCGCCACCACTATCGCGTCTGGCGACAAGGCGGCCAAAGCGGCTTGTTCGTCCGCGCCGCGCAGGCTGGTGGGATTTTTCACCGCCAGCCCCATTTCCTCAGCCGCCAGATGAACGGGGGATTTTTTGATTTTGCCGCCGCGTCCGGCAGGGCGCGGAGGCTGGGAATAGACGGCGGGTATCGCATGCCCTGCCGCCGCCAGAAGCCGCAACGCCGGAACGGCGAAATCAGGCGTTCCCATGAACGCCACGCGCAAAGGACTAAAGGATTTTTCCATCGCAGTTCTTTTTCTGCCGCTGGGCTTTTTCCACTTTGCGCTTCATCATGCTGCGCTTCAGCGGCGAGACGTAGTCGAAAAACAGCTTGCCGTCGAGGTGGTCTATTTCGTGTTGGATGCACTGGCTTAGCAAGTCCTCGGCCTCCATTTCCCGCGCCGCGCCGGATCTGTCGAGATACTTCACTCGGATGCGTTTGGGGCGAGTGACTTCGGCGTATTGGTCTGGGATCGACAGGCATCCTTCGTTATAGGTGAAGGTTTCCTCGGATTTCCACGCCACTTCGGGATTGGCCATGAAAATGGCCTTGGATCCGTCGCGCTCCTCCGACAAATCCACGACGATGATCCTTTCCAAGATTCCCACTTGGTTGGCCGACAGCCCTATCCCCTTACCGACGTACATCGCCTCCAGCATCCCGTCCATGATGCCGATTACGTGAGTGTCCACCTTTTTGACCGGCACGGCCACCTGCCGCAATACCGGATCGGGAATTATGCGAATGGTAAGTTTTTCAGCCATCAAAGCCCCGCTGCCGCGCAAAGTTGCCTAAGTCTCAGCTAATTGTTACACTGCCACTCCGCTCAACGCAAATATGTTAACAATCAAGCCGTTGGCATATTAAATTGAGATCTTCGTTCAGTTTGAAAAATTAGGAGGAAGAAAATGATAAGACCAGTTGAAAATATCACGCATTACATCGTAAGAGGCCAGGATTTTGCCAAAGATTTAAGCGAGTTTATTAGCCGAGAACCGCAAGTCGATGATCTTATCAAGCATATGGCTGAACGTCTCTGCGATGCGCTTAGATCAGCGATAAAACCAGAAGGAGAGGCTTTCATCGGCGCGTTGGAACACCAAATCGAATCGCAAAACAACGCATTAAGACGCCTGCCATGTTCGTTTGCGCGAATGAACGCCAAAACTGTTGGAATGTTAGACATCGCCGTAGGAATGGCCAAGAAAATCGTTAACGATCTGCCGGAATCAAGACTGCATATAAGGACATCAAGGCGTTACGGCATGCGCGGCTTAGCTCGGCCATATACCACCTAAGTTTTAGGAAAGAGACGTTTTTCTCTTTCTCCGCATGTTCTGCGCTGGTAATCTTTGCGAAGCGGCGGGTGCGCTTGTCGTTAAGGCCGCTTCGCTTAGATATTCAACTTAATCCAGCAGGTGAATCATGACCGACTGCATTCTGGTTTACGTTACCGCCGCCGAGCCGGAGGAGGCTAAGACGATAGGCCGCACCTTGGTCGACGAAAAGCTCGCCGCATGCGCCAACATATTCGCAGGAATGCAATCTATATACAGCTGGAACGGCAGCGTCGAGGAAGGGCGCGAAACGGTCTTGATACTAAAAACCCGCGCCGTGCTGTTCGATGCCTTGGCGGCGCAGGTGAAAAGCATGCACTCGTTCTCCAACCCGTGCATAGTGGCGTTCCCGATAACTCAGGGCGCGCCGTCGTACCTGAATTGGATACGCAGCGCGACCGCGGAATCCGTCTCCAGCATAGAAAGCTGAGCCGATGGGCGCGGACGCTTCCTACCAGCCGCAAACGACCATCGCCGGATATTTGCGCCTGTCCGCCGACGCGATTTTGGCCACCGCTTCCGCCGTTGGCGAAGATGCCGTTTCCCGCGCCATAGCTCTGTGCGTAGGGGCGTTGCGTTCGGGGCGTTCGCTTTTGGTGTGCGGCAACGGCGGCTCGGCCTCCGACGCTATGCACATAGCTGGCGAACTGGTGGGAAGATTTCTCAAGGAACGTCGCGCCCTGAAATGCGTGTGCCTGTCCGACAATCCCGCCACCTTGACCGCGCTTGGCAATGACTATGGTTACGAAGCGGTGTTTTCGCGGCAGGTCGAAGCCTTCGGGGAAAAAGGCGGAGCTATAATCTGCATCAGCACCAGCGGAAACTCGCCCAACGTGATTAACGCCGCCTCCAAGGCGCGGGAAATGGGATTGGCCGTCGTTTCCATGACGGGGGAGGGCGGCGGCAAGCTGGCCGCGTTGAGCGACGTTCTGCTGGCGATTCCTTCGCGGCATACGCCCATCATCCAACAGGCGCATTCGTGCCTTTACCATTACATGTGCGAAGCCATAGAGAGGGAGGCGGCAAAGCCATGAACATGAAATCGTTTTCGCAAGACGCCTGCGCGCGGGCGTTGGACAAAGCTTCCGCCGTTCCTCTGGCCTATTTCGTCATATTGGCCGTGTCGGCCGCATTCGTGACGACGGCGTTCGTCGCGCAATACGTGTTCGACGTGGAGCCTTGCGTCTTGTGCCTATGGCAACGGGTTCCTTATGTCGCCGCCGCCGCGCTGTCTTTGGTAGGCGTCGCCACCTTCGGTAAAAACTCCGCCTTAGGCGGCGCGATTTTATGGTTGTGCGCTTTGGCTTTTTTATGCGGCATGGGGCTGGCCGTCTTTCATACCGGAGTGGAGCAGCACTGGTGGCTAGGCACGTCCGGTTGCGCCATCCGCCCGCTTGCCGACGCGGTGTCCGCGCTTGGCGAGGCGGTTCCGTTGCGCGAGCAGTTGTTGAATACCGTGGCGGCGAGCTGCGATCGCATAAACTGGACGTTCTTGGGGTTGTCGATGGCCAACTGGAACGTCCCTGCCTCTCTGGCTTTATTCCTTTTCGCGCTCAGGGCTGCTGTCGGGTTTAAGAATGGAAAATAGGTTCTTGCCCAAAATGGGTGGGTAATTTTGCAGCCAACCGCAGCATCAAGCACCGTCATTGCGAGCCGCCCCTTGGCGGCGAAGCAATCCAGTGCCTTTGCTCCATGACTCTGGATT
>JAYRGC010000049.1:0-27250 GCA_041908065.1 Alphaproteobacteria bacterium | reverse complement strand
TGCTGCGTTTGGATGCAAAATTACCTGCCTGTTTTGGGTAAAAGCATATCGGCTCTTATTGCGCCGCCGGATTTAAGAGCATAGGATGCGCGTGTTCACAGCGCGGGATTCCCGCAAACCTTCCAGACGAACGGGTGAGATTCCCATGCCAGATCCTTCCACATCGCAGGCGGCGGCGCAGACGGCAGGACGCTGCGGCAAACGTCCGCTGTCCCCGCATTTGCAGATCTACAGGCCGCAGCTGACTTCGGCCATGTCGATATTCCATCGCGTAACCGGCGTGTCCTTGGCTCCGGCTTTGGCGATTGTGGTCGCATGGCTGGCGGCGTTGGCTACTGGCGGAAAGTGCTATGAGGGATTTTTGTGGGCAGCCACTTCGCCCATAGGCCAGTTGTGCCTTTTCGGCTGGACGTTCGCCGGATTTTACCACATGTGTTGCGGCGTTCGCCATCTGTTGTGGGACGCCGGATGGTGCGTAGAGATCCATCAGGTCTACAGCACAGGCCGCGTCGCGTTGCCGGTGGCCGCCATATCGACGCTGGGCGTGTGGTTCATCATAAAATACTCGGCCATCATGGGGGCGTTGCAATGAAGTCTTTCCGCACCAGACTGGCGCGCGCGCGCGGCTTCGCGCCGTCGCATACCGGAACCGACCACTGGTTCACGCAGTGCCTTACTTCGCTGGCGTTGCTGCCTATCGGGCTGTGGTTCGTGTTTTCGTTCGTGTCTCGCGTCGCCATGCACGGCGGCAACCGCGAAGCCGCTCTGGCGTGGCTGCAATCGCCCTTCAACGTAGCCATGCTTATCCTTCTGCTGGCCGTCGGGTTCCACCACGGCGCGAGCGGGTTGCAAGTCATCTCCGAGGATTATATCCACGTCAAAAAGCTGCGCGTCGCCGTTATAATTCTTGTGCAATTTCTGGCGGCGTTTCTAGCCGTGGTCGGCGTTCTCGCGGTTTTGAAAATCTTTCTGGGGGCTTAAGCCATGACGACAGCCTATAAAATCGTCGATCACACCTACGACGTTGTCGTGTTGGGCGCGGGCGGCGCGGGATTGCGGGCGACGCTGGGCATGGCCGAACGCGGGCTTAAGACCGCCTGCGTCACCAAGGTGTTCCCGACCCGCAGCCACACCGTGGCGGCGCAAGGCGGCATCAGTGCGGCTTTGGGCAACATGGGCGCGGACGATTGGCGTTGGCACATGTACGACACGATCAAGGGTTCCGATTGGCTAGGGGATCAGGACGCCATCGAATACATGTGCCGCGAGGCGGCTCCGGCGGTGATCGAGCTGGAACACTATGGCGTTCCCTTCAGCCGCACCGATGACGGGCGCATATATCAACGCCCCTTCGGCGGCATGACCACCAACTACGGCGAAGGCATCGCCCAGCGCACTTGCGCCGCCGCCGACCGCACCGGACACGCTATTTTGCACACGCTGTATCAGCAATCGCTGAAGCATCAGGCGGAGTTTTTCATCGAATACTTCGCCATCGACCTGATGATGGACGACGACGGCGCGTGTCGCGGGCTTCTCGCGTGGAATCTCGACGACGGGACGCTGCACCGCTTCCGCGCCCACCAAACAGTCATCGCCACCGGCGGATACGGGCGCGCCTATTTCTCCTGCACTTCGGCGCATTCCTGCACCGGCGACGGCGGCGGCATGGTCGCTCGCGCCGGACTGCCGCTGCAAGACATGGAATTCGTGCAGTTCCATCCCACCGGCATTTACGGCGCGGGCTGCCTTATCACCGAGGGCGTGCGCGGCGAAGGCGGGTATCTCACCAACGGCAACGGCGAGCGGTTTATGGAGCGTTACGCCCCCAACGCCCGCGATTTGGCCAGCCGCGACGTGGTTAGCCGCTCGATGACGATCGAGATCCGCGAAGGTCGCGGCTGCGGACAGCACAAGGATCACATTCATTTGCACCTTGAGCATCTGGAGCCGAAAGTCATTCACGAACGCCTGCCCGGCATCGCCGAGACCGCCAAGGTCTTCGCGGGCGTGGACGTGACGCGCCAGCCCATCCCCGTGTTGCCGACGGCGCACTACAACATGGGCGGCATTCCCACCAACCACCACGGCGAAGTGATTTGCCCGACGGCAAGCGATCCCGATGCCACGGTCAAGGGATTGATGGCCATCGGCGAGGCCGCTTGCGTGTCCGTGCACGGGGCTAACCGCCTCGGCTCCAATTCGCTCTTGGATTTGGTCGTGTTCGGTCGCGCCGCCGCCATTCGCGCCGCCGAATTGGTGAAAAAAGACGCCCGCCATCGCGACCTTCCCAAGGGAGCGGGAGATTCCGCCGTGGCGCGTTTCGATCGCCTGCGCCACGCCGACGGCGACGTGAAGACGGCGGATTTGCGGCTGGAAATGCAAAGGACGATGCAGAACGACTGCGCCGTGTTCCGCACCGGAGAATCGCTGGGCGAAGGACAACGCAAGATGCGGGTTGCATGGAGCAAACTGGGACGGATCAAGGTCTCCGACCGCTCGCTGGTGTGGAACTCCGACCTGATGGAGACGCTGGAGCTGGAAAACCTGATGTATCAGGCCATGGCCACCATCGACGGGGCGGCAAACCGGCAGGAATCTCGCGGCGCGCACGCGCGGGAAGACTTCCCCAAGCGCGACGACGTGAATTGGCTAAAGCACTCGGTGGCGTGGGTGGACGATAAGGGCGCTACCCGCATCGCCTATCGCCCCGTGCATCTGAACACCCTGACCGACGAAGTGAAACCCGTTCCCCCCAAGGCAAGGGTGTATTGAGATAAATCGGTTTGGTTTTTAAATAGACAGTCTTGGAGAGCCACATGGTCGAATTCGCACTTCCGGCGCACTCGAAAATCACCAAGGGCAAGCGGGTGGACGCTTCCCAAGGATCGGAGCGGGCGCGCGCGTTCAAGATTTACCGCTGGTCGCCGGACGACGGGGAAAACCCGCGCCTTGACGAATACGTCATAGACCTCAACCGCTGCGGGCCGATGGTGCTGGACGCGCTCATCCATATCAAGAACGACGTGGATCCCACGCTGACCTTCCGCCGTTCCTGCCGCGAGGGGATTTGCGGCTCCTGCGCCATGAACATCGACGGCGTGAACACCTTGGCCTGCACCTGCCCGATCGAGGACATTCGCGGCGACGTGCGGATTTATCCTTTGCCGCATATGGACGTGGTGAAGGATCTCGTGCCCGATCTTTCCCGCGCCTATGCCCAATACGCCGCCGTCAAACCGTGGTTGCGGACGCAATCCCCGGCTCCGCCCGACAGCGAAAGGCTGCAATCCCCCGACGAACGCGCCGCTCTCGACGGGCTTTATGAATGCATCCTGTGCTTCTGCTGTTCAACCAGCTGCCCCAGCTATTGGTGGAACGGGGATCGGTATTTGGGTCCGGCCATACTGCTGCAGGCCTATCGCTGGGTGGTGGACAGCCGCGACGAGATGACGGGCGAAAGGCTGGACGATCTCGAGGATCCCTTCCGGCTCTATCGCTGCCACACGATCATGAATTGCACCAAAACTTGCCCCAAGAGCCTCAATCCGGCCAAGGCCATCGCCGAACTCAAAAAGCTGATGGTGGAACGGCGGGGGTGAGCGTATATCTTCCCGATATTTCCGCCGTGGAGGCGTTGGCCGAGGCGATCGCCCCCGCGCTTAGAAACGGCGACATATTGGCTTTGCGCGGGGAATTGGGCGCAGGCAAGACCACGTTCGCGCGGGCGTTGCTTCGATCCCTTGGCGTCAAGGGCGAAGTGCCCAGCCCCACGTTCACCTTGGTGCAGAGTTACGAAACTCCGTCGGGCTTGCGTGTAAACCATTTCGATCTTTACCGCCTTAAAACCCCTGAAGAGCTTGAGGAAATCGGCTGGCACGACCTGTTGTCCGACGGCGTGGCGGTGGTGGAATGGCCGGAACGCGCCGGAGATTGGCTGCCCGCCGCGAGGCTCGACTTCGAGTTTGCGATGGCGGCAGGCAGCGGTAGAAATCTTATGGCGGACGCGGCGGCTTTTCCGTTTTCCGGCAAAGCAAGCCGGATAAATCCGGATTTCTCGTCGCGCAAATTTCTAAGGCTGGCGGAGGAAGGCGGAAGGTCGTCGGTGTTGATGCATGACGGCGACGCGCCGAGCTTCTCCCGCTTTCTGGCCATAGGTTCCATGCTGCGCGAAGCCGGATTGTCGGCTCCGGAAATATACAAGGCCGTGCCGGATCGCGGATGGATATTGATGGAGGACTTCGGCGACCGCAATTGCGGCAAACTGCTGGACGCCCGAGCCAATGGCTCGGATTCCGTCTATCCCCGCGCCGCCGCGCTGCTGGCGCGGCTGCACGACGCCCTGCCCCCCGAAACCGCCGCTATATCCGGCCTGACGGTCTATGACGCAGCAAAGTTCGCGGATCAGGCGGGATTGTTCATGGATCACTATTTCCCCCGCGCCAAAGGCCGCGAAGCCACGGCCGGGGAGCGCGAGGATTTCCGCGCCGGATGGATCGAGACGCTAAAGCCGCTCGACGCGCTGCCGCGCTCGCTGCTGTTGCGCGACTTCATGCCGGACAATCTGATGGATTTGCCGGAACGTGAAGGATATAGGTCGCTGGGAATAATCGACTTTCAGGACGCGGGCGCGGGACCGATAGCCTACGACATCGCCTCGCTGTGCGAATGCGTCCGCCGCGAAACCGCCGCCGATAAGCTGGCGGAGGCGGTCGACGCCTATCTGGCTGCTCGCAACTCCGGCGTGGATAGCAAGACTTTGCTTTCGGCCTGTCGCGCATTTTCGGCGCAACGCCATGCGCGGATTTTGGGGATAATCGGCAAACTCTCGGCGGACGAAAGGCATCGCTCCAAGCTGGAATGGCTGCCGCGCATAAACGCCCGCTTAGCCTTGTTGGCTCAGGACGAGGCCTTGGCGGCGGTGCGAAGATGGTTTTGATCTGAATAATGGTCGTAACGCCAATATAAGAGACGAAAACATGCAGACGAGCATAAACGAAAAAATTTCCGACACGGCCATGGTGCTGGCGGCGGGAATGGGGATGCGGATGCGGCCTTTGTCGCTTACGCGCCCCAAGCCACTGTTGGAAGTCGGCGGCAAGGCCATGTTGGATCACGCCATTGATCGGCTGAAAGAAGTCGGGGCGCGCCGCGTCGTCGTCAACGCTTTTTGGCTGGCCGAACAGATAGAAGCGCACTCGGCCAAGCGCGGCGACATAAAAATCGCCGTTTCGCAGGAAACCGAATTGCTGGACACCGGCGGCGGCGTCAAGAACGCGCTCGCGCTGCTTGACGTCGGCGATCGGCCATTTTTCGTCCTGAATTCCGATCTTCCGTGGTTCGATGCCCCTTCCCCCGCCCTTCCGTCGTTGCGGCGCATGGCCGAGGCGTGGGATCCCGAACGCATGGACGCTCTGTTGCTGGTCATGCCTATCGGCAAGGCTTTGGGGTTTTCCGGCAAAGGCGATTTCATGCAGGAGAAAGACGGCAGGCTGTGGCGCAAAGACGCGCCTTTCCCGCGTTCGCACGTGTTCGTGTCGGCGCAGATAGTCAAGCCGGAGCTTTTCCGCGCCGAAAAATACGGAAAAGTTTTTTCCAGCAACGCGATATGGAACGACCTCGAGGCGGCGGGAAGGCTTTACGGCGTCAGCCACGAAGGATCGTGCTATCACGTCGGAACGCCGGAGGACCTGGTAAAAGCCAACTCGTCGTTAGAAAGCGGACGCGGCTGGAAATATCCTTAACTTCCAAACCGCCGCGCGTTTTGTTCCATGGCGGACCCGACGCGATTCGAACGCGTGACCTTTGCCTTCGGAGGGCAACACTCTATCCAGCTGAGCTACGGGTCCTTTCGCGCCTAGCTATTGCGTCCAAGGAGAAGCGAGCGACACCATAAAAGAAAACCATCCCTAGGGCTAGAGCGCATTTAAAATATGCTACATCTTCCCTAAAGTTAGCCTTCAATGGCAAACGTTAACCATAGGAGCGGAGAAATAGGATGTCCAAGTCGTTGGAAAGGTTGTTGAAGATAATGGCGGATTTACGAGATCCGGCAACCGGTTGCCCGTGGGACATAAAGCAAGATTTCAACAGCATCGCCAACTGCGCGGTGGAAGAGGCCTACGAGGTCGTGGATGCCATCGAAAGCGGCGACATGGCCGCCGTGCGCGAGGAACTGGGCGATTTGCTGATGCAGGTCGTGTTCCACGCCCAGATGGGGCGGGAAAAGGGTTTGTTCGATTTCGACGCCATAGCCGACCGCCTGTCCGACAAGCTGGTGGAACGGCATCCCCATGTTTTCGGGGAAAAGGCCGGAGGCCTGAAATCGTCGGAGGCGGTTTTAGACGCTTGGGAAGCCGGCAAGGCGGCCAAACGCGCCGAAACGTCCATTTCTCCGGTCAGCGCGCTGGACGGCATTGCCGCCGCGCTGCCCGCCATGGCTCGTTCCTTCAAACTGCAACAACGCGCCGGACGGGTAGGGTTCGATTGGAGCGATTATAGGCAGGTGATGGACAAATTGCGCGAAGAAATGGCCGAAGTGGAAGCCGAAGCAACCCCTCGATCTGGCGAAGATCGCGATCAAGATAAGGTCGAGGACGAAGTGGGGGATTTGCTGTTCGTCGCCATAGGCCTTGCCCGTAGCCTGAAGGTAGATCCCGAAACCGCACTGCGCCGCGCCAACCGCAAGTTCGAGCGCAGGTTCCGACATATGGAAACTCGCCTAGCCGCGCAGGAAAAGCGTTTGGCGGATTCCTCTATCGAGGAAATGAACGCATTGTGGGACGAAGCGAAAGGGTTGGAGAAAAATTCGCGTTAATGCCCTAAACGGCTATCGATCCGGCGTGTAGTTAACGTTTAATTAGTCAGTATCTTTTAATCATTAATGTGGCGTTTATGCGCCACTATGTGTCCAATTTCCTATCAACCCCCAATAACCGAGGTGCGTTATGCTGAATATAAAAACCACGTTGGCCGCGTTAGCCTTGTCTTTTAGCATGTTGATGGCTCAACCCGCGTTTGCGGAAGACGCGCCAATGTCGGTGAGCGGCTCAGAACTGGCAACTCCAGCCCAAGCCAAAGCCCTTTTTGACAAAGGCTCCGCCTTTCTCGACGTGCGCGACGATGCGGCGTGGAATCAAGGCCGCATTCCCGGGGCGGTGCATCTGGATGTGAAGATGCCAGCTTTCACCAAGGAAGCCATCGCCGCAGCCGGAGTAGCAGCGGATAAGGATGTAGTCATCTATTGCAACGGCGTTAAATGCCTGCGCTCTGCCGAAGCGATCGGAAAAATGAAAGGCTTCGGGTATACCAAGATGCACTACCTGCGCGAAGGATTCCCGGGGTGGAAGGACGCCGGATATCCGGTAGAGTGAGGTTGTAGTCATAAAAAAAGGGGGGTGAAGGATAATTTCCATCATCCCCCTTCACTTTTGCTTTTTTGTTTTATATCCTTTGGATCTCTCTGATCTCCATTCCATTCTCCCCCACTCCCCTCCCATTCATTCTCTACTTCCGAACCGGAGGATCGCGTTTTGTCCCTCAAACTTAAACTCACCGTTTTCGTGGTCGCGCTTATCCTGTTGCTTAGCGGCGGAATAATCGGCGGCGGCAAGCTGTTGCTGGATTTAACCGAGAAACGATATAGCGCCAGCGTGCAGACTCGCGATACCGTCGTTTGGAAACAGGTAAGCGACGCGCACATAGGCAAGATGGCGTTGGCCGTAACAGAAATCACCCGCAATTCAACCATAACCAACGCCCTGCAAGCCGGCGACCACGCCGCAGTCAAGGACGCTTTGCAATACATTTATAATCGGCTCGTAGGCGGTAAAATAGCGCAGCGTGTCGGGGTGTATAAACTGGATACCGAAGAAATAGCGGCTCAATCCGAAGATGGATCCATCAAACTTGCATCAACAGACATAGTTCGCTCCGTCGCCGAAGAAAAGAAAGCCCAACAGGGGTTTATAAAGATGGCCGACGGCAGCGTGGTTCTGGCTTACGCCTTTCCTGTGTTCTTTAGGGCGCAACCGGTGGCGGTTTCCATCTATCTATCCAACATAGAGCCGTTGCTGGAACAGTCCGGCAACTATCTTGGGGCGACGGTTTCAATAGATAACAATCCCCCATCCGCCGCCAATGCCCATGATTCCATTTATAGGGTGCTTGAAGGATCGGAAAGGTTTGAGATTTCGGCCACTCCGATCAAAGGGTTTATGGATCAAATAGTCGGTCATATCGTGACAAAGAAAAACTATACCGATTTGTTTGTCATGGAAGACAATTATAAAAACATGGTCATGTGGGGGCTTTGCGGAGGGGTAATGATTTCCGCGTTGCTGAGTTTTATGTTTCTGCATCTCAGTCTATTACCCTTGCGTCGTTTACAACAAAACATGATCGCCCTTTCCAATGGGGATTTGGAAATAGAGATAAACACGCAACGCAAGGACGAAATCGGCCAGATGGCCGTTGCCGTTGGGATTTTCAGGGACAATGCGCGTGAAAAAATAGAAGCCGACGCCAAACAAAAACATCGCGAAGAATCCATACGTCTGGAAGCGGAAAAAGAACGAAAACGAAGCATCAACGAAATGGCCTCGAAATTCGAAGATAACATAGGAAAGATAGTACAAACTGTGGCGTCCGCCGCCACGCAGTTGACGTCAAACGCCGAAAGCGTGAGCAATTTGGCCAACAGATCTTCTGCGGCGGCCAACGACGCCGGAGTAGTTACCGAAAACACCGCAAGCAATGTCCACTCCATTGCCGAGGCCGGAAACAGCCTTTCCTCCACCATAAACGAAATAGGCAAACAAGTTGGAGACGCGGCGCAATTGAGCAAGGAAGCGGTAAGCATCGCTCAGGATACCAATTCCAAGGTCTCCGCCCTTTCGGAATCGGCGAAAAACATCGATGGAGTAGTCGAATTGATCCGTGGCGTCGCGGCGCAAACCAGCTTGCTCGCGCTTAACGCCACGATAGAAGCGGCAAGGGCTGGAGAGGCTGGAAAAGGTTTTGCCGTAGTGGCTAACGAGGTCAAGAGCCTCGCTAATCAGACCAACGGCGCGACCAAGACTATCTCGGAGCAGATCAAGTCCATGCAAGCAACAACGGGAAATGTAGTGGATGCGATCGCCCGTATCGGCGACATAATATCGAACGTGAACCGCAACGTCGAATCCATAACCGTGTCCATGGATCATCAAGTACAAGCCAATAGAACCATTGTTTCCAATATAAATCAGGCTACGGGGCACGCGACCAGCGCGCAAAACAAGATCAGCGAGGTCAAAGAGATAACAGTGGAAGTCGGTGAAGCCGCCGGTGAAGTGCACACAGCCGCCCGAGAGCTTTCCATGAAGTCGGAGCAAATGCACAAGATCGTGGACGATTTCCTAAGCACGGTCAGAACTTGATCGATTTTCCTGCTCGCTGAAATATTCGATTTAGTCGTGTCGCCGCCAAAAGGAAACAAGCGGCGTTGCGGCGAAACGAAAGGGTTGGAGAAAAAAATCGGGGCTCTCACCCAAAACAGGTGGGTAATTTTGCAGCCAACCGCAGCATTAAGTGCCGTCATTGCGAGGTTACAGCCAAAGGTCGTCATTGCGAGCCGCCACCCTTTGCTTTGGATAGCGTTAAACGCTGTCAGGCGGCGAAGCAATCCAGTGCCGTTGCTCCATTGCTCTGGATTGCTTCGCCACCAAGGGGCGGCTCGCAATGACGGCTCTTTTTCCCACCCGTTTTGCGTGAGGATCAAATCCTAGGATGCTCGAGTCTACGTCTTTGACAATTTATGCTCAATACGATTATATATCCCGACAGGCTGCGAACGGCGCGGCTGAAAGCGCGGGGAGAGCTTCATGGATTGCGCGGCTTTTGCTGGCTCCGGTTCCGGATCTCCCTCCCCTGCTCCATCTTCCGCAAGCGTTTCCGAGGCCATAGCGGCCACTAGGGACGAATATGCGCGGGTCAGCCGCGTGATCCCTCCGGCGGAATGGGCGACCTTCGCCGACGACGTTTTGGCGATAAAGCGGCTGAAGCGCGAGCGCAACGCCATCGTTTTAGCCCACAACTATCAAACCCCCGAGATATTCCACGGCGTGGCCGACATAACCGGAGACTCGCTGGCTCTGGCGCGGGAAGCGTCCACGACGACAGCCGAGGTCATCGTGCTGGCGGGCGTGCATTTCATGGCCGAAACCGCCAAGCTGCTCAACCCTTCGCGCAAGGTTCTTATGCCGGATACCGCCGCCGGATGCTCTCTGGCGGAATCCGTGACGCCCGAGGACGTGCGGGAGCTGCGGCGCGAATATCCGAACGTTCCGGTGGTGGCCTATGTCAACACCTCCGCCGCCGTGAAGGCCGAATGCGACATTTGCTGCACGTCCGGCAACGCCAAGAAAATAGTGGAATCGCTGAACGTTCCCGCCGTCATCATGCTTCCCGACGAGTATCTGGCGATCAACGTGGCGGCGGAAACCTCCGTCAGGATAATCCCGTGGCGGGGACGCTGCGAAGTGCACGAGCTTTTCACGGCGGCGGAGATCCGCGCATGGCGCGAACAGAACTCCGGCGTGGCGGTGCTGGCGCATCCCGAATGCCCCCCCGAGGTCGTGGCCGAGGCCGATTTCTCCGGATCAACCGCAAGGATGAGCGAGTGGATCGAGGCCAACCGCCCTCCCCGCGCCCTGTTGGTCACCGAATGCTCGATGAGCGACAACGTGGCGGCGCAGCATCCCGAGACCGAATTCGTCCGCCCCTGCCGGATGTGCCCGCATATGAAGCGGATAACCCTGAAGAACATCCGTCATGCGCTGGAGACCCTGACGCACGAAGTGTCCATACCGGAAACCCTCGCCGTCCGCGCCCGCGCCGCCGTCGAGAGAATGCTGGCGGTCAAGTGAAATCCCCCGCTATCATCATAGGCGGCGGTTTGGCCGGATTGTGCGTGGCGTTGGCAATGGCTCCCGCCCCCGTGGTCGTTTTGGCGCGGCGAGAGGAAAGAACCGCCTCCACCAGCAGCTCGCTGGCGCAGGGGGGATTGGCGGCGGCGATGGGCGACGACGACACTCCCGCGCTTCACGCCGCCGACACCTTGGCCGCCGGAGCGGGGCTTTGCGACGCGACCACTGTCGGGATCGTCACCCAAGAGGCCGCCGCCGCCGTGGCGCGGCTGGAATCGTGGGGGGTGAAATTCGACCGCGAAGCGGACGGGCGGTTGGCTTTGGGGCTGGAGGGGGCGCACAGCCGTCGCCGCATAGTCCATGCCGGAGGCGACAGCACCGGAGCGTTCATCATAAAGGCGTTAGTGGGGCGGGCTAAAGGCTGTCCTTCCATCACGTTGATAAAGGATGCCGACGCCACGGACATCGCGGCGCAAGACGGAGCGGTTCGGAAAGTGGAGTTCATCCACGCGGGGCAAAAACGGAGCATCGCCGCCGAAAACGTCATACTGTGCACCGGCGGCGCGGGGGCGTTGTGGGAGGACACCACCAATCCTTCCACCTCGTGGGGCAGCGGGCTGGCCTTGGCCGCCCGCGCCGGAGCCACGTTGCGCGATCTGGAGTTCATGCAGTTCCATCCCACGGCATTGGCCGCGGACAGCGATCCTTTGCCTTTAGTCAGCGAGGCGGTGCGCGGCGAAGGAGCGGTTTTGCTCAATTCTCGCGGCGAGAGGTTCATGGCGAACGTCAAAGGGGCGGAACTGGCCGCCCGCGACATAGTGGCCAGAGCGATATGGGAGGAAATGAAAAGCGGCGCGGTGTTTTTGGACGCGCGCGGCATTCCCGCTTTTTCCTCTCGCTTTCCCTCCGTCACCGCCGCTTGTCTGGCCGCAGGCGTAGATCCCGCCAGCCAGCCCATACCCGTGCGACCCGCCGCGCATTACCACATGGGCGGAGTGGAAGTGGACGAATGGGGGCGCAGCGCAGTGCGCGGGTTGTGGGCTTGCGGAGAAGCGGCGGCGACGGGGCTGCATGGAGCCAATCGTTTGGCCAGCAACTCGCTGTTGGAAGCGGCGGTGTTCGGAATAAGGATCGGCGAAAAAATCTCTCGCTCCGATTTCGGCGAATGGAGGAAAACCTCAGCCAATCGCGCATCACTCCCCGAACCCGAAAACTCCAAAGAAAATCGGCAACTCATCCGCGATACAATGTCGCAGAACGTCGGGCTGGTGCGCGACGCCTCGGGGCTTCGCCAAGCGGTCGATGCGTTGCGCCCGATGGCCGCCGCTTCCGACATGGCGTTGGCGGCTTTCATGATCGCTTCCATGGCGTTGCGGCGGGAAGAGAGCCGAGGCGCGCATCTGCGCGGAGATTTCATAGAAACGAACGAGACTGCCGCCAGCTCGTTCATGGCGTTGGACGGCTACGGCGGAATCACTGTACCTGAGCAAGGAAACATCGCATGACACAGCCGGAAATAATGCTGGAGTCCATAGTCCGCGCGGCGTTGCTGGAAGATCTGGGACGCGCCGGAGACATAACCTCCGAGGCGATAATCCCCGCCGACGCGCGGTGGAAATCGGCTTTGGTGGCGCGAAAGGACGGAGTGGTGGCGGGACTGGGTGTGGCGGAAACGGCCTTCCGGATGATGGACGGAACGGTCGCCTTTTCTCCCGCCGTAACCGATGGAAGCGGCGTCAAGGCCGGAGCCGTCCTCGCCGTTATCGACGGCAAGGCGCGGGGGATTCTGGCGGCGGAGCGCGTCGCGCTTAACTTTCTCGGACATCTCGGCGGCATCGCCACGGCTACCAGAGGTCTGGTGGAGGCCGTCAAACCCCATGCGGCTAGGATATGTTGCACGCGCAAGACCACTCCCACATTGCGGTCACTGGAGAAATACGCGGTGCGAATGGGCGGCGGATACAACCATCGTTTCGGTCTGGATGACGGCATCCTTATCAAGGACAACCACATCGCCGTGGCCGGAGGAGTGCGCCAAGCCCTGAAGGCCGCCCGCTCCCACGCCGGACACATGGTGAAGATAGAAATAGAGGTGGATACTCTGGCTCAATTAGAGGAGGCTTTGGAAACCCCTCCCGACGCCGTGTTGCTGGACAACATGGACGCGAACGCGCTTAGGGACGCAGTCAAAATGACGGCGGGACGCTGCGTAACCGAGGCTTCGGGAGGAGTGACGGCGAGCAACGTCGCCGCCATCGCCGCCGCCGGAGTGGACATAATTTCAGCCGGATGGATAACCCACAGCGCAGCGGCGTTGGACATCGGGCTGGACGCGGCGGATTGAAATCGCGTGGAATCTATTCGCATTCGCTGATATAAAGGCGCGTCAAACAATAACGTTCACGGAGTATCCAGCAATGGCTTTCGCCTCCTTTCCAGTAGTCAGGCCGCGCCGTTTGCGCACCACGGAATCCCTGCGAGCCTTGGTGCGGGAAACCGCCGTGACGATGAACGACCTGATCTATCCCATCTTCGTCGAGGAGGAGATAGACGCGCCGCAGCCGGTGGGATCTATGCCCGGGATCGAGCGCATTCCGGAAAAATCGCTGGCCAAAGCGATAAAATCCATGCACTCCGACGGGATAAAATCCGTGATGATGTTCGGCGTGTCGCACCATAAGGACGCCAGCGGCAGCGATAGCTGGAAAAAGGACGGCCTGTTGTCGCGCATG
Organism: Alphaproteobacteria bacterium; assembly: GCA_041908065.1. Lineage (GTDB taxonomy): Bacteria > Pseudomonadota > Alphaproteobacteria > UBA9219 > UBA9219 > JAYRGC01. The sequence goes on along the minus strand of JAYRGC010000049.1, from coordinate 13,611 downwards.
GTCAAGCGCGCCAAGGACGCGGCTCCGGAAATGGTGGTGATGGCCGACGTTTGTTTTTGCGAATACACCGACCACGGCCATTGCGGAGTGGTCGAAGACGGCCACGTCCACAACGATCTCACTCTGGCCAATCTGGCGCGGCAAGCCGTGGCTGCCGCCGCCGCCGGTGCCGACGTTATCGCGCCATCGGCCATGATGGACGGACAGGTTCGCGCCATCCGCGAAGGGCTGGACGACGGCGGGCATTCCAACACTCCCATTCTGGCTTATTCCTCGAAATTCGCCTCGGCTTGCTATGGTCCCTTCCGCGCCGCCGCCGGATGCCAATTAAAGGGCGACCGCAAGGCTTATCAGATGGATCCCATGAACGGGCGCGAGGCGTTGCGGGAATCCATGCTGGACGAGGCCGAAGGAGCTGACATGCTGATGGTCAAGCCGGGGCTGCCCTATCTGGACATCGTGGCCAAGTTGCGGGAACGCACGTTGCTGCCGATCGCCGTCTATCAGGTCAGCGGCGAATACGCGATGATAAAGTTCGCCGCCGCCGCCGGAGCCATCGACGAAAAGCGGGTGGTGCGGGAAACCCTCGGTTCCATCAAACGCGCCGGAGCCGACCTGATCCTCTCATACTTCGCCCGCGATCTGGCGCGGGAAGGGTTTTAGGGTGCTTTCCAAAAACGGGCGGGGAATTTTGTAGCCAAACGCAGCAACAAGCACCGTCGTTGTTAAATCTACGACCAAAGGCCGTCATTGCGAGCCGCCCCTTGGCGGCGAAGCAATCCAGTGCCGTTGCTCCATAAGGTCTGGATTGCTTCGCCGCCCGACAGCGTTAACGCTGTCCGAACCAAAGGGTGGCGGCTCGCAATGACGGTGCTTGCTGTTGCGTTTGGCTATAAAATTACCCACCAGTTTTGCGTAAAAGCCGCTTTCAGGATCCGCGATCTTAAAACCACTCCAAAAACTCGGCCACCTCGGATCCAGCCCCGAAATCGTAAAGGTCGTTATGTCCGGCGGCGGGGAATTGCCTGAATCTTTTCGGGTCGTTGGCCGCGCCGAACATCGCCATACCTTGTTTCAACGGAACGACAATGTCGCGATCGCCGTGCATTATCAACAACGGTTTGCGAACGTGCGGCAGCTTGGAAATGGAATCGTACCTATCTTTTAACAACCAACGCACCGGCAACCATGGGTAATGGTGCGCGGCGACGTCGACCATCGAGGAATAAGGGCTTTCGAGTATGACTCCGGCGACGTCGAACTCCAAGGCCATCTGGGTCGCCACGCCGGTGCCCAAGGATTCGCCGTACAACACCATCGAATTGGCGGGGATTCCCTTGGCCATCAAAACGTCGATTATGGATCTGGCGTCGGCATAAAGTCCTTCCTCCGACGGGCTGCCGACGTTGCCGTAACCTCTGTATCCGGCCAAAACGACGCCGTACCCCTCATCAGTCCACCGCTTTATCTTGCCGATGCGATGGCCTGCATGTCCGGCGTTGCCTTGGAAAAACACCAGAACCGTCTTTTTACGGGACTTCTCGGGAAAGATTAGCCAGCTGTTCAGGCGCAGCCTGTCATTGGTCACCGAAACCAGCGGAGACGCTTTGCCGATGCCCCATTCTGAAGGAACGAACAGTTGTTCCGAAGGAAAATAAATCATGTGCCGTTGCCCCAGCCACAACGCCCCCGTAAACAGCGCGTAAATCAAAACCGCTCCGACTATCCAATTTTTGGCTTTAGCGAACAAGACAAAGAGCAATCGGCGACCGCCGATTTTCTTATAGAGCTTGTCGAACAACGCCGCCATCCGTCATCGCCTTGCGTAGACTGATAATTTTTTTGGCTCTCGCCCAAAACGGGTGAGTAATCGGTTTTCATCCGGGTTGAAGCGACATTCTACCCGCCGATGCGGTGGTATTCCTCCCCCTTCTTAGGGGGAGGTTAGGTGGGGGGTGGTTGAGCACTCGCCCAAGCATAATGTTTGCATCACCAACCCCCACCTAACCTCCCCCTAAGAAGGGGGAGGAACACCACCGTCGCAAGTTGCCGGTCTAGCGCATCAAACAAAACGTAAAATGCGTCAGCCTATCCGTTCCAGATTACGTTCGGCCTGTTGCTGCAACACATCGGTCACGGTGTCGCTTATCGCGTCGCCCGTAGCCGAAAGCTGGCGCAGTATCTGCTCCAGCGAGCCAAGCAGCTCGTCACCTTGCGATTTCAGAGAAGCCCGCATCTTGTCGGCGCGTTGCTGCATCTCCCCGATAGAACCGTTCATGGAGATTATTTGGCTTTGCGCTTCGGCCACGCTGCGGTTCATTTCCCCAGCATGTTCGGCGTACATCCTCCCCACGCCGCCCACCACTCCTTGGACGGAATCCGCACCTTCCTGCAATCCGCGCAACTGCCTTTCGACCTCCTCGGCGGCGGCGGCCATCTTGGCCACGGCCTTGTCGCCGACTTCGGAGGTGAGATTCCTACCGACTTCCAGCTTCTCGACCACAGTTCCCAAATTACCCAAGGCCGATTGCAACTGCCCCAAAAGATCGCTTTCGTGGCGTTTGATTCCGTCGCCAGCCGTGGACAAGCGATCCAAAAGCACATCCATCTGGTCACCAAAGCCGTTAAGCAGCTTGCCCACCTCCTCGGTCGCCACCCGCATGCGGGCGGTGCGATCAGTAAGCTGATGCGCGGCTTCTTTGCTGGTTTGATCGAAGCGAGCCGATATTTTCTCGATGTCGGTGACGGTTCCTGCGGAAGCCGAGCGCAGCGAAGTGCTGGTGCGCTCCATCTGCGCCGTGATCTGCATCAGTCCGCGATTTATGTCGTCTATTTGCGTCTGGACGCCGTTGCGGATGCGCTCCAGCTGCTCGCGGAAGCTCTGGCTGGCCGAGGCCATCTTGCCTTCCGCACCCTCGGCTGCCGCCGCCAGATGGGCGACTTGCTTGCCCAACCCCTCGCCTATCGCCGCCAAATGCTGCGCGGTGGAACCGACGCGGCTTTCGATGCCGCCGAACTCCCGCGCCAGCTTCTCGGCCATAATCGCCGTCTCCCCGCGCAGTTTCGACAGCTTGTCGTGGGCGATGGACAACTGATCGACCGCCGCGCTCGCCTTTTCGGCCATGGCGGCTTGATCGGAGGAAAGCATCGAGCTTCCTTGGCGGATGGAATTGGTCTGCGCCACCATATCGTCGACGATACAGCGCAAGGCCTTGTTCGCGGCGTCGGTGACTTTGCCCAGATTGCCAAGCTCCTTCATCATGGTTTCGCGCACCGTTCCGGTGGCGGTTATGAAGCGATCCGCCACACCGACAACCGCCGTCCCCATCTCGGACGACTGTTCCTTGAGAGCGCGTCCGGCGGATTCTATCTGCTCCAAGCCGCGATTCAGCACGGAGGGGAGCTGCATAGCATCCTCGCGCATCAATTCGGCGGCGTGCGCGACGGCGGATTCCGAACTGGACAGGTTGGCGCGCAAAGCGTCGCCCTGCGCTTCCAGATCCCCGCTGGCCGCCGCGATGCTCTTCACCGCCTCTTGCGAAATTTCGGCCACTCTCCGCAATTCCGCGCTTAAGGTCTCCCTTATTTCCGAAATGCGCTCTCCGGCGTTGAGCAAGGCTTCCTTGCCCTCCCTGTCGCCCGATGTCATGGCCTCTCGCAATGAGGCCAAACGTCCGGTGGCGTATTCCGCCGCGTCGGCTATCTGTCTGGCCTGCCGTTCGGTGTTGTCGCCGGCATCGTTCATTATCTTGAGATGGGCGCGGATCCTGTCCTCCATCCCCCCCAGCTTGCCTTCAGCAGCAGCAGCAGCGGTGGCTATATTTTCCACCTGACGCTGCAGGTTGCCGCCGCTGTCCTTGGCCAACGCGGAAAATTCGGACACCGACTGGTCAAACGAATTGACCGTATCGGTTCCCTGCTGGCGCAAGTGATGGCAAGCGGTATCAAGCCTAGCGATCACGCCGCTGAGGCTTTCCAGAACGCTGGAAGAATCGCCCTGCATGGACTCGCGCAACTGCCGCGCCTGTTCTTGCATGGAAGATGTGACCGACATCATGCCGCGAACCTGTTGCTCGAGCTGCTGGGCGTGAATGCCCAAAGTTCCGGCTTCGTCGACAAAACCGGAGCTGGCCGAGCGGATGCCAACAATAGCCCCTTGCGCCTTGGCCTCTATCGCCTCGGCCTGCTTGCCGATCTGCTGCACGCCGTCGGAGATGCGCGAAACGCTGCGCTCCGCTGCGGCGGCGGCTTCGTCTCCGGCCAAGGACAGGCGATCCAAAATACCGCCCACGGCGTCTTTTTGGACATCCAGAACGCTGACGAGGGAACGCTGCCGTTCCTCGACTTGCTGCATCGAACGCGACAATTCAACCGAACGTTCCGACACGGCGGCGCGAACGCCGTTGAGGACGCCTTCCGCCGTGGCCCCGGAATCCCGCAAATTCTCTCCGGCCAAGCGCAATTTTTCCAAGGTCTCCGACAGCAGCTCGCCGGTCTTCGAACAATCCGCGTCCAAAACCTCGCGCAACTGGCGGGATTGCACATGGAATGCGGCGGCGCGCTCGAACATGCCGCCCGCCTGTTGTTCGGCTTGCTTTGCCTGCTTGATAAGAGCTTCCGCTTCCTCCGCGAAGCCGACTCCGGCGGCGCGAACGCTGCCCATCGACGATTGCGCTTGCTGCTCCAACTGCTCCATCTGGCGGACGATCTGTTGGGAACTGTCGCCCAAGCGGGTCGCGCTGCGCTCGGCCACCGCCGAAGTCTCGTCGTGAGCCAGCGTCAGGCGGTTCAACAATCCATTCAAAACGTCGCGCTGCGCGTCCAAGGAAACGGTCAGGCTGCGTTGGCGTTCCGATATTTGCTGCATCAGGCTGCTGAGGGCTTCGGTTTGGTGCGAAGTGCCGTTGAGGATGCTGGTCAAGGTTATCTCGGCCGAGGAGCCGAATTCGCGCAATTCCGAATTTCCGGTCGTCAGCTTGCCTATCAGGCCGCCGAGTATCTCGTTGGTGCGCTCGCCTTCCCCGTGCAGGGATTCGCGCAGCTGACAGACCTGCTCGCGCATCGCCGAAGTGACTGACAGCATTGTTCTGGCCTGATGCTCCGCCTGCTGGGCGTTTTGCAGCAGCATGGCGGCCTGATCCGCGAAACCGGATCCGGCATCGCGCACGTCTGCCAAGACCGTCTTCGAGCGATCGCCCATGGCGGAAAGGTTGCGCTGCATGTGCTGGAGAGCGTCGTTGAGCTGCGCCATCGTGCGCTCCGCGACTTCCGATGCGTTGCCGTGAGCCGTTCCCAGCTTTTCGAACAACTCGACCAGCTGGGCGCGCTGAGCTTCCCCCGACGAAGCGATTTTTCCGTGCTGCGTTTCGATCTGGCCGCTGATCGCCACCAGCGTTTCGATTTGCTTGGAAACGTTTTCCCCCAGAGAGGAAAGGGCGGTTTCCGTGCGCGCCGCCAAACCCGACAAATCTCCGCCAGCCACGACCAACTGGCTCGAAGCGCGTCGCGCCATATCCTCGAAGCGCGTCGCCGTCTGATCCGCTTCCAGCCCCGCGCCCGTCGCCGCCTCGCGCAATTTGGAGCTGGCGTTGTCCATTTGTCCGATCACTTCGCTTAGACCGGAAACCAGCTTGCCGCTGTTGCTGGCCATGACCTCTTGCACCTGTCCAGCGCGTTCGGAGAACGCGGCCAATGACGAACTCATGTCGCGAACGCTCTGTTCGGCGCGTCCGGACGCGCTCAGCAACGACGCAGCTTGTTCGACGAACGCTTCTCCGGCGTTCTGCACCGTCTGCACCGCCGTGTTGGACGCTTCAGACAAAGCCGCGCTTTGGCGCAGCATGGCGGCGTTGACGTCCTCCAGCCTCGCGATCGCCATTTGCGCGTTGCTGTCGGTAGCGGTTTGCGTTAACGACATCTTTTCGCTCAACGCGCTCAACTGTTGCAAAGCCTTGCCGCTTACCGCGACCAACTGCGATACCTGCTCGTCCATCTGGCCGGTTCCGCTGCCGATCATGCCTATCTGCTGCGCCATGGAAGCACCCAACGCGTCCATTTTGCCCCAAGCGATGGAAGCGGTCTGATCCAAATTCTTCGCCTTGGACTCGAACTCCTCGGCGGCGGCGCGGGTGACCTCGTTGTAGCGGGCAGCGACGTGATCCAAGGCCGCGTAGGCCGCTTCCGTCTTCTGGCGCAGGGAATCCCCCAACGCGGCGAACTGCCTTTCGGCGGTCGCGATGTCGGAGCTGATGCCGTCGGCTTGTGTTTGTAGAACCGAGCGTATCTGCGAAGACTCGTCGGTTATGGCCGAAGCCGCCAATCTCAACCCGCCCACCGTTTCCCGAGCTTCATCTCCCAACTGCTGCGCCTGCGTTACGACGTCGCTGGACGCGATTTGCAGCGAAGCCACGGCTTCGGCGGCGCGATCGTTTATCAATCCGACTTCGCGATGCAGCTTGTCGGCGATCGCCGCGAATTGTTCCATCGTCGCGCGCGCCGCATCTTCCTGAGCAGCGCGGGCAGCAAGGAAGCGTCCGTTGATCTGCTCCATGGCGGACAAAGTCTCCGAGGCCTTTTCCGCCGCGTCCCCGCCCATTTCGCCGACGCTGGCGTTGAACTGGCGCAAACGGGAAAGCTGCTGCTCCACCTCGTCGCCGTAACGCCCCATCGAGGCCACGCCCTCCGCCGAGCTTTCCTCTATCTCGGCTATCATCCGGCGCACCGGCTCGGAAGCATCGGCGGCGAAGGACTTCATCCTCGCATCGGCCTCGCCCAAGCGGTCTTGAACTTCGCCCATTATCGAAGTTATCTCCGCGCCGCGTTCGCGCATCACGGCTTCGGTAGACTTCATGCGTTCCTGAACGCTATCCATGGCCGAACGCAATAGGCTTTCGGACGCGATCGAACGCTCGGTTATCTCGCTTTCCTGACGGCACAAAGACTCGGCGGCGATGCTGATGGCGCGGACTGTCATCTGCGCCGCATCGTTGATGCGGGAAACTATGGCCTCGTTCTGCTCCACGGCGGCCTTCAGGCTTCCGCTCAGCACATCGCCGACCGCCATAGTCGCTTCTCTGGCTTCGGCCAACCCCTCCAGCATCTCGCGTATGTCGCGCATGGCGTCGGCCGCCTTTTGCTGCACATCTGCTCCGGCCACGCCGGAAGCTTCGCGTAAGGCCTCGAACTGCGATAACTGGGCAGATATGGCCCCGGACATCTCGCGCAGCTTCGTCCCGCTTTCGTTCGCCGCGCCGTCCATGCGCTTGATAACGGTTTCATAGCCTTGAGCGGCTTCGGTCATGCTGGCCGCCACAGCGTCCGCCGCCACGCGCGCCATATCGCTGGCTTCCGAGAAACGGCTGAGGCTTACGTTGGCGCGTTCGTCCATGTCCGCGATGGAACGCTCCATCCTCGACACCATATCGTTGGCGGTGGAGCTGGCGCGATCGACTACGTTGCCAAGTTCGCCGCTGCGGCGTTGCAGGCCGGAATCCGCGTCCATCACGCTGCTGCCGAAGCTGTTCAAGATGCGTTGCAGGTCTTCGACGTGCGCCGACAGTTTTTCTCCCAAGGATATGGCCTGTTCTCTGGCCATTTGCTCGCTGGCGTAAAGGCGATCCGCGACCCCGCGCAACACGGCCTCCGCCTCGCCGATGCGGGCTGGCATGACGCCGCCGAATTCCTCCAGCGAACGCACTTGTATATCGAGCGCCGAGGCCATGCGCTCGGCTTCCTCGCGCGCCACGCTGGCGCGTTCCAGAAAGCGGGCGATGTTGACGTCTATTCTGCCGGACAGATCATGCAATACTCCGGCCGCGCTTTCAGCGGCACCGACCAAGCTGGTTTCCTGAGCGTGCGCGGTGTCGGACAATTTGCGCCCGTCGCGCATGGCTTTTTCCAGCGTGTTGGCGATTATCTGGGAATTGGAATCCACTTCCTGAAGCAATAATCCGATCTGTTCGCGCACGGTGTCCACTTGCCGCGCCACGCCTTCGCCGCTTTGCGCCAGCTTGCCGTCCAATATCCGCAGCATGGTGAACTTGTCTTCCATCAACTGCTCGACGTGCTGCATGCTGCGGCGGATTATCTCTTGGTTTTCGCGCACCATCGCCGCGCTGCGTTTTTCGAACTGATCCATGTCGCTGCGGTGGGAGCGGACGCTTTCGATTATGGAGGTCAGCTCGTTGCGGCTGGCGTTCTGTGCGCTTCGCAACAAATCCAACTGCTCCTTGACCGCTTGGTTGAAACGGCGCACACGCACCTCAGCCGCGCCGGATTCTCCGGTTATCATCATCAGCTGGCGGCGCAAAGGCTCGGCCACCGACTGCACGTCGGCGGCGCGTTGGAGATAGGCCGCGACCATCCATATCATCGCCACAGGAGCCACCACGGCGGAAATGCCGATAGCCCAATTAGCCAAAGGAATCCCGCCGAAGGTGTGAGCCGAACCGGCCTGCATCATCACGGCCAAAACCACGCCTACCCAAGCGATTGACAGGAACACCCCGCTCCAGAACGGCGCGCCGGAGAAATTAGCCAACGCCCGATTGGCGGCTTGAACCGTGGCGGCCGGCCGTTGCTGCTGTTGCGTCCCGCGTTGGGGCTGCGGCGACGGACCGCCCGAAGCGGGGCGGGGGCCTCCGGTCTGTTGTGTCGCCGAGGAAGGCAACGGCGGCAAAGTGCGGACTGGCGAAGCGGGATTTTGGGGTTCGACCATAACTGCCTCGAAAGCACAGAGAGTTGGGATGAATAAACCAGCGCAAGCCCATCGGGAGCGAATACGGCGATTCGCTCCGCATACCGGCGGCGAGTCTAGCAGCTATTCCACGAAGAATGGAAGCGTTAACCGCAAATTAATACGACAAGTTTGCTCGCCGCTCATAGGCTGTGACATTATGGACGTGGCGGAGGAAACGAAATCGCTTCAAGGAAATTCAGCGTCGTGAAAAAGCCCATGGAAAAACCTCTCTCGTCTCCTAATTTCGATGCCCGCGATCCCAACGTCGGACTGGTTTTTTTGGTGTTCCATTATACGGGGATGCCTTCCGCCGAAGACGCTTTGGCGCGGCTGTGCGATCCATCCGCCAAAGTCAGCGCGCATTACCTTGTCGACGAAAACGGCAAGATATTCCCTCTGGTGCGGGAAGACATGCGAGCGTGGCATGCCGGAAAATCTTTTTGGCGAGGGATAACGGATCTCAACAGCGCGTCGGTTGGGATAGAGCTTGCCAATCCCGGGCACGAGTTCGGTTACCTCCCCTTTCCCGAGGCGCAAATAACCGCGCTGGAAGGATTGTCTTTGGACATCATGCGCCGCCACGGCCTTGGCGCGGCTTCGGCTCTCGGCCATTCCGACATCGCCCCCGACCGCAAGCAAGACCCGGGGGAGTTGTTTCCTTGGCGGCGTTTGGCCGAGCGCGGCATAGGGATCTGGCCGGAGATGGCCGCGACAGGCGCGGATGAAGGCTGCCTCGGCGCGGTTTCCCCCGCTAATCTCATGGCCGAGGTAGGCTATGGCCCTCCGGAGAGACTGCGGGAGCCGGATTTCCTGCGCGCCGCCGTCACGGCCTTTCAACGCCGCTATCTGCCTGATACTATGACCGGAACGGCCGATGCCGGAACGATGGCGGTGGCCAGAGCGGTGGCGAAGCGATTGCGGGAACTGCTGATTTGAACAAAAGCAACAGCATATACGAACCAACTCGAGAAACGGTTGAACTGGCGGCGGCGACGTTGCAGGGCGGCGGGCTGGTGGCCTTTCCGACCGAGACCGTGTACGGGCTGGGCGCGGACGCTACCAACGATCTGGCCGTGGCGGCCATATACGCGGCCAAGGGAAGGCCGAGCTTTAATCCGCTGATAATCCACGCGCCCGACGCCGCTGCCTTGGAAAAAATCGTGACGTTTTCGGAAACGGCGCGGCGGCTGGCGAAAAGGTTCTGGCCGGGGCCGCTGACGATGGTTTTGCCCCGCCGCCCCGATTGTCCGGTGTCGCTTTTGGCCGGAGCCGGATTAAGCACGCTGGCCGTCAGGGTTCCCGATCATCCCGTGGCGTTGCGCCTGTTGCGGACTGTCGCCCTCCCCATAGCCGCGCCAAGCGCGAACGCTTCAGGACGTCTCAGCCCCACAACCGCCGCCCATGTAGCGGAAAGTCTGGGGAAAAATGTCGGGATAATATTGGACGGAGGGGCTTCGACCATAGGGGTAGAGTCCACCGTGGTAGATCTGACAACCTCCGTTCCGGTCGTTTTGCGCCCGGGAGGCATCTCCATCGAAGATCTGGAACAAATTGCTGGGCAAGTTGAACGGGCGGATTCGGGGGCAAAGGCAGAATCCGGCATCGCGACGCCCAAAAGCCCGGGCATGACGGACAGCCACTACGCCCCTCGCCTGCCCTTGCGAATGGACGCTATATCGGCGTCCGCCGACGAAGGATTCTTGAAATTCGGCGCGGATGCCGCCGCCTGCGGCGGGGCGGTCGTCCGCAACCTCAGCCCCGAGGGAAATTTGCTGGAAGCGGCGGCCAATCTGTTCGCCATGTTGCACGAACTTGACGCGATCGGCGGGCTTTCCGGCATAGCCGTGATGCCCGTTCCGAACACCGGCATAGGCATGGCCATCAACGACCGCCTCCGCCGCGCCGCATCAGCCTGAGGATTACGCCTTTTTGGCCTTCTTGGCCGGCTTTTCCGAAGCGGCTGGGGATTCTTCCCCTGTTTCCTTTTCGGATGCGGCTTTCTTGGTCTTCTTGGCAGCCTTGGCCGGCTTCTCGGCAACCGCCTCAGCCGAAACTTCGGCGGAAGAATCCAGCAAAGCGGCAGCGGCATCGGCAGCTTCGGCGGCGGCGGCGGCCTTGATCAACGCCACGCCCTTTTCGGCCTGCACCGCCGCTTCCTCGGCGGAGCGCGCGACGTTCAAAGTCACCTTTATCATAACTTCGGGATGCAAGCGCACCTTGACCTGAACCAACCCCAGCATCTTGATGGGGGTGTCTATTTGCACCTGATGGCGATCGGTTTTATAACCGGCGGAAGTCAAGCCGTCCGCGACATCGCGCGAGCTTACCGATCCGTACATCATTCCGGAATCTCCGGCTTGCCTGATGATGACGATCTTCAAGCCGTCCATCTTTCCGGCCACGGCCTCGGCCTTGGCGCGCAAATCGGCGTTCTGCGCTTCCAGAGCGGCGCGCTGTTTTTCGAACACCGCGATGTTGGACTTGGTGGCTCGCAAAGCCTTCTTGCGCGGCAGCAGAAAGTTGCGGGCAAAGCCCGGCTTAACCTTGACGGTCTGCCCCATTTCGCCCAAACGCTCAATCCTCTCCAACAAAATAACCTCGATCATACCGCGCTCCTTCCTTCTTTTAAGCAGTCGTCCGTTGACGAATGTTCAGCCATTGATCCGCGACACCCAACATCGCCACCAGCACAGCCGGATAGGCGAATACCAGCAAAATATACACCAACGCAAGCAGCAATATTCTAAACCGATTACCATCCAGCGCGGCGTGTATCACCCCCAGCCCCTGAAAAAGGAACGGCAACGCCAGCATGACGGAGACGTTTGCGCCGATATAGCCATAAGGCTCGCCCGCCGCAAAACCGATAAATCCGGCCAAAATCGCCGCGAACAGCACCCAGCGCGGAGTCTTTACCCGCGTCAGGGAAAATCCGTCTTTCCTTATGCTCCAGCCCTGCTGGCGCAGCGACGATTGCGCCACCAGCGCGCTGATTATCAACAAAAACGCCCAACTCTGGCCGATTATCGAAGGAAGGAACCGCACCATGCCTTGCTCTCCCTCGATCAACGCCGCCCTGACGTCCATGCCTTCGGTCACCGGCGGCGGCAGCTTGGATTCGGGGATTTGGTTGACGAAGGCCTCCATGATCCGGCTCGTCGCCCCCCATAATCCCCCCTCGACCCCGTTCGATTCGGCGACGGCCACCGCCGCGACCAAGCCCAGACACGGGATAATCATCAAGGCCGCCAGCAACCACCCTTCGGGATACCAGTAAACCTTGCCGTCAGCCCCCATACGATAGCGCAAGGCCATTCCCGACAGCACGCCTATCGGCAGCGCGTACAGGACAAGATAGAACGCCGCCACATGTGGAGCCGCGGGGTTGGAAAAGAACAGGGTAACCCCTCCGGCCACGAACGCCGCCGCCGATCCAGCTATGCCGCCGCCCAATCCGGCCACGAACAACAGCGGCGGCGACAGGTACAGAGCGAACATCAACGGAGTGTTGACATGCGACAGCGCGAACGCGAAGGCCAAGGCGGCCAAAACGCCCATCGCCGCCGCGCCCAGCAATCCGCCCGGACTACGGGTCTTTGCCGGAGTTCCCGACATTCAGGCCCCCACCTTCCCCTGACGACCGCCGATTAAGACGAAGTCCGCTCGCCGGCGTAGGGCAAAAGCGCGAGGAACCGCGCCCGCTTTATGGCCTGCGTCAAAGCGCGCTGATACTTGTTGGACACCGCAGTGATGCGCGACGGCATGATCTTGCCGCGTTCCGAGATATAGTGCCCGAGCATCCTGACGTTCTTATAGTCGATCTTGGGCGCGCCCTTCGCGCTGAAGGGGCAGGTCTTGCGGCGGTTGCCGTAAAACTTGCCGCCGCCCGAAGCTCCGCCGCGCCGCGCGCCGCGCTCTCCGCCCGCTTGCTGGGATGATTGTTCAAAAGCCATCTTCGTTCTCCTTGGATTTCAATTGCCGTATTGATTACGCAGCCTGCCCGCCGGACTGGGATTCCTCGCGCCTAGCCGGACGCTCGCGATCGCGGGGACGGAAATCGCCGCCGCGCCCGCCTGCTCCGCCGCTGCGGTCGCCCCAACGGTCGCCGCGCTCTCCGTCGCGTTCGTCGCGGCGCATCATGGCCGAAGGACCGGCTTCCAGCTCGTCCACCGATACGGTAAGGAAACGCAACACGTCCTCGTGCAGGCGCATATTGCGCTCCATCTCGGCCACGGCAGCCGCCGGAGCGTCGAGATTCATAAGCACATAATGGCCTTTGCGGTTTTTCTTGATGCGGTACGCGAGGGTTCTTAAGCCCCATTGCTCGGTCTTGGTGACCTGTCCGCCGTCCTTGCGGATGATGTCCGCGAAGGCCGAAGCCATGGATTCCACCTGCTGGGACGACACGTCCTGACGGGCGATGAAGATAGACTCGTAGTATGGCATGGTTCCTGTTTCTCCCTCTGGGTTAACGCCGCCGGAAGCCGGACGCGCCCCTGGCCGACATCCGGCGCAAGGATCACGAACGACGGCTTCTCCGGCAAAGCCGATCCCGCTTGGAACCGGCAAGGAGCTGCAATCTGCGCCCCCAATAGCCCAAATCCCCCGCCGCCGCAAGCATATTTTGGGATTTTAACCCTTGCGTTCCCTTAGATTGTCGAAGGAAAAACGAAGTTTCGGATTCATGGACAGGCGGTGCAGCAGCGACTCCTCTCCCTCTGGGAGAGGATAGCGCGGCTTGGATTTTTGCCTCTTGGCGAAAATCCTTAGCCGCAGCTTGGTGAGGGTTCCCAAGCTGGGTTTATAAAAGAACCCTCACCAAGGTATTGCCACGAATTTTCGAAGGCGAAAATTCGGGCAAACCTATCCTCTCC
>JAYRGC010000048.1:0-14930 GCA_041908065.1 Alphaproteobacteria bacterium | reverse complement strand
GGCACTGGATTGCTTCGCCGCCAAGGGGCGGCTCGCAATGACGGCCTTTGGCCATAGACTTAAAACGACGGTGCTTGATGCTGCGGTCGACTGAAAAATTACCCACCCAATTTTGGGCAAGAGCGAGTTATCCGCCCGTTTTGCCTAAAAGACGCACTGTATGCCTGAACAAGACGCAATCATTACGATCAGAACGAGGGGTTGAAACATGAACAGCGCTATCTTCCGCCGTTTTTCCTTTTTCGCGGCCGCCGCGGTCTTAGCCGGAACGCTATTCTCGTCAGCGGCAGGCGCGGCTCCGGCGATTTCGGCCTCGTCCGTGGTGGAGAATTTCTATTCCCAGCTTTCCGACACCATGAAGCGCGGCGAAAGCCTCGGCTTTTCCGGTCGTTACAAAAAGCTGGAGCCGGTCATAACCGCCTCGTTCAACTTTCCCCTTATGACGCGCTTCGCCGTGGGTCCGGCATGGAGCAACGCCAGCGACGAAGAGCGGCAACAAACCGTGTCGGCCTTCTCGCGTTTCAGCGTGGCGATGTGGGCCAGCCGCTTTACCAAATCCGACGGGGAAAAATTCGAGGTCATGGGAGAAAAACCCTCGGCGGGCGGAGGAACGATGGTCGAAACCAGATTGGTTCCCAAAGACGGGGAGCCGGTCACCTTGAACTATCTCGTGCGCCCGAACGAAAGCGGGGAACCGCGCATCATCGACGTGTTCTTGGACGCTACCATCAGCGAGCTGGCCACACGCCGTTCGGAGTTCAGCTCGATCGTCCGCCGCCAAGGCCTGCCCGCTCTGTCGACGGCGTTGGAGGAAAAATCCCGCAAAATGGGGTTGTGAAAAACGCTTTCGCGAAAAATCGGGGGATAAAAATCTGGCTATTACAAAAAACGGGTGGGAAAAAGAGCCGTCATTGCGAGCCGCCCCTTGGCGGCGAAGCAATCCAGTGCCGTTGCGCTTGTGGCCATGGATTGCTTCGCCGCCCGACAGCGTTAACGCTGTCCAAACCAAAGGTGTGGCGGCTCGCAATGACGTCGCTTGCTGTTGCGTTTGGCTACAAGATTACCCGCCCGTTTTCAGAAAGAACCAAAAATCTGATCTGACAACGACCAGCCTTTCACGTTCTGGCATATGCGGGGGGTAAAATCACCATGCGTAATATCCATCGCATAGTCTTCGTGGCGATCTTGGTTCTGGCCGTCAATTTCGCGGCGTGGGCGGCGTTCAATCGCGGCGCGGGCGGGCCGCCTTGGGGAGGCAAGATCAACGGCCTTTCCTACAGCGGCTGGCAATCCGGCGACGAAAATGGCCGCTTTTCCGACGAGCGCATCGACGCGGACATGGCCTTGTTGTCGCAGCACGCCGCCAGCATCCGCATATACGGCGTCAGCGACGGGCTGGATCGCATCGTCTCCGGCGCGGACAAGCATGGCCTTGAAGTGATGGCGGGCGCGTGGATAAGCCCCGACGCGGAAGCCAATTCCCGCGAGGTGGACAAGCTGCTGGAAGTGGCCGCAGCCCATTCCAACGTCAAGCGCGTCATCGTCGGCAACGAAAGCCTGTTGCGCAAGGACGTGAAGCCGGACGAATTGATCGCGCTTATCGAGCGCGTCAAGCGGCAGGTCGAAGTGCCGGTATCCACCGCCGAGCCGTGGCACGTTTGGCTAGAGTATCCCGAGCTTGCCCGCGCGGTCGACTTCATAACCGTCCACGTCCTCCCCTATTGGGAAGGCGTGCCGCTGGACGGCGCGGTGCCTTACGTCCTTTACCGCTGGCAGCAATTGCGGGCGGCTTTCCCCGACAAGCACATCCTGATAGGCGAAGTCGGCTGGCCGAGCGACGGCCAGTGGGTCAAGGGTTCCGAACCTTCGCGCGTGAACCAAGCACAGTTTGTGCGCCAATTCCTCAATCTTGCCTCAAGCGAACGCTTCGACTACTTCATCGTCGAAGCCATAGACGCGCCGTGGAAGCGCGGCATCGAAGGCACGGTGGGAGCGCATTGGGGACTGTTCGACGCGGATCGCTCCTCTAAATTCTCGATGAGCGGCAACGTCTCGGAATCCTCCAACTGGCTGTCGGGATGGCTGTCAGCCACTCTGCTGGCCATGCCCGCCATATTGTGGTTCGTCCATCGCCGCCGCGATCTCAAGATAGCCGGACAAATATTCTATTCCATGCTGATACAGGCCGCCGCTTCGACGCTGGTATGGGCGATCATGGCCGCGATGGCTGAAAAGATAATCAACGCCAACACCGTGGCGTGGATAGTGCTTATCGGATTCCAAGTGGTGCTGCTCGCCTTGCTGCTGGCCGACGGGCTGGAGCTGGCCGAAGTCATGTGGGCTAATCGCCGCCGCTCCTTCGTTCCGGTAAACAAGCCGCCGCCACCGAACGCCCCCAAGGTTTCCATCCACGTGCCTTGCTATAACGAGCCGCCGCATATGGTGATGGAAACCCTCGACGCGCTGGCCAAGCTCGACTGGCCAAATTTCGAGGTGCTGGTCATCGACAACAACACCAAGGACGAGGCGGTGTGGAAGCCGCTGGAGGAATATTGCGCTAAACTTGGAGAAAGATTCCGCTTTTTCCATCTGCCGAAATGGCCGGGCTACAAGGCAGGCGCGCTGAATTTCGCCCTGACGCAAACCGCAAAAGACGCCAAGATAATCGGCGTCATCGACAGCGACTATACCGTTTCGGCGGATTGGCTGCGGGCGACCGTTCCCTACTTCGACAAGCCGCAGGTGGCCTTCGTGCAGGCTCCGCAGGACTACCGCGACGGCGATCTGGAAGGCGGCAGCGATTGGTTCAAGCGCATGTGTTACTGGGAATACGCCGGATTCTTCCACATCGGCATGGTGCAAAGAAACGAGCGCAACGCCATCATCCAGCACGGAACCATGACGCTGATCCGCCGCAAGACGCTGCAAGACTTGGGCGGCTGGGCCGAATGGTGCATCTGCGAGGATGCCGAGCTGGGACTGCGCCTGTTCGAAGGCGGCCATGAAGCTGTGTATCTGGAACACTCCTTCGGGCGCGGGTTGATGCCCGACAACTTCGGCGCGTACCGCACGCAACGCTTCAGATGGGCGTACGGCGCGGTGCAAATACTCAAACGCCACTGGCGGCAATTGATGGAAGGCGGCACTTTGACGCGCGGGCAACGCTATCACTTCGTCTCCGGCTGGCTGCCGTGGTTCGCCGACGCCGCGCATATGGGCTTTGCCGCCGCCGCCGTCTTGTGGTCGGTTTTGCTGTTGCTGAAATGGGTGGAGTTTCCGCCCTCGGTATTTTTGGCTCCGGTATTGGGCGTGTTCGTGTTCAAGATCGCCGCCGGACTTTTGCTGTACCACGCCCGCGTCAAATGCGGCTGGAAAGACCGTTTAGGAGCGTCGGTGGCAGGCATGGCACTGACCCACGCCGTGGGACGCGCGGTATGGCAAGGGCTGTTCACCTCCGGCAAACCCTTCCTTCGCACTCCCAAATGCGAGGATCGTCCGGCGGCCATCCAAGGCCTGCTGATGGCGCGGGAGGAACTCCTGCTCCTTTCAACCCTTTTGGCCAGCGCGGTGGCGGTTCTGGTTAAATTCGAGCCGCAGAACTTCAACGCCTTAATGTGGTCGGGAATGCTGTTGGTGCAAACCCTGCCCTATTGGGCAGCCCTGTACGTGTCCATGGTCAACGCTATGCCCAAACGCATAAAATCGGTTGCCTGCCCAAGCGGCTAATGCTAAACACTCCCGTCCGTTCGGATTGCCGCATAGCTTTTGGTGCGGGTGCGTAGCTCAGCGGGAGAGCACTACCTTGACATGGTAGGGGTCACAGGTTCAATCCCTGTCGCACCCACCAGTTTTTGCGCGAAGCGCGAAAACTGCCGCGCCGAAGTTTCGCGAAGCGAAACGTAGGCGGGCGACCGCCGCCAAACCTTGTTAGACTCTAGCCCATTAGATTTAGTGTGCCGTCATTGCGAGCCGCCCCTTGGCGGCGAAGCAATCCAGTGCCGTTGCCCAATGACTCTGGATTGCTTCGCCGCCCGACAGCGTTAACGCTGCCCAAACCAAAGGGTGGCGGCTCGCAATGACGGCCTTTGGCCGTAAACTTCACATGACGGCCTTTGGCCGTATACGCCAAAATGACAGCCTTTGTCTGTGACTTCGCAGATGACGGCGATTGCTGTTGCGTTTGGATGCAAAATTACCCACCCGTTTTGCGTAAAAACCATTTTTATCATGGATAAGCTGGGCAGAGCGTGATAGAAGCCACGCGCTTAATCAACCTTCCGCATAACCGGAGACCCACGCCATGTCCATCGCCGCCGCCGCCAAAGCCCCGCAGACCGGAAGACTTTCCAGCGAACACCTGTTGTCCTTCATAACCCGCATCGAAAAGCTGGAGGAAGGCAAGACCGCCGTGATGGACGACATCCGCGACGTGTATTCCGAGGCTAAAAGCACCGGCTTTGACGTTAAAATATTGCGCCAGATAATCCGCCTGCGCCGCATGGAAGCCGAAAAACGCCGCGAGCAGGAAGAGTTGCTGGATCTCTATAAATCCGCCATCGGCATGATCGATTGAAACTCCGATGCCGCCTTTTGCCGACATTCTTCCGCGCCCGTTTTACATCCTCCGCCACGGTGAAACCGAGGCCAACGCCGCTTCCCGCGTGGCCGGCTTCATGGACACTCCTTTGACGCCGCAAGGACGCGAACAGGCTAAATCCATCGGCGCGGCCATAAGAAACCTGTCGAACAACTTCGATATCGTCGTCCACAGCCACCTCTCCCGAGCCCGCGAAACCGCCGTTATCGCCTGCGAAGGCCTTGGTTTTCCTATGCAAGAAATTTCTTCGATCGCCGAACGCGATTTCGGCGATTGGACTGGGATGTATTTGGACGACCTGCGAAATTTGGTGGCTCAGGGCAAAAATCCCCCTAACGGGGAAAAAATGGATGATTTCGTGGCGCGGGTAGTCGCGGCGATAAACGAAATAACCGCGCTTTCGAGCCGCCCTCCCCTTATCGTGGCCCACGGCGGAGTATTTTCCGCCATCGGCAGGCGTTACGGATACCGCATATCGGGGATAACTAACTGCTGCCTTTACGAATTTCTGCCCATAGCCCTCGCGAAATCCGACGCTTTCCCGTGGGAAATATGGCATCATTCGGTGTCGGAGGACGCCACCCCCACCCGATCCAAAGTGGAAGTGACCGAAAAGATCCGCATGTTTTGATGTTGCCGCGCCATGCGGCAATTGGCACAATCGCGCAGCAAGAGTTTCCGTTTTTCCCAAACAAGGTTCACCGGCATGTTGCAGCGCGTCCTAATCTTGATAGTCGTCTTGGCGTTAGTCATAGCTGCCGCCGGAGCCTTGCTTGTCTTCGCCGACAAAGCCCCTCCCGCTCAGGAAGTCGAAAGGCAAGTGCCAGATGACCGCTTCCCCCGCTGAACTATCCTCCGGCAAACTATGCCTGAAAACCGCTTTCGCGTTCCTGTTGTTGGCGGCAACCGCCGTCCCTTCTCCTTCTTTGGCGCAAACCTCAACGGCGGTGGATAGCTCGTCCTTGGCCGACGTCGATCCGGATTCCATCGGCCTGTTGTCCCCCGCCGACGGAGGACTGGGATACGACATGTGGGACGGCGCGCCCCGCGCCTTGATCGATCGGCTGCTTCCGGAAATGCAACTGCCCACCGCCTCGCCGTCGCTTAATTCGTTGGCGCGCAAACTGCTGTTGAGCATGGCCGGAATCCCCGCTCCCGCGTCCGCTAAGGACGCGCCCAAGCGCAGCCTTACCGCCGCGCGGGTGGAAAGGCTGTTGGCCTTGGGCGACGTATCGGGAGCGTGGGATCTCGCGCAATTGGCCAAACCCGACCGTCTGGACGAAATAACCCTGCGTCTGGTGGCGGAAGCCGCGCTTGTCAGCCCCAAGGCTGAGGATGCCTGCCGCAAGCTGAAGGACTTGATGAGCGGACGCTCCTCGATCGAATGGCAAAAATCGCTGATGCTGTGCCAATTAAAGGCCGGAGATCAAAACTCGGCGACGCTTGGGCTGGATTTGCTGCGTGAACAAAAAGCCGACGACGACGCCTTCGCGGGAATCTTCAGCCGCAACGTGCTGGGCGGAGAGAAAAAGCTCCCCTCCCAGCTTACCCCCATGCGCCCCGTAACCCTCGCCTTGCTGCGGCATATCGACGCCGCGCTGCCTTCGGAATTGTACGTCCGCCCCGCCGCCATGCTGATGCCTGATCTGCTGAAGGCCAAAACGACAGACGCAGACGCGCATCTGATATTGGCGGAACGCGCCGCAGCGATGGCGTTGATCGACGAAAAGCGGCTCGCCGAAATCTACGCCGCCGCCTCCTTCACTCCCGAGGCGTTGGCCGGAGCGACCACAGCCAGCGAACCTAGCCCCAAGCTTCGCGCCATGCTGTACCAACTGGCGAAAGCCGAACCGGACGCGCTTAAACGCTCGGCCACCATCTCCAGATTGGCGCAAATGACCGACGCGGCGTCTCTGTCCGGAGCGGCGGGCAGGCTGTTGGCCGATCTGGTGGGAGAGATACCGCCGACCAGCGACTTTAATTCCTTCTCGGGCGCGGCAGCGCGGGTTTTAGCCGTTTCAGGCCGCGCGGAAAAGGCCAAGGAATGGCTCGCCCTGGCGCAAGGCCCTGCAGGACGCTTGCCGGAAGTGGCCGCGCAAGTCCACGAAATATGGCCTTTAGCCGCCATTGCCGGCGCGTTGAGCGACGCTGGCTACGGAGCGGGCATCGGAACGTGGATAGAAAAGGATTTGAAAAATTCCGATCGCGAAAGCCGCCAACGCACCGGAGCCGTCCTGCTGTTGTTGTCGGCCTCGGGATACGCCGTGCCCGACGACGCTTGGGCGAAAGTGGCCGACACCGTTCCCGACGGCGCGAAGATTCCGTCTTTCTCTCCGGTGATCTTCAACCTGTTGCGGGAATCCGCCGCGCATGGCCGCAAAGGCGAAACCGCGCTGCTGGCCATCACCTTGGCCGCCGGCCAATCGGCGGGCAAAAAACCCAAGGCGGAGGGAATGCCCTTGCTGGTGGCAGTCGATCTGATAAAGGCCTTGCGCCAAGCCGGACTGCAAGCGCACTCCAAAGGCTTGGCTTTGGAAACCATGGCCTCCCTCGTCTTCGCTGCGCGGCGGCAAGACCAGTGACGAAAAGCGATGTTCTGCCGGCGAACACGGTCTGTTCCTCCCCCTAAGAAGGGGGAGGAACAGACCGTTACTGCTGAAAGAGAAATTCTTCACCCAACCGTTTCCAGAAAGAGCCATGAACTCCGACATAAACCGCATAGAATCCTTTCTCGACATGCTGCTGGCGGAGCGCAACGCCTCGGCCAACACCCGCGCCGCGTATCTGCGCGACCTTTCTCACGCGGCTGATTTCCTGCGGCAATCAGGCGGCGGGAAAGACTGTCCCCTTGCCGACGCCGCCGAGGACGATTTGCGCCGCTACATATCGTCTTTGCGGAAAATGTCGGCCAGCACTCAGGCGCGGCGGCTATCGGCATTGCGCCAGTTTTTCCGCTTCCTCTGCTCGGAAGGCAAGCGAGCCGAAGATCCCTCGCGCAACATCTCCTCTCCGCGGTCGGGGCGCGGCCTGCCCAAATGCCTCAGCGAGAGCGAGATTGCCTCGCTTTTGGAAGCGGCGGGTAAAATGGCCGGAGCCGAAGGGGCGCGGCTGAGAGCGATGCTGGAAATACTCTACGCCACCGGATTGCGGGTAAGCGAACTGGTGGGAATGCCCTTGGCCGCCATATCGTCTCCCCCGAACGGCATGGCCTCGGTAAGGATAACCGGCAAAGGCGACAAGGAACGCATGGTTCCCTTGGGCGAACCGGCCATCGACGCCATAAAGGCGTGGCTGCCCCATCGCAAGGAAATCGGGGCGGGAGCGGAAAAATCGGCCTATCTTTTCCCTTCGCTTCGGGCGTCCGACGGCCACATAACCCGCCAAAGATTTTTCCAGTTATTAAAGGAAGCCGGAAGGATGGCGAACATCCCCCCCGCCCGCCTAAGCCCCCACGTCATCCGCCACGCCTTCGCCACCCATCTGTTGGAACACGGCGCGGATCTGCGAAGCGTGCAGGCGATGCTGGGGCATTCCGATATTGCCACCACCCAGATATATACCCATGTCGCTTCGGCTCGTCTGACCGAGGAAATAGAAATCCACCACCCGTTAAGCCGCGATCGCCGCCACGCGAAAGGATGACCATCGAAAATGCGACAACCGTTTCCCACGCTGTTTCTTCCCGGACTTCTATGCGATCGCGCGTTATGGGAAAACCAGATAACGGCCTTAGGCGGCATCCTGTCGGCGCAGGTGGCCGATTTGACCCAAGACGACAGCATGGAAGCCATGGCGCACCGCGCCCTCGATGCCGCCCCCGAACGCTTCGCGCTGGCGGCCTTGTCGATGGGCGGCTATGTGGCGTTCGAGATGCTGCGCCAGCAGTCGCAAAGAATATCGGGACTGTGCCTGATAAGCACCTCGGCGCGCCCCGATACGCCGGAACAGGCCGAACGCCGCCGCCTGTTGATGGCCATGTCGCGCGAGGGAAACTTTAAGGGCGTAACCCCCCGCCTGCTCCCCTTGCTGATCCACAAAGATCGCCTGAACGATAATCGCCTTACCTCCGCCATAACCGCCATGGCGGTTCGGATGGGGCGCGACGCCTTCCTGCGCCAGCAAACGGCCATCTTGAACCGCCCCGACAACAGGCCGTTCCTGAAACGAATATCCTGCCCGACCTTGGTGATGGGCGGGGCGCAAGACGCGATAACCCCGCCGGCCATAGTGTCGGAAATTGCCCAAGGCATCGCAGGCTCCGAACTGAAGATAATCGAAGGCAGCGGCCACCTCTTGCCGCTGGAAAAACCCGACGAGGTAAACGAATTGCTGGCAAAATGGCTGGAGGAAAGCGTCAAATAACCTCTGAACAAGGCGCATAAGCAATGAAAGCGGATAAAAGGCAAATTTGCAAATAGGCTCGTTTCTATGCCATTTGCCAAAATCACTTTTCAAGTTGGACAGCACTTGATATGCTGTAGTATATGCTTAGCTCTTAGTGCCCGTCCGCTCTTTGCGGATACCACTATTGTATTAGGGTGTGTTATCGGTTTAGCCCCTAAATTTGATGCATCCACACTGACAGCTTTCAACCAATCAGCATCAGCAACAACTTTAATGATAGCAACCCGCACCCCCTCTTTTATCAGAAGAGATGATATATTTCCGCCTTGATGTTCAAAATGCTTAGCGCCATATATTACTGCTGCTTTTTTCTCCCCCTGAAATTTTTTAGGAAAAAGAGGCGCTTAATTGGAAAATTTTATTGGGTCTTTCTTGCAATCTTCCAACGACCATATGCCTATCATCTGCCTTTGTTGCTTTTTTTCAAACTGTTTAATAACATCTGTAAACTTGAAAAAATAAGGCACTAATAACTGCGTGATTTCCGCGTCAATAGAACCCATAAAACGATTATCATTGCAAAATTTATATTGATTGCCCCACCCTCTGATTTTGTTGCTGATAATATAAAAGGCGTCCACAAGACTTAGGTGATTATGCATCTCTGTTTTTAATACGTTCCCCAATATTTCTCTTATCGATTCGATCATGCGATCTTTTGATGTAACAGATGGACGGATAGTAGTTCCTCTAAATCCAACACCAAGAAACTCAAACGGCTCGCTTGTTTTTCCCTGACCGGTTTTATCTTTTCGCGTTTCCAGATCGTATGCATCAAGCCCGTGCTGGCCTAACAGGCGCTGACCCTTCTTATAGGCTTTACGTACCGCTGCATAGCTAGAACCAAGCAATATGAAATCATCTAAATACCGCAGGCAGGTGATGTCCTCACTATTCATCTGAATATCGAATTCGTAAAGCAAAATATTTCCGATTAACGGAGAAAGGCAGCAACCCTGTGGTGCGCCAGTCTGGTCAAATATGAACATATCGCGGAATGCAGCGCCATGTTTCTTCTCCATTTCCCCAAGATTATCAATTTCTAAGTTTGTGCATTTCTCTAGGAGAATGTTGAAATCAGAGTCATTCCAGTTTTGGCTTATTTCTTCCACTACTTGCGCACGTGGTATCTTAGTAAAGAAATCAGCAATGTCAGATTTTATATAGTGCGTAGCGCCACTTTCTATAGCGGCAACAGCTGCCTTGATTGCTTCAGGTACACCTTTTTTAGGAATGGCACCAAAGCTAGTTGGCACCTGAAAATATTTCTGAATTGGTTTGCGATCTGATAGCTCCTCTAATATGGCGCGCTGGACAATACGCGCTTCAACCGAGGCCGATACAAGAGGGCGTGGTTTTCCGCTCTTTTTTTTGGCAGCAACTCCACGCACTGCGCCGAAATCAAAATCTTTTTTTCTAAGTTTTTTCGCTAGATTTTGAAGGTTTTTTTCTTCGTCTTGCTTGAACTGGTTAACTAGGCGCTGAGTTTCTGGAGAAACTGAGCGTTGCCCATTCTCATAAATTTTATACCAAGCCCGGCGCAAGGCAATTGTTCTGCGTATATTTTCAAAAAGCCTATTCTTACGTTCCATAACTGGTCTGAGCCCCAACGATTAACTCTGCTCGCCGACACTGCATCCGTTTCCCTCAGTGGCTTATCGGCGACTGAGCCCGCATAGCTTATCGCCACACGGTCACCCTCTGCGATACGGTCGGCTTCGACTGGCGACCCGCCGCATGAGAAGGTAAGAAGGACGGCTCCGAGCATCAGCCCGAAACCTGCCCGCGCCAAGGCGAACTTGGCACGTTTTTGCATGACACGACTTTCATAGACACCTCCATGGTGAGCTTAACCTTTTTGGGTTTTTGTCAACACGAAAGTGAAAGCCGCCCGCAGCCTCCCCGCCGTGAAATAAATGGTAGCAACCGTCCGTTGAGTCTCATTGAATGAGTGAGTGCCGGTTCCATTCGTAGGCGAGCAGTCTGCATCCGTTTCCCTCAGTGGCTTATCGGCGACTGAGCCCGCATAGCTTATCGCCACACGGTCACCCTCTGCGATACGGTCGGCTTCGACTGGCGACCCGCCGCATGAGAAGGCAAAAAACGACCCTCTAAATATAGGCTGTATGTAGATGCTTTACAAGAGATTGCGATAAAATGGCTGTGTCAGGTAATTAGCCGTATTTACCAGCCATCCCCAACGACGTGGTGGCTCCAAAGCACGCTGATTGTTGGAACGAAACGCTCGAACTAAGATGGGGCACTCAGGCTGCTCTAGCCGAAAAAACAATTCCTTGACTACCAATTTCGATTAAAAGCCTGTTCTCAACGCCGCAGTAGATTTTGTCCACCAGCATTAATCCGGCACTATTTCTCCGCCGGATTTCGGCTTTTGGCCATTATCGGGGAATTTGGCGAACGGGAACGGCTTGTCGTCGGACGCGAAAGCCAAATAGCGCGACAACGCCGCCTGATATTCGGCTAGATTGCCGCCGAATTCCGACAAAACGGTGAATATCCCGCCGCTGAACAGCTTGGCGAGAAACTGCACCACCGCGATCAAAAACATCACGACCGCCGATACGTAAAAAGCCGCGCCGAAAAGGATGATGTAGGCGAAGCGCAGCCAGACTTCCTTGTCTTTAACGTGGTTCTTCATCTCTTCGTTATCGAAACCGCCCATCGCCGCGCCCTCCCTGCCGAGATTTCCTATCGCATCTCCGCCCTAAGATAGCAGCCGCGGCAACGGCGAGCAACGAATCCGTGAAGCGTTGACTTTGCCCTCCATAGCTTTGCATATTATGCTCGCAATCGGGTTCTGCCCGACAACTTGTCTTACGAGGAATGCGGAATGTCTTGGAACGATGGCGAAGGCCCGTGGGGTCCCACAGGCGGAGACGGCAACAAGGGCAACACCCCCAACGGCGGCGGCAACAAGAGTTCCGGCAACCCGTGGGATCGCGTCCGCCACCTGAGGCCGCAGGGACAAGGCGGCGGCAACGGAAGCGGCGGCGGAAACAACAGGCAGCCGCCGGATGTCGACATCGACGAGCTGCTCGGCAAGATCAAGGACGCCTTAGGCCCCTTCAAGCCTCGCGGCAACGGCCAGGCCGTGGTGTTGGCGTTGGCAGCTCTGGCGGCGTTGTGGATGGCCAGCGGTTTTTATCAGGTCGCGGCGGATCAGGTCGGCGTGGTCACCCGCTTCGGCGCGTTCGTCCGCACTGAAATGCCCGGGCTGCGCTATCACCTCCCCTCGCCGATCGAGGAAGTATCCTTGCCGGTCGTCACCTCGCAAAACGAGATCCAGATCGGCTTCAAGCGTTTGGGAAAAAGCGGCGATACCCGCTCCATCCCGCAGGAAAGCATGATGCTGACGCAGGACGAGAACGTCATCAACGTCGAGTTCACGGTATTTTGGCGCATAACCGACGTGCAAAAATACCTGTTCGAAATCCGCGATCAGGTCAACACCATCAAGATGGCGGCGGAAAGCGCGATGCGCGAGGTCATCGGCCAAAACAAGCTGCAATTCGCCCTCACCGAGGGGCGCGGGCAAATAGCCGAGGAAGCCCGCGCAAGACTACAGGCGTTGATGGACGAATATCAGGCGGGCGTGACGGTATCGCAGATCAACCTGCAAACCGTCTCCGTCCCAGACGAGGTGAAAGCGTCTTTCCAAGACGTAGTGAACGCGCGGCTGGATCAGGAGCGTTTCCAGAACCAAGCCGCCGCCCACGTCAACAAGGTCATCCCCGAAGCCAAAGGCCAAGCGGCGAAAATAGTCCAAGAGGCCATGGCCTACCGCGATCAAAAAATCGCCGTGGCGGAAGGCGAAGCCGCGCGCTTCCGCGAGGTTCTGACCGCCTACAACGCCTCACGCGACGTCACGGCGCGACGGATATATCTGGAGACCATGGAAAGCGTTCTCGGCGAAGCCAACAAGGTGCTGGTGGATAAATCCGCCGGAGCCGGAACCATCCCTTATTTCCCGCTGCGCGACATGACGCGCGGCTCCTCGCAAGGAGGCAACTAAATGACCAACAAAGCATGGATGGGCGTGATCGCCGCCGCCGTTATAATCTTGGGCTTGGCCGGATCCATTTACATAGTGCCGCAGACCCAACAAGCGATATTGTTCCAGTTCCGCGAAGTGGTCAGCGTCACCAACGAACCCGGAATGCATCTGAAAGTTCCGTTGATCCAGACGGTGGAATACTTCGACAAGCGCGTTCTGGCGGTGGACGCCCCCAGTCAGGAAATAATGCTGGCCGAGCAAAAACCGCTGGAAGTCGACGCTTTCGCCCGCTATCGCATCGTCGATCCCTTGTTGTTCTTCCAGCGTCTGGGCAACGAACGGGTGGCCGGAGACCGGCTGGGCAGCTTGCTCAACGCCTCCATGCGCAGCGTTCTGGGAACGGTGAAGACCGCCGTCATGCTCTCGCCCGAGCGCGTGGCGGTCATGGCCAAGATCCGCAACCAGCTGAACGCGGAGGCCAAGGATTTCGGCATAGAGATCGTCGACGTCCGTATCCGCCGCACCGATTTGCCGCAAAAAACCGGCGACGCCGTGTTCTCGCGCATGAGATCCCAGCGCGAGCAGGAAGCGGCGCAGCTCCGCGCCAACGGCCAGCAGGAAGCCTTGCAAACCACCTCCGAGGCCGATCGCCAAGCCACGGTGATCGTGGCCGAGGCGCGGGGGCAAGCCGAGCGCATCAAGGGCGAAGGCGACCGCAAATCGTTGCAGCTGATGGCCGACGCCACCGGCAAGGATCCGCAGTTTTTCGCCTTTTGGCGTTCGATGTCCGCCTATCGCGAAAGCCTGAAGCCCGGGAACACCACCTATATCCTCAGTCCCGACAACGAGTTCTTCAGGTATTTAGAGAACGGGGTTAAGTAATTCCTTTGCCCTAGGCGGAGACTAAGACTATAAAACCGCCTGTTAACGGAACCTGTAAACGACGAACTTTGGAGAACCTAAAAATGGCGATAGAACGCACTTTTTCGATAATCAAGCCCGACGCCACCCGCCGCGACCTCACCGGCAAGATAATCGCCAAACTGGAGGAAGCCGGATTGAAGGTAGTGGCGCAAAAGCGCGTCCGCCTGACCCGCGAGCAGGCCGAAGGCTTCTATGCCGTTCACCGCCAACGCCCCTTCTTCAACGATCTGTGCTCCTACATGATCTCCGGCCCCGTCGTTCTTCAGGTTCTAGAAGGCGAAAACGCCGTAGCCCGCAACCGCGAAGTGATGGGAGCCACCAATCCGGCCAACGCCGCCCCGGGCACGATACGCAAGGAATTCGCGGAAAGCATCGAGGCCAATTCGGTGCACGGCTCCGACGCCAAGGAAACCGCCGCCGAGGAAATCGCCTATTTCTTCAGCCAATGCGAGATCGTCGGATAAACGGCGCGCGCTTAAAACGACGAATAAAAGGAGCCGTCGACATGTTAAACCATTTCGGAAAATTGGCTTGCGCTATGGCGTTAACCGTAGCCGTCTCCCTTTCGACTCCGATCCTCGCCGCCAATAAAACGGAGGCGGTCGTCAAAGCGGAAACAAAGGCGACGCAACAGACATTGGCTAAAAAAAGCGAGGCCAAAAAACAGATAAAAAGACGTTCCAAAAAGATAAGCAAATCATCCGATGGAGTCGTAATCGGCAAGTGACTACTAATCCCGTTCCGCTACGGCGAAAGTTTGAACTGAGAGCTTGTTTACAAAGCTCGACTGCGGCGTTGGACATTATGTTTCGGTAGAAAATGCCGGCTCTTTCTGAAAACGGGTGGATAATTTTGTAGCCGCCTGTATCGGCAAGCAAGGCCGTCATGTTAAGTCTACGGCCAAAGGCCGTCATTGCGAGCCGCCCCTTGGCGGCGAAGCAATCCAGAGTCATAGGGCAACGGCACTGGATTGCTTCGCCGCCAAGGGGC
>JAYRGC010000047.1:0-17183 GCA_041908065.1 Alphaproteobacteria bacterium | reverse complement strand
GATGCCTATGTTCAATTGGACGAGTTGGAACGGGAACGCCAAGCGGCTTAAACTGAAAATGTCCGAACATTTATGTTGTTTAAGAACAAGGCAATGGCTATTTTTGAGAAGTTATTTTGATGGCGTCGAAACCGCCACCATGTTTATACGGCCATCACGCAAAACGGGCGGGTAATTTTGCCGCAAATAGCAGCAGCAAGCGCCGTCATTGCGAGCCGCCACCCTTTGGTTTGGACAGCGTTAACGCTGTCGGGCGGCGAAGCAATGCAGAGTCATATAGCCCTTCCAACGAACTTGCCGATCGTTATGGACAAAGTTCCTTTCCATGACAAATCAAGGAGGCTCTTTCACAAAACTAGTGGATAAAGAATCTTTCTTTCAGCAATCAGGATCTGTTCCTCCCCCTAAGAAGGGGGAGGAGCGCACCGTGTCGGCGGGCGGGACGTCGCATCAACTCCGACGAAAACCACCCACCGGTTTTGGGTGAACGCCATAAATTGCTGTCTCATTCTTAATTAGAAGGACTATATGACTCTGGATTGCTTCGCGTCGCAAGGGCGACGCTCGCAATGACGGCCTTTGGCCGTAACAGTGTAGATGACGGCTCTTTTTGGAACGCGGAAGGTAATGCCCACCCCTTTGGGGAAATGGCCAAAAATTACTTCGCCGACTTGGCGGCTTTTTTGGCCATACGGGAGGTTCTACGGGCTGCCGTATTGCGGTGCATAGTGCCGCGACTGGCGGCGCGATTGATGGTGGATTCCGCCGAACGAGCCGCCTGTTTGACATCCTTGGCCGCGCCGGAGGACAAGGCCGCTTCAAACGCCCTAACCGAGGTGCGAATTTCCGAACGAACGGCGCGGTTCAACGTGTTGCGCTTGGCGGCTTGCAGGGCGCGTTTGGCGGCTGATTTATGATTTGCCATGTTTTTAGTTTCCCAACCTGTATTTATTCCGTTGCGCGGCACTTCCGCGATGCGATTAACGACCGCGCCGACGACGCCTAAAGGCGAGGACGCAGACCGAGACTACTACGCCGAGACGTCGGCGAGGTCAAGGGTAAAAACGGCAGATTCTGGGGGTTTTCTACAAGATTTATGGTCAGCGCGGCAAGGCTTTGCGGATTTGTTCGGCGTTATGGCGCATCATGGAAAGATAATCGGGGGCGGGGCCGGAGGGGGAGGATAGGGCGTCGGAATACAGCGTTCCGCCTAAAACCGCGCCGGAATCCTTGGCTATTCTGTCGGCCAGCCTAGGATCCGACATATTTTCAATAAAGACGGTTTTCACCCCCTCTTTTTTGATCTGCCTCAGGAGTTTAGCCATTGAGGCGGCGGATGGTTCGGATTCGTTGCTCATTCCGGAAGCGGCGAGGAATTTTACGCCGTAGGCTTGGCCGAAATAAGCGAACGCGTCGTGGTTGGTTACTATTTTCCGTCCCGCTTCCGGCGCGTCTTCGAAGATTTTCTTTATGTATCGGTCGGTATCCTCGATTTTAGCGGCGTATAAGTCGGCGTTCTTGCGTATTTGCGGAGCCAGTTCGGGATAGCGATCCGCAATGGCCTCGGCTATGTTTTCGACATAGACAAGGACGTTGGCGGGATTTTGCCATGCGTGGGGATCATTGGCGGTTTTCGCCGAGGCTATCCCGTCCGAAGCCGAGATTATTCCGGCCTTGGTTCCCGATGCCTTAGCTAAACGGTTTATCCACCCCTCGAAATTCAGACCATTGACGACGATTATATCGGCCTTGCCTAAGGTTTTGGCGTCTTCAGGCGAGGGATTCCATGAATGGGCGTCCGTGTCGGGAGGGACAAGGCTTCGCACATCGACCAGTTCTCCGCCGACGTTGGCGGCTATGTCGGCAAGGATGCTGAAGCTGGCCACGATCAACGGTTTCTTATCGGGAGCGGCAGCGAGGGACGGCAAGGGGGGCAGCGAAAGAAAAACAAGGGATAGAATTAGACAGACGATCAAATGACGAAGGCCGTCATTGCTATGTGGTTTAGCTCCGAAGCAATCCAGCGCCGTTGCTATACGACTCTGGATTGCTTCGTCGCCAAAGGGCGGCTCGCAATGACGTTTGTTTTCCTGCCAGCCCTGCGCAAAGGCATTCATCAGTTAGCCTCGTCGCCGGTTATCAGGGTTCCGAAGCCGCTTTTGGTCAGCAGTTCCCCTAATATCGAACAATCGTAATGGCCGTTTATGATCGCCACCCCGCCTACGCCGCATGAGATAGCTTTGATCGCGCTTTCGACCTTTGGGATCATGCCGCCGGATATGACGCCGTCGGCTATCAGCTTGCGGGTGATGGCGGGAGTTAATAATGAGATGGGGCGTTTTTCCGCATCGTACACTCCGGCCACGTTCGTGACCATGATAAGCCTTTTAGACTTTAGGGCGATCGCCAAGGCCATGGCGCAATCGTCGGCGTTAACGTTGTAATCCAGAAGATTTTCGTCGCGGCCTACCGAGTTCATCACTATGGCCTTACCGCTGTCGAGAATCGGCAATATAGCGGCCACATCCACGGCTACGGGAACGCCGGTACGCTCCCCCCCATGTTCGGACAGGCTTTTGGCTTTGACAAAGCACTGTCCGGCGGCGGCGGCGGAATAAGTTTTACATCCGTGTTTGACGAGCGCGGAAGAGACCTCCGCGCTGATTTCGCCCATAACTCGGGAAATTACTTCCATCGAGGCCGGATCGGTTATCCGGCGTCCGTCCGCCGCTTTCATCGTGGGGATTCCTGCCTTCTTCAGTGCGACGTCGATCTGGGGACCGCCGCCGTGCACCAGAACCAGCCGAACGCGGCGGCTTTGCAGGAACTCCATTTGATCCGCCACGGATTCCAAAAATCCGGCGTCTTCGGCGATGGAGTTTCCGCCGATCTTGACGACCAGAGTGCTGCCTTCGTAGTCGCGCAGCTCGTCCATCATTTCCCTGATGTGCCAGAGCGATTTTCCGCCTTCGGTTTGGGTGCTCGGTATCATGTCTTTCGGCCTCGTTATTCTGAACAGGCTCTCATCGGAAGCGCAAGCCGTGGGCGGTTTTGCGATGGCTTTCTTCCGTGAAGGATTTAGCCTCTTGAAGGTATTTTTCCATTTCCTCGTCCGACATCGTCACATAATCGGGGACGGAATCCGCCGGATCGCTTCTGTCGCGTTCCAGATGGCTGATGGCAAAATCCTTGATGCGCCCGAACAGCGGGAGGATGGAAGCCAAATGCGAAGGCTTGCTGCGGAAAGCCGTCGCGGAATTGATTGCCTCCTCCGGCTCGGCGACGGTTTCCTCGGTGGCTACGACTACGGATTGTTCCGGACTTTCCGGTTGTTGCGGGGCGGGAGCGGAGGGCGCCGCAGGAGCGACCGCCGATTTGTCCAATTTCGCGGAAGAACTTTCGGCTACCGGAGCCTCCGCTTTTTCGGAGGAGGCCATGGTTGAGATCGTGGTGGCGGCCAAGGTCGGGATATTGGAAGAAGGAGAGTGCGATGACTGTGGAGCGGAAGCGATGGGCGCGCTTTCCGCCTTCGGCTGTTCCGTCGCTGGAGAATCCTGAGCCAAGGTTTCGGATTCTTCCTTTTCCTTGTTTTTCGAACGCGGCGATGGCGGTTGAGGATCGGAGGATGTGTGGTTGCAGTTGGCAGAAGCCGTCGCAATGTTGGACAGCGGCGATTTGCAGCCGAATCTTTTGCCTTCCTCGATGGCGGCCAGGCGTGGCATTACCTCGTCCATATGCTGGATCAAGGCGGCCAGAGACTGGCGTTTAGAGGCGGATTGGTCTTGTGTCGGAGAGGACGGAGCGGGGGCGGATTGCGTCTGGTAATACGAGGCGTAATCGCTGGCCTGTCCGTAGATAGAGGCTATTTTTCGCGACATTTCCGCGCCCAAGAGTCCGAGTTTGCCGACGTAGGCTTGGAACACCAAAGTCCTTATGCGCGGCCACCCCACAGATTTTTCGTCCGCTTCCCGTTCGATCTGCCGCAGGCGCGCGGAACAAACCGAACGCGCCGCCATCAATTCCCCGCGCAACGCTGAGGCTATGGAGCGCACGTCTTCGCGGCGGTTCCAGACGTTTCGCAGGAACGAGGCGGAGGTAAAGCAGAGCGCGGCCATCAAGGCCAAGATCGAGGCAATAAGAAGCTGATAGCGTTCAGCCCATCCGGCAGCCTGCGGCGTTACTTGAGCAGCCATTGGCAGTTCGTAGCGAATCGCTTGATCGGCCAAGGCCGACAAAGCGGCGGACGATTCGGCGTTTGAACCCTTTTTGGGTTTTTCGTTTTGGACGATTGCCGAAGACGTTTCCGGCTTGTCCGCTTCTTTCGCCGCAGGCGGTTCTGCGGTCGGAGGTGTAGAGGAAGGAGGGGATTGGCTCTGCTGCGCTTGAGGAGGTTGCGTCTGGGTTTGCGTCTGCATTTGGGCGGTCGAGGAAGCCGTTTCGGCCATAGCTTCTTTTATGCTCGCGCCGGAGGCGGATTGGGGGATGGCAAGAGACCAAAGCCCGACTTTTTGAGCTTGCGCGGCGCGTTCGGCGGCTTCGTACGCCGGAGCGAGTTCGCTGGAGCGAAGGGATCCCCTCGCCGTGACCGCCAACCCGCGTTTCAGCAGCTCAAGCGCGGGATCTCCCCCTTCGGTTCCACGACAATTAGCCAACAGGCGGCTTTCGCGATCGCGGTCGTGGATGGAGCAGGTTATGGTTCCGGTCGCGGCCATGGTGTCTAAAACCGCCCGCGCCTGAGGTCCATAGGGAGCGGAAAGCTGCGGCGGCACTACTCCGAACAGCCGGATTTCCGTGTCGCCGATGCGGAGGCGTTCGGTATCGACGACTACGGCCTTTCCGCTGACCGAACGCGACGGAGGCAGGGCGGATTTGCGTTCCATCAACGATTGCTGGCTGACCGGCTCGCGGGGAGAGCGGCGCGGCGGTGGGGCTATGTCGTTGGCGGCTGCGGTTGTTTCGGCAATGAATCCGGCCATCAACGCCGAAGCGGAGACAAGCAGGCGTAGCGAAACAAAGATGCGATTATGTGGAAACATGGCCTATCTTGCCTTTCCGTCGTGGTTCCCGCGCTTCGGTAATCCGGTTTTCTATAAAGCACGTTCGGGATTATATCACGCGGATTCATCTCAGAAACGCTAAAATGGCCATATCCCAAAATGGGTGGGTGACTTTGCGGCCAAAGGCCGTCATTGCGAGCCGCCTCTTGGCGGCGAAGCAATCCAGAGCCACGGGCGCAACGGCACTGGATTGCTTCGCGTCGCAAGGGCGACGCTCGCAATGACGGCCTTTGGCCGTATACTTCACATGACGGCCTTTGGCCGTATACTTCACATGACGGCCTTTGGCCGTATACTTCACATGACGGCCTTTGGGCTTGGAGTTTGCAATGACGGCTTTTTGGGTAAGGTAATATTCTCCGTTTTGCATATGAACAGGTTCTAAGAGGCCGGTTCTACCCCTCCGTTTTTTGTGGGGGGCTCTTGTTTTCTTCGCCCAGCACCATGCGCTTCGACAATTTTCCGATGGCGGTTTTGGGCAAGGCCGAACGGAATTCTACCAATTTGGGAATTTCGATGGTGGACAACTTGTCCTTGAGAAATTCGGTCAAGCCGTCCTTGTCCAGATCGTGTCCGGCGCGGAGCTTCACATAGGCCTTGACGGTCTGGCCGCGATAGGGATCGGGGACTCCGGCCACTATGCATTCCTCGACCGCCGGATGCAGATAGATGGCTTCTTCGACGTGGCGGGGATAAACCTTGAAACCGCCCGCAGCTATCATGTCCTTTATGCGATCCACAATGAAGGTATAGCCGTCCTTGTCCATGTATCCGACGTCTCCGGTGTGCAGACGCTTGCCCTGTGCAGTGTCCTTTAGAACCGAGGCGGTTTCCTCGGGATGGTTCCAATATCCCGCCATCACCTGCGGCCCGCGAATGCACACCTCGCCGCGCTGGCCTTGCGCGACGGGAGAATTACCATCCTCCATGCTGATGATGTCGATATAGGTTCCGGGCAAAGGCAGTCCGATGGATCCAGCGCGGTTTTCGCCCTCGGTCGGATTGCAGGTGGCGACGGGCGAGGTCTCCGACAAGCCGTAGCCTTCGACCAATACGCATCCGGTCAGGCGTTCGAAATCGCGCTTGACCTCCACCGGCAACGGCGCGCCGCCGGAGATGCAGTATTTTATCGACGACAGATCGTATTTCCGCAAATCCTTGTAGTTGTTGATGGCGGTGTAGATGGTGGGAACGGCGGGAAACAGGGTGGGGCGTTTTTTGTGGATGGTTTCTATCACCTGTTTCAAATCGAAGCGCGGCAGGATTATCAGCCGCCCGCCCATGGCGATTCCCATGTTCATCACGGCGGTCATGGCGAAGACGTGGAAGAACGGCAGCACGCCAAGCATTCTTTCCCGACCTTTTTCCATGCGCGGGAACAGCAGGCGAGCTTGCTCGACGTTGGCGGAAAGATTGGAGTGCGTGAGCATCGCCCCTTTGGGGATGCCGGTGGTTCCTCCGGTGTATTGCAGCACCGCCAAATCCTCGACGGGAGAGATGGCGGGAGCCGAATATTCGCCCGAGTTGTCAAGTAGGTCTTCGAACGACACATGCGAGCCGTCGCGTTTCAAGCGCGATATTTCCCGAAACTTGAACAGGCGGTAAAGGAACGACGACAGCGGCGGCAGGGCGGCGGCCAGCCGACAGACGATCGTTTTTAGCACTCCGGCGCGGGAGGCGACGCGATCCAGCTTTTCGCTGATGGAGGCTATGTCTATCGTCGCCATTATGGAGACGCCGGAATTCTTTATCTGTTCCTCGATCTCCTTTTCGGCGTAAAGCGGGTTGAAATTCACCACCACCGCGCCGATTTTCAAAATAGCGAAATAAAGGAACACATAGTACGGAGTGTTCGGAAGCAAAAGCCCGATGCGATCGCCTTTTTTCACGCCCAAGTTTTGCAATCCCCGCGCCGTTTTGGCCACCGCCTCTACCGTTTGGGCATAGGAGTATTCCTTGCCAAGAAAGTCGATGAAGACGTTATGGGGAAATTCGGCGGCGGCCTTGTCGAGTATTTCCGGCAGTGGACGCGAGGGCAGCTCGGCCGCCCAATCCACCGAAGGGGGATATATGGATGCCCAAGGAAGGTCGGATGGAACTGTCATGCCGCCGCTTTGCCTCCACTGCCTCCGTGCCACAGCGGCAGGATTTCCTCCACACACTTGGCCATAGTGGGGGAGGCGCGACATATGGGGTCGGTGGCGTAAAAGTTTTGGATGGCGGGAGCGAAGGGCAGAGGCAAAGATTCGTTATATTTTCCGCAGCCTTTCCACTCCGCCGGCCATTCTGCCGGAAAGATTTTTCCTATGTCGCCCAGATGGGGGCGGGCGATGGTCATCTTGCCACGCGCTTCTGCCAAGCTGTTAAATGGCAGCGGGCGGCCAAAGGCTTCCGACATGGCGCGCACTACAGCCCAGTCTTCCTTGGCTTGCCCCACCGGAGCCACGGCGCGGCGTGTGGTTTGCGTCCGGCCTTCGGTGTTGACGTAGGTGGCGTCCTTTTCGGTATAGGCGGTCGCCGGAAGCACGACATCGGCGCGGTGCGCTCCGCGATCGCCGTGATGGCCGTGATATACAACGAACGCCTTGCCCAGCTTGGACATGTTTATCTCGTCCGCGCCCAGCAGATAGACGAAATCGATCTCGCCTTTCGAGGCGGATTCCAGAATGCCTGCGGTGGACTTGCCGTTGGCGGCGGGCAGGAAGCCGAGATCCAATCCTCCCGTTCGCGCCGCAGCCAGTTGCAACACGTTAAAGCCGTTCCATCCGTCGCGAATCATGTTGAGCGAAGCGGCGATTTCTTGCGCCATGGAATGGATCGCCGCGCCGTCTTGCCGCGCCAAAACGCCCGCGCCCAGCAGCAGCATAGGCCTTTCGGCTTGGCGCAGTATCGAGGCGAAGGCTTCCCGTCCGTTGATAATATCCTTCAGCGAGCTTGGCGCGGGTCCGAGATGGCGATAGGGATAGCCGAGATCCGCGGCGGTTCCGACCAAACCTAGCTCAAGATTGCCTTTCAGCCAGCGTTTGCGGATGCGGGCGTTGACCATCGTGCCTTCGTGGCGCGGATTTGTGCCGATCAGCAGGATCGCGTCGGCCTTGTCGATGCCCGCGATGCCGCTGTTCATTATGTATCCCGCCCGCGCCGAGGCGTCATAGACCGCGCCGTCTTGGCGGCAATCGGTGTTGGCGACGCCCAGCGAGCGCATGAACGACAACAGGGCGAACATGCTTTCGCAGTCGGCCAGATCGCCCGCCAAGGCTGCGATCCTTTCCGGCGTGGTGGAACGCAGCTTGGCGGCCACGACCGCCAACGCCTCGTCCCACGAAGCCTCGCGCAGCTTGCCGTCGCCTCCGCGCACATAGGGGCGGTCGAGGCGTTGGTATTTCAATCCGTCGCAGGCGTGGCGGGTCTTGTCGTTGATCCATTCGTCGTTTATGGCGTCGTTGCGGCGGGGGACTATCCGCATCACCTCGCCGTTTTTGCTGTCGATGCGGATGTTGCTGCCCACCGCGTCCAGCACGTCGACGCTGTCGGTTTTGTCCATTTCCCACGAGCGGGCGCGGAAGGCGTGGGGGCGGTTGGTCAACGCGCCCACGGGGCAGATGTCCACCAGATTTCCCGACAATTCGGATTTCAGGGGTTGTCCGGTCCATGTGTCTATTTCCAGATGCTCGCCGCGAAACAGTCCGCCGAGTTCGGGCGTTCCGGCAATCTCGTCCATGAAGCGGACGCAGCGCGTGCAATGGATGCAGCGCGTCATCACGGTTTTGACCAAAGGCCCAAGATATTTATCGGACACGGCGCGTTTTTCGTCGCGGTAACGGCCTTTGTCCATGCCGTAGCCGACGGATAAATCCTGCAAGTCGCACTCGCCGCCCTGATCGCAGATGGGGCAGTCGAGGGGATGGTTTATCAACAACAGCTCCATAACCCCTTTGCGGGCGTTCTTCACTGTCGGTGTGTCCGTATGCACGATCATCCCGTCGGCGCAAGGCTGGGTGCAGCTGGCGACGGGCTTGGGAGCCTTTTCCACCTCGACCAGACACATGCGGCAGCTTCCGGCGACCGACAGGCGGTCGTGGTAGCAGAAACGGGGAATCTCGATCCCCGCTTGTTCGCAGGCTTGCAGGACGGAAGTCCCCGCCGCGACTTCGATTTCTTTGCCGTCGATGGTGAGTTTGGGCATGGTGGAATCCTGAGCTATGCAAAGGCGTTAGATTGAGTTTCTTATTGAGTCGCAGTCATCGCCTACGGCTCACGCCGCCTTGCGTTTTTCCTTACGATACTTCTCTATCCTTTCTACCATCAAGGGGCGGAAGTGGCGGATAAGGCCTTGCACCGGCCAAGCCGCTGCGTCGCCCAGCGCGCAAATGGTGTGGCCTTCGATTTCCTTGGTGACGGACAATAGGGAGTCTATTTCCTCGACCTCCGCCTCGCCTTTGACCATGCGTTGCATCACGCGCCACAGCCATCCGGTTCCCTCGCGGCACGGAGTGCATTGCCCGCAGCTTTCGTGCATGTAAAAGCGGCTGAGGCGGCATATCGCGTCTATGACGTCGGTCGATTTATCCATCACGATCACGCCTGCCGTGCCGAGGCCGGATTGGACGGCGCGAAGGCTGTCGAAATCCATCAATACGGTGTCGCATATCTCGCGCGGCAACAGCGGGGTGGAGGAGCCGCCCGGGATGACGGCCAGCAAATTGTCCCAGCCGCCGCGCACCCCGCCCGCATGGCGTTCGATAAGCTCCCGCATGGGGATGCCCATTTCCTCCTCGACGTTGCAGGGCTGTTCGACGTGGCCGGAGATGCAGAAAATCTTAGTGCCACTGTTCTTGGGGCGGCCTATGCCCGCGAACCACGCCGCGCCGCGCCGCAAAATCTCCGGCACGACGGCGATGGTTTCCACGTTGTTGATGGTGGTGGGGCAGGCGTACAATCCGGCTCCGGCGGGGAAGGGCGGCTTGTTGCGGGGCTGCCCCTTGTTGCCCTCGAGGCTTTCCATCAGAGCGGTTTCCTCGCCGCATATATACGCGCCCGCGCCGCGATGCATATACACGTCGCAATCCCAGCCCGATCCGGCGGCGTTCTTGCCTAACAGGCCGAACTTATAGGCTTCGTCGATGGCTTCTTGCAGCCGCCGCGCTTCGTTATAGAACTCCCCGCGCACATAGATATAGCAAGCATGCGCCCCGATGGCGAACGCGGCGCACAAGGCGCCTTCCAGCAAACGGTGAGGGTCGTAGCACAGGATGTCACGATCCTTGCAGGTGCCGGGTTCGGATTCGTCGGCGTTGATTATCAGGTAATGCGGCTTGGCGGATTCCTTGGGCATGAACGACCACTTCATGCCGGTGGAAAATCCCGCGCCGCCGCGTCCGCGCAGGCCGGAGTTTTTGACCTCCTCCACCATCCATTCGCGGCCACGGGCGATGAAGGCGGCGGTTCCGCTCCACACCCCACGCCCCTTGGCCCCCATGATGTTCCACGGAGCCTTGCCGGAAAGATTGGTGAATACGCGGTTGGATTCAGCGAGCATGGGACGCACCTGTCGTTACGCTTTTCACGCGCTTTACGCACCTCCCCCCTTGGGGGGAGGTTAGGTGGGGGGTGCGTAAAGAGAGCGAATCTATATAGTCGAGCGTCATTGCGAGCGTCGCCCTTGCGACGCGAAGCAATCCAAGGCGATGGGACAACTGCTCTGGATTGCTTCGCCGCCCAAGCGGTCGGCTCGCAATGACGGCGTTTGTCGCGGCAATCATTTCTTGGTTCCTCCGACCGCCAATTCGTCAATCAGCTTCACAACGCTCTCCGCCGTCAGGTTTTCGTGATAGTCGTCGTTTATCTGCACGACCGGAGCGTTGACGCACGCGCCGAGGCATTCGACCTCCGACAAGGTGAACTGGCCGTCCGAAGTGGTTCCGCCCATGCCGACGCCGAGGCGTTTCTGGCAGGCGTGGGTTATTTCTTCCGAGCCGCGCAGCCAGCAAGGCGTGGTGCGGCAAACCTGTATATGATGCTTGCCCACGGGGTTCAGGTTGAACATGGTGTAAAAGGTGGCGACTTCGTAGACGGCCATGGGCGGCATTTGCAGCAAGTCGGCCACATAGTCCATCGCCGCGCGGGGCAGCCAGTTGCCGCACTGGCGTTGAGCCAAATCCAACAATGGCAAAACCGCGCTGGCCTGTTTTCCGGCGGGATACTTGGCGATGTGCTTTTTCGCCACGGCCATGTTGTCGGCGGTGAAGGCGAAGGATTCCAAATCTTGTTTCTCTGCGGCGCTCAACGGTCGATCTCCCCGAACACTATGTCCACTCCGCCCAATATGCCGGTAGCGTCGGCCAGCATGTGGCCTTTGCACAGCAATTCCGTCGCCTGAAGATGCGTGAACCCGGGCGAGCGGATTTTGCAGCGGTACGGCTTGTTGCCGCCGTCGGAGACAAGATACACCGCGAACTCGCCCTTGGGAGCCTCCACCGCCGTATAGGTCTCTCCGGCGGGGACGCGATAGCCCTCGGTGTACAGCTTGAAATGATGGATAAGGGATTCCATCGACGACTTCATGTCGGCGCGAGGGGGAGGGGTAACTTTGCTGTTTTCCGTCATCACCGCGCCCGTCGGCATGTCGTTCAGGCATTGTTGCATGATGCGGCACGACTGGCGCATTTCCTCCATCCGCAGCAGATACCGCGCGAAGGTGTCGCCGGTTTTGCCCACGGGAACCTCGAAATCCATCTTGTCGTAGGCGTCATAGGGTTGGGAGCGGCGCATGTCCCAAGCCACGCCCGACGCCCGCAGCATGGGGCCGGAAAATCCCCAGTCTATCGCCTGTTGCTTGGTCGCCACGCCGATTCCCACGGTGCGTTGGCGGAACACGCGGTTGCCGTTGAGCAGGGTTTCCACGTCGTTGAGGAAGTTCGGGAATCGTTCGGTGAATTTCCAAATGTCGTCGGCCAGCCCGTCCGGCATATCCTGCCGCACGCCTCCGGCGCGGAAATAGTTGGCGTGCATCCGCGCGCCGCTGACGCGCTCATAAAACTCCATCAAGCGTTCGCGTTCTTCGAACCCCCACAGCGAAGGCGTGACCGCGCCGATGTCGATGGCGAAGGTGGTGATGTTCAGAATATGGTTGAGCAGCCGCGAGATTTCCGCGAACAGCACGCGAATGTATTGGGCGCGGGGCGGAGCGGTTATGCCCAACAGCTTTTCGACGGCCAGCGCGAAGGCGTGTTCCTCGGCCATCGGCGCGACGTAGTCCAGCCGGTCGAAATACGGCATGGCTTGGGCATAGGTCTTGTTCTCGATCAGCTTTTCCGTGCCGCGATGCAGCAAGCCGATATGCGGATCGGCGCGTTCGACTATTTCGCCGTCCATTTCCAGAATCAGCCGCAACACCCCGTGCGCCGCCGGATGCTGGGGGCCGAAGTTGACGGTCATCTTGCCTTCTTGCGCGGCGGAGGCGGGCAGTATGGAAATAGGTTCGATCATGCCGTCATTTCCCCGCGTTGCGCGTCAGTGAGGCATCCCCCTGCCACGGGCTGATGAAATCGAAGTCGCGATAATTCACGTCCGGCTTGGCGGGCTGATGGATTACGCGTCGCCGGTCTTCGTCGTAGCGCACCTCGGTATGCCCCCACAAAGGAAAATCCTTGCGTAAGGGATGTCCCTCGAACTCGTATTCCGTAAGGATGCGGCGCAGATCGGGATGGCCGGAAAACGCTATGCCGAACATGTCCCACGTCTCGCGTTCGAACCATCCGGCGGAGCTGTAAACCCCCGTTGCGGTAGGTACCTGCTCGCCTTCGGCCACGCGAACCTTTACCCGCAGCCGCGCGTTGTGGCGCAGGCTGAGAAGGTTATAAACAACCTCGAATCTTACGGGAGAGCGATCAGGATAATCCACCCCGCACACGTCCATCAACTGCGCCATCGCCACGGCGGGATCGTCGCGCAACGTACGCAACGCCTCGGCGACGCGAGGGGCGGGAACCACCACGCACAGCTCGCCCAGAGAGGCCGTAGCTTCCAGACAATCGCTGCCCAAGGCGCGGCGGACGTTTTCGGACAAAGTTTCAATATCGATCATCGGCAAGTCTCCGCGGATTGGCGGGAAGCCACCCGCTTGGCCACAATGTGCGGATCGCGACGTATCATCTCGTGCAGTTCCATTATTCCGGCCAGCAACGCCTCGGGCGATGGGGGGCATCCGGGGACGTACACGTCCACCGGCACTATGCTGTCGCAGCCGCGCACCACCGAATACGAGTAATGGTAATATCCGCCGCCGTTGGCGCAGCTGCCCATGGATATGACCCAACGCGGTTCCGCCATCTGGTCGTAGACCTTACGCAAAGCCGGAGCCATTTTGTTGGTGAGCGTTCCCGCCACGATCATCAGGTCGGACTGGCGCGGCGAAGGGCGCGGCATCATGCCGAAGCGGTCGAGGTCGTAGCGGCTCATATAAGCGTGGATCATCTCCACCCCGCAGCAGGCCAGACCGAAGGTCATCGGCCACATCGAGCCGGTTCGCGCCCACGCCAAAAGCTCGTCGAGCTTGGTCAGGAAAAAGCCGCAACCGCCGCGCTCGGTCTCGGCGGCCAGCGATCGCAACGCCGATTCTGCGGTTTCGTTCACTCCCACTCCAAAGCCCCCTTCTTCCATTCGTAGATAAATCCGACGGTCAAAACCCCAAGGAAGAGCATCATCGACCAGAATCCGATCATGCCGATTTCGGAAAGGGAGACAGCCCACGGGAACAGAAACGCCACTTCCAGATCGAAAATGATGAACAGTATGGACACCAGATAAAACCGCACGTCGAAGCGGTTTCGGGCGTCGCCCAAGCCTTCAAAGCCGCATTCGTAAGGGGAGCATTTGGCCTCGTCTGGGGCGCGCTTGGCAATCAAGAACGGAATGGCGGCGGCGGCGGCGGCAATGAAGGCCGCAACGCCAAGGAACATCAGTATTGGCAGGTATTCGGATAAAAACGGCGCAAGCATGTTGAACTATCCCGATGGCAGCCGACGCGGCAGGGAGGAAAAGACGATTCGATTCTCGCTCGGCAGAGCATCATACGGTTGAAAGACAAAAGCAAGCGGGCTCTTATCCAAAAGGGGTGGATATTGCCTTTCCCAAAGGGCTGTCATCGTAGTTACAGCCAAAGGCCGTCATTGCGAGCCGCCCCTTGGCGGCGAAGCAATCCAGAGCCGTTGCGCCTGTGGCACTGGATTGCTTCGCCGCCCGACAGCGTTCAACGCTGTCCAAACCAAAGAGTGGCGGCTCGCAATGACGGCCTTTGGCCGTAACTTATCAATGACGGTGCTCGCTGGAAGGCAGTATCCATCCGTTTTGGGCAAATGCGTTTTTCGGGAAGGTTTTTCACGAAAACCGGTTGCCCTTGGGAAAGCCGTTGGGAGGAAGTTTGCCGGATTGGGCGCGTTCGCCCAGCCAGCCGCGCATGTCGGTTTCCACCCTTTCGCGGTCGCCGAGTTTCCACGACAAGCCTTCTTTCAGGTTGAAGCTTTTTACGTCCGCCAGCTCGCCGTCCTTGTAGCGTTGCAGGATAACCCCCCGTCCGCGAGACATTTCAGGAAGTTGCGAGGCGGGGAAGGCCAACAGCTTGCGATTTGTTCCCACCACGGCGATGTGATCGCCGCCCGTCGTCGCCAAGGCCACGGCGCGGGAGCCGTCGTCGACGTTCAGCACTTGCTTTCCGGCGCGGGTTTGCGCCAAAGCGTCGGTGGCAGATACGACGAAGCCGCGCCCGTCGCTGGCCGCCACGATGAATTTCTTGGCGGCGTCGTATTTTTCGATGCCGATGATTTCGGATTCGGTCGGCAAATCCGTCAACAAGCGCAACGGCTCGCCAAAGCCGCGCCCGCCCGGCAATTTATCGACCCCCAACGTGTAAAACCTGCCGTTGCTGGCGAACAGCATGATTTTGTCGGTGGTCTCGGCTTCGATGGCGAAACGCTCGGCGTCGCCTTCCTTGTATTTGATCGAATCGTGCGACAAACCGTGCCCGCGCATGGCGCGAATCCAGCCTTTCTCCGAGCATACCACCGTCACGCTTTCGCGCTCGATCACCGCCTCAGCGGGAACGTCGAGTATCGCCGGAGCGTCGGCCATGACGGTGCGCCGCGCCCCCAGCTTGGTGGATTTGGCGAATTTTTGCTTCAGCGTCGCCAGATCCCCGTCGATGCGTTGCCAGCGCGCGCCTTCGTCGGCGAGCAGCTTTTTCAGCTCGGCCTGCTTGCCGGAAAGTTCCTTTTGCTCGCCGCGTATCTCCATCTCCTCCAGCTTGCGGAGAGAGCGCAGGCGCATGTTCAATATCGCCTCGGCCTGCGCGTCGCTTAGCGCGAAAGCCTTCATCAGCACCGGTT
Source organism: Alphaproteobacteria bacterium (assembly GCA_041908065.1). Classification (GTDB taxonomy): domain Bacteria; phylum Pseudomonadota; class Alphaproteobacteria; order UBA9219; family UBA9219; genus JAYRGC01. The sequence continues at coordinate 1,744 of JAYRGC010000047.1, read as the reverse complement.
TCGGCTCGTCCTCGGAGCGGATGATTTTGATGACCTTGTCGAGGTTGAGATAGGCGATGAGGTAGCCGGCCAGAACCTCCAGCCGCTCCTCTATCCGCGCCAAGCGATGGCGCGATATTCGCACCAAAACCTCGTGGCGGTGATCCAGATGCGCCTTCAACGCTCCGCGCAGATCCATGACCTGCGGCACGCCGTCTTTGTCCAACACGTTGAGGTTGAGCGGGAACTTAACCTCCAGCTCGGTCTGGCGGAACATCGCCTCCATCAACACCGCCGGATCGACGTTGCGGCTGCGCGGAACCAGAACCAGCCGCACGTCGTCGGCGGATTCGTCTCGCACGTCCTCCAGCAACGGCAGCTTGCGGACGGACAGAAGCTCGGCGATCTTCTCCACCAAACGGGACTTTTGCACCTGATAGGGGATCTGCGTCACCACTATCTGCCAAGTTCCCTGCTTTAATTCCTCCTTTTCCCAGCGCGCGCGCAAACGGAACGATCCGCGTCCGGTGCGGTAAGATTCGATAATAGACGCGCCGCTTTCCACCATAACGCCGCCGGTGGGGAAATCCGGCCCGGGAACCAGCGACACCAGCTTTTCGATCGTCGCGGCGGGATGCTGGATCAGATGGCGCATGGCGTCGCACAGCTCGGCGACGTTGTGGGGCGGGATGGATGTGGCCATGCCGACCGCGATGCCGGAGGAACCGTTGGCCAAAAGATTGGGAAAAGCCGCCGGAAGGACGACCGGCTCCTCGCCGCTGCCGTCATAGGTGGGGCGGAAATCGACCGCGTTTTCGTCGATGCCGTCCAAAAGCAAATGAGCCACTTCCGTCAAACGCGCTTCGGTATAACGCATGGCCGCCGGATTGTCGCCGTCGACGTTGCCGAAGTTGCCCTGCCCGTCGATCAACGGATAACGCTGGGAAAAGTCCTGCGCCAACCGAACCAAGGCGTCATAAACGGCGGTATCGCCGTGGGGGTGGTATTTACCGATGACGTCGCCCACCACTCGAGCCGATTTCTTGGGAGGAAGGTTGGGGGCGAGCTTTAGTTCCCGCATAGCGAACAGCAGCCGCCGATGCACCGGTTTCATGCCGTCGCGCACGTCTGGCAGAGAGCGGGAAACGATGGTGGAAAGAGCGTAAGACAAATAGCGTTCGGACAAAGCGTCGACCAGCCGCTTGTCTTCCACGACGGCGGTTATTTCCTCTGCCGCGCCGGATGAGTTTCTCGATCGCCCCATAATCGTTATTCCCTGATTGAAGAACGTAGGCACTGTTAACAAAAATCGACTCTTACGCAAAACAGGTGGGTAAAGAATTGCTCTTTCGGCAAGCGCGGTCTGTTCCTCCCCCTTCTTAGGGGGAGGTTAGGTGGGGGTGGGTTCAACAAACGCCATGTTTGGGCGAATGTCCCAACAACCCCCACCTAACCTCCCCCTAAGAAGGGGGAGGAACAGACCGCGCTTGCACGCACCTATTGTCCTCACCTATGGCGTAAGACGCTTACTTTATGCCGCAGAGATTGGGCAGTGTCCATAAAAACAGACCTTTTCCAATCCCCCCGTTTAGCATGAGAGCAAATCTCCGGTTTCGCATTCCGTAAAGTTTCTTTAATCTCCCTCCGGCATCGTTCAACTCGCGCCGGAGCCTGCTGATATGTCCGATCAAAGCAAACTGGGGATAATCGCCGGAGGCGGAGAGGCTCCGCGCCGCCTTATATCTTCTTGCCGCGCCGCCGGCAG
>JAYRGC010000046.1:0-27544 GCA_041908065.1 Alphaproteobacteria bacterium | reverse complement strand
TCAAAAATAGCGTTATTGCGAGGGGCCTTCTTCACGCCCCGAAGCAATCCAGTGCCACAGGCGCAACGGCACTGGATTGCTTCGCCGCCCGACAGCGTTGAACGCTGTCAAAACAATGAGGGGCGGCTCGCAATGACGGTCTTTGGCTGTAACTTCGCTCCTTAATTCGGAAAGCAAACCCGCCAGTTTTGCGTAAGAACCTGTTCAGAATCTCGTTACGCTGCGGCGAAAATTGGGCTTTTTCAAACTTTCGCGCGCAGCGTATATAGAAATACGTGAGCAGCGAAAGTTTTAAAAAGCCCGATTTGCAAACCAGCGCAACGAGATTATGAACAGGTTCTAAGAGCCGGTTACGGCTTTACCGGAGAATTTCCCGCCGCAGGCATAGGAACTGGCGGCGACATCGCCTGAGCCTGTTCGGGCGACACGCGCTTCACGCCCAACCCCAGCTCCTGCAGGCGGGCTGAGATCTTTTCGGCGTCTTTGTTGCCGAGATCCGCCAGTTGCTGCGTTCCCAATACCAAGCCGTTGAATTGAGCTTGCAGCTTCTTGGCGTCCTGATACTGGGTTTCCTGCGCGGCTATCGCCTGTTGCACGCGCCCGCGATCCTGCACGGCCTGATACGTCTCGAAGGAGAACACGGCGGCCAGCGACAGGGAAATCATGAATATCGGCAACATCAAGCGAGAGGAGCAAGAGCATCCGGTAGAGCCGCTCTTATCGGTTTTGCAGCATGACATCGTAAGATCCTCCAGAATACGGGTTATCGTTTAGTTGGTCGAACGAACCGGCTGTTTAGCCGGTTGCTTGGACGCTTGGGCAGGTTGCGCTCCGGCCGGAGCCGTCGCCTGCTTGGTCTCTTCCGACGGCTGAATGGTTATGCCGTTCTCGGCCAAAAGCCGCTTGATGCCTATGTCGTTGTTCTTGGAGGCCAGTTCGGCCAGGGCCTGAACAAGCTCTTGGTTCACTTTAGACAGGTTGAGGGCGACGTTGATTTCGCTTTGCCGCGATCCGAATTGCTCCTGCATCTGCCGGTTGCCTTTCAGCACGACAAGATCCACGACGATGAAAAGCATGGCTACGGCGCACAGGCCGACCGAAGCCCAATAGGAAGCCTTGTACATATTCTCACCTCTGATCGCGGGTTGGACATACCTTGATGACTGCTATCATCCATCAAGCCGATTCGCAACCGGCAATCGCTTCGCCGTTTGACGCTTTTCCGCAGCTTTGGTAGCGTTTCTTGTTCGACGTTCAGTAACGCTAAGAACCTGTGAGGATTGGCCATGGCGACCGACAGCAAGCTCCAGCAAATGAATATGCGCATGACCGGAGCCGAAATCGTCGTTCGCGCTCTAAAGGATCACGGCGTCAAGCATATCTTCGGTTACCCGGGCGGGGCGGTCTTGCCTCTTTACGACGCCCTTTACCAGCAAAAAGACGTGGAACATATCTTGGTGCGCCACGAACAGGGCGCGGCGCACGCCGCCGAAGGCTATGCGCGTTCGACCGGAAAGGTGGGCGTGGTGCTGGTGACCTCAGGCCCCGGCGCAACCAACGCCGTCACCGGATTGGCCGATGCGATGATGGATTCCACCCCTATCGTGTGTTTTAGCGGGCAGGTGCCGACGCAGCTTATCGGCAACGACGCCTTTCAGGAATGCGACACGGTGGGAGTGACCCGCCATTGCACCAAGCACAATTACCTCGTGCGCGACGTCAAGGATTTGGCGCGGATAATCCACGAGGCTTTCTATATCGCCCAAAATGGCCGTCCGGGGCCGGTTTTGATAGATATTCCCAAGGATGTTCAATTCGCCTCAGGACTCTACGAGCCTCCATCTGGCGCAGGGCATCCGACCTACAAGCCCAAGCCGGAGCCGGATAAATCGGCGATAGAGCGCGCCGTGGCCGCGCTGGCCGTCGCCAAGAAGCCGATATTCTACACCGGAGGCGGGGTCATAAACGCCGGTTCCCGCGCCGCCGAGCTTTTGACCGAGTTTGTCCGCCTGACCGGTTTCCCCTGCACCAGCACGCTTATGGGGCTGGGCGGGTATCCCATGTCGGACAAGCAGTTCCTTGGCATGTTGGGAATGCACGGCACCTACGAAGCCAACATGGCGATGCACGACTGCGACGTGATGATCAACATAGGGGCGCGTTTCGACGACCGCGTAACCGGCAAGGTAAGCGAGTTCTCCCCCAGCTCGGTCAAAATCCATGTGGACATAGACCCCAGCTCGGTCAACAAAATCGTGCGCGTGGATCACGCCGTCATCGGCGACGCCGCGCTGTCGCTGAAGGAAATGATTTCCGTCTGGCACGAAAAAGGCTACGCCCCGCAACGCGAAGCCTTGGCCGCGTGGTGGAAACAGATCGAGGAATGGCGCAAGCGCGACTGTCTGGCCTACGCCAAGTCCGACAAACTGATCAAGCCGCAGTACGCGCTCGAACGCCTGCGCGAGCGCGTCAAGGGGCGCGACTGCATAATCGCCACCGAAGTGGGACAGCACCAGATGTGGGCGGCGCAATTCCTGAAGTTCGACCTCCCTCATCGCTGGGTGTCGTCGGGCGGCTTGGGCACGATGGGCTATGGGTTGCCCGCCGCCATCGGGGCGCAAATCGCCAACCCCGACAAGCTGGTGGTGGACGTGGCGGGAGACTCCTCGATAATGATGAACATACAGGAATTGGCGACCGCCGTGCATAACCGCTTGCCGATAAAGGTGTTCATACTCAATAACGAGTGGATGGGCATGGTGCGCCAATGGCAGGAAATCCTGCACGGCAAACGTTATTCCCAAAGCACCATCGCGCCCTCCATGCCCGACATGGTCAAGCTGGCGGAGGCGTTCGGCGGAGCGGGGCTGCGCGTCAGCGATCCGGCGGAACTGGACTCTGTCATCGACAAGATGCTGGCCGTGACGGATCGCCCGTGCGTCGTTGACGTGCGGGTGGATCCGGCGGAAAACTGCATGCCCATGGTCTTGGGCGGCAAGGCGCACAACGAGATGATTTTTTCGGCTGACGGAGAGCAAGCATGACGGACGCCAACTCCAATAAACGCCATTGCCTTGCCGTGCTGGTGGACAACGAACCCGGGGTGCTGGCGCGGGTTATCGGATTGTTTTCTGGTCGCGGCTACAACATCGAAAGCCTGTCGGTGGCCGAGGTGGACGGGCAACGCCGCGTCTCGCGCATCACCGTCGTCACCTGCGGCGACGACGCCATCGTCGAGCAGATAATGGCGCAACTCGACCGCCTCGTGCCGGTGCATAAGGTGATAAACGTCAGCCGCTCCGGCGCGTGGACCGAGCGCGAGATGGCGTTGATAAAAGTGGGGGTCGAAGACGGCGCGCGCCGCGCCGAAATCCTGAAACTGGCAAAAGAGTCCGGCGGCCAGCCGCTGGACGCCGGAGCCTCGCCGCTTATCTTATGCGCCACCGGCTCGCCCGACGCGGTGGACGCCCTCATATCCTCCCTGCGTCCATTTGGCGTTATGGAAATCGCCCGCACCGGCTCGGTCGGCATGGGAACCGAAGGGTAAAACAAGTTTGCATAAATTAGGTTAGTTAGGCATGGATAACACTCAACGTCCCCGCCATCCCGAAAAAGTCGGCAAGCCCGACAATCCGGCTCCGCCCAAGCCGGACTGGATTCGCGTCAAGGCTCCGGCGGGCGACAGCTTCGCCGCCACCCGCGACCTTATGCGCGGGTTGGATCTGCACACCGTCTGCGAGGAAGCCGCCTGCCCCAACGTCGGCGAATGTTGGAAGCACCGCCACGCCGCCTTCATGATACTGGGCGCGGTATGCACTCGCGCCTGCGCCTTCTGCAACGTCGCCACCGGAAAGCCGGACGCCGTCGACGATCTCGAACCCTTCCGCATCGCCGAGGCCGTCAAACGCATGGGGCTGGGGCACGTCGTCGTCACCTCGGTCGACCGCGACGATTTACCGGACGGCGGAGCCGGCCAATTCGTTGCCGTGATCGAAAGCATCCGCCTCGCCGCGCCTGCCTGCACCATAGAAATCCTGACCCCCGACTTCATGCGAAAGAAAAACGCCGTCGAGCGCGTGGCTGCCGCCAAACCCGACGTTTTCAACCATAACCTTGAAACCGTGCCGCGCCTTTACCCTTCCATCCGCCCGGGAGCGCGTTACTTCGCCTCGCTGCGGCTTTTGCAGCGGGTCAAGGAAGTAGACCCCGCCATATTCACTAAATCGGGGTTGATGGCGGGACTGGGGGAGACGCGCGAGGAATTGGCGCAAGTGATGGACGACCTGCGCGCCGCCGACGTGGATTTTCTGACCATAGGCCAGTATCTGCAACCGACGCCAAAGCACGCCGCCGTGGATCGCTTCGTGACGCCGGAGGAATTTGAAAGCTATGCCGCCATGGCGCGAGCCAAAGGGTTTTTGCTGGTCTCCAGCTCTCCCCTCACCCGCTCGTCGTACCACGCCGACGCCGACTTCGCTAAACTGAAGGCGGCGCGAACCGTCACCACTGCCTGACCGGCCCCACGTCGACGTGGACGAAACCGGAATCCGGATAGTACCCGACTCCGCCGCGCCCCATCGCGAGGGCGGTTTTACGCAATCCTGACAGCGAAATCCCGGGCAGACGGATGTCGGCAGCCATGGCGCGGGTATGATAGCTGTGCCGAGCCACGCCGTCCGATGCGCTCGCCATCATGGCGTTAGTGCGAGGGGCGCGATAGCCGGAGATGATCTCCAAAGCCGCGTCGCTGCCGATCTTTCCTTGCAAATCATGGAGAAGCTCCAAAAGCCGGAGATTTACCGGCCTCTCCTCTCCGCTGCGGTGATCGCGCATGACGCGGCTTATCTTCGCCAAAGCCGGACGGCTGTAAACCCCGTCTTTCCAATAGGCGACCCGCAACCGCTCGTCGGTATGCAAATTGTGGAAGGCCAAAGACTTTAACCCCTTGGCGCGAGGAATGGCCGCGAAAGAGACCGAAGGAGCCGCCACCGAACAAGCTACCGCCGCCAGAGCGATGGAGAAAAAGCGGCGACGCGCGCCGTCGAAACTATCCGTCATGCAAAACCGTCCTGAGATCGTTGCCGACAAAACATTAAGAGATATGGCGGAAGGGCAAAGCCGGAGACGCGAACGCTATCGCCGGAAAACCGAGGCTGTCCACCACACGAAGAACAGCTCTATCCGCAAGTCCAGAACCGGCTTCCATACCTTGGTTAACGCCGTTGGACAAAGGCGGGCTATGCTCGTACGGCTTTCCGCCAAAATCAAGCCTTTTTCTCGATATTAGTTTCGATTACGAATCAAGGCCTTCATATTATGGGCATACTGGCATCGCTGACCAGCCAGCGGCTCCGCAGCTCGGTATGATGGAGGGCGAACCAATTCATGGCGATAAGACTAGCCGAATCGCGCAATCTTCCGGCGTAAAGCAGGCTGATGGCCTTGGAAGCGTCCATCACATGGACGCGGATGTCCTCTCCCTCGGCGGCCACGCCGCGAATTATCCCGTCCTCCGGGGCTGTGGTGCGACCGGCGTAAAGCTCGGTGTATTCCGACATGCACCCGGGGCTAGGATAATACGAGGCTATGAGCTGCAAATCCGTCACCTCGCATCCGGCCTCCTCCACGGCTTCCCGCCTTACGGTCGAGGCTCCGTTTTCTCCGGATTCGACCACGCCAGCCACCAATTCCAGCAGCCACGGATCCTCGCCTCGCGCCAAAGCTCCGGCCCTGAACTGCTCTATCAAGACCACGCGATCGTGCAAGGGATCGAACGGCAGGACGGCGGCGCACATGTTGCCGCGATCGAATACCTCGCGGGTCATCACGCCGCTCCACTTGCCGTCGAAACGTTCGTGGCGGACATGAAAGCGGTCGACGCGGAAATAGCCCTGAAAAAGGGCTTCCCGCTCTTTTATTTCGAATTTCTTAGGTGACATGCGCCTTTGAACGCCTTGCGTTATGGCTCCCCGGGACGGGCTCGAACCGCCGACCCGGTGATTAACAGTCACCTGCTCTACCGACTGAGCTACCGGGGAAACGCCCGCAATCTAGTGGCATACGCTCACAATCGCAATAGCGTTTTTTGCGGTTTATGCCGGTTTTAGCCCGACGCTAGGAAACTCTGGGAAACAATCCTGTCGGCGGCGGCAATTCGGATTCCGGCTTCAGCTCAGAACCGTCGCCCAACGCCGCGAAATCGCGGGCGGTCGGCGGAACGCCAAGCTGATCCAACAGCTTGTTCATGGATTCCGGCATGAACGGCTGGATGATGATGGCCAATCGGCGCAAAACCTCCGCCAGAACGTACAAGACGGTCGCCATGCGGACGATGTCGGTCTTTTTCAACGCCCACGGGGCTTGTTGATCCACATAGCGGTTGGCGTCGCCGATAACGCCCCAAATCTTGTCAAGCGCCTTGTGAAAGGCCTGAACGTCCATGTCTTGCCGCACAGCCGCCAAAAGCCCCTTGGCGGCGTCCAGCAATGCCTTGTCGTCGGCGTTGAAGGATGCTGGCGTCGGCACCTTGCCGTCGCAATTCTTGGCGATGAGCGACAACGAACGCTGCGCCAGATTGCCAAGCGCGTTGGCCAAATCCCCGTTGATGCGGTGGGCGATGGCGGCGCGAGAGAAATCCCCGTCGTTGCCGAACGGAACCTCGCGCATCACGAAATAGCGGGTCTGATCCAATCCATAGGTGGAGACCAGCTCCAGCGGATCGATGACGTTGCCCAGCGACTTGGAGATTTTCTGCCCCTCGTTCGTCCACCACCCGTGCGCGAACACGCGGCGCGGCGGCTCCAACCCAGCCGCCATCAGGAACGCCGGCCAGTAAATGGCGTGAAAGCGCAGGATATCCTTGCCCACCATGTGCAGATCGGCAGGCCAGAATCGCTTGTATCCGGCGGATTCCGTGTCGGGGTATCCGGCGGCGGTGATGTAGTTGGTTAGCGCGTCCAGCCACACATACATGACGTGCTTGGGATCGCCCGGGACCGGCACGCCCCACGTCAGCGTGGCGCGGGAAACCGACAAATCCCTCATGCCGGATTTGACGAAACTGGTGACCTCGTTGCGGCGGTTGAGCGGCAGGATGAAATCGGGGTGGCGTTCGTAGTAATCCAACAACCGATCGCCCCATTCCGAAAGCTTGAAGAAATAACTAGGCTCCTCCACCCATTCGCACTCCGCGCCCGATGGCGCGATTTTCTTGCCCGCCGGATTGGTCGTAAGCTCGTCCTCGCCGTAAAAAGCCTCGTCGCGCACGGCGTACCACCCCGCGTATTTACCCAAATAAATCTCGCCGCGCTTCACCAGCTCGTTCCATATCGCCTCGCAGGCGCGGTAATGCCGAGGCTCGGTGGTGCGGATAAAATCGTCGTTGGACAGCCCCAGCGATTTGCCCATGTCGCGGAAGTTCTGCGACACCTTGTCGGTGAAATCCTTGGGAGCTATTCCGGCGGCTGAAGCCGATTTGGCCACCTTCTGCCCGTGTTCGTCCGTGCCGGTCAAAAACATCACCTCGAAGCCGTCCAAACGCTTGAATCGCGCCATGACGTCGCAAGCGACAGAGGTATAGGCATGGCCGATATGCGGCACGTCGTTGACGTAAAAAATCGGAGTGGTGATGTAGTAACGGGGTTTCATGTCCATTTCCTTTGCCGCCGAATGCGATTAAAGCGCGGGGTCAGTGATACCAAGAAACCGCCCCTATCTCAAACCCGTTTGCCGTAGGCGGCGAAGTGCGGGTATATTCCCGCCCATGACAAGCCGACAAACCATCTTCATCACCGGAGCCACCGGCTTCGTGGGTTCAGCCGTAGCGCGAAAGCTGTCCGAGCGCGGGGCACGGCTGTTGGCCTTGGCGCGGACGGGCGGCGATAGGCGCAATCTCGCCGACATTCCCGATCTGGAGATCGTCGAAGGCGATTTAGCGAAGCCGGAAGCATGGCGGGAACGCCTTAGGGGCTGCGACGGCCTTTTTCACGTCGCCGCCGATTACAGGATATGGGTGCCGGACGCGGCCGCCATGCACCGCATTAACGTGGACGGCTCCCGCGCCCTGATGGAGGCGGCGTTGGATGCCGGAGTAAAGCGCGTCGTCTATACCAGCTCGGTCGCCACGCTCGGCGGCAAAGGCGACGGCGCACCCGCCGACGAAAACGCGCCCTCCTCCATCGCCGATATGACAGGGATCTATAAACGCTCCAAGTTTCTGGCCGAACAGGAAGTCCGGCGCATGATCCGCAGCCACGGGCTGCCTTGCGTCGTCGTCAACCCCTCCACCCCCATCGGCCCCCGCGACGTCAAGCCCACCCCCACCGGTCGCATCATCACCGAGGCCGTCAAGGGACGGATGCCGGCCTACGTCGATACCGGACTTAACGTCGTCCATGTGGACGACGTGGCGGAAGGACACCTGCTGGCCTACGACAAAGGGAAGATCGGCGAGAGATATATTTTAGGCGGGGAAAACTTGGGGTTAGGCGAAATACTTAAAGTCGTGGCAGAAATATCAGGCGGCAAGCCTCCGGCATTGGAGCTGCCCCGCGCCCCGCTTTATCCTTTGGCCATTGTGGCCGAGGCGTTCGCCCGCCTGACCGGACGCGAGCCGCTGCTGACCGTTGACGCCTTGCGGATGTCGCGCAAGAAAATGTTCTTTTCGTCGGCCAAAGCGGAAAAAGAACTGGGTTATTCCCACCGCCCCGCCCGCGAAGCCATCAAAGACGCAGTGGCATGGTTTAAGGAAAACGGGTATTGCTGAAAGATGTCATTGCGAGGGGCATTCTTCATGCCCCGAAGCAATCCAGAACAATTACAATCTGTTGTGTCTAGCAACTCTGGATTGCTTCGCTTCGCTCGCAATGACGGCCTTTGGCCGTAATTAGGGTAGATGACTCCAAGTGCAATTATAACTAGTTAACAAAAGGGGGCGTGCCATGACCTATAAATGGGACAAAAGCAAACTGCCGAGCCGCCACGTCTCCGTGGGACCGGAACGCGCTCCGCATCGGTCGTACTACTACGCCATGGGGCTGACCGAGGAGGAAATCGCCCAGCCTTTCGTCGGCGTCGTCACCTGCTGGAACGAAGCCGCGCCCTGCAACATCGCCCTGTCGCGGCAGGCGCAGGCGGCCAAGAAAGGCGTGAAAGCCGGAGACGGCACTCCGCGCGAGTTCACCACCATTTCCGTCACCGACGGCATCGCCATGGGGCATCAGGGGATGAAATCCTCTCTGGCCAGCCGCGACGTCATCGCCGACTCGGTCGAACTTACCATGCGCGGGCATTGCTATGACGCGATGGTCGGCATCGCCGGATGCGACAAGTCGCTGCCCGGACTGATGATGGCGATGGTGCGGTTGAACGTGCCTTCGGTATTCATGTACGGCGGCTCCATCCTGCCCGGCAAGTTTCACGGCAAGGACGTGACGGTGCAAGACGTGTTCGAGGCCGTGGGCAGCCACGCCGCCGGAAAAATGTCGGAAAAAGATTTGCATGAATTGGAATGCGTCGCCTGCCCGTCGTCGGGATCGTGCGGCGGCCAGTTCACCGCCAACACCATGGCCTGCGTATCCGAGGCTATCGGGCTGGCGTTGCCCGGCTCGGCGGGCGCGCCCGCGCCCTATGAAACCCGCGACGAATACGCCGTGGCTTCGGGACGCGCCGTGATGGAGCTGATAAAGACGGGGCTGCGTCCGCGCGACATCGTGACGCGCAAGGCACTTGAAAACGCCGCCACGGTGGTGGCCGCCTCGGGCGGATCGACCAACGCCGGATTGCACCTGCCCGCCCTAGCCCACGAAGCCGGAATAGACTTCGACTTGTCGGACGTGTGCGAGGTGTTCAAACGCACGCCATACATCGCGGATCTGAAACCGGCCGGACGCTACGTCGCCAAGGACATGTTCGAGGTGGGCGGTGTGCCTATACTGATGAAGGCTTTGCTGGACGGCGGATTTCTGCACGGCGATTGCCTGACCGTCACCGGAAAAACCATCGCGGAGAACCTGCGTGACGTGAAGTTCCCCACGGGGCAGGACGTGATTTTACCGACTTCCAAACCGCTGTCGCCTACCGGAGGCGTGGTGGGGTTAAAAGGCAACCTCGCGCCGCAGGGGGCGATCGTCAAGGTGGCGGGGATGAAAAAGCTGCAATTCCGTGGAACCGCAAGGTGTTTCGACTGCGAAGAAGACGCCTTCCGCGCCGTGGAACGCCGCGAGTACAAGGAGGGCGACGTCATCGTCATCCGCTATGAAGGCCCGCGCGGCGGCCCGGGAATGCGCGAGATGCTCTCCACCACGGCGGCGTTGTACGGCCAAGGCGCAGGCGACAAGGTCGCGCTGATAACCGACGGACGTTTTTCCGGCGCTACGCGCGGCTTTTGCGTCGGACATGTGGGGCCGGAAGCCGCCGTGGGCGGGGCCATAGCCCTTGTGCGCGACGGGGACACAATCGTGCTGGACGCCGAAGCCGGAACACTGACGGTCGAATTGGACGACGCCGAGCTGGAACGCCGCCGCAAGGCTTGGCAGCCGCGGCGCAACGACTTCCAGTCCGGAGCGTTATGGCGTTACGCCCAAACCGTCGGCGATGCCGACAAGGGCGCGGTCACCCACCCGGGCGCGAAGGCGGAAACGCACGTTTACGGGGATATATAGGGTTCAAAAGAAAGCGAAGTTACAGCCAAGTGCCGTCATTTGCGAAGTTACGGCCAAAGGCCGTCATTGCGAGCCGCCACTCTTTGGTTTGGACAGCGTTGAACGCTGTCGGGCGGCGAAGCAATCCAGTGCCGTTGCTCCATAACTCTGGATTGCTTCGCGTCGCAAGGGCGACGCTCGCAATGACAACTTTTGGCCGTATACTTCGCAATTGACACCCCTTCTTTGGGAAGGCAATCCCCCCACGTTTTGCATAAAAGATCATCCCCAAATGTCGTCCCACATCTCTCATCCCTCTCCGCCATCTGCTATTCCCATCGCCGCCATAGCCGTCGGCGTTTTCGCGCTGGCGTTCGGGATCAGGGCGGTTTTCGCCATGGAATGGAGCCTGACGCCTTATGGCGCGTCGCCGCTGCTCGACGCCGCCGTGTACGACCAATGGGCGCGGGAAATAGCGGAGGGAAAGCTCCTGCGCTCGACCGCGTTCTATCAATCCCCTCTGCTGCCCTACGTCTTGGGGCTGTTTTATCGGCTGTTCGGCCATGACTTGCTGTTGGTCAGCCTGTTCAACGCGCTGTTGGGCGCGGCGACGGCGGCGATAATCGCGCTTGTGACTTATCGCGAATCGGGCGCATTGGCCGCCGCCATATCGGGCGCGCTGGCCGCCGTGTCGCTGCCCCTCGTGTTCTACTCGGCTCCGGTGATGAAAGAGCCGCTGTGCCTGCTGCTACTGTCGCTGTTCCTGCTGTTCGCGCTGCGCGGGGGAGAAAATGGCCGCGCGAGGGATTACGCGGCGGCGGGGGCGATGCTGGGGCTGGCCGCTCTGACGCGAGGCAACGTGTTGTTGCTGGCTCCGGCGATCGTGGCCTTCGCCTATGTTCGACGACGTTCCGGCAAAGATTTCGCCCGCAATTCCGCCGCCTTCGTGGCCGCCATGGCGTTGTGCGTGTTTCCCGCGACGCTGCACAATTATCTATCCGCCGACGATTTCGTCCCCATCAACTACACCGACGGCTTCAATCTTTACATCGGGCATTCGCCCACCGCCAACGGCAGCAATTCATATCCGCCGGAGGTATCGACCGACCCCGAACACGAGGAGCGCGTGACAAGATGGGTGGCCGAGCAAGCCATGGGACGCGCCCTCAAGCCGTCGGAAATATCGGCCTATTGGCGAAGCCGCGCGTTGGATTTCGCCGCCGCCAATCCGTTCACGGAAGCCACGCTGTTGAAAAACAAATTTCTGGCGTTCTGGAGCGGAGCCGAAAGTTTCGATAACTATGACGTGGGATTTATCTCCCGCAATTTCGACACGATAATTTCATGGCCGTGGCCCGGGTTCGTATGGATTTCCGCGCTGGCCGCCTTCGCCGCCGCCGCCTTCACCCGCCGACAGTGGAGGTATAACGGCCTTACGGCGGCACTGGCCGCCGCGTATATGGTCTCGGTTCTGGCCTTCTACGTCACCGATCGCTACCGCCTGCCCGTCGTCGTGTTCCTGTTACCTCTGGCCGGAGCGGCATTGCCGCTGGCCATGCAAGCCTATAGGGAAAGAAAATGGCGGCGATTGGTCGTCGCCGCCGCCGCGTCTTTTGTCTTTGTTCTTATGGGGTTGCGGGAAAATCCTTACGCGACGGATCTGACCGCCTTCAACCTCGGCACGCTGGCGATGATCGAATCCGACCGTGAGAGCGACGCCGAGGCATTGGAGTACCTGAACCGCGCCGTCGCCATTTCCCCGACAGGCACCGGAGCTGCCGCGATGATACGCGGATCGTTTTCCGAGGAGCGGCGCGGCAACATGGCGATGGCGGAAAAGTGGCTGGATCTGGCGCGCCGGACTTTCCCTAATGACGGCTTCGTCTGGTACAACTCGGGACGCCTCGCGGCGGCGAGAGGCGATTTCCCCGCCGCCAAGGAATATTTAGCCGTCGGCGAAAAAACCGATCCCAGCTATGCCCTAAACCACCTTGGCCTAGCCAAAATCTACGAGGCTACGGGCGAAAAAGACCGCGCCGGATACCATGCCAGACGCGCGTTGGATCTAGGACTAGATCCGCAAAAATTAACCACTTCGCGCCCATGATTGCTCTAATTATGCCATTGGCGCCTTCAATCGGGTTGTGTTAAAGGCGAACACGGTGTAAAAACTTCGCCTCATGCGGGTGTAGCTTAGTGGTAAAGCTCCAGCCTTCCAAGCTGGCTATGAGGGTTCGATTCCCTTCACCCGCTCCATAATCCTGCCACCCCCCATATTTTAACCAATTTAACCCAGCAAATGCGTTTCTTGTAGCACTCGTCCGAAAAATCGTATAAGGTGCGCCCCATCCTTGAAAGTTACGCTTGTTCTTTGTCGGCGCGGCAACGCCGGACGGGGCGGCGTGTTTTAGAGGTAAGCGGCGCGGCAAAAAGACGCGGCCACAGGAGTGTAGCTCAATTGGTAGAGCGTCGGTCTCCAAAACCGAAGGCTGCGGGTTCGAGCCCCTCCACTCCTGCCAGTCGTTTCGATTTGGCCAGTCGCTTCGATTTGGCCAGTTGTTTTAAACCGGTTTAAGGGATGGTGGGCATAGATGTCCGGTCTTAGCAAAATAACCGAGTTCGTGAACGAAACGCGGCGGGAAATCGCCAAAGTGACGTGGCCGACGCGCAAGGAGGTTCTGACCACTACCGCCATGATAGCCGTCATGGCGATATTGTTCGGCGTGTTCTTTTTAGTGGTCGATTGGGTCATGGGCTACGTGGTCGGCAAGATCCTAGGCATGAGATAATTTTATAGAATTGGGAGACGGAAAAATGGCGCATCGCTGGTATGTAATTCACGCTTACTCGGGGTTTGAGAAAAAGGTGGCCGAAACCATCCGCGAATCCGCGTTGAAAAAAGGGCTGGCGGACAGCTTTCAGGAAATAATGGTTCCTACCGAGGAAGTCGTGGAGGTGCGGCGCGGCGCGAAGGTGAACGCCGAGCGCAAGTTCTTCCCGGGCTACGTCCTTATCAAAATGGATCTGACCGACGAAAGCTGGCATCTGGTCAAAAACACTCCCCGCGTCACCGGCTTTTTGGGCGGCGGCGGCAAGCCCTCCCCCATCTCGGAAAACGAGGCGCAACGCATCCTGAACCAAGTCAAGGAAGGCGTCGAGCATCCCAAACCCTCGATACTCTTCGAAACCGGCGAGCAAGTGCGCGTGGCCGACGGCCCGTTTGCCTCCTTCACCGGCGTGGTGGAAGAGGTCGACGAAAGCAAGGCGCGGCTTAAGGTCGCCGTCTCCATCTTTGGACGTTCGACTCCGGTGGAGCTGGAATACGGACAAGTCGAAAAGCTCTAGAATCGGAAACGCCTGATGCCGGAATTGCCCGCACTAAAAACAAAGAACGCGCCGGAAGTTTCGGCGTTTTCCCTCCGCGATTCCGCCATCAACGACAATCTGCCAACTCCTTCCTATCTGGAAGAAGCCTATTGGTGGGCGTACGTGCGGCCTTGGGCTGTCGGCATATTCGAGCGCGAATGGCTGGTGAATCTTATACTGTGGGGAAACTATCGCCGTCTGGGCGATGCCGCGCTTGCCGCTATGGGCGACGACCTTTCAGGCAAGACGCTGCAAATATCCTGCTGCTACGGCAATCTCAGCCCCCGTTTGGCGAACGCGGCGCGGAAATGCGGCGGCAAATTCGGCATAGTCGACGTCTTGCAGGTTCAGTTGGACAACCTCCGCGCCAAACTCCCGCCCGCGCATGAAGTCGACATGGCGCGCATGGATTCCTCCGCCCTGAATATCCCAGACGCCGCGTTCGACCGCGCTTTGCTGTTCTTCCTTCTGCACGAACAGCCGGAAAGCGTCCGCGTGAAAACCTTGGCCGAGGCCTTCCGCGTCGTGCGCCCGGGCGGAACCGTCACCATCGTCGACTTCGCCCCGCCTCGGCTGTGGCATCCGCTTCGTTATTTGTGGTTGCCGATCCTGTCGGTGCTGGAGCCTTTCGCTCCAGATTTATGGAAAAATCCGATCTCGCGTTGGTTGCCGAAAAAAGCGAAAGACTCCGCGCCGCTGCTGGAACAAAGCATCTTCGGCGGGATGTACCAAGTCCTGAAATATCAGGTCTAACGGTTCTTGTTCCGGAACGAGTGGCTTATTGGCTCTTACGCAAAACGGGTTGGTAATTTTGCATCCAAACGCAACAGCAAGCGCCGTCATTGCAAAGTCTACGGCCAAAGGCCGTAGACCTCACAATTACGGCCTTTGGCCGTAGACTTCGCAATAACGGCCTTTGGCCGTAGACTTCGCAATAACGGCCTTTGGCCGTAGACCTCGCAATGACGGTGCTTGCTGGAAGGCAGTCCCCACCCGTTTTGGGTGAGAACCGACTTACTTAACATACGACAACAGCAACAAACCCCGTCATTGCGAAATCTATAGCCAAAGTTGTCTTTGCGAGCGTCGCCATTGGGTTTAGGCGTTATTGCGAGCCGCCACCCTTTGGTTTTGACAGCGTTGCGCTGTCGTCCGCCTTCAGTAATTGGCCGCCCGCTGCATCCGCACCTCTGGATACGCTTCGTTTTCGCTGACGCGTTGCCTTCTGCCTGCGGATTGATAAGCCATGCGGGCGTGATCGGGGCAATAGGGCAACCCGTCGATTGAATGGCAACCACAGAAACGGAAACTGGAAGAACGCGGATCGCCTATCGGCCAACGGCAATGACGCTCACCCGCCTTGGTCAAAGATATTCCCTCGATGTGTTTGAGCGAATCCGAAGGGCTGAACGCGACCTGCTCGACCTGACGGCAAGCGGCCATAGCCGACACCGCCGCGGCTTGCTGCGAAGCCCGCGCAACGCCAGCCGATTTCACGGAAACATTGCGGGAAACTTCGATATGAACGGTCGCCTTAACCGTCTTTTTCGCGCTTACGCGCTGCAAAGTGACCCTTTCCTGCTTGCGCGGCATCGAACCGCCACCTCCCCCCGCCATCGACAGCTTCAGTCGGTTAGCCTTGCCGATGACTGCGCTGCGGGATACTCCTTCGCCCAACTCTCGAGCTATATCGCGCGCGCTGAAGCGTCCCCACATGGTTTTGAGCGTATTGATCCTCTGATCCGTCCATATCATGCTGCGGAACTCCCCCAAAAGATGGTTAAACGATCAAGAAAGAAGGACAAAAGACGCCGCCCCAAACCCCGTCACCGGACGAAAACTTCATTGCGATAACGAAATCCAAGGCGGAAAAGATAACGGAAGGCACGAGCGGATATTAACCAAACCTACGCCACATATTGTGTATCAACGTCGAAAGCGATACCACATATGCTAGATTTATGCCAAGCGTCTCGTTGTTCTGTGGATTAAATCGCGAAGAAAGTTAGCGGTTAATTAACGTTTTGTTTACCAAGCATGTTTTGGGTTATCCACACGAAACCGGATTCGCCACAACTAAAACTGCGGCCTTTTATCCACAACTTTTTGCGAGACTCTTGCGCAAAACGGGTGGGTATTGCCTTTCCAAAATGGCCGTCATTGCGAGCCGCCCCTTGGCGGCGAAGCAATCCAGGGCCGTTGTTCCTGTGGCACTGGATTGCTTCGCCGCCAGACAGCGTTCAACGCTGTCCAAACCAAAGGGTGGCGGCTCGCAATGACAGCGATTGCCGTTGCGTTTGGATGTAAAATCACCAGCCCGTTTTAGGCAAGAGCCACAAAAAGAAATCGGCGACCATCGCTGGCCGCCGATCTTGGCAGAAACACTTTTGTGACAAACCTGTCAGGCGACATCCTCAGTAGGCGTCTCCGCTTGGCTGTTGGCGACGACGCGCTGTTGCTCCGCCGCTTTTTCCGCATCCTGCTTGTAAGCTGCGGCGTCGCGCTCCGCCGCGATGCGGCGCAGACGATTGACGACCGATCCCGTGCCTACCGGAACCAAGCGTCCGACGATGACGTTTTCCTTCAACCCGTCCAGCGTATCCACCTTGCCAGCCACTGCGGCTTCGGTGAGAACGCGAGTGGTTTCTTGGAACGAAGCCGCCGAAATGAACGAGCGGGTCTGCAAGCTGGCCTTGGTGATGCCTTGCAAAACCGGACGGCATTGCGCCGGACGCAAGGTCTCCAACACCGCCTTTTCGTTGACGGCAACGAACTCGGCGCGATCCACCTGTTCGCCCATCAAGAAAGTGGTGTCTCCAGCATCGGTAATCTCGACTTTTTGCAGCATCTGGCGCGAGATGACTTCAATATGCTTGTCGTTTATCTTCACGCCTTGCAGACGATAGACCTCCTGTATCTCGTTGATGAGATACTCGGCCAACGCCTCCACGCCCAACACCGCCAGAATGTCGTGCGGAACCGGACTGCCGTCTATCAGCAAATCCCCTCGCGACACGTTGTCGCCTTCCTGCACCGCGATGTGCTTGCCCTTGGGTATCAAATACTCCCGAGGCTCCAGACTCTCGTCGTTGGGGCGAACGATGATGCGACGCTTAGCTTTGTAGTCCTTGCCGAACTCCACTCGGCCGTCGACATCAGAGATGATGGCGAACTCCTTCGGACGGCGAGCTTCGAACAGCTCGGCCACGCGCGGCAGACCTCCGGTGATGTCGCGGGTCTTGGAACCTTCGCGGGGAATGCGCGCCAACACGTCTCCGGCGCGAACCTTCGCCCCGTTCTCGACATTAAGAATGGCGTCCACCGACAGGAAGTATCTGGCTTCCATGCCGTTCGACAGCAGGATCTGGTTGCCGCTCTCGTCGTGCAACATGATGCGCGGACGCAATTCGGCGGCGCGCGCCTGTTGACGGAAATCGATGACCTTCTTCGAAGACAGCCCCGTGGCCTCGTCCACCACCTCGCGCACCGATTGCCCTTCGATAAGGTCGGCGAAATGCACGACGCCCTCGCGGTCGGTAATGACCGGCAGGGTATAGGGATCCCATTCGGCCAGCTTCTGCCCCTTGCCGATAGCCGCCCCCTCGTCGGCAAGCAGTCTCGCGCCGTAAGGAATGCGGTGGCGAGCGCGTTCGCGCCCCTTGTCGTCCGTCAACACCAATTCGCAGTTGCGGCTCATCACGATCATGCGGCCTTCGCTGTTGGTGACGACGGCGCGGTTGCGGATCTTCAGCTTGGAATCGAACGCCGCCTCCACCGAGTTCTGCTCGGCTCCGCGTTGCGCCGCGCCGCCGATGTGGAAGGTACGCATGGTCAGCTGGGTTCCGGGTTCGCCGATCGACTGCGCGGCGATTACCCCCACCGCTTCGCCGATGTTCACCGGAGTCCCGCGGGCCAGATCGCGGCCATAGCACTTGGCGCAAATGCCGTTTTCGGCCTTGCACGTCAACGGCGAGCGGATTCCGACGGCGTCTATGCCGGAACGCTCTATAACGTCAACCGCCGCCTCGTTTATCAGCTCCCCTGCTGCTACCAACGCCTTGCCCGAGGACGGATCCGTCACGTCGTGCGAGGCCGTGCGTCCCAGTATGCGCTCGGACAGAGGGGCTATCACTTCGCCGCCTTCGATGACGGCCTTAACGGTCAACCCGTCCGCCGCTCCGCAATCGTCGATGGTAATAATCGCATCCTGCGCCACGTCGACCAAACGGCGGGTCAAGTAACCCGAGTTGGCGGTCTTAAGCGCGGTATCGGCCAATCCCTTGCGCGCGCCGTGGGTGGAATTGAAGTATTCCAGAACCGACAGACCTTCCTTGAAGTTGGAAATGATCGGCGTCTCGATGATCTCGCCCGAAGGCTTGGCCATCAAGCCGCGCATTCCCGCCAGCTGCTTGATCTGCGCGGCGGAACCGCGCGCTCCCGAATGAGCCATCATGTACACGGAATTGATGTGGCCTTTTCCGGTATCGGATATGCCCTTCATCATTTCCTCGGCGACGCGCTCGGTGCAGGTGGACCAAACGTCTACCACCTTGTTGTATTTTTCGCCGCGAGTTATCAGGCCGTCCATGTACTGCTGCTCGTATTCGCGTACCTGATCCTGAGCCTTTTTGATCAGCGACTGCTTGGCGGCTGGAATCACCATATCGTCCTTGCCGAACGAGATTCCGGCGCGGCAGGCGTTGCGATACCCCAACCCCATCAGGCGATCGGCGAACATCACCGTCTCCTTCTGGCCGCAATGGCGGTAAACAGTGTCGATGACCGCAGTTATGTCCTTCTTCGTCAGCAGGCGATTAATAGTGCTGAACGGAAGGTTAGGATGGCGTGGCAGTATCTCGCCCAGCATCATGCGTCCGGCCGTCGTCTCGACCCGCGAGGTCTGCGGATTGCCTTCGGCGTCGACGCCGTGCCAGCGCGCCTTGATCTTGGTGTGCAAAGTGATGACCTTGTCGGACAACGCCTGCTCGATCTCGCCCATGTTAGAGAAGGCCATGCCCTCGCCCGATTCGCCCTCGCGCATCATGGTTATGTAATAAAGCCCCAGCACGATGTCCTGCGAAGGAACGATGATCGGCTTGCCGTTAGCCGGACTGAGGATGTTGTTGGTGGACATCATCAGCACGCGGGCTTCCAGCTGAGCTTCCAGCGACAACGGCACGTGAACGGCCATTTGGTCGCCGTCGAAGTCGGCGTTAAACGCGGTGCAAACCAAAGGATGCAGCTGGATGGCCTTGCCCTCGATCAACACTGGCTCGAAAGCCTGAATGCCCAGACGATGGAGCGTGGGGGCGCGGTTGAGCAAAACCGGATGCTCGCGGATAACCTCCTCCAGAATGTCCCAAACCTCCGGACGCTCCTTCTCCACCATGCGCTTGGCTGCCTTGATGGTCGATGCCATGCCGTAAAGCTCCAGCTTGGCGTAAATGAACGGCTTGAACAGCTCCAACGCCATCTTCTTGGGCAGGCCGCATTGGTGCAGCTTCAACTCCGGCCCCACGACGATGACCGAGCGTCCAGAATAGTCGACGCGCTTGCCCAAAAGGTTCTGACGGAAACGCCCTTGCTTGCCCTTGAGCATGTCGGACAGCGATTTCAAAGGACGCTTGTTCGCGCCGGTGATGACGCGGCCGCGGCGGCCGTTGTCGAACAGCGCGTCCACCGATTCCTGCAACATGCGCTTTTCGTTGCGTATGATGATGTCGGGCGCGCGCAACTCGATAAGACGCTTGAGGCGGTTGTTGCGGTTGATGACGCGGCGATACAAATCGTTCAAATCCGATGTGGCGAAACGACCGCCGTCCAAAGGAACCAGCGGACGCAGCTCCGGCGGTATAACCGGAACGACGTCCAGCACCATCCATTCGGGACGCGCGCCGGATTCGATGAAAGCCTCGATGCACTTCAGGCGTTTGACGATCTTCTTGCGCTTCGCGTCCGATGTCGTCTCGCGCATTTCCTCGCGCAGCTTGGCCTTTTCCTCATGCAGATCCATGCTGGACAGCAGGAACTTGATGGCCTCCGCGCCGATGAGCGCGGTGAAGGAATCCTCGCCGTAATCCTCCTGCGCCTTAAGATAGCCTTCCTCGGTCAAAAGCTGTCGGGATTCCAACGCCGTCAACCCGGGCTCTGTCACAATGTAGTTTTCGAAGTAAAGCACGCGCTCCATGTCCTTGAGCGTCATGTCCAGCAACATGCCGACGCGCGACGGCAGCGACTTCATGAACCATATGTGCGCGACGGGGGCGGCCAACTCGATATGCCCCATGCGCTCGCGGCGCACCTTTTGCAGCGTGACTTCGACGCCGCACTTTTCGCAAACGATGCCGCGATACTTCATGCGCTTGTACTTGCCGCACAAGCATTCGTAGTCCTTGATCGGGCCAAAGATGCGGGCGCAGAACAGGCCGTCGCGTTCGGGCTTGAACGTGCGGTAGTTGATGGTCTCCGGCTTCTTTATCTCGCCGAACGACCACGAACGAATGCGCTCGGGAGAAGCCACCGAAATCTTTATCTGATCGAAAGTCTGCGGCGCGTTCTGCTGGCTGAAGATGTTCATGAAGTCGTTCATAGGTTCCGTTTCCCCTCTTGCACAGTTTTCGAGCATTACACCATCAGCAAACACCGTCATACCGGCGCAAGCCGGTATCCATGTCCTGAACCATCCCCCTAGCCACCAAGCATAAAATCCACCAGAGTCACTTACCCCTACATCGGGTCATGGATCCCGACTTTCGTCGGGATGACGTTTTTGCGTTGCCTTTCGCGCATAAAACCGCCACTAACCGGCCATTTCTTCGCCGGAGGAAGGCAGATTGTCGTTCTCTTCCGCCAACCTCTTCTGGTCGAGTTCCACATTCAAGCCAAGCGAGCGCAGCTCCTTGACCAGCACGTTGAAGGATTCCGGCACGCCGCAGTTGAAATTGTCCTCGCCGCGCACGATGGATTCGTAAACCTTGGTGCGTCCCGAAACGTCGTCGGACTTCACCGTCAACATTTCCTGCAAAGTGTAAGACGAGCCGTAGGCTTCCAACGCCCAGACTTCCATTTCTCCGAAACGCTGTCCGCCGAATTGCGCCTTGCCGCCCAACGGTTGCTGCGTCACTAGGCTGTAAGGGCCGATGGAACGAGCATGGATCTTGTCGTCGACCAAATGGTGCAGCTTGAGGATGTAGATATATCCGACAGTCACCTTGCGATCGAACGGTTCGCCGGTGCGCCCGTCAATCAGACGCTCCTGTCCCGATTTATTCAACCCCGCCAACTCCAGCATGGCTTCGATGTCGGCTTCCCTCGCCCCGTCGAACACCGGAGTGGCCACCGGAACTCCGGCGCGGAGATTGGAGGCCAGCTCTATCAGCTCCTCGTCGCCCAGCTCTGCGACGTCCTTTTTATAGGAATCTTCGCCGTAAACGGTCTTGAGCTTGCCGCGAATGTCGGCCAAAGCCGCCTTGCGGTTTTGCTGCGCCTGCGGAGAAGACTGCCAAACGTCGAGCATCTTGCCCACTTGCCGCCCCAGATTGGCCGAAGCCCACCCAAGGTGAGTTTCAAGGATTTGCCCGACGTTCATGCGGCTAGGCACGCCCAACGGGTTGAGCACGATGTCGACCGGAGTCCCGTCCTCCAGATGCGGCATGTCCTCCACAGGCACGATGCGCGAAACGACGCCCTTGTTGCCGTGGCGACCGGCCATCTTGTCGCCGGGTTGCAGCTTGCGCTTCACCGCCACGAACACCTTGACCAGCTTCATAACGCCTGGGGGCAATTCGTCGCCACGCTGGAGTTTCGAAACCTTGTCTTCGAAGCGGCTCTTGATAGCCGTAACCTGATCGTCGAAGACCTTGCTGATGGCCTCGATCTGCCCCATCACCTTGTCGTCCTTGACGCTGACCTGCCGCCATTGGCCGCGAGTGTATTCGTCCAGCATCTCGGCGGTTATCGCCTTTCCGGTGGGGAAGTTCTTTGGCCCCGCGTCGGCCTTTTGCCCTAAAATCAGCTCGCGCAGGCGCGAGAAGAACGTGCGCTCCAAAATCGCCCGCTCGTCGTCGCGATCCTTGGCCAAACGCTCGATCTCGGCGCGTTCGATGGCGATGGCGCGTTGATCCTTGTCGACGCCGCGCCGCGAGAACACCCGCACTCCGACGATGGTTCCGGTAACGCCCGGGGGCAAGCGCAACGAAGTGTCGCGCACGTCGGCGGCCTTTTCGCCGAAAATGGCGCGCAACAGCTTTTCTTCCGGCGTCATCGGGCTTTCGCCCTTGGGCGTGACCTTGCCCACCAGAATGTCGCCCGGGTTGACCTCAGCCCCGATATAGACGATTCCGGCTTCGTCGAGGTTCTTCATCATCTCCTCGCCGACGTTGGGAATGTCGCGAGTGATTTCCTCTTGTCCCAGCTTGGTGTCGCGGGCCATGACCTCGAACTCCTCGATATGGATCGAGGTGAACACGTCCTCGCTGACGATGCGTTCGGAAATCAGGATGGAGTCTTCGAAGTTATATCCATTCCACGGCATGAAGGCGCAAAGCACGTTGCGCCCCAAAGCCAGTTCGCCCAATTGCGTCGACGGGCCGTCGGCGATGATGTCGCCGTTTCTAACCACGTCGCCCACCTTGACCAACGGACGCTGGGTGATGCAAGTGCTTTGGTTCGAACGCTGGAACTTCAGCAGATTGTAGATGTCCACGCCCGGGGCCGAAGGATCCGTCTCCTCGGTGGCGCGCACCACTATGCGCGTCGCGTCGACTTGGTCGATGACGCCGGAACGCCGCGCCGAAATCGCCACACCGGAATCCCGCGCCACAGCGGCTTCCATGCCGGTTCCGACCAACGGAGCGTCGTTGCGCAAAAGCGGAACGGCCTGCCGCTGCATGTTCGATCCCATCAAGGCGCGGTTGGCGTCGTCGTTTTCAAGGAACGGGATGAGCGCGGCGGCCACGGAAACGATCTGCTTGGGAGAAACGTCGATGAAGTCCACGGTTTCGACCGGAGCCATCAGGTTCTCGCCGCCCTTGCGCGCGCTGACAATCTCGCCCACGAAGTGGCCGGACTTGTCCAACTCGACGTTGGCCTGCGCGATGGTGTACTGCCCTTCCTCCATCGCCGACAGATAAACGACCTCCGTCGTCACCTTGCCGCCCTTGACGCGGCGGTACGGGCTTTCGATGAAGCCGTATTGGTTGATGCGGGCGTAGGTGGCCAACGAGCTGATAAGTCCGATGTTCGGACCTTCCGGCGTCTCGATCGGGCAGATACGTCCATAATGGGTAGGATGCACGTCGCGCACTTCGAATCCGGCGCGTTCGCGGGTAAGCCCGCCCGGCCCCAAGGCCGAAACGCGGCGTTTATGAGTTATCTCGCTGAGCGGATTGGTCTGATCCATGAACTGGCTCAACTGCGAGGAGCCGAAGAACTCGCGCACCGCGGCGGCGGCCGGCTTGGCATTGATCAGATCGTGCGGCATCACGGTGTCGATCTCGATCGACCCCATGCGCTCGCGGATGGCGCGTTCCATCCGCAGCAATCCGATGCGGTACTGGTTTTCCATCAACTCGCCGACCGAGCGCACGCGGCGGTTGCCTAAATGATCGATGTCGTCGGTCTCGCCGCGACCGTCCTTGAGATCGCACAAAATGCGAACCGTGCGAATTATGTCCTCTTTACGCAACACGCGCAGCTGATCGTCGGTCTTGAACCCCAAGCGCGAGTTCATCTTGACGCGCCCGACAGGCGACAGGTCGTACCTCTCCAGATCAAAGAACATCCCGTGGAACATGGCTTCGGCGGATTCGACGGTCGGCGGCTCGCCCGGACGCATGACGCGATAGATGTCCATCAACGCGTCTTCGCGCGCGGAATTGCGATCGGCTGCCATGGTGTTGCGGATATAGGGGCCGATATTAACGTGATCGATGTCGAGAACGCGCAGTTCCTTAATTCCCGCCTTCTCGATCTGCTCCAAAGCTTCGGCGGTTATCTCGTCTCCGGCCTCGAACATGACCAAGCCGTTCTTCTCGTCGATCATGTCGGCGGCGAAGAACTTGCCCTGCATCTCCTCGACGCTGATCAAAACCTCTCTAACGCCGCTTTCCGCCAGCTTGGAGATGGTGCGCGCCGTCACCTTGGCGTTGGCTTCGACGACCACCTTGCCGGTGCGGGCGTCGACTATGGCGGCGGATACCCGCTGTCCCTTCAAGCGTTCGACGTTCAGAGGGGCAACCCACCCCTCCTTCGTCCGCTTGTAGCAAACCGTTTCATAGAACGAGGAAAGAATTTCCTCCTTCGACATGCCCTGCGCCTCGGCTGCCGGAAGCGGCTTGCCGTCCTTGGCGCGCTTGGCCCGCGCCTTTTCCGTCTCGGCGGAATCCAAGGCGTACAGCAAAGTCGTTACCGGCAGCTTGCGGCGGCGATCGATGCGAACGTACACGATATCCTTGGCGTCGAATTCGAAATCCAGCCACGAGCCGCGATAGGGTATGACGCGAGCGGCAAAAAGGTACTTGCCCGAAGAATGGGTCTTGCCCTTGTCGTGATCGAAAAACACGCCCGGGCTGCGATGCATCTGGCTGACGATGACGCGCTCGGTTCCGTTGATGATGAACGTGCCGTTAGCCGTCATCAACGGCATGTCGCCGAGATAAACGTCCTGTTCCTTGATGTCGCGGATCGAGCGCACGCCGGTGGTTTCGTCGATGTCGAACACCGTCAGGCGCAACGTCACCTTGAGCGGAGCGGCGAAAGTCATGCCGCGCTGCTGGCATTCCTCGACGTCGTACTTGGGAGCTTCAAGCTCGTAGGAAACGAAGTCCAAAATGGCGCGTTCGGAGAAATCCTTGATAGGGAAGGTCGACAGGAAAACTTCTTGCAGTCCCACGCGCTGGCGTTTTTCGGGGGGCACGTCCATCTGCAACAATGACGCGTAGGAATGCCTTTGCACTCCGATGAGATTCGGCATCTCGGCCACTTCCGAGATGCGTCCAAAACTTTTCCGGATTCTTTTACGCTCAGTAAATCCCTTGTTCGCCGAAACCATCGCCATGCCTTGAGCCATGCTAAATCCCCTTTCAAGCAGCAGCGCGCAACGTGAAAATATCGCGGCGCGCCCGATTGTTCAGACAGGTTCTTAATCTAAAAAACGACAAACAACGGCAACAAAAACAAGCAACACCACAACGCATCGTGGGCTATTAATCCCACGACGGCGCAAGCGGAGCTGCCAATCGCAAATCGAATTGTCGGCGGAATATGCCCCAAGGCGGAACATAGCGCAAGGGAAAAATTAACAGGTTGTTTACGATTTTTGGTAAGCCGCCGCCTGCTACGTTTTAGCCGCCACGGGGGGCTTCCCACCCATCTTTCGCATGATATACCACTGTTGGGCGATGCCGAGGACGTTGCTCCACGTCCAGTAAATCACCAGTCCGGCGGGCATGCTGGCCAGCATAAATGTGAACATTATCGGCAAAATCATGAACATCCGAGCCTGCATCTTGTCGGCGGGCTGCGGCGAGAGTTTTTGCTGCAAAAACATGCTGATGCCCATCAACAGCGGCCAAACCCCCATGTGCGGGATCAAAGGCCAATTAGGAAGCAGCCCGAACAGCGTGAAAACCGAGGTCGGATCGGCAGCGGATAAATCCCGTATCCAGCCGTAAAACGGCGCGTGGCGCATTTCGATGCCGACATAAAGAACCTTGTACAACGCGAAGAATATGGGGATTTGCACCAGCACCGGAAAGCACCCCGACATGGGATTGACCTTTTCGCGGCGATACAGCTCCATCATCTCCATGCTGGCTTTGGCGCGATCGTCCTTATAGCGTTCCTGAAGCTGTTGGATTTCCGGCTGCAACGCCTTCAATCGAGCCATCGAGCGATAGGACTTCATGGAAAGCGGAAAGGTGGCCAGCTTGAGCAAAACGGTGAAAGCCAATATCGCCAACCCGAAATTGCCGAACCAACCGCCCATGTTATCCAAAAGGTAAAGGAACGGCTTGGTCAAAAAGTAAAACCACCCGAAATCTATGGCGTGATCGAAAAGCGGTATGCCGTAACGCGCCTCGTACTCGTCCAACGCGCTCAGATTCTTCGCGCCAACGAACAGCAAAGTGGAGCGTTCGACCATGGCTCCAGCGGACAGTCCGACTGCCGAACCGCGAAAGTCGCTTTGGAAAACGCCGTGTTCGGGATCGGGATCGGAGGCTTTAGGGGAATGGGAAAACGTCAACGCCACTCTTTCGTCCTGAGCGGGAATCAAAGCCACCAGCCAATATTTGTCGTTTATTCCCGTCCATCCTCCGGTGCTGGAGGATGTTATTTTACCTTCGTCCACGACGTCGTCATACTTATGCTCCGCCAGCTTGCCGTCGGCGACGCCTATGGGGCCTTCGTGCATTATGTATATGTCGCTGGTGTGCGGCTTGCCGTGGCGAGACACCAGACCGAACGGATAGAGCGTAGCTGTTTCTTTTCCGGAGTTCCTAACGCGATCGGTGATGGTGAACATGAAACGGTCGTCGACGGCGATCGACCGCTCGAAAACCAAACCCTTGCCGTTGTTCCACGACAGCTTAACCGGCTTTCCTACCGCAAGAACGTTTCCGTCGGCCTGCCATACCGCCTCGGAATCCGGAGCAGACAATCCCTCTTCTCCCAGCCAACCCGTCTCGGCGTAATAGGCCGAATGCGGCGCGGCGGAACCGGACGGGGAAAGCAGCACTATCGCGGAGGAATCCTTTTCCGTGCCCTCGCGGTAATTGAGCAGGGACAGATCGTCCACGCGCCCGCCCTTCAGGTTTATCGATCCGCGCAGTTCGGAAGTTTCGATTCTGACGCGGTTGCCTGAAGCGATTATCTCGCCGCGTTCCCTCGTCTTTTCCGAAACCTCGGGAACGGCGATCTTCGCCGCCGAGGCTTGGCTTTTCTGGAGCTTGGCTTGGGCGGCGGCCTGCTGTTGGCGCGCCGTCTCCAACCGCGGCTTTTCGTAGAAATAATGGAATCCCGTCAGAACCAGCAGCGACAAGACCACCGCGACGATGAAGTTGTTATTGCTGTTATTCATGTTCCCTAGCCGTGTTTAAATCCCGCCATAGGCTCTATATCGACAAGCCGTACCGTTGTCACCTGCCATTTTTCCGTTCGGGATCCGGAACCGGATCGTACCCGTGTCCGCCCCAAGGATGGCAGCGATATATCCGCTTGGCAGCCAGAATGCCGCCCTTCCAAGCTCCGTGGAGTCTTATCGCCTCGTCGGCGTATTCCGAGCAAGTGGGCAGGAAACGGCAATTCCGCCCCATGAAAAAAGACAGGCTGTGGCGATAGACGAATATCAGCCCCCGCAACAAAGCCGCCGCCGGAGAATTGTTCGCCATCGCCTCCCCTTTCTCCTCATTCCGTTTAGGTCGGTGAGCTTCTCTTGCCGCTTGCGACGGTGGAGTTCCACCCCCGTCGTTGGGGGAGGAACTCCACCGGCGCAAGGTGCGGGGTTAATACAACAACCCCAGCACAAAATGCCCAAAAGC
>JAYRGC010000045.1:0-13681 GCA_041908065.1 Alphaproteobacteria bacterium | reverse complement strand
GGCGCGCCCCCCGGGGCGGGCCCCCCAACCCTGGCCCCCGGCACCCCCGCCGGTGTTGGCGTCCGCCGCCCGGGGGCGGCTCGCAATGACAGCCTTTGGCTGTAACCGCGCATGACAGCCTTTGGCTGTATACCTCGCTCCGTTTTGCGTAAGAGCCTTTTTCTGGCTCTCATTTCGCGCGCTGTATTGCCGTCGTTCCCGTATCTAACCCGATAGGATTTTGATATACAGGATTTTCGGACATAATGAAGTTTTGGAAAGCGTCCGAGTTGGCGCAGCTTGTGGCTTATTTTGACCATGCTCTCGAAAACCAGATTGCTTTTCTCGGCCATCGCGATTGAAGGCTATGCCGTTCTCGCTTGCGAGCTGCTGGCCATACGGCAGCTGGTTCCTTTCGTCGGTAGCGGCATAGAAACCACCTCCATCATCATCGGCGGCGTGCTGATGCCGTTGGCGGTAGGCTATTATTTCGGCGGCAGCCTGTTGTCGCGCCGTCGCCGCGCCCGTCAAAGAAACGGCGGCAGGCAAACGACATTCTCCATCCGCCGCACCCTTGTCCGCAACGTGGTTTCGGCGATGGCGTTTTTGGGGTTGGGTCTGCCTTCGCCGTTGTTGGAGATATATTTTTTCCAGATGCAGGAATCCGGCATAACCCACCGTTTGCTGCAAACCCTGTTTTACGTCGCCGTTTTCGTCGTGCCTCCGATGTTTTTGCTGGGGCAGACGGTTCCCTTGGTCAGCAATTGCTTTTCCCGCCGGCGGATAAGCGAGATAACCGGACGCATGTTGTTCTTTTCCACTATCGGAGCGTTTCTCGGCTCCATATTCTCGACCATAGTGTTGATGACTTTTCTGGGGGTGAACAACACGATTTCCATCACTATCTCCCTCTTGTTCCTTCTGTGCCTGATGATGGGATGGCGCGGACAAAAGGACAGCTTGTTAGTGGGAGCGGCGATCGTGGCTTTCACCTTGCTGTTCAACAGCGAGAAAATGATGCAGATAGGTCAAGTGGTGGCCGACAACGCCTATAATCGCGTCCAGATACTCGAGCTGCCGGAACAGAGGTCGCGCATAATGCTGGTCAACCGCTCGCCTTCCTCCAAGCTAAGCGAGGATCCGAACATTCAGTTCGAATACGTCAAGTACATCAACCGCACATTCATAGAACCCATAGCCAAGCCGTCCGGCGCGTCCGCGCCCAAGGACGTTCTGGTCATCGGCGCGGGAGGGTTCACGATCGGCAAGGAGGATCTTTTCAACAACTACGCTTTCGTCGACATAGA
Source organism: Alphaproteobacteria bacterium (assembly GCA_041908065.1). Classification (GTDB taxonomy): domain Bacteria; phylum Pseudomonadota; class Alphaproteobacteria; order UBA9219; family UBA9219; genus JAYRGC01. Next base: position 12,395 of record JAYRGC010000045.1, on the reverse strand, counting down.
CGAAGCCTTGCGGGAAGTGGCGGAGGAAAGTTTCCTGAAGCAAAAACTTCCGCCCAATAAAAGGTTTTTTCCCGCCTCGGCGCGGGCGTTTTTGAACGCCGACAAGGGGAAATACGACCTGATAGTGGTCGACGTTTACACCATGCGCATATCCATACCCATGGAATGCGTGACGCGGGAGTTTTTCGCGGCGGTGAAGAAACGCCTGAAGCCCGGGGGAATAGTGGTGGCCAACGCCGTGGCGATGCCAAGCCCTCGCGACAAGTTTTCGGCGCGGTACAACAACACCTTCGCTTCCGTTTTCCCGTCTTACACCAGACAGATAATCGGCGACTTCGATCCATGGGAAAAATCCTTGGACGACGTTCAAAATCGCAACGTGCTTTATGTTTACTTCGACGCGCCTTATGCCGATGATGCCGTGGTCTATACCGACAACCGCAATTCTTATTCGCTGGACAGGCCTTGAACGAGAACCATAGGAGAGAAAAATGAGATCGCAGCGGCAATTAATGGTGGGGGAGGAGCTTCGCCACGCCTTGGCCGAGATACTTCTGCGCGGCGACGTTCCGTGGCCGGAAGGCTCCAAGCCGCCGGAGTTCGTGACGGTGACCGAGGTGCAGGTCAGTCCGGATCTGAAAAACGCCACTGCTTTCGTGGTCGTGCGCGGGGAAGGCGACGCTAGAAAAGCGATCAAATCCATGAACGAAATATCGGGTTTTTTCCGCAAGGAGCTTTCGTCGGCCGTCCGGCTGCGTTATATGCCGAAGCTGAACTTCAAGCAGGACAACAGTTTCGACTATGCCCAGAACATCAACCGCATTCTCAACGCGCCCGAAGTATCGAAGGATTTAGATTAGAGCATCTCCCTAAACGGATAGATGCGGCCAAAGATAGCGTGTCATTTGCGCAGTCTACGGCCAAAGGCCGTCATTGCGAGCCGCCACACCTTTAGTTTGGACAGCGTTAACGCTGTCGGGCGGCGAAGCAATCCAGAGTCATGGAGCGACGGCACTGGATTGCTTCGCGGCCTGAAGAAGGCCGCTCGCAATGACGGCCTTTGGCCGTAGACCTAACAATGACGGCCTTTGGCCGTAGACCTCGCAAATGACGATGATTTCTGCTGCTATTGGCGGCCAAACGAGTTATCCACCCGTTTGGGGCAAGAGACTGAAATGCCCTAAAAAGAGTTGGCTATTTCTCTTCCATCTTCTTGATGGCCGCGAAGAAGGCCGATTTCACGGCGGCGGCGTAGGGATTTTCGCACTCTATGGCCTGAAACAGTTCGTCGGAATCGTTGCCTACCATCGCCACCATTTCCTGCATCAGCGCATAAGTTTTCGTGACGAAGCGATATTCCGGCAATTTGAGATCCCGAACAGCCCTTGATAACAGATGCGTCAGTCCCTGCACCGCCGCCATTTCCCGATCATGTTCTTCCGGAGTGGAGATAAAAACCCGCAACCCCAGCTGTTTTCGGCAAAATCGGCGCACCGCCTTGAAATCGTCGCCCCGTATCGGGCAGATCACGATATTAAGTCCGGCGATGCCGTTCTTGCCGCTTTGGGGACCGAACAACGGATGCGCGGCGATTACCTTAACGCTTGTCGGCAGGAGGCTCTTCATCAGCTCGGCGGGCTTGACCTTGACCGAGGCCACGTCGATCACCAGCGCGCCCTGCTTTAACAGAGGCGCGAGGCTTTCTAAAACCTCCTGCATCCTTTGCACCGGAACGGCCAAGACCACGACGTCGCAGGCTGCCGCGTCTTTCAATTCGCCGATTTTCGCGCCGTATTTCCCCGCCAATTCCCGCAGATCCCGATGCGGATCGTGCAGCGTTATTTTGAAGAACGGGGAAAGGTGGGCTAAGGCCAGTTCTCCGAACGAGCCTACTCCCACCAGTCCGAGCGAGAGATCCGGCATGGGCTAGGCCTTTTTGCGCCGCGTGAACTTCTTCCCGCCTCCGCCTTCGGCCATCTTGGCGACGCGGGCGGCCAAAAGCTCCACGGCCTGAGCGACGGTTATTTCGTCCGGCGATATGTCCTTGGTGATGGTGGCGTTCACCTTTCCCCATTTGACATAGGGGCCGAAGCGGCCTGATTGCACCGTTATCGCCCCCCCGTCTTGGGGATGCTCGCCCAAAAGCCTTCCCGCAGGCGCGCCGCCGCCAGCCCGTCCCTTGTTGGGTTCGGCCAAAAGCGTTACGGCGCGGTTTAATCCCACGCTAAGCACGTCGTCGCCGTCGGTCAGGTTTTTATAGCGGCTGCCCATTTTCAGGTACGAGCCGAAACGCCCAATGCCCGCCGTTATCATTTCCCCCGATTCCGGATGCGCTCCTACCTCTCGCGGCAAAGCCAAAAGGCGCAACGCTACGTCCAAATCGATCGCGTTCGCGTCCATTCCCTTGGGCAGAGAGACGCGCTTGGGCTTTTCCGCCGCCTCCTTCTTTTTCTTCTTGGGCTTTGCGGCTTTCTTCTTGCCCTTGGTTCCTTCTTCCGCCTCTGGTTCTTCAGATGGTTCCTTTTTTGCGTCGGCAGCCGGAGGTTCCAAGGCAGGTCCCAATTGAGCGTACGCCCCATAAGGTCCGACGCGCACCGTCACCGGCAGCCCCGTCGCCGGATCGTCGCCGAGCGGGCGCGGCGGGATGCGTTGCTGGTCGCCGCCGCCCTCTCCGTCGCCGCCGCTCCCCATCGCCAGCGGCATGGTGTTGCGGCATTCCGGATAGTTGGAACAGCCTATGAACGCGCCGAACTTGCCGATTTTAATTCCCATGCGGCCATCGGCGCACATCAGGCATTTGCGCGGATCCGAGCCGTCCTCGCGCGGCGGGAAGAAATGCGGCCCCATCGCTTCGTCGAGGCGGTCGATGACATCCGAGACCTTCAGCCCTCCGGCGTCGCCGACGGCGGCGGAAAAATCCTTCCAGAAGTCGCGCATGACCTTTTTCCAGTCGAGCCGCCCGCCGGATACCTCGTCCAGTTTTTCCTCTAAATCCGCGGTGAAGTCGTATTCGACGTAATGGCGGAAGAAATTTTCTAGGAACGCCGTGACCAGCCGCCCGCGATCTTCCGGCACGAAGCGGCGTTTGTCGAGACGCACATATTCGCGATCCTGAAGCACTTGCATGATGCTGGCGTAGGTGGAAGGGCGGCCTATGCCCAATTCCTCCAGCCGCTTGACCAGACTGGCTTCGCTGTAGCGCGGCGGCGGCTGGGTGAAATGCTGTTCGGGCTTGGTTTCTTGCTTTTTCAGCTTGTCGCCCTCTTTGACTTGCGGCAGGCGGGACGATGAGGCATCGTCGCCGTCAGAGGATTTATCCTCGGCCTGATCCTCCTGATATACGCGCAGCCAGCCATCGAACGCCACCACAGATCCGCTGGCGCGAAAGACCGCCCGTTGCGGGTCGGAGGCTATGTCGACCGCCACCTGATCCAGAAGCGCGGTTGCCATCTGCGAGGCGATGGCGCGTTGCCAGATCAAGGTGTAGAGCTTCAATCCGGCATCGTCCAAATACTTGGCCACATGTTCCGGCCTTCTGCCCATATCGGTGGGGCGGATGGCTTCGTGGGCTTCTTGCGCGTTCTTGGCGGCGGTCTTGTATTGCCGCGCCTGCTCCGGCAGGTATTGCGCCCCGTATTCCTTGCCGATCATGGCGCGCGCGCCGGCTATGGCCTCGCCCGACAGCGTCACTCCGTCGGTACGCATATAGGTGATAAGACCGACGGTTTCGCCGCCGATGTCCACGCCTTCGTAAAGGCTTTGCGCCGTTCGCATGGTGCGCGTCGCCCCCATGCCTAGCCGTCTTGAAGCCGCCTGCTGCAAGGTGGATGTGGTGAAGGGCGGGTAGGGATGCCGCTTGACCTGCTTGCGCTCGACCGCCGCGATGCTCCAGTCCAGCTTTTCTAATGCGGCCACGGCAGCGCGGGCTTCGGCCTCGGTTTTCAGGGCGAACTTGTCCAATTTCTGGCCGTTGAGGTGTGTCAGCCGCGCGACGATGGTTTCGCCCGAAGCGGAGCGGAAGATGCCTTCGATGCTCCAGAATTCTTGAGCGCGGAATTTTTCGATCTCCGACTCGCGTTCGCAAATGAGGCGCAAGGCCACGGATTGCACCCGCCCCGCCGATTTCGCGCCTTTTAGCTTGCGCCACAATACCGGCGAGAGGGAAAAGCCCACAAGATAATCCAAGGCGCGACGCGCCATATAGGCGTCAACCAAACTGCCGTCGATCTCGCGCGGGTTGGCCATGGCGTCTCGCACCGCGTTTTTGGTGATTTCGTTGAAGGTGACGCGGTACATGGGAACTGATTTCAGGTCTTTGCGGGCGCGAAGAACCTCCTGCACATGCCACGCGATGGCCTCTCCCTCGCGATCAGGGTCGGAGGCGAGGTATATGGCGTCAGCCCCTTTGGAGGCCTTGACGATTTCGTTCACTGGCTTGCTGGAGCGTTCGCTTAGCTCCCAATCCATGGAAAAATCGTCGTCGGGGCGCACCGAGCCGTCCTTGGGCGGCAAATCGCGGATATGCCCGAAGGAAGCCAAAACGGTGTACCCGCCGCCAAGATACTTGTTAATGGTCTTGGCCTTGGCCGGAGATTCGACGACTACGACTTTTGACACTTAACTTTCCCCCTAAACCCAACAACGGAGCCGGATACGCTTACCACGAGAGGGGTTAATTTAACAACTACGATAGAGGGGGCGGCAAAGCCCATAGGCGTAGTTTCACTGCTTGCAGCCGATTAACCATAAGTCGTACACCGGATGCTCGATGGCCGAAAGCGCGGGGCTGGAGGCGAACGTCCAGCCGCGAAAGACGGGAACCCCGTTTTCCCCGGGCTTCAATTCCTCGGCGTCTATGAAGGCGGCGGATTCCGGAGTCTCTTCCGGCAAGGTGGACACGCAGGCCTGAACGGTTATGACCAGATTGCCGAACTTGAACGGCGCGGCGGTCTTCACGTCCATTTCCTCGACGCGGGCTGTTATCTTGTCCAGTATCCGCAACGTCGCCGTGGGATTGGGTTGAGTCGGTTGGCTGGCTTTAGCGGATGCCGGAAGCCCTAACGCCATGACCGCGGCAATGGCCATTATCGCCATAGCCGACGCCATTTGCCCACCGCGCAGCAATCGCTTGAAACAAGTTTCCATTTGATACTCCGCTTTCAGCCGAAAAGTTGTTTGGTTCTTACGCAAAATTGCTGGGTAATTTTGTGTCCAAACGCAGCAGCAAGCACTGTCGTTGTTGAGTCTACAGCCAAAGAGCCGTCATTGCGAGCCGCCACACCTTTAGTTTGGACAGCGTTAACGCTGTCGGGCGGCGAAGCAATCCAGTGCCGTTGCTCCATGACTCTGGATTGCTTCGCCGCCAAGGGGCGGCTCGCAATGACGGCCTTTGGCCGTAACTTCGCAAATGACGGCTCTTTTTGGGAGGTAATACCCACCCGTTTTGCGTAAGAGGCAGTTATTTTTGTTTCCTTGGACAATAAAAGGTGGATCTTCCTCCTTGGGTCACGCGCTTGACGCCGCCGGTTTTTCCTACATTGCAGTCGCAATTCTTGCACTCTTCCCCCTCGCGATCATATACGGCGAAACTTTTTTGGAAGGAACCTGATTTTCCGTCCGCCTGCACATAGTCGCGCAGGCTGGAGCCTCCGGCCTTGATGGACGACTGCAAGACCTTGCGGATCGCCGGAACCAGCCTCTTAAGCATTTCGGCGTCGCAATCCTCGGCGGCGCGCAACGGGCTTATTCCGGCGTAAAACAAGGCCTCGCAAGCGTAGATATTGCCGATGCCGGCCACGACGGTTTGATCCAACAGCGCGAGTTTTATCGGCGTTCGGCGTCCTTGCAGCTTTTCCCTCAATGCCTTGGGTGTGAACCCGTCTCCCAAAGGCTCCGGTCCCAAATCGCGCAGGGCTTCGTGATGTTCCGCCCCCTCCGGCGGGGCGAGGCAACACAGGCCGAAACGGCGCGGATCGTTAAATCTCAGCGCATCGGGCTTTTTGCCCGCGAAGCGGAATATCAGATGATCGTGCTTGGCGTTTGCGGCGTCGGCGTCGCCAATCACCAGCCGTCCCGACATGCCCAGATGCATTATCAAGGCCTCGCCGCCGTCCAGTTCCATGATTATGTATTTGGCGCGGCGGCGAACCATGACGACCTTGTGGCCGATTATCCTTGTGGCGAGATCTTTGGGAAAGGGCGCGCGCAGGCCGCTCCGCCGCGCTTCAAGTCCTAGTATCTCGCGTCCGGTCAAGGCCTTGGCCAATCCGGCGCAAACGGTTTCTACTTCGGGAAGTTCCGGCATGGGGGCTGCTCGCCTGCCTGTGATATTGCGCGAATTATCGCAGATGCTATAAGTCCGGCGAAGCAATATCAATCCGCCTTCGGAGAGAGAACATGGCCGGACATTCGCATTCCAAGAACATCATGCACCAAAAGGGAGCCAGCGACGCCAAGAAGGCGAAGATATTCAACAAGTTGGCTCGTGAAATTATGGTTTCTTGCAAACTTGGCTCCCCAGATCCTGCGGCCAATCCGCGCCTGCGGGCGGCCATGGCCGAAGCTAGGGTTAGCAACATGCCGCGCGAGCGCATCGAGCGCGCCATCAAGGCGGCGCAGCCTGGGGCAGGGGATAAAAACAACTATGACGAAGTTCGTTACGAAGGCTATGGCCCGGGCGGTTGCGCGTTGATAATAGAGGCGTTGACGGACAACCGCAATCGCACCGCTTCGGAATTGCGGACGATAATGTCCAAGCGCGGCGGCACGCTGGGCGAAACCAACTCGGTCAGCTTCATGTTCTCCCGCGTGGGAGAGATCGTCTATCCCGCCGCTGCGGCTTCCGCCGACACCATGCTGGAAGCGGTGATCGATGCGGGCGGCGACAATGTGGAATCGAATCCAGAAACCCACGTCGTGACGACGGCGGTGGAGAGTTTCGGGGCTGTTCGCGACGCTCTGGAAGCCAAGTTCAAGGAACCTGCCTCGGCCAAGCTGGCGTGGTTGCCGAAAACCCCTGTGCCTGTCTCAGGCGACGCCGCCCAACAGCTGGAAGACATGCTGGACGCGCTGGAAGACAACGACGACGTGCAAACCGTCTGGGGAAATTTCGAGATGGCGTGAAGCCGATGCCTGTTCCCAGCCCCTGTGTTCCCTGAGCTTGTCGAAGGGAACTTACGCGGCCAACGCGCCGTAATCCCTCCTCTCCCTCTGGGAGAGGATAGGTTTGCCCGAATTTTCGCCTTAGAAAATTCGCGGCAATACCTTGGTGAGGGTTCTTGCTCAAACCCAACCTGATAACCCTCACCAAGCGCGGCTAGGGATTTTCGCAGGCGAAAATCCAAGCCGCACTATCCTCTCCCAGAGGGAGAGGAGTCCCCGCCGCGCCACTTGTTCATGAATCCAAAACTTCGCGTTCCTTGAGCGAACGCGACTATGTCGTGATGGTATTGCGATGGCCGAGAATCAAGGTTCGGCGGATTCTGAGGATTCCACGCCAGACTTCGACGTGGCCAACGAAACCGAAGCGGTTTTATCTCCGGCAGGATCGCCGACCAAGCCAGAGAACTCCCGCATTATGCCGGATTGCCCTTGCTTGAATTGAGCCAAAGCCTTGCCCGACAATTCGCGTCCGGTGGGCATGTTGACGCCGTTAGGGTTGACAGCACTGCCGTCGACGCGGACTTCAAAGTGCAGATGCGGGCCGGTCGAACGCCCAGACGATCCCACCAAACCGATGACATCGCCTTGGTTGACCCGCGCCCCTTGGTACATGTTGCGTCCGAACTTGCTCATGTGGGCGTACGCGGTTTCGGTGCGGTTGTTGTGGCGGATGCGGATATAGCGGCCATACCCGCCCTTGAATCCGACCTCGACCACCGTTCCCGAACCGGCGGCGAATATGGGGGTTCCGGTAGGCGCGCCGAAATCCACGCCTTGGTGCATTTTATTAAATCCCAGCAACGGGTGCATTCTCATGCCGAAACCGGAAGTAGGCCTAGCCCCGTCGATAGGAGTGCGGAGGAGGGCGCGTTTGACGCTCTTTCCCTGCTCGTCCAGATAATCGACGCTGCCGTCCGCGAAAGTGACGCGGTACAGCGGCATGGCTTTGCCGCCGACATTTATCGAAGCGTATATGATGACGCCTTGTCCGACCGGAGATCCGTCTTTAGCCGTCGGCTGGTCGTACATCAATTCCAGCTTGTCTCCGGCGCGGATGTCGCGTTGGAAGTCGATTGCGTGCGAATAAGCGCGGATCAAGGCGGCCATTACCGAGCGCGGAATCCCTTCCTTGCGGCCGGTTTCGTGCAACGAACCCTTTATCGTCGCGCTGACGGCGAAGCGTTGGCGTTCGATCGGGGTGTTCTTGGCCACGGCGTCGAATTCGCCTTGGGCGTTACGAGTTATGACGACCTCTTTGGTCGCTTCGGGCATGAAGGCCGCGCCGCTTAACGTCTCCTCGTTGCCGAGACGGGTAAAGTTTAGCGTGACTTCCGTTCCCGCCTTCATCTTTCGCACGTCGTAGGTTTTGGCCAAGGCGGCGGCGGCGGCGCGGGCGTCTTCGGGATCCACGTCGGCATCGGTCAGGAGCGCGGCGAAGCTCTGGCCTCTGCCCAGCTCTACCTCGCGCGACACAAATTCAGGCTTGGAAGGCAGAACCGAGGCGCGAGAAGCCATGCCGCGCACGTCCACGGCAACTTCGCGCACGGCTTGGCCGACGGCCTGCGCCGGAGCGGAAACCGCCTCGGCGACTGCATCGGTGTTATATATAGTCTCTTGGGCCGATTGACGGGGAGTGTTCTGTCCGGCGACTCCGATGCCGATCAGGAAAGCTCCGGTAACAATCAAAGAGGCCATGCGGTCTGGACGAAGGGAGTTCGCGCGTACCAGACCTAGTTTAACTTTTGTCAAACCAACTACCCCAACCGTTGACACGGATGCTTAAACGACAATGGCCACGAGGCCAAAACGACTAAGCGGGGCGGAGCATGTGCCAATCCCAAGCGGCCTGTCAACGATGAAATTAGTTTGTCCGTTAACCATTAGGATTAGGTTTTTCCTAGGATTATATGGTTAACCAAATGATAATTATTAATTATCTGCTTTCTGGGGGGTGAGGCTGATAGGATTTTTTATTTGGCTTTGGAGAAATAAAATTACAAAAATTCATATGACATTCGGAGGAGTTCTCCCGATTTACCATGTTTTCAAGAGGCGATTCGCCCTCTCGCCGTTGTGGAGTTTATCGGGGCGTTGTGCCAGTGTGTCTCGCCGCGTCGCATGACTATAGGGCGTTATCAATGCCGTTTCTGGAACATTTCGGGCTAGAGGACTATCCGTTCGGTCTTACGCCGAACGGCAAACTGTTCTATCCCGCCGACACCGCTTTGGCGACCTTGGCGGCTTTGGAATTTGCCGTCATGCGCGGGGACGGGATGCTCAAGGTGGTGGGCGAGGTCGGAACCGGAAAGACGGTGTTGTGCCGCCGTTTGCTCGACAAGCTGAAGGAACATCCGGTTAATACCGCTTATTTCAGCGCGCCCGCAGCTCAAGACGTGTCGAAGCTGCCTGCGGCGGTGGCGCGCGAGTTTGGTGTCAAGGTCGCGGCGGCTTCGGGCGGCGAGCGGGAATTGCGGGATTTTCTCATCAAGCAACACGCCAAGGGGCGGCGCAATCTGCTGATCGTGGACGAGGCGCAGGCCTTGGGCGTCGGAGGGCTGGAGGCGACGCGCCTGCTGTCTAATCTTGAAACCGACACCGCCAAGCTGATGCAGATAGTTTTGTTCGGCCAGCCGGAGCTGGACGGATTGTTGGCGCGACACGAGTTGAGGCAACTGTCGCAACGATTCAGCTATTCCTTCGCCACTCGCTGCCTCGCCCGCGATGCCACCGCCGATTATGTGCGGTTTCGGATGGATAGATGTTCCCGAGCGGACGCGCGGCGGGAGATTTTCTCGGCCTCGGCCTTGGCGGGCATAGCTAAATCCAGCCGCGGCGTGCCGAGGGTGGTAAATCTGTTGGCCGACAAGGCGTTGATGGCCGCTTACGCCGAAGGCTCGGCCACCGTCGCTCCACGCCACGTTAAAATCGCGGTTCGCGAAACCTCGCTGCCGTCGGCGCGGCGGCTGTTTTTCTTTTTCTTCGGGCGCATTCTAGGCAAGGAGCGCGTTGAATGACGGGGGATAAGCGCGAGTCCGGATCGGCCATGATCGATATGTCCCGATTCCGCCGCAATTTGGACCGCACGGTTACCTTAGCCATCAGTAGGCAATATCTCGAGCTTTTGGCGCGGCTGGGCAATCCCCAAGATAGCCTGCCAGCGGTCGTGCATGTCGCGGGCACTAACGGCAAGGGCTCTACCTGCGCCTTTATCCGCGCCGCTTGCGAGGCGGCGGGGCGGCGCGTTCACGTCTATACCTCGCCCCATCTGGTGCGTTTCAACGAGCGCATTCGCGTGGCAGGACAATTGATAAGCGACGATTATCTGGCCGAATTGTTGGACGATTGCGCGAGGCTTGGCGATTCTGCCGCGATCAGCGAGTTTGAGGCCGCCACCGTCGCCGCCTTTAAGGCGTTCGCCGACAACCCCGCCGACGTGGCGGTGATAGAGGTGGGGTTGGGCGGCAGGCTCGACGCCACCAACGTCATAGAGCGCAACAAGGCGGCGGCGGTCATATCGCGGCTGTCCTACGACCATTGCCACTATCTCGGCGAAAAAATGGCGGAAATAGCGACGGAAAAAGCCGGAATAATGCGGCGCGGAGTTCCCTGCTTTTCCGCGCCGCAACCATCGTCCGAAGCATTGGACGTTTTGGAATTCCGCGCCCGCGAGATCGGTTGCCCGCTGAAGGTCGGGGGGCGGGATTGGCGGGTGGAAACCGAGGCGGATGGGGACGATGCGGACGGCGGGTTCAGATTCGTTTCCGGAGACTCGGAAATTTCTCTTCCTCTTCCGGCGTTGGTCGGAAAACATCAGTTGTGGAACGCCGGTCTGGCTGTGGCCGCGTTGTCGGCTTTGCCGTTCAAGGTGCAACCGGCGGCCATCCGTCGCGCCATGGCCGAGGTCGAATGGCCGGCGCGGATGCAAAGGCTTGAGTTCGGCGATTTAGCGGAATTGCTGCCTTCGGGGTGGGATCTGTGGCTGGACGGCGGGCACAACGATTCCGCCGGAGAGGTTATCGCCGCACAGATGGAGTCATGGCGGCGACGCGATCCCTCGCTTGGGATCGGCGTGGTGATGGGAATGCTGGCCGACAAGGACGCGGCGGCTTTCTTGCGCCCTATGTCGGATCATATAGACAGGATGGTCGTCGTGGACATTCGCGACGAGCCGTTGTCCCAGCCCAAGGCGAAACTCGCCGCCATTGCCGCCGCCTGCGGGATCGAAAATGCCCAGACAGCCGCAGGCTTGTCCGAAGCTTTGAACATCCTCGCGCAGGAAAGGCCGTCTTTTCCTTTTCGCGTTCTTATTTGCGGATCGCTCTATCTCGCCGGACAGGCTTTGAAGGAAAACGGTTGAGAGCAAACCTTGTCAAGGCGTCGGGCGTTTCGGCACGGTTCCGGCGAGGCGCGGAGCGCGGGCGGGCGGCGAAGTAGTGGGAGGCGCGGTAGAGGACATGACGGCCGCCGCTATCCTGAAGGCGCGTAACCGTTTGGCTTTCCAGCCTGCTTCTTTGATTTGTTTCAGGGCGCGCTTGTCGTTTCCCTTTTTTAAGCCCACGGCAAGCAGTTCGTACTTTTTATATGGACCAGAATAAAGCTGGATTTGCCCATCGTTCGGAAAGGCTTTGGCCAATCCGCCAAGGCGATCAATCTCCTCCATGACAAGAGCGATTATGCCCTCAGGCGTTGTGCGTCCGGAAAACATGGCGAAATCTCAAACTCTGCTAATAGCATAATTTGTGGTCGCCTATTTTTTGTCTTGATGCTGGTTGCGTTGTGTCTTCAGGATAGTAAGGCTTAAATTTTGACCCATCGCGGGTGAAAAAATCGGCTAATGCCTTATGATGGCAAAAAGATAAAGGCTTCAAGCCATTGCACTCGTAAACAGGCGCATACCTAACATTCGCCCGATTGCGCATTCCGGTTCGTGATGGCCTGACTTTAAGATGCTTGACGTAATGCGTTCCCCCTTTTGGAGAAAGATCAAACCCGTCGTCGCCAAAACTAACGAAAACGAAAACATCCCTCTCGCCTTCTTTACTAAGGCAGTAAATATCGCCGTAACTACCGGCGGTTCCTTCTACATATTGGACTTTATACCCGTCATCAGCCACGGCGAAGAATCCTAAAACCTTGCGAACGGTGGAAACTATGAAAGCGAGCATATCTTCCTCCTATGGGTTAGAGCAATTATTTTCGTTTATGTTCCGTTAACCAATATAATCCGCCGTTAT
>JAYRGC010000044.1:0-22680 GCA_041908065.1 Alphaproteobacteria bacterium | reverse complement strand
GAAGCAATCCAGTGCCGTTGCTCCATGTCTCTGGATTGCTTCGCCGCCAAGGGGCGGCTCGCAATGACGGCACTTTTTGGAAAGCAATTTTCCCTCCACAATTTGCCAAGGCTTTTCGCTTAGGAAGCGAAAATCAGCACCTTCTACCTCGCCGCATTAAGCAACGCAAATTTGGCCAAATTATGCCGCTTTATCTTCTGGCCGCCGCCGTTGGAGAGGAGAGAGAGGCCGTTCCGGCATCTATCCCCAATCCCTCCAAAGCGCGGATGACGATGTGGCGGGCGGAGAGTCCGGCCTCGTCGTATTGCTTGGCCTGAGAGTCCTGATCCTGAAACGCGTCAGGCAGCGTCATGGCGCGGATTTTCAAACCCCTGTCCATCATGCCGCGATTGGCCAGATGATGGATGACGTGGCTGCCGAAGCCGCCGATGGAGCCTTCTTCCACCGTCACCAGAACTTCGTGGCTGTTGGCCAACCGCATGATCATGTCCATGTCCAGCGGCTTGGCGAAGCGCATGTCGGCGATGGTGGTGCTGAGGCCGCGCGCATCCAGATCGTCCGCCGCCTTTTGGCAATCTGCCAGTCGCGTGCCGAGGTTGAGCAGGGCTATCTTGCTGCCTTCGCGGATTATCCGCCCCTTGCCGATGGGCAGAACCGAGCCGCGTTCGGGCAACGGCAATCCCAAGCCGTCGCCGCGCGGATAGCGGACGGCGGAAGGGGCGTCGTCGATGGCCGAGGCGGTCGCCACCATGTGGAACAATTCCGCCTCGTCGGACGGGGCCATGATCACCATGTTGGGTATGCAGCCCAAGTAGGCCAAATCGAACGCTCCGGCATGGGTGCAACCGTCCGCGCCCACCAGTCCGGCGCGATCCATCATCAACCGCACCGGCAGCTTTTGGATGGCGACGTCGTGGACTACTTGATCGTAGGCGCGTTGCAGGAATGTCGAATATATGGCGCAGAACGGCTTGAATCCCTCGCAAGCCAATCCGGCGGCGAAGGTCACCGCGTGCTGTTCGGCGATGCTGACGTCGAAGATGCGTTCGGGGAAACGCTTGCCGAACAGATCGAGGCCGGTTCCGGACGGCATGGCCGCCGTGATGGCGACGACGCGGTTGTCGTGTTCGGCCTCCTTTATCAGGGATTGGGCGAAAACCTTGGTGTACGAAGGCGCGGCGGCCTTGGGTTTGTCTTGCGCGCCGGTGACCACGTTGAACTTGGCGACGGCGTGCAGCTTGTCGGCCGAGTTTTCGGCGGGGGCGTAGCCGTGACCCTTTTCAGTGACCACGTGGATAAGAACCGGACCGCCCTGCTTGTCGTCGCGGATGTTTTCCAGAACCGGAACCAGATGATCCAGATTGTGGCCGTCGATGGGGCCCACATAGTAAAAGCCCATTTCCTCGAACAGCGTGCCGCCCGTTACCATGCCGCGAGCGTAATGCTCGGCCTTGCGGGCGGCTTCCTTCAACGGACGGGGGAAGAGGTTGGCGAATTCCTTGGCGATGTGGCGCAGGCCGCGATATTCCTTGGACGACACGATGCGCGAAAGATACGCGCTCATCGCTCCGGTCGGCGGCGCGATGGACATGTCGTTGTCGTTCAATATGACGATAAGGCGGGAGTTGGAGGCTCCGGCGTTGTTCAACGCCTCGTAGGCCATGCCCGCGCTGATGGAGCCGTCGCCGATGATGGCGATGACGCTGTTCTTGCCGCGCCGGAAATCGCGCCCGATGGCGAAGCCCAAACCGGCTGAGATCGAGGTCGAGCTGTGCGCCGCGCCGAAGGGATCGTATTTGCTTTCCGAACGCTTGGTGAAGCCCGACAGGCCGCCGCCCGTTCTTAACGTGCGAATGCGATCGCGGCGACCGGTCAGTATTTTATGGGGATACGCCTGATGCCCCACGTCCCAGATCAGGATGTCGTTGGGCGTGTCGAACACATAATGGAGGGCTACAGTCAATTCCACCACGCCCAAGCCCGCGCCAAGATGGCCGCCGGTGACGGAAACCGCGTCTATGGTTTCGGCGCGCAGTTCATCGGCCAGTTGCTGTAGCTGCTCCTGTTTCAGCTGGCGCAGGTCTTGTGGCCATTTCACGGTGTCGAGCAGAGGGGTAACGGGCTTGCCGTAAGCCTGAGGCAGAACGTCCGAGGCTTCGATTTCGCAAAATTGGGCAATGCTGCTTTGCGCGGCCTTGCTGTTCGATTTGCCTACGGCTGGCGATGATTTTCTCAACCCGTCCTCCTGCTATTTCAGCTGTCACGGCGTAACGTTGCGTTCCGATTGACGATAATCCGGCATGGTATCTCGAATATAACGAAAGTAAAAGCGTTTCTTATTTAGTTGCGCGGCGCGGCGCATCGGCGGTTTTTACGGGAGTTTTAGCGGAACAGGGCGGAGCGTAAGGGGGGTGGGACAGGGATATGCGGCCTATTTCGTCGTTAACCATAACGGGAGAGGCGTCGCGCAGCGATAGAACAGCGTCGGCGTAGCGGGAGCAGAAGACGGGAGCCGAGACGCTGGCCACTTGCTGGCCGAATTCGTTGGCCAAGATAGTCCGCAATTTGTCCAATTCGGACACTCCGTCGCCGCCGGACGAGGCGCGGTAATAATCGGACATGGTTTTTTCGGCGGTTTTTATGGAACCGATGTTTTTTCTGGTGAAATAGGAATACGCGGACGACAGATCCTCGCCGCCGGAGCCGCGACGGCAGGTTACGGTTATAACCATAAGTTGGGAATGAAGGCGCAAGAGATTCTCGGCGGCGGTTTGTTCGGACGTATAGCAACGCGGCGCGGCGGCGGCGGGATGAAAAGCGGCGACGACGGTCAAAAAAATCGCCGTAAACGCGCCGCTAAGAAGAATAGACTTGCAGGTCTTTTGGGCCATCTATTCCCACTCTATGGTTCCCGGGGGCTTGCTGGTCACGTCGTAGACCACCCGATTGATGCCTCGAACTTCGTTGATGATGCGGGTGGACGCCCGCGACAAAAAGGCATGGTCGAAAGGCCAAAAATCGGCGGTCATGCCATCCACCGAAGTCACCGCCCGCAGCGCGAGAACGTTGTCGTAGGAGCGTCCGTCGCCCATCACGCCCACCGTTCGCACCGGAAGCAGCACCGCGAAAGCCTGCCAGATTTCTCCGTAAAGTCCAGCTTTGCGTATTTCGTCAAGATAAACAGCGTCGGCGCGGCGCAATATGGCCAACCGTTCGGGAGTTATTTCTCCCAGAACGCGTATAGCGAGGCCGGGGCCGGGGAAGGGGTGGCGGCCTACGAAGTTGTCCGGCAAACCCAGTTCGCGTCCCAAGGCGCGCACTTCGTCCTTGAACAATTCGCGCAAGGGCTCGACCAGCTTTAGGTTCATGCGTTCCGGCAAACCGCCCACGTTGTGGTGGGATTTGATGGTGACGCTGGGGCCGCCCGTGAACGACACGCTTTCGATCACGTCGGGGTAAAGCGTGCCTTGCGCCAGAAACTCCGCGCCGCCGATTTTCTTGGCCTCGGCCTCGAACACTTCGATGAACAGCCTGCCGATGGTCTTGCGCTTTTGTTCGGGATCCGTCACGCCCGCCAGAGCCGACAGGAATTTTTCGCCCGCGTCCACCGCCACCAGATTGATGCGGTAATGGGCGCGGAACATCTCGGCCACCTCGGCGGCTTCGCCCTCGCGCATCAGTCCGGTATCGACGAATATGCAGGTCAGGTTGTCGCCGATGGCTTCGTGGATAAGGACGGCGGCGACCGAGCTGTCTACACCGCCGGACAGTCCGCAGATGACCTTGCCGTTGCCGACTTGGGCGCGGATCTTGGCGATTTCAGCGGCGCGAAACGCCTTCATGCTCCAATCGCCGCCAAGGCCGCATATTTTGTGGACGAATGCCGAGATAAGTTTTGCCCCGTCGGGGGTATGGACGACTTCGGGATGGAATTGCGTGGCGTAGAAACGCCGCGCGTCGTCGGCTATCAGTGCGAAAGGCGCGCCTTCGCTGGCCGCCACGACGCGGAATCCGGCTGGGATTTTCGTGACGCGGTCGCCGTGGCTCATCCACACTTGTTGGCGCGAGCCTTGCGGCCACAGTCCCGCCAGCAAGTCGCAGTCGCCCATTATGGAGATGTCGGCGCGGCCAAATTCGCGGTGATGGCCGCTTTCCACCATGCCGCCGAGCTGCATGCACATGGTTTGCTGGCCATAGCAGATGGCGAGGACGGGAACGCCGAGCTTCCACACTATTTCCGGCGCGCGCGGGCTTCCGGCCTCGGTGGTCGAGGCCGGCCCGCCGGACAGGATGATGCCCTTGGGGGCGAAGGCGCGGATTTGCTCGTCCGAACGGCTATAGGGGTGTATCTCGCAGTAGGCTCCGGCTTCGCGCACCCTTCGCGCGATCAGCTGCGTGACTTGGGAACCGAAATCGAGAATGAGTATCTTATCCATGAAGCCCCTGCGTTTTGCGCTATGGTGCGGGCAGCCGGAATTGAACCGGCACGCTGTTGCCAGCTTCGGATTTTAAGTCCGATGCGTCTACCAGTTCCGCCATGCCCGCAATCCCGCCCTCAAGTCAGGCGGAGAACGGCGCGAGTTTAGCCGCATTTGCAAGACGCGAACAACAGGGAAATTAGGCGAAATTGCATCCCGCGCCGCGCTGGGGTATAGATACCCGCCATCTTGGTTTTTTCTTGTGCAGGGGGTGCTACGATGGCGCAGTTTCGCGAGGCTTTGACTTTCGACGACGTGCTTTTGGTTCCGGCGGCGTCTTCCGTGCTTCCCTCCGACGTAAGCACCAAAACCAAGTTCACCCGCTCCATAAGCCTAGGCGTGCCGCTGGTTTCCGCCGCTATGGACACCGTAACCGAAAGCCGCATGGCCATCGCCATGGCGCAGGCCGGCGGCATAGGCGTCCTGCATCGCAACCTGAAGATAGAAGAGCAGGCGGAGGAGGTTCGCAAGGTCAAGCGGTTTGAAACCGGCATGGTCATCAACCCCATAACCATCACCCCCGACGCGCCCTTGGCCAGCGCGTTGCGCCTGATGGCCGATTTCAGCATCTCGGGCATTCCGGTGGTCGAGCAACCCTCGGGCAAGCTGGTCGGCATTCTGACCAACCGCGACGTGCGCTTCGCCAGCAACATGCAGCAGCCGGTATCCGAACTTATGACCCGCGAAAATCTGGTGACGGTGCGCGAGACGGTGGATCGCGCCGAGGCCAAGCAGCTGTTGCACAAGCATCGCATCGAAAAACTTTTGGTGGTCGACGACGGCTATCGCTGCACCGGCCTTTTGACGGTCAAGGACATCGAAAAAGCGCGGCTGCATCCCCACGCCTGCAAGGACGAAAAGGGCAGGCTGCGCGTCGCAGCCGCCACCGGAACCGGCAGCGACGGCCTTGCCCGCGCCGAGGCCTTGGTGGCCGCAGGCGTGGACGTGGTGGTGGTGGACACTGCCCACGGGCATTCCTCGCGGGTTTTAGAACAGGTCGCTCGCGTGAAGAAATTGTCCTCCAAGGCGCAGGTGGTGGCGGGGAACATCGCGACTTTCGACGGGGCGTTGGCTTTGATAGACGCCGGAGCCGACGCGATAAAAGTCGGCATCGGCCCGGGATCCATTTGCACCACGCGCATGGTGTCGGGCGTGGGCGTGCCGCAGTTGACGGCCATCATGGACGTGGCGGAATCGTGCAGGAAGGCGGGAGTGCCGGTGATAGCCGACGGCGGCATCAAGTATTCGGGGGAGATCGCCAAGGCGATAGCGGCGGGGGCGGATTGCGTCATGCTGGGCTCCATGTTCGCCGGAACCGACGAAGCCCCGGGCGATGTTATCCTTTATCAAGGCCGTTCCTATAAGGCCTATCGCGGCATGGGCAGCGTGGGGGCGATGGCCAGCGGATCGGCGGACCGGTATTTCCAAAGCGCGGACGTGAACCCGGGCAAGCTGGTTCCCGAAGGCGTGGAAGGGCGCGTGCCGCACAAAGGGGGGGTGGCGGAAGTCATCCACCAGATGGTGGGCGGTTTGCGGGCGGCGATGGGATACACCGGATCGGCCACCATCGCCGATCTGCAGGAAAAGGCCGACTTCGTCCGCATAACCGGAGCCGGATTGCGCGAAAGCCACGTCCATGACGTACAAATAACCGCCGAAGCCCCGAATTACCGCAGCGAGTGACATGACTGCATGAGAGTCAATAAATGCATAATTGGGTCAAACAAAATATTTTGATCAGCATTGATTAATTATTTGGCGTATGGCTGTCCATATATTATTCTACTTGTAAGGTTTCGCTTAGACGTGATTGTTTTAAGGGAGGTCTAATAATGGAAAGACATATTGAAGGAATGTATTGGGCGGCGAAGGAATTATCCTGCCATCCCCTTGTGCGACCCTTCTACGAAAACAGGGATACATTGCTCTATGCCGGTCTTGCGGCATGGGTAGGTTATAGCGCATTTACTGGCGGGGTTGCAGGGGTTTTTAACTGCGGCGCGTGGGTCGTAGCGAACGCGAGGGAAGTTTGTCGGCCACTCGCTTGGGGTGTAAGACATTCATTCAATGACGGATTTAGCTTGACTGGAGGACGAGAAGAGAGACGCGTTAATAGTTGGCACGTGATGATGGCTGTCTTCACGCCGCCAAACGCAATTGGGATGCTAACTGGCGGCATTGGTTGGAATGCGGTTGCTTCTCTGCTTGTGTTTACGGCTATGGGAATATGTGGTGGGCCAAAGGGTGTCCTGGACGGGTTAAAAACAGCATGGAATTTTCATGAAAATGATGATGGGGGCTGGAGGCAGGCTCTGAAGAAGTGGGGGATCGGGAAAATTAACTCAATTACCGAAGCTTTGCCTTCTTATACCCCCAAGCCTGTAGCCGGTCGTTACGCGTCGCAAGGACCGGCGTTGTGATGCCAACAAACGGAGATGACTCTATCAGGGTTTAATCAGGGTTGTTAGCCGCCGAAGCCCCAGATTACCGCAGCGAGTAGAGCCTTCCAAAGGATTTACAGCCATATCTCATGCAAAGCGAGTGAGTATTGTCTTCCAAAAGGCGCAATGACTGCGCTTGCTGCTGCTATTCGCGGCCGAATTACCCACCCGTTTTGCGTAAGAACCGCCGAGCTTTTATCGCGCAAGTTCCCTTCGACGGGCTCAGGGAACGCCGACTTCTAGGATTGCTGATATATCCGCAAACCTGATAGTTTGTGTTCCCTGAGCTTGTCGAAGGGAACTTGCGCGGCAAAGGTTAGGTTCGGCGGCGAGGACGGGATGAAGAAGAAAAATCAGGATGAAAACATAACTCCGCTCGAAGCGGCGGCGGAAATGGCCGATCTGGCGCGGAAGATCGCTTATCACGACGATCTCTACCATCGCCAAGACGCGCCGGAGATCTCCGACGCTGATTACGACGCGCTGCGGCGGCGTTACCGCGCCTTGCGGGAACGGTTTCCCGATCTTGCTCCCTCCGACGATCCCGAAAAACGCGTCGGCGCGGCTCCGGCGCAGGGCTTTTCCAAGGTGACGCACAAGACGCCCATGCTGTCGCTCAACAACGCTTTTTCGGACGGCGACGTCGTTGAATTTACTTCTCGCATCCGCCGTTTCCTGCAACTGGGCGACGGGGATAGGCTGGATTTCATGGCCGAGCCGAAGATAGACGGGCTTTCCGCCGCGTTGCGTTATGAAAACGGCCGTCTGACGCAGGCGGCCACTCGCGGCGATGGAGTGACGGGCGAAGACATAACCGCCAACGTCATGACGATCCCCAGCGTTCCCAAGAGGCTGGGCGGCAAGCATCCGGAGTATTTGGAAGCGCGGGGGGAGATATACATTAACCGCCGCGATTTCATGGCGTTGAACAAGGCGCGTGAGGCGGCGGGGGAGCCGCTTTTCGCCAATCCCCGCAACGCGGCGGCGGGCAGCGTGCGGCAGCTTGACGCCGCAGTGACGGCGTCCCGTCCGCTGGCGTTTTTCGCCTACGCGCTGGGTGAAAGCTCTCCCGCCGCGATGCCCAGCCAGACCGCCTTGCGCGAGGCTTTGGCGGCGTGGGGTTTCGCCTTGAACGAGCCGTCGCGCCTGTGCCATGGCGAGGGCGAGATGCTGGCCTATTACCGCGACATCGAAGCCCGCCGCCACGGGCTGGACTTTGACATTGACGGGGTAGTCTACAAGCTGGACGACTGCGCCTTGCAGGCGCGGCTGGGCGCGGTCGGACGCGCTCCGCGTTGGGCTATAGCCCACAAGTTCGCGGCGGAGACGGTCGAGACGCGGCTTAACGCTATAACGGTGCAAGTGGGGCGGACCGGTGCGCTTACTCCGGTGGCCGAGCTGGAGCCGGTGACGGTGGGCGGCGTGGTGGTCAGCCGCGCTACGCTGCATAACGAGGACGAAATCATCCGCAAGGACATCAGAATAGGGGACATCGTGGAGGTGCGACGGGCAGGAGACGTCATCCCCCAGATAATCAGGGCTACGCATACTCCGGAATCTAGGGCATTTGTTTGGAAGGCGGAATGCCCTGAGTGCAAGTCGTTGGCTGTGCGCGAGGAAGGCATGGCGGCTTGGCGGTGCGTAGGCGGCTTGGTGTGTCCGGCGCAAGCGGTGGAACGTCTATGCCACTTCGTCAGCCGAGCGGCTTTCAATATCGAGGGGTTGGGCGAACAGCGGGTGCGCGAGCTGTGGTCGGACAAATTGCTGCGTAGCCCCGCCGATATTTTTCGCCTTGCCGGTCATGCCGAGGCGTTGCGCCAACGCGATGGCTGGGGGGATAAATCGACGGCCAAATTGCTGGCGGCGATAGAGGCGCGGCGAACCGTTTCGCTGGACAGGTTTATTTACGCTTTGGGCATACGTCAGGTGGGGGAGGCGACTGCCAAGCTGTTGGCGCGGCATTACCGCAGTTTGGGCGCGTGGCGCGATGCCATGCAGGAGGCGGCGGGCGATCGCGAAGGGGCGGCTTGGGCGGAGCTTATAGGCATAGATCAGATAGGAGCGTCGGTCGCGGGCGACATAACCGAATTCTTCGCCGAAAAGCATAATCTGTATGTTATCAATGCGTTATCGGCGGAAGTCAAAGTTCAGGATTATGCGGCGGCGCGAGATTCCGCATCCTCGCCGTTGTCTGGCAAGACGGTCGTTTTCACCGGAACTTTGGCGGGGCAAAGCCGCGTCGAGGCTAAATCCCGCGCTGAAGCCTTGGGCGCGGTGGTGGCGGGTTCGGTGTCGGCCAAAACCGATTATGTGGTGGTTGGGGAGGATGCCGGAAGCAAAGCCGCCCGCGCCCGCGAATTAGGGGTCAAAGTGTTGTCGGAAACGGAGTGGCTGACGCTGGCGGGGGAGTGAGGGGTAATTGTCCTTGGTGCTTACGCAAAACGAGTGGGTAATTTTGCATTCAAACGCAACGGCAATCACCGTCATTGCGAGCCGCTCTTAAGTTTGGACAGTGTTGAACGCTGTCGGGCGGCGAAGCAATCCAGAGCCGTTGCTCCATAAGGTCTGGATTGCTTCGCCGCCAAGGGGCGGCTCGCAATGACGGTGCCCACTGCTGTGTTTGGATGCCAAATTACCCACTCGTTTTGCGTAAGTGCCACTTTGTAGCACTAGATCGTCAGCGCGAATGTATCCAAACGCTGCGCTCCGCGTGACTGCAAACTGTTGGCGAAAGGCGATATGCTGGCGTCGGCGAAAGTCGTTTTTGGCCTGCGAGGAGACACTATCTGTTCCATCGCATAGACATAGAGCAGCTTGATGGTATTAGCATAAGGGCTGTTCTCACCGAAGGGATCTTCTCCGCGACGGACGGTCATGATTTCGTTGTGATTATGGCTTCCGCCCGTGTGGGGAGAAAACAGGACAATGGACGGGACAGCGTCTTGCATAGGGCCGGCGTCGTGGCCGGGGCCGGAAGGAGTCTTCGCGACATTTTGTCCTAGCCTTCTTGCCGCTTTGTTAAAAGCCCTAACGAGGCCGCCATCCATTATGACCGGAAGTTGCAGCCTTGTTTGTTCATCGTCGATTTCCACATGGACGTTTCTATCATTTGCGATTTTATCCGCTAATTCCCGCGTGATTTCCTGCGCTCTCCGCAAGGCGTGTTCGCTTGCGCTGCGAATATCGAAAAGAACTGCGGCGGACGAGGATATGGTGTTGACGCTGCCTTTTTCCGGTCCCTTCAGATCGCCTATCGAAAAGGTCAAGTCAGGATATGTTTTCCGTAATTCATTCAGTTCGGAGTCCAAGCCATGGATATAATGCGCCAAGGCCAGTCCGGCGTCTTGCCGGTCTTCCTGAGGACAGGCTCCGGAATGATCCGCTCTTCCTGTGAACTTGACATAACCGCAACGGAACGAGCCTTTTATTCCCGTGACGACACCGATGTCGAAGCCGTCTCTCGCCAGCTGGTCGTTCTGTTGAATGTGCGCTTCGACGAAGGCGGCGGCTGTAGTTGGAGCAAACAACGGATGGCGAGCATGGACGGCGGCCTTGATTCTATCCCCGTCCAAACCATGATGCTTGACCATGGCTTGAAGGAGCGTTTCGCCGGAGCCGAGATTGTCTAGCCTATCCAGCGTGACGGGGTTTAAACATCCGGTAAATATTTTCGAGCTGGTGGCAAATTCGAAACGCGAGCTTTCCTCGCTTATGAAAGCGGTGACGACCAATGGGGCGACGGGATCGATACCCTGTTTTACAATCGCTCTCATCACCTCTAGTCCGGAGACGATTCCAGCTATGCCGTCGTATTGTCCTCCATGGGGAACGGCATCCAGATGCGATCCCATCAACAAGGCTTGGTGCGCCCTGTTTGCGGGATCTTCTGGTTCAAGGACGATATGGCGGTTTCCGGCAATGTCTTCGTAGATGTGGACGCTCTCGCCTAGATCTTGTTGCGCCATAAAGCAGATGCGATCCGCCGCTTCCTTGGTTTGTTGGGAATAGCCGAGGCGGTTTACGCCGACGCCATCCCTATAGTGCATGTGGCGGAGTTCTTCGAATACATGGCGCGAAAAACTCAGTTCTGACAAACAGGAAAACCATGAAACTTGATCCATATTATTAAATCCCCGCAAAACGGTTGTGTGTAAAAACTTTAGTAGGGGGCATTATAGGCGGCAGTTGTTTTCGAGTGAAGCGGCTTTCCCCGCTTTTGCCGTAAACTGGGGTCGATTTGCGCGCGCTCCGGCGCGTAAACATAAAATTAACCATAAAAAACAGCGAAATGGGCAATAAAAGGCTTTGACTCGGGGTTGGCAAACCCATATAATCGCCCTTGGTTCCGACGGAAATTTTTTGGATTACGCATCGGATCCCCTGCCTTCATCGCTGATTTTACCGTCCGCAGATCGGCGGCAGCACCCAAGGGCTTATCGGCAAATTATTTGTGTTGCCGATAGTCGTGAAACAAACCCTCATCCCATCAGCAAGGTCCCAATGTATTTACGTGAACTTAAATCGAAGACGCCCGCGGAACTTTTGGCGGACGCGGAAAAATTGCAAATTGAAAACGCCGGAACTCTCCGCAAACAGGAAATGATGTTTGCGATACTCAAGGCGCATGCCGACCAAAACAACGCCATCTACGGCGACGGCGTGCTGGAGGTTTTGCCCGACGGCTTCGGCTTCCTGCGCTCGCCGGAATCCAATTACCTGCCGGGGCCCGACGACATCTATGTCTCGCCCAGCCAGATAAAACGCTTCGGGCTTCGCACCGGCGACACGACCGAAGGCGAGATCCGCGCTCCCAAGGAAGGGGAGAGGTACTTCGCGCTTCTCAAGGTCAACAAGGTCAATTTCGAGGATCCGGAGAAAACCCGCCATCGCATCGGCTTCGACAACCTGACGCCGTTGTATCCGGATCGCCGCCTCAAGCTGGAGGTTCAGGATCCGACGAAAAAGGACAACACGACTCGCGTCATCGACCTTATCTCGCCGTTGGGCATGGGGCAGCGCGCCCTTATCGTCGCGCCGCCGCGCACCGGCAAGACGGTGATGCTGCAAAACATCGCCCACGCCATAACCAAGAACCACCCCGACGCTTATCTGATCGTGCTGTTGATCGACGAAAGGCCGGAGGAAGTCACCGACATGGCGCGTTCGGTCAAGGGCGAGGTCATCAGCTCGACCTTCGACGAACCGGCCACCCGACATGTGCAGGTGACCGAGATGGTTTTGGAAAAGGCCAAGCGTTTGGTCGAACACAAGCGCGACGTCATCATTCTGTTGGACAGCATCACCCGTCTGGCTCGCGCCTATAACACCGTCGTGCCGTCGTCGGGCAAGGTGTTGACGGGCGGCGTGGACGCCAATGCCTTGCAACGGCCTAAGCGTTTCTTCGGCGCGGCGCGTAACATCGAGGAAGGCGGTTCTCTGACCATAATCGCCACGGCCTTGGTGGATACCGGAAGCCGCATGGACGAAGTGATTTTCGAAGAGTTCAAGGGCACCGGCAACTCGGAAATAATCCTCGACCGCAAGCTGTCCGACAGGCGCACCTTCCCTGCCATCGACATCACCAAGTCGGGGACTCGCAAGGAGGAGCTGCTGGTCGACAAGGCCACCATGTCGCGCATGTGGGTATTGCGCCGTATCCTGATGCCGATGGGCGTCACCGACGCGATGGAGTTCCTGCTCGACAAGCTGAAGTACAGCAAGACCAACGGGGATTTCTTCGATTCGATGAGCCAGAACGCCAACGAATCCGGCTCTTCGTCCTCGTCGCGCACGCGGCGCGGGGAATAACTACCCGCGCAATCCGCGCTTGCCGTCGGAGACGGGCGGGGCGATACTGCGGACAGAATGTCGCTTCAGTCCCGACGAAAGCCGGTTTAGTGCTTATCTACCGAGGCAGCCATGTCCGAAAGAGCGTCACGACCGGATACCGTATCGGAGCTGAGGAGCCGCCGCAAACCCTTGCGCGACGTCAATCGCGAGATGGCGGCGCGGATGAGGCGGCTGGATCGTCTGGCGGTGTGGATAACGACCCGCGTCGGCACGATGGGTTTTTTCCTTCTGATCTTCACATGGACGGTCGCGTGGCTGGGGTGGAACACCTTCGCCCCTCAGGAAATGCGTTTCGATCCGCCGACGGGCTTCGTGTTCTGGCTGTTCATATCCAATCTTATCCAGATATTGCTTATGCCGCTTATAATGCTGGGGCAGAACATCCAAGGCCGCCACGCCGAGGCGCGGGCTGAGAACGATTTGGAAGTGAACGTAAAGGCCGAAAAGGAGATAGAGACGATTCTCGGCCATCTGGAATACCAAAACGCTCTGTTGATCTCCATCGCCGAAAGCATAAGCGATAAAGCCAAGGATAGAAGGGGATAGCGGCGGCAGGATTTGTTTGGCTCTTGCCCAAAACGGGGGGGGGCACTGCCTTCCAGCAAGCGACGTCATTGCGAGCCGCCAAACTTTGGTTTGGACAGCGTTAACGCTGTCGGGCGGCGAAGCAATCCAGAGTCATTGAGCAACGGCTCTGGATTGCTTCGCCGCCAAGGGGCGGCTCGCAATGACGGCGCTTGATGCTGCGGTTGGCTGCAAAATTATCCACCTACATTTTGGGCAAGAGCCATTTGTTTTCATAAAAACTGTTTATTTTCATGTTGTTATCCTTGTTGCACGGCATCCTTGCTGTATCATATAGTCTCGGCACTTATTTAAACAATTTTCCATTGGAGACGCAGATGCAAGGATTGCTTGATGTTGCCTTAGAGGTAAAAAATTTCAGCGATAAGCAGGGACAAGATTTCGGCAATCCCTCGGTGGCGTTGGCCGCTTCGCTGCTTGCGATCGCTATGCGCGAAGCGGATAAGACGAATGTGCATGCCGAAAACTATAGAATAGTGGCGAAGGCTTTGGGCGCGCTCGTGGAGATGGCGCGAAAGATCGACGTGGCCGGCAATACGGCGTTAGCGGCGCGGATGAATTGGAATATTTATTCGGCTGCGGACGGCATTATCGAAGGGGCGCAAAAACAGGGCGGGGTAGGTGAACCCATTTTGAACGCTATGCGCAACTCCGGAGAAATAGCGGCGAATAGATCCATTTGCTGTGGCTATAAGATTGTAAAATCATATTTCGCGATGGCTAAGGATGGGCTGGGAAACCTATTGCGGGCTTCCGCACCATCCAAGGCGCGAAGAGAAACGGGTTCGCGTCCGCAACCGTAATCCGCGTCCGGCTTCCGCGCCGCTTGGGTTGTCGCCGCCGTATGTGCTATAAACGGGCGTTATCCGTTTCGGCAGCATCGGCAAATCAATGACTGAATCTTCGTTTTTCGGTTTCTCGCGGCTTGGGGCATTCTTGTCGGCAAGGAAGGCGGGGACGGCTTTTCTGGTCGCGGCGTTGGCGTTTACGCTTTCCGCCTGCTCCGGCGACAAGAAGGAGGAGCTGCTGGACGACAAGCCCGCCGAGGAGCTGTACGGCGTCGGCATGGAAAAGATGGGCAAGCGCGAGTTTACCGACGCGGCCCGCCAGTTCGAGGAAGTGGAACGTCAGCATCCCTATTCGCAATGGGCTACCCGCTCCCAGATAATGGCCGCCTACGCCCAGTATCAGGCGATGGATTACGACGACGCCATAGCCACCTTGGACGGGTTTATCCAATTGCACCCCGGGCATTCCAGCGTGGCCTATGCGCACTATCTCCGCGCTTTGTGCTTTTACGAACGCATCGCCGACGTGCGGCGCGATCAAAGCCTGGCCAAGGCGGCCTTGGACGAATTGCAGAACATCGTGACGCGCTTTTCCGACACGCCATATGCCCGCGACGCCTCGCTTAAGATAGCATTGGTCGAGGACCATCTCGCCGGAGCCGAGATGGAGATAGCCCGCAATTATCTCAAGCAGAAGATATACACGGCGGCAGTAGGCCGTTTCCGGCGCGTGGTCGAGAAGTACCAGACCACCAGCCATGTGCCGGAGGCTTTGCACCGTTTGGTGGAATGCTATCTCGCGCTTGGCATCACCGGCGAAGCTCGCGCCACCGCCGCCGTTCTGGGGCATAATTTTCCGGGCAGCCAGTGGTATCAGGACAGCTACGCGCTGTTGACCGGAAACGGCTTGACGGCGGACGAAGACAGGGAAAAGAGATCGTGGATAGGCGGGGTGTGGAAAAAGGTGTTCTAAGTGTTGGCGCGGCTGGCAATAAGGGATTTCGTTCTGATAGAGGCTTTGACGCTGGAAATGTCGTCCGGCCTTAATGTGTTTACCGGAGAGACCGGAGCCGGAAAATCGATACTGTTGGACGCGCTGGGGCTGGCTTTGGGCGGGCGAGGCGACGCCGGAGCGGTCAAAAGCGGCGCGGCGCAGGCCGCGGTCGCCGCCGAGTTCACCGGCAAACTTCCCGACGCGGTTTTATCGATAGCCGAAGAGAACGCCATAGTCGTCGAAGATCCCCTAATTCTTCGCCGCGTAGTCGGACGCGACGGTAAAAGCCGCGCTTTTATCGGAGACCAGCCGGTGACCGCCGCGCTGTTGCGCCGCGTGGGCGACGCGCTGATCGAGACGCTCGGCCAGTTCGACACCCACGGACTGCTGGATTCCTCCACACATCGCGGCATGTTGGACGACTTCGCCGGAACCGGCGCGTTGGCGCGGGAGACGGCGGCGGCTTTCGCGGTTTGGCGGGAAGCCGAGCGCGAGTTGCGCGAAGCCGAATCCGCGCGCGTCCGCGCCGCCGAGGAGGAAGATTTTCTAAGCGCGGCGATGAGGGAGCTGGACGCGCTGGATCCTAGGGAAGGGGAGGGAGACGCCTTGGCGGAGCGACGGGCGCGGTTGATGAATTCGGCCAAGATAATGGAGGCGTTGCGGACAGCCTCCGCCGCGATCGACGGCGACAAGGGGGCTGTCGCCACGCTGGCTTTGGCCGGAAAGAACGTCGCTCGCGCGGCGGAAAAGGCGGAGGGGTTCGGCGATTTGCTGGCGGCCATCGACAAGGCCGCCGACGCCGTGGCCGAGGCCAGCGGGCTTTTGGAACGCGCCGTGCGGGATATGGAGGGCGGCGAAGGAGCGTTGGAGGAAATCGAGGAACGCTTTTTCGCCTTGCGCGCCGCCGCCCGCAAGCACGGCGTGACGACCGACGAATTGCCGGATATGCGGTGTCGGCTGCGCGAAAGGCTGGACGCGCTGGAGGACGGCGGATCCAAAGCGGCGGTTTTGGCCAAGCGCGTCGGGGCGGCGCGTATGGCTTATGCGGAGTTGGCGGAAAAATTAGGGGAAAAGCGGCGCAAGGCCGCCAAGACGTTGGCGGCGGCGGTGGTGAAGGAGTTGAAGCCGCTGAAGCTCGAACGGGCGAGGTTCGTCGTCGATGTGGCCGCGTTGCCGGAGGAGCAGTGGAACGCCGCAGGACGCGATCGCGTCGCGTTTTTGGCCTCCGCCAATCCGGGCATAGAGCCGGACGAGTTGCGAAAGGCCGCCTCGGGCGGGGAATTGGCGCGTTTCATGTTGGCGTTGAAGGTGGTGATGGCGTCGGGGAAACCGGCTCCGGTCATGGTGTTCGACGAGGTGGATTCCGGCATCGGCGGAGCCACTGCCTCCGCCGTGGGCGACAGGCTGGCAAGATTGGCCGAAAACGGGGCGCAGGTTCTGGTGGTGACGCATAGCCCGCAGGTGGCGGCGCGGGGGGATCATCATTTCCGTGTCAGTAAGCTTGCACGCGCCGCGTCGGCTTCGACGGAGGTCGTGGCTTTGGGAGAGTCCGAAAGGGTGGAAGAGATAGCCCGCATGCTTTCCGCCGCCGCCGTCACTCCCGCCGCACGCGAAGCGGCGCGGAGTTTGTTGGGGAAAGACGCTGCCAATGGTAAGATTTCGGTTTGACTGTGCCGGTTTAGATAGGGGGCGATATGGACATGCATCAATCTTTTTTGGGCGAATTGGCCGTTTTTCTGGTCATAACCGCGGTGATAGTTCCGTTGTTGGCCAAGTTCCGCGTCAATCCGGTTCTGGGATTTTTGGCGTGCGGCATTATCGCCGGACCTTACGGGGCAGCGACCATTCCTAATGCTCCGGAAATGCTGAAGATGATGGCGTTTTCCGACGCGGAGGGGGTGAAGGCTTTGGGCGAGATAGGCGTGGTGTTTCTTCTTTTTCTGATTGGCCTTGAATTGGCTCCGGCGCGTTTATGGTCTATGCGGAGAAACATATTCGGCCTAGGCGGGATGCAGGTAGTCGTGTGCGCCGCAGTGATAGGAGCGGCAGCTTGGTGGTGGGAACATGACGCGGCGGCGGCGGTGATCTTGGGATCGGCATTAGCCTTGTCGTCGACCGCCGTGGTGATGAAGATGATAATGGATCGCCAAAACTTCGCCTCGCCCATGGGGCAAACCAGTTTTTCCATACTTTTGATGCAGGATTTGGCCGTTATTCCGCTGATATTCCTCGTCTCGTTTTACGGCGACAAGGAAGCCGGACAGGGAAGTTCGGTGTGGATGTCTTTGCTGTTTTCATTGGGGAATGCGGCGGCGATCATAGCAGCGATACTTGTGGCGGGCAGGTTTCTGGCGCGTCCGGTGTTGCGCGCCGTCGTGTCCAGCCGCGCGGGGCCGGAATTTTTCATGGCGCATATCCTGTTGATCGTCATGGCGGCCTCGGTCGCCACCGGACAATCGGGGCTGAGCATGGCGTTAGGGGCGTTTTTGGCCGGTCTGGTTTTGTCCGAAACCGAGTTCCGCAATCAGATCGAAGTGGACATGGTTCCTTTCAAGGGGCTGTTCATGGGGTTGTTTTTCATATCGGTCGGCATGTCCATCGACGTAAGAGCCGTCATCGATAATTTGGCTTGGCTGTTCGCCAGCGTGGCAGGCTTGTTCGCCATCAAAGCGGTGGTGATCGGCTGTTTGTGCCGAGCGTTCGGCTTGTCGTGGCCATTGGCGATCCGAACCGGTATTACGTTGGGGCAGGCCGGAGAGTTCGCCTTCGTTCTGATAGGAATGGCGATTCCGGCAGGAGTAATCGACAACGCGGACGGCCAGTTTATGTTGATGACGGCCAGCCTTACGCTTGCCTTGACTCCGTTCGCGTATTGGTTGGGCGAACGGGCGGAGGAGAATCTGTTGCGGTTGACTGCGTCGTCTTATGAAAAATCGGTGGCCGACGTGGCAGAGGGCATGTCGGGACACGTCGTGATCGCAGGATTCGGGCGCACCGGACAAACCGTGGCGAAGTTTTTGGACGAACATCAGATACCGTATTTAGCCGTGGATACTGACGGGGCGGCCTTGGAGGAGTTGCGGCACAAGGGCATCCCTGTCTTTTTCGGCGACGCCAGCAATCTTCAGACGCTGCGAAAGGTTCACGCCGAACGAGCCAGAGCTATAGTTTTGGCTATGAGCGACAAAAGGGCTTCGCGCAAGATGATGGAAAACATCGCCGAGCATTGCCCCAAGACCAACATATACGCCCGCGCCCGCGACGAGGAACACGGCGCGGAGCTGCGCCAAAAGGGGGTAAAGGGAGTGGTGTTGGAAACTGAAGGGCTTAGCCTTCAGCTCGCCGCCAAGGTGATGGAGAGTTTCGACGTTCCCCCGTCGGTAATAACCCACATGATGGAGCATCGCCGTTTTTGAAACGCGCGCGATAAAAAAGGGGCGGCATCGTTGATGCCGCCCCTTTAAACTTAAAGAACGGTTTCGCGCTATTAGGCGGCGTCGCCGATCTTTATGTTCACCGCCGAGGTCTTGCCCTTTTCGGTGGCAAGCTCGTAGGAGACCTTTTGTCCTTCGCGCAGATCGCGAAGACCGGCCTTCTCAACCGCGGAGATGTGGACGAAAACGTCCGAACCGCCTTGTTCAGGTTGAATGAAGCCGTAACCTTTGGTGCTGTTGAACCACTTTACCGTACCTTGAGCCATTGTATCGCCTCTTCAGTCGTAGAAATCGCAGACGCCACAACGGCTTCTGCTGCGTGAGCTTAGCAACGACCGCCGCAATCCCGAAGGCTTGCGACCGTCGCCATAGGATGCCTGCTATCGCAGCGATCCGTCTAGACTCGTTGCCGCATATACAGGATATGTTGCCTTATAGCAAGGAAATTTTTCGAGTGGAACAAAATCGCCACCGCCGATATTATTCCTTCCCGAACCCGCCGAAGGTTTGGTCTGACAATGGGAGGGAGAGAATGGGTAGGCGCGTAACCTGCTGTGGCGCAATAATTTTATCGGCGGTTTGCTCGTTTCTGGCCATGGGGCAGGCGAACGCTTCGGTGGCCGATATTTATGCCGCCAACAATTCGGTCGAGTTGGGGTTGGGCGCGCACAGGCTGAATTACAGGGAATACGACGAAAGCGGCACATTAGACACCGAGAAGGGCTGGCTTCCGGCGGTGGATGCGGAGCTGTCGTTTCTGGTGAAGCCCGTCAGCCGTTCGTTCTGGAACAATTTTTACTTGGGGTTAAAAGGCGAGTTCGCGTGGGGCGACACCGAATACGACGGGGCGTTGGTCGATATTTCGACCGGAGCCACCACGCCTTACAAAAGCACCACCGAAAACACGATCATGTCGCTTTCGTCCAAGTTCGGGTACGGGTTTCCCATAGGCAAGTCGGTCATGGCCGTGCCGTTCATCGATCTGGGGTTGCGTAACTGGGAGCGCAATCTGACGGGAATAGGGAGCTATAGGGAAGATTATCGCCACGGCTTTTTCGCAGCGGGCGCGATGCTGCATATTTCTCCGGCTCCTCGATGGGTGTTGACGCTTTCCGGCGAGGGCGGAACGACCTTCAATTCTCAAATGGAAGCCGAAGGTTTGGAATACAATCTTGGCGAGGCTGCGGTATGGCGTTTCGGCGGGCGCATCGGCTATGCGGTAACAAAGCGGCTGGATTTGCGCTATTCGTTGGACTACAACGCTTTCGACTACGGCAAAAGCCCGCGCCTTGCCGCGACCTTAAGCGGGATTCCGGTGTGGACTTGGGAGCCGGACAGCGAGACAAGCGAGACCCGCAGCATGATAAGCGTGGCGTATCGGTTTTTTTAGGTCATCAGTCGGCTGCGCCACCGGCGCGCAAATCCGGCGCGGCTCTTGCCGAAAACAGGCGAGTGTGGCCAAAGGCAGTGTGTCATTGCGAGCGTCGCCCTTGCGACGCGAAGCAATCCAGAGTCATCCAGCAACGGCACTGGATTGCTTCGCCGCCAAGGGGCGGCTCGCAATGACGACGCTGCCTTTGGTCGTAGCCACTCATTTTATGTGAAAGTCTAGACAGTTTACCCTCCGGCGGGGCGTTCTCTGGTCAGCGACCATTTTACGATGGAGGCGCGGGTCTTTCGGGTTATGCCGCCCGCCTTCAGCTGCATGGAGCGTCGTGGATGCCTGCCGCCGCAGTAGATGCTGCTTTCCAGCCCAAGCTCGCCGCCCTCTACCCGCAGTTTCCACCCGATGCCGGAGGGCGTGCGTAAAAGCGCGGCCTTGCCGCCGTGCAACAACGACACTTGCACGGAAGGATGGATGTGCCAGCGCAAGGCGAAATCGACGGCGTTGCCGCCAGACAGCTCCTCGGTTCCCTTAAGCTCGTCGCCTTGCGCCGAAAGCTCGATCTGGCGGCGGTGTACGATGCGGAAGCGGTTTAGATAGCCGTCGTGGACGGCTTCGACGCACGACGCGCCGTTCTGCTCGTAACGCTGCACGTTCATGACCGCCGCTCTCCGCCCGATGCCGGTGGCGTCGGCCATCACTTCGCAAGCGTTGGTGTCGGCTACCGTCAAAGCCGTGTGCGCCGCCGTCGCCGCCATGGCCTTGCCCCAGTCTTTTTCGTCGGGTTGGCCGCGCACGCGGGGATGGCCGCAGTTCACGATGAGCCGTTCGCGTCCGGAGCTGAACTCGAAACTTAATAGTCCGGCGTGAGCCATTGCATCGTAAGGCTTTTGCGGCGGCATCCCGATGTCGATCAAAAGCAGGGATCTTCCGGCGATGACGCGCTCGTACCCTGTTGCCGGAAGGCGGCGCAAGGCGCGTCCCTTCGTTTCGGAGGCGGAGAGTATAGCGTCTATCTCTATATTGTCTCCTTCGCATCCGCCGTTGAACAGCGCGAGAAAGCCGTCGCCGTGCCGAAAGAACTTCATGGCCGGAACCATGCGCCCGATGGCCATGGTCAAATCCTCATCGTGCCTTTGCGCCTTGACTCCGGCGGTTCTTAACGCGGCGCGGATGTCGATGAGATGCCTGAGGGCGCGGACGTGTTGGAGCGGATCGCGGGAAACGTGTCCGCCGTCTTGCAGTATCTCGTTCGCCATTTTTCGCCGCAAAACGTCCATGGCGAAGCCTAAGGCCCTGTCTTCTCCTTCCAGACACAGGCAGGCGTAGATAGCGCCGCGTAACGCCCCGAAATCGTCCATGCCGGTCAGTCCGTCCGGCAGCATCCGCAACAAATGGCGAGTTTGGCGCGTCGCGCTGGCGGCCAGTTTGGAGGCAAGCGCGGGATCGTAAACGTCTACGTTGTCGGGGTTATAGAAATCGTGGAATCCTATCCAGTTGGCGACGCGTTCTCCCAACACCTCGGGCGACCATTCGGCCTCGTTCCAATGGTCGTTTTCGTCCAGCCATTGGTTCAGAAGCTCGCGCGCCCGTTTCCGCGCCGGATTGGTTCCGACGGCGCGCAGATCGCGCAGCCACGAATGCGAGGAAAACGGTTGCCATTTTCCTCCCGCAAGCGACATGGACGAAATCCGGTCGTCGAACAGGCTTTCGGATCCTCCTATCAGGGTTTGCCCCAGTTTGGCGTCGCCTGGCCATTTATCGGGGATCAGGACGGCGAAGCGCGGGGGCAGGGGGCCTTGTTCCAAGACCATTTGGTATATGGGGCTGCCGTAGGCGACGGCGCGAACGCGCCGCTTTACGCCTTTGACAAGTTTGGCCACGGGGCTGGCCACGGCGCGCCTATGCCCGCAGAGAGGCTATGTTGGCGGCGTACATGGAGGCACCTCCCTTGAAGGCGGCGGTTCCGGCCACCAGAACGTCGGCTCCGGCCTGGACGGCCAAGCGGGCGGTTTCGACGTTGATTCCGCCGTCCACTTCCAGGTCTATGTTCTTGCCCGAGGCGTCGATCATGCGGCGGGCGGCGGATATTTTGTTCAACTGGTCGGTTATGAACGCTTGGCCGCCGAAACCCGGGTTGACTGTCATTATCAGCAGTAAATCGATCTCGCCCATCACATTGGAAACCGCGTCTAAGGGCGTTGCCGGATTGAGAGAAACTCCGGCTTTCTTGCCGTGTTCCTTTATCAGCCGCAAGGTGCGGTGCAGGTGGGGGCCGGCTTCGGGATGGACGGTTATTATGTCGGCTCCGGCGGCGGCGAAATCGGAAATGTAACGGTCGGCGTTGTAAATCATCAAATGGGCGTCGAACGTTTTGACGCTGTGAGGGCGGAGCGATTTCACGACTGCGGGACCGATGGTGATATTGGGGACGAAATGCCCGTCCATCACGTCGATGTGCAGGTAATCCGCGCCTGCCGCGTCCATGGCGCGCGTTTCCTCGCCCAGCCGCGAAAAATCGGCGGAGAGTATCGAGGGGGCTATTTTGAGCGGTCGTTGCATGAGGGTGAGACTATCAGCAGGAAATGGCCGCCACAAGCGGCTTTCCTGCGACGCGTTTCCAAAGAATGGGCTCTTACGCGAAACTGGAGGGTATTGTCCTCCCAAAGGCCGTCATTGCGAGCCGCCCCTTGGCGGCGAAGCAATCCAGTGCCGTTGCACCCGTG
>JAYRGC010000043.1:0-7842 GCA_041908065.1 Alphaproteobacteria bacterium | reverse complement strand
GAGTTTGCTTACCAGCAGCTCGACGATCGGGAGCGGGATATATCTGGGGGCGACGGCGACGACGACGAACCCGCAGCGCAGCGACGACATCACGACGGGCTTGTTCAGCGGAACGGCGAGCACGGTGTCGGTGGCGACGGCGGGGACGGAACGCCTGCGGGTGACGGCGACGGGGAGCGTGGGGATAGGGGTAGGAACCCCGGCGCAGGAGTTCGAAGTCACCGGAGACGTAAACCTGACGGCCATCACCGGCGGGTATTACATCGCCAACACGAAGATCATGCACCAACCCGCCAGCGACACGACCTCCATCGCGGTGGGGCCAAGCGCGTTGGCGGCGCAGAGCGCGACCAATCTCTACAACACGGCGGTGGGCGTGGGGGCGTTGCAGGCGACGACGACGGGGTACAACAACACCGCCAATGGGTATCGATCCCTTTATTCCAACACCACGGGTTACAGCAACAGTGCTAATGGCGTTAATGCACTTCATGACAATACCACTGGCTTCGGCAACACAGCCTATGGCGTGAACGCTCTTTACTTCACCACCACTGGCAACGCCAACACGGCATATGGGACGGCTGCGTTGAAGGCCAACACCACGGGTAGCAACAACGTGGCGATAGGCTATGCGGTCGGTTATGGGACTCTTTCCACCGGCTCCAACAACATCCTGATCGGGACGAGTTCGGCGGTGGACACGCCCGCCGCCTCGACCAGCAACTGGCTGAACATCGGGAATCTGATCTACGGGGACCTGTCGGCTAAGAAAATAGGCATCAACAACAGCACTCTTTCCGCTGACTTGGTCATTACCGGAACGTCCAGCACCACGGTGCGGATACGACCGCCCGGCGGCACGAACAATTTGGTTTCCAATTACGATTTTTGGGGCACTTTTTACAATTACCCTATTGACACAGGCGTCAGGCGCGTCG
This sequence comes from Alphaproteobacteria bacterium, assembly GCA_041908065.1. GTDB lineage: Bacteria > Pseudomonadota > Alphaproteobacteria > UBA9219 > UBA9219 > JAYRGC01. Next base: position 6,901 of record JAYRGC010000043.1, on the reverse strand, counting down.
CCAATATTCAAGCCGGTTTCGCTACCGGAGTGTGGGGAACCGAATACATGGCGTTCGGCGTCGGCGGCGCGGGAGACGCCGGGACCTTGCCCACGGAACGAATGAGAATAGACGGCAGCGGCAACGTGGGCATAGGAACCAGCTCCCCCAACACCGGCGCGGCGCTGGACGTTTCCGGCAGGACGAATTCGGTTCTTTTGCCGCAAGGCACGTCGGCGCAGCGGCCCACGGGCGCGGTGGGGATGGTTAGGTACAACACCTCCACCGCATCGGTCGAGGCGTACATGGGATCGTCGCCGGCGTGGACGGCCTTGGGCGGCGAAAGCACGAAGACGTGGAACAGACAAGCCTTCACGGCCTCCGGCACTTGGACCAAACCCGCCACGATGAAGATTCCGGTGGTGATGGCGTTGTTGGTCGGCGGCGGCGGCGGCGGCGGCAGTAGCAGTGGTTACGTCGGCGGCGGTGGTGGTGGTGGCATTGGTTGGTTCACTGGGGTGCCAGTGACGGGAAATCTGACCGTGACCATAGGAGCAGGCGGCGGGGCCGGTTCCGGTGGTGGAGCCACCTATTTGACCGATGCGAGCTATAGTGTGGTAGCGGCGGTTACTGGCGGCGGCAGCGGCAGCGGCAGTTACGGTGGCCGAGGCGGTTCAGCCTCTACATATGAATCTTCCATTATGGTTGGGACAAATGGATCAGACTCAGGTGCAGGCTACGGCGGGATCGGCGGCAGCGGCAGTGGTGGTGGCGGCGGCTACACTAATTCGTCGAGCTCGGGAGCTGGAGGTAGTAGACTAGCAACCGTTTTTGGATTGAGCTCAACTGCTGCTGGCGGCAACGGCAGCAGCCTTGGCGGCGGCGGTGGGGCCAGCTATGGAAACGGGGGCAATGGTTCTACGGGGACCGGTGGTTCCGCAGCGGCGAACAGCGGCGGCGGCGGCGGCGGCGGCAACCCTGGCGGTTCCGGCGGTTCAGGTTACGCCGTGATCTACTGGATGGAATAACGGTCGCTGAGCCCGATCGAATGTACCGCAGTCAACGTCATTGCGAGCGGCCTCTTGGCCGCGAAGCAATCCAGAGTGGTTGCGCTTGTGGCACTGGATTGCTTCGCCGCCAAGAGGCGGCTCGCAATGACGGTGAGTGGGGGGGGCGCAATTACGCCAAAATCCAAATGACTCGCCCTGTCGCGTCGCACATTTAGTCGTGACAGGCTGTCGGTCGGGGGGTATCCTGCGGCTCTGTCCATTCCTCCGGAGAATTCCCCCCATGACGCATCAAGATTCCCTCGCCGATTTCAGCCCCGTAAATCTCAGCTATGTCGCGGCGTTGCGCGGCGCGCGGCCGCGCAATCCGGGCACGGGATTTACCTACGCCGTCGCGGGGTGCTCCGATTTGCCGAACCTGATCTGTCTGGCCGCCAGCAATCCCGAAGGGCAATTTTTCGGCATCGTCAACGACCCATCGACCGCCGAAGGCGCGGCAAGGCTGGCCGCATCGAGAGGGGTAAAAAACGTCAGCTTTTTGTCGGGAAAGAACGCCCAGCTCGCCGCCGCCGCCGAAGGATCTTCCTCCGGCCTGCCGATGCTGGACTATCTGGTGTGCGACATGTTTTCGCAGTCCTCGCCCCAACAGGATGAGGAAAGGGCGGGGCTGTTCGATCTGGCGGCCAAAAAACTGCGCCCCAACGGCTTGTTGGCCTATCGCTACCGCGCCTATCGAGGCGTTTCCGACATACTGAAATTCCTGATCTCCGAGTTTTCGCCGGAAATGGACGTGCCGCAGTCCATGGAATTCCTGGCCGACATAAAGAACCTCAGTCCGGCGTTTTTCGAAGGCAATCCCGACGCCGCGGTAGAGCTGGAACGCGCTATGGCGGGCAACGCGCCGGACGAGTTCTTCGGCTGCTACGACGCCGGAGGAACCGCTTTCTCGGGGACGTTCGCCACGATGGAGGGATTGTTGCCGCGCGGCTTCGCCTTCGCCGGAGACGCTTGCGTCGGAGCCAATTACATGGAGCTGGCGACGCCGCCGTCCGCCCACGCCGTGCTGCAAAACTGCCGCGAACACCTGATGTACGAGCCTATCAAGGACTTCGCGATGCAGCGCGTGGTTCGCAACGACGTTTGGTGCCGCTTGCCCGCCGAGAGAACCGAGGATCTCGCCTCGTTGTTCGGGGGCTTTACCTACGGCACGACCGCGCCGCTTAACCAGATTCCGTCGGAGATCTGCGGCGCGGGGAAAACCATCGACATAACCCTTAGCCCGTTCAAGGAAATGCTGTCGCTGATGGAGATGATGCCCATCAATATCGGCGACTATTTGGAACACGAAAGCGGCAAGGGCGTGGAGCCGCAAGATGCCGTGGCCGCCATGCAAATACTGGTGGCGGGCGGCGTCGTTCGTCCGATGCGAAGCAGCTATCCGGGCAAGAGCGGGGACATATCCCAGCCGCGCTGGAGCGAAAAGTTCAACGGATATTTGAACGACGAGCCGATAGAAAGCCCGCGAGTGGTGCTGGCTTCTTCGGTGGTCGGCAGCGGCGTTTCGGTTTCGGCGCGGGAGGCTTTGGTGATGCAGGCGTTAAATCGCGGCGGGATGGCGGATTCTCCGTCCAAACTATTGCCGGAATTAATTAGGCTGTCCGAAGATCCCTCCCTCTGCTCGCAGATAATCGACGCCGCCGAACCCAACGAGGAAATAGCCGTCAACATGATAAAGGAGACGGTTGGAAACTCGATGATGCGCTGGTGCGCGTACGGGCTGATCGCGGCATGACCGCAGTGCCCAAGATGGATACGAATTCGGTGAAAGCCGCTTTGGATTCCGCCGACGCCAAGTTCCGATCCAACCGGATGCAGGAAGCGGCGGCGGAATATCGCGCGATATTGCGGAGCGGACATAACGAACCCCACGCCTTCATGATGCTGGGGCTTATAGCCCGCGCCGCCGGAAAGCTGGAATTGGCGTTGCAACTGATGGACGCGGCTTTGGAAATCGCCCCCGACATGGCGCAGGCGATGATCAACCGCGCCGTGGTTTTGCGCCAGATGAACCGCTTGCAGGAAGCTGGAGCCTCGGCCGCCGCCGCTCTGGCCAAGGCCCCCGACATGCCGGAGGCCCTCGATACCGCCGGATACTTGGCGCGGGAAAACGGCGATCGGGAATTGGCGGTGGAGCTTAGCGCGAAAGCCGCGAGCATCGCTCCCGAGGATCAGCGAGTGTCCGTCAACCACGCCGTAGCCTTGTTCGAAAACGGCGATTTGCCGCAAGCCTACCGCGTGGCGACCGCCGCCTTGAAGAAGGATCCGGAGGCGGCCTACGCCCATATGACGCTCGGCATGATACTGCGCGCCGCAGGCTATCCCGAAAACGCCTTGCCTCACTTTCGCCGCGCCTACTCCATCCAGCCAGATTACATCGACGCCCGCACATGGGAGTCCGCCGCCCATTTGGTGATGGGCGACTGGGAGAACGGCTTTCCCTTGTGGGAATCCCGCCCCTACGATTCCAAACGCTTCGCCCATCTGCCGTTGTGGCGGGGAGAACGGGTAAACCATCTGATATTGCACGCTGAACAGGGCTTCGGCGACGCGGTGCATTTCCTGCGCTACGCCTCAATCGCCCGTCGACACGTCGACAGGCTGACGGTGCAGGTTCCTCGCCCGCTGCTGAGGCTGGCGCACGCCAGTTTGCCGGACATCGAGTTCACCCGCCCCGACGTGCCGCCGCCCGCCGCCGACGCGCATCTGCCGTTGATGAGCATGGCGAGGATGATGCGAACTACTCTCGACGCTGTTCCTCCGCCGTGGCCGGTGGCCGTCAGCGACGCCGATCGAGCGGTATGGAAGGCCAAAGTTCAAAAACTGCGCTGGCCGAAAATCGGTTTGGCGCGGGCGGGAAATCCGGCGCATCCCAACGATCGCAACCGTTCCTTGGCCATGTCCGACATCGCCGCGCTGTTGTCGAATTACCAAGAAAACATCGTCTCGCTGGAGAAAAACGCCAACCCTCCGCCCGCCGGAGTGCCGGATTTCGGTTCCCTGTTCAACGATTTCGCCGACACTGCGGCGGCCATATCCGAATTGGATCTCGTAATTTCCATCGATTCCTCGATAGCCCATCTGGCCGCCAACATGGGGAAACCTGTGTGGATGCCGACCGCGTTCGATCCCGATTGGAGATGGCTGTACGGGAGGGAGGACAGCGCGTGGTATCCGTCGCTGCGCCTGTTCCGTCAAGAGCGTCCGCAAGATTGGCGCGGGGTTATGGATAGGATCATGGGGGATCTCGCCCGTTTGGTTCGCGGCGACACCGCCACCTTAATACCCAAAAAGCACGAAAATGCCCCTTTTCGCCGCCATCCGTCCGCGTTAGATTTAGGTGAAATTATTTCCTGATAAATAATCGGAGAGGAGACAAGTCATGGACGCAAGCAATATTCACGGCTCTATCACCGCCCTGATAACGCCTTTCAAGGACGGGCGCGTAGACGAAAAAGCATTTCAGGAACTTGTGCGCTGGCAAGTCGAGGAGGGAACCGACGGCCTAGTTCCTTGCGGGACGACCGGCGAGTCTCCCACATTATCCGAAGCCGAGTACGACCGTTTGGTGCGCTTGTGCGTCGAAGCGTCAGGAGGAAAGGTTCCGGTGATCGCCGGATGCGGATCCAATTCCACCGAACACGCCGTCCACCTCACCGGCATAGTGGCCAAGGCGGGCGCGCATGCCGCCCTGCATGTTACGCCCTATTACAATAAACCGACCCAAGAAGGCCTTTATCAGCATTACAAGACCATCAACGATCGCTGCGGGCTTCCGGTGATTATCTACAATATCCCCGGGCGTTCGGTCATCAACATGGGCGCGGAAACCATGGCGCGGCTGGCCGAGCTGCCGCGCATTATCGGCGTCAAGGACGCGACGGGGGATCTGCAACGTCCTTTGAAGACCCGCCGGTTGTGCGGCGATAAATTCGTGCAGCTTTCCGGCAACGACGACACCGTTCTGGCCTTTTTGGCGCAAGGCGGCGCGGGCTGCATATCGGTCGTTTCCAACGTCGCGCCAGCTCTTTGCGCCGCCATGCACGACGCGTGGAAAAACGGAGAAGTGGCCACGGCGCAACGGATAAACGCCCAGCTCGCCCCGCTGGCGGAGGCGTTGTTCGTCGAAACCTCTCCGGCTCCGGTGAAATACGCCGCGTCTATAATGGGTAAATGCGCCAACGAACTGCGGCTGCCGATGGTTCCGGCCTCCAAGCACGCCGAAAAGCTGGTCAAGGAGGCTTTGGTAAGCGCGGTTTTGGATGAAACAAAGTCTCCTTCTTCGTCCCCGCAAAAGGCCAAGACCGCATGATGGCCGCTGGTATTACTCCTTGTACTTGTAACCGATGCCGTACAAGGTCTCTATCTGGGAAAATTCCGGATCCACGGAGCGGAACTTTTTCCGCAGCCTTTTGATGTGGCTGTCGATGGTGCGGTCGTCAACGTAAATGGATTCTCCATAGGCCGCGTCCATAAGCTGATCGCGGCTTTTCACGTGCCCCACCCGTTGCGCTAACGTCTTGACCAGCAGGAACTCCGTCACGGTCAAATCCACTGGTTTGCCCTTCCACGTGCATAAATGGCGCGCTTCGTCCAACGATAACAGGCCGCGAACCATTATATTGGCGGCGTCGGATTCCGCGGCCGGAGTCTTTCTGGATTGGTCGCGGCGCAAGATGGCGCGAATGCGCTCCAGCAGCAGCTTCTGGGAAAACGGCTTGGTGATATAGTCGTCCGCGCCCATGCTGAGGCCGGTTATCTCGTCCAATTCGGTGTCCTTGGAAGTCAGCATGACGATGGGCATGGAGGACGTGGCCGGATTCTGCCGCAACCGCTGCAACAGCTCCATCCCGTTCAGGCGCGGCATCTTTATGTCCAAAACCGCCAAGTCCGCAGGACGCTGGACTATTCCGCGCAAAGCGTCTTCGCCATCGCCGTAAGTCACTATGGAAAAGCCCTCCGCCTCCAAAGCGATGCTGACGGAAGTCAATATGTTGCGGTCGTCGTCGACCAAGGCGATGGTTTGCGGCATTTCGCCCTCCCTTTCAGCCTAGTTTTTCGCTCGAAAATATGGCGGTTTAATGGCCGGTCAAGGCCATAGCGTCCATTATATAGGCGGTCAGGGCCATGGACATGTCGAACATAACCACTTTGCTGATGGCCGAAGTGGCGACTTCCAATTCCTGTCCGTGCAGCTTTTCCCCGACAAAACGCAGCAGCTCTATGAGGAAAAAGTTATACGCGGCGATGTAGCTGTGCGGCGAAACCTTGGAATGGAAATGCGCCAAACCTACCATCATGCAGCCGTTTACGTATTCCTGATCGAAGCTGCACGCGAACATCTGCAGCCAATGCTGTTTCTGGCGAGAGCGCAACTGCCCTAGATCGTGTTTTTGCAAAATGGCGTGGCTGTCGGGAAAGCCGTTGAGATATTCGTGCAAACGGATGGTTATCTTGTCCATTCCCTCGAGAAGCGTCGGCATTATCGAACGCAGGTTTTTCTTGGTAAGTTCGTTTATCTCGAAACGAGCCAATCTGGCTTCCAGATCTATGCGTTTGGCCAGCTCGGTTGCGCGTTGCTTGTTAAGCTCGTGCAACTTGGCCGCCATATCGGCTGACAATACCTGCATGTTAGTCCTTGCTGGGCGGAATGGGAAGATTGCGCACGAAGGTAGCTATAGCAATGCTGGAGGTCAAGGCGGCCGATTTTTCCAGCTCTTACGCAAAACAGGTGGATAATTTTGCCTCCAAACGCAGCAGCAAGCACTGTCGTTGTTAAGTCTACGTCCAAGTGGCCGTCATTGCGAGCCGCCCCTTGGCGGCGAAGCAATCCAGAGCCACAGGGGCAACGGCACTGG
>JAYRGC010000042.1:0-17470 GCA_041908065.1 Alphaproteobacteria bacterium | reverse complement strand
TCTCCGCCCGCTGGCTCTCCTCCCGTTGAAGATATAACTCCGGGGTTCTTATGCAAAATAGGTGGGTATTGCCTCCCCAAAAGCGTTGCGAGCGTCGCCCTTGCGACACGAAGCAATCCAGAGTCATGGAACAACGGCTCTGGATTGCTTCGCGGCCTGAAGAGGGCCGCTCGCAATGACGCTTTTGGGGAGGCAATAACCTCCCGTTTTGCGTAAGAACCAACTCCGGCATATCGCAGGGCGTTGACGATGGCGGCGTAGGCTATGGCGGGTGAGCGGGGATCGTTGTGTTGGCCGCATTCAAAGGCCGTCACCACCGCGCCGAAACGGCGGGCGTATTCGGTGGTTCCGGTGGCTTCCTCGTCCGCCGCCGGATTTTCCGCGTTTCCGCCCTCTAGTCCTACGCCCCTGCCCTCGCCTACGCCCTTACCCTTGCCGAATGCGGCATAGGTTTCAGCCCAACCGGACATTATCACCTCCGCGCCCAGACACGACGCAAAGGCCGCTTGCCGGACATCGTTCATGCCGCCTACGACGGCGAAGGCGCATCCTCTGGCGGAATAAGAATGTAGATCCAGCAAAAAGTCGCAGTCGGCCAACAGGGGACAGAGCAGATTGGCCAGCCGCGCCTCGTAACAATCGGGGCGGGGCGTGGGAACCATATAGCGGTTGAGATCGCGATCCGCCCAACGCTGGCCAAGCCGATAGGCTTCGGGATTGCAGATCGGCACGAACGTTACCCGTCCCCGCCCCAGCTCCAGTTCGCCGGATTCGATTTCAGCCATGGCGCGGCGGATGGCTATGGTTCCGCATTTCTCGTCGCCGTGCACCGCGCCCAAGATCAGCATTCGGGGGCCGGCTTCCGGCGAGGAAAAGCTCGCGACCTCTATCATAGCTTCAAAGCCTTGGGCTTGCGTCCCGACGAGGGCAGGCGGTCGAAGGCCAGACGCAAGGCTCCGGCGTCGCCGTTTTGCTCCAGCGACACGATCTGGCCGCGTCCGGTTCTGGCCTTTATCTCGGCCAAGATGGCCGGAAGCTGCTCGTAATCCTTGCGATAAACGTGGTGCGACCGCTTCTTCGCCGCTCCGGCCTTGGCGATTTCCTCCAGCGTTCTCCGGCGCAGCAAAAACCGCCAATGCCCGCTTTCCCATGCCGCGACGATGGCGAAGCCTTTGGCCAGAAATTTGACCCAACTGGCGACGTTGCGATCCGCCACTTGCGCGAACAAATGCGCTTGTCCGGCCACGTCGGCGGCGTTTACGGCGGCTTCGATCAGCCGCCCCGCCACCCCGCAACCCATCCATTTGGTTCCGACGCACAAGGATTGCATAACCCCCGCCGCCCCTTTGCCATAGGCCGCCGCCAGCCGTCCATCGTCGTCGGGGCAGGTGATATGCCCCGCCGCGTGGCTGTGGGCGAAGCCGCCGTCGGAAAGAACCGCGACAAAGCCCGCCAATTCCTTGCCCGACACCGCGCCCAGAAGAACGCCGCCGTCGCCCAGCAAAAGCCGGAGAAAGTACTCCGGCGATTTGGGCATAAGGTATTCAGGGGATGATTTCAGCAGATCGGAATGCAACGCCACCACGGCGTCCAGCCATTCCGCGCCGGAAAGCGTCTTTATCGCCAGCGATTGCCGCCGTCGTGTCGGGGAAGCCTTTGCCGCCGCCCGCGCCGCGCCGCCGTTTCCTCCTCCGGCCACGCCGGAGCTTTTTTCCATGTTCATCCAAGCCATTTCCTGATCTTCCCTTCATCCGTCATCTTGCGAGAACGCAAAGCGACGCTCCGCGCCGGAGCGCGCCGCTTGTACCATCCGGCGAGGGAGAGTCGACGACCGTCAACGCTCCGCGCCGGAGCAGGTACGTCGTCGCGACGAAACCAAGGAAAGGGAAATAGCCATAGCCGCACCCACCGTCAAAAAGGCGCATCGGCCTTGAAAAACTTCAAGGCTCTGCGGCGAACAACCATAGAGAGGTGACATTCTAATCCAATGCCGCCGATAATAAAATAACCATAATCACATATCACGAAGGCGTATGACCTTTAGTCCATCCCCATCTTTTGATACATGCTCCGATCTCTAACACCGCCATATCGTTAGTGTTTTGATCTCCTAGTTTTATTTGGCACACTTCCCTCGCAATCGCCAAATAAGTTTCTTCTTGTTGGCAAACCGATAACACAACCGGAATCCAATCGGACGTGCCGCCACGGCTTGCCATATCTATCACCTTTGGTAAAACACCGTAAACGGCCAGACGAGTCCTATCTTCTGCGGAAGCGTTGGCTCCTTCTTCTATCAAATCGACAAGTCCATCTAAATCTTTTTTGCACATCCTGCCTATTGCCAACCCCATGATGTTATGAAGGTCTGGACGCCGCGGCAGCGTGGTTTTATAGCTGTATAGCTCATCATAGTTATATGGATTGTAAGCAAGCGTCGGGGATACTTTTTCCTCCCCATTAAGAAATGGAGCAATACGGAATTCCATTCCTTTATCTTCAAATAAGAAACCAACTGGATCAGGGTCGGGGAACTTATCCCATCCTGATCGCGATCTTGTCACTTGGCGTTTCGAAGGTGTTTCCGGCACTACGCTGTCGCCATTAGCGGCAGGCTCTTTATCGCCGCCGCTTTGATTGCCGGTTGGGTTTGAAGGATCTTGATAATTTACGACTAACTCGCTATTTTCCGGCGGATGGAATATCATGTTGTTTTCTCCATATTTTAATATCGTCAAAAATAGTCACTAAGCACCAACCTCCCCCGAAAAACATGGCTTCCTCGGGGCAGGAAGATAGCGCAGCCTTATTGTCGGCAGTCATTAAACAAAATTTTGCATTTAATTACCAGAAAAAATATTCCGCTGACATAACTACTATCAAACCGATGACGCGACATACCGATTCCGGCAATAGTTGTTCAGTATATTTTATGAGTAAAAACAAACGGTTATGACATCAGCCACATGAATGTGACATGGGGAAGCAAACCTGCCAAAGGGCGTCATGCGAAGTAGACAGCCTTTGGCTGTAAACGTCGCATTTCATAGGACAGCTGGCATTAATTAGCTTTTCAGCTTTTCCTTGAGCAAGTCGTTAAGCATCGCCGGATTGGCCTTGCCGCCGGTAGCTTTCATCACTTGTCCTACAAAGAATCCGAACAGCTTGTCCTTGCCGGCCTTGTATTCCGCCACCTTGTCGGCATTGGCGGCCAGAATGTCGGCGATGGCCTTTTCGATAGCTCCGGTGTCCTTGACCTGCCGCAACCCCTTGGTCTCGACAATGGCCGCCGCCGTCTGGCCGCTTGAGACCATCTCGGCGAACACGTCCTTGGCGATGCGGCCGGAGATCGTCCCGTCGGAGAGCAAATCCACCAGCCCCCCCAAGGATTCCGCAGAAACCGGAGATTCCTCGATCCCTTTGCCCAAGCGATTGAGCGCGCCGAACAATTCCACCGTAACCCAGTTGGCCGCCAGCTTGCCGTCGCGTCCTTTGGCGACCTTTTCGAAGTATTCGGCATTGGCCTTTTCCGCCACCAAGACCGAGGCGTCGTATGGCTTAAGCCCGTAATCTTGTATGAACCGCGCCTTTTTCTCGTCGGGCAGTTCGGGCAACGTGGAGCGGATGCTGTCCACCAACCCCGCGTCCAGCTTGAGCGGCAACAGGTCGGGATCGGGGAAATAGCGGTAGTCGTGCGCTTCTTCCTTGGAGCGCATGGAGCGCGTCACGCCCTGCCCCGTGTCCCACAGCCGCGTTTCCTGCTTGACCTTGCCGCCGCCTTCCAGCACGTCCACTTGGCGGCGCGCCTCATATTCTATCGCCTGCTGCACGAAGCGGATGGAGTTGACGTTCTTGATCTCGCAGCGCGTGCCCAGCTTGTCGTCTCCGGCGCGGCGCATCGACAGGTTGACGTCGCAACGCATGGAGCCTTCCTCCATGTTGCCGTCGCAAGTGCCAAGATAGCGCAGTATAGCCCGCAACTTTTTGAGGTATGCCGCGGCCTCCTCAGCCGAGCGCATGTCGGGTTCGGACACGATTTCCATCAACGCCACTCCGGCGCGGTTCAAGTCGATAAAGGTTTCCTTGGGGCTTTGGTCGTGCATGCTTTTGCCGGCGTCCTGTTCCAGATGCAGGCGAGTAATGCCCACGGTTCGCGCCGAGCCGTCGGCCAAATCAAGGGTTATTTCGCCCTTGCCCACGATGGGGCGTTGGAACTGGCTGATCTGGTAGCCGGCGGGAAGATCGGGATAGAAGTAATTCTTGCGGTCGAAAACCGAGATCAGATTAATTTCGGCCTTCAGCCCCAATCCGGTGCGGACGGCTTGCTCGACGCACTTGCCGTTGATGACGGGCAACATCCCGGGAAACGCCGCGTCCACTAGGCTGACTTGGGCGTTGGGGGCGGCTCCGAACTCGGCGGACGCGCCGGAAAACAGCTTGGCGTGGGAAGTCACTTGGGCGTGAACCTCCAGCCCTATCACCATTTCCCATTCGCCGGTCTGTCCTTGCACAGTAGCCATTCCCTCACCTGTTTCCGAAAAGAGGTTGAAACGCGGGGATAATACCAGCGCGAAGGCGAAACTCCACCCACAAAATCACGTCCGCGCCGCCGCGCCTTGTAACCGCCATACTTTGGGATAAAATGCGAGCTTGAACCGCGCAGGAGAGCCGCATGAAAGTCCTTTTAACGATAATCGCCATCGCCGCGGCTTGCGCGATGCCTTATTCCGCCTCGGCGCAGGAATACGCCCACCCCACTTTCCAGAACATAACCAAGTCTCTTATACGCTTCGGGGCTATCAACATCATGAAGGACGACGAGATCGCCGACGATTACGCCATCGTCAACGAATGCGATCTTTATTTCAATTTCCACGAAAACGATTTCAAGTGGCACAAAATCCGCCGCCTGATGCGCCAGTCTATCCGCGACAACGTGGCGACCTTCCCCACCAGCTTTTACTATGATTCCAAGCTCCAGCTGGGCAACTACGACTTCAAGGAAAAGCGTTATTCCTTCAGCAAGGGCACGACCCAGAAAAACGTGAACACCTTCACGCTAAACGCCGAGAACGATTCAGGATGCGGATCCCAAAAAGTCACGGCGTTGCCCACCAAATACCGGATGGTTTTGGATCAAACCATGTACATCCCCGGGCTGCCGCTTTCCGAAAAGGAGGGCGAGGCTTTGTTGGCAAGGATGAAGGAGGCCGGAAACACCGATCGTCTGGTCTACGTCCGGTTCGAAATACGGGTTCTTTACATAGCCCCTCTGTCGCGCGCAGCCACCAAAGAATACGGCCCCGCAGAAAAAGGTCCGTTGACGCAGGGCAATACGGACGGGCACGTTCATATGGATTCCCGCCTTGACCGCGCCAGTTTTTACGAAGACGAACAGATGACCAAGCTGATTTACGACTATCGGCCTTGATCTAGGCGGCTGCGTCAGCCTGCTAGACCATTGCCGCCGCTACGGATATAGTCCTTCCGTATCCACTGTTTCCAAGGTGTTGCCATGCACGACCTTCGTTCTATCCGAGAGAACCCCGACGCTTTCGACCAAGGGCTTGCCCGCCGCGGGCTGCCGGCTTCGTCCCACGAGATATTGAAGCTGGACGTGGAGCATCGCGAGGCGCAGACGATCACGCAGGACTGGCAGTCCAAGCGCAACGACATCTCGCGCCAGATAGGCGAGGTCAAGCGCGCGGGCGGCGACGTTTCCGGCGTCATGGGCGAAGTAGCCAACATCAAGGAACATATCGCGGTGATGGAGGCGCAGGAAGGCGATCTGGGGGCGCGGCTCAACTCCCTTTTGTCGTCGATCCCCAACCTTCCCGCCGACGACGTGCCGGAAGGCCGCGACGAGCGCGACAACGTGGAGCTGCGCCGCTTCGGCGCGCCCAAGCGTATGGAAAACCGACGCCAGCACTTCGAGATCGGCGAGGATCTGGGACTGATGGACTTCGCCACCGCCGCCAAGCTGTCAGGGGCGAGGTTTACCATGCTGCGAGGGGCGTTGGCGCGATTGGAACGCGCCTTGGGCAACTTCATGCTGGACGTCCATACGGGAGAGTTCGGCTACACCGAAATATCGCCGCCCTTGATGGTGCGCGACGAGATAATGTACGGCACGGCGCAACTGCCCAAGTTCGCAGAAGATCAATTCCGCACCACCAACGGCATGTGGCTGATACCCACCGCCGAGGTTCCTTTGACCAACATCGTCAACGACACGATAATCGACCGCGACCTATTGCCGTTGCGGGTGACGGCCAAGACCCCGTGCTTCCGCGCCGAAGCCGGAGCCGCCGGAAAAGACACTCGCGGCATGTTGCGCCAGCACCAGTTTTACAAGGTCGAGCTGGTCAGCGTCGCGGAGCCGGAGAAATCGGCGGAGGAGCACGAGCGCATGACGGAATGCGCCGAAACCATCCTGAACCGCCTTGAGCTTCCCTTCCGCACCATAGTCCTTTGCACCGGAGACATGGGCTTCGCCTCGCGCAAAACCTACGACATCGAGGTATGGATGCCCGGACAGGACACTTACCGCGAGATTTCCAGCTGCTCCAACTGCGGCGATTTCCAAGCGCGGCGCATGAACGCCCGTTGCCGTTCGGCGGGCGACAAGGCGACCGAATTCGTCCACACTCTGAACGGCTCCGGCGTTGCCATAGGCCGCTGCCTTATCGCCGTGATGGAAAATTTCCAACAGCCCGACGGCAGCATCGTCGTGCCGTCGGTCCTGCGTCCATACATGGGCGGAATGGAACGCATAAAGGCGGATGAAACGAAATGAACCTACGCTCCGCCGCGCTGTTGCTGGTGATCGCCGCCACTCTGGGCGGTTGCACGTTTTTACGCCCGAAAACCCAAACGGGTATGCCATCGCGCGAAGACATAACTCCGGGCGAGGAAATAACGGTAAGGCGCAACGAAAACGTCTACGCCCTCGCCCGCAAGCACGGGGTTTCCATGCGGGAGATCATCGTGCTGAACGACCTGAAGGCTCCGTTCGCCCTGCGATCCGGCCAAAAACTGACCCTGCCCGACAAAAACGGCGATCGCTATGGCGGCGACGCTGTGGCGATGCAGCCGTCTCGCGGCGGCGCGCCGGTGGCGGCTCCGTCGGGAACCATCGAAGCAGTGCCTTTGGATGAACCGACAACCCAGACGGCGGCGCAAACCGCTCCGCCCCCCAACACGCTGCAACCGCCCTCCCCACCTCCCGCCAAGCCGCAAACTCAGCTTCAGGCTCAAACGCAGGCGCAACAACCTCGGGCAACCACGGTTTCTCCGCCTCCGGCTAAACCCGCGCAACAACAAGCCGAGGCCTCCGGCAAGCCTGAAACCGGCCCCGAGGCTCCGCACGTCGAGGCCGCGCCCAATTTCGCTTGGCCGGTTCAGGGGCCGATAATTTCCGGCTTCGGCCCCAAGGGGCAAGGAATGAACAACGACGGAGTCAATATCTCCGCCCCCAAGGGGGCTCCGGTAAGCGCGGCGGCGGGCGGAACAGTCGTCTATACCGGAAACGAGATGAAGGGCTTCGGCAATCTGGTTCTCGTCCGCCATGAAGGCGGCTGGGTCACGGCCTACGCCCATCTTGAGAGAGTATTGGTCAGCCGCGACACCGTAGTGGCCAAAAACGACATGATCGGAACCGTGGGATCGACCGGCGGGGTATCCCAGCCGCAGTTGCACTTCGAAACCCGACAGGATGGAAAACCCGTTGACCCGCAGCGGGTTATAAGGTGAATTTCGACGTTAAGGCGAACATATTTCTGTCCCTCAACGGAATCCCGCGCCGGACAGCCGCATCGACTTCATGGCGTGAATATGGAAACCTTCTCAAACCATCAGTCCGCAAAGAAAGAGTGGTTTTCAGCAGGAACTCTTCGGCAATCGACCTCACATCTTCTCGTGTCACCACCATAAAACCGTCCAATATGTCAGAATCAGGCCGTAGCTTGCCAAAACTTGATAGCATCCACTGCAAATTACCAATCTCTGACTGTGCTCCATACTCGCTCGCTCGCAAGGAGTTAGCAATTTCCAGTTTTGTTGTAGAAAAAATTTCTTCCGGCACGGCTTTCGCTAAAGAACGCACCACATTGCCGATCCCGAGGATTACATGATGCGTTTTTCTTTGATCGAATTTGCAAGTTACGGATAATTCGCCGCAGTCGGGAGAACACGAATTTCCAGCATAGGCTTCGTATACAGGGGAATTCCCTGTAAGAAGTTCACGGCTGATTTGAGAATTCAGAATTTTTGACGTGATTTTAATTTGTGGTCCCCGTTTATCAGTCTCCACAATCCCTGGCCATACCAATGTGGCATTTATCTGATCTGCTCCTTGTTTGGAACGACGCAAAATCGCGTTGCGCGCGTATCTAAAGAGGCGTTCATATTTACTTTCGGGAAAATGTGCTTCCGCAACCGCCATTGACAATGGACTGATTTCCGCAGGATGCCCTGCCTGCAGATGCCCCAGCTTGGCCTCTACCTGCTCCACGACACTATCGTGTGTTACATCGCCAGTGGCGAAGACCTTGATTCTACGCCCAACGTAATTTCTTTGCCAGAAATCTGTCAAAATTTGTGGCGTTAAGCTTTGAATATCATGCACTTCTCCAACAACTAACTTTCCTCTATAGCTTTTGGGATACAAACAAGACTGCCAAGCGAAATACAAACGTTTGTTCTCGTCATTGCTAGCCGATGCGGCCTCCTCCAGAATTCTGGCTCTTTCATTCTCAATGTTGGCGGCGTTAATCTGGGGATTAGAAACTGCGTTTAAAAACATATCAAAAGCCTGCGGAAATTGGTCTTTCAATACATAAAAAATTCCCCTTCCACGCAGTGGCATTCTTACATTATAAAAATCAGTCACTAAATTTGGTTCGCCGAATCCAAATTGTTGTTCAACTCTCTGCATCTCCTGTCTTGTCATCAACAAATGTTCGACAAAATGCCCCGCCCCGTGTTCTCCGTCTAATTCTTGGGAGGAACCGGCATTAACGACTATCTGGAAAGCCGCTCGTGGCGACGACAAACGCGAGGTCGCGATCGTCACTCCGTTTGAAAGAACGGTCATGTCTCTTTCAGTGAATTGATCCATCAAAAAAATATCCGCCGTTGGATAAGCTAATAAAGATTAACAAAATAATCTTTTCGGTGCGCATCGTACTATATGTTACAATTAGGAGTCTACATGTCCTGATGCGACATAGTTCGATTTTATCGCCTGCGGACTGTTAACAAGACCGGAGCATGCCGTCCATATCACAGGATTTGGCCGCCTAAAACCACAGGAATTACGCACATGACTGAACCAAAGACAACTTTCTCCACCAAAGGACGGGGACGGATTTACGACAGTTTCGCCGACACGGTGGGCGACACGCCGCTGGCGCGGGTGGGGCGCATGATGGCCGATGCCGGATGCGTGGGCGAGGTTTTGGCCAAGCTGGAGTTTTTCAACCCGCTTTCGTCCGTCAAAGACCGCTTAGCCCTTGGGATGATAGAGGACGCCGAGGCGACGGGACGCCTTAAAAAAGGTTCGGTTCTGGTCGAGCCTACCTCCGGCAACACCGGCATCGCGCTTGCTTTCATCGCCACCGCTCGCGGATACAGGCTGATTTTGACCATGCCGGAAAGCATGTCTTTGGAACGCCGCAAGATGTTGAAGTTTCTGGGCGCGGAGCTGGAGCTTACCCCCGCCGCCAAGGGAATGCGCGGGGCTATCGAACGCGCCGAGGAGATAACAGCGGCGACGCCGGATGCGGTGATGCTGCAACAATTCAAAAATCCCGCCAATCCCGCCATCCATCGCCACACCACGGCTGAGGAGATTTGGCGCGACACAGGGGGACGGGTAGACGCCTTCGTGGCGGGCGTTGGAACCGGAGGCACGATGCAGGGCGTGACCACGGTTTTAAAACAGCGCAATCCTTCCCTGCTGACCGTCGCGGTGGAGCCTTCCGCCAGCCCCGTACTGTCGGGCGGAGCCCCGGGGCCGCACAAGATACAAGGCATCGGCGCGGGCTTTGTGCCGGACGTTCTGGACAAAGGCGTGATAGACGAAGTTATGACTATCGCCAACGACGAGGCCTTCGCCACCGCCCGCAAATTGGCTAGAATCGAGGGCATTCCCGCCGGAATATCCTCGGGCGCGACGATGCTGGCGGCGTTGCGCGTGGCGGCAAGGCCGGAAATGGCGGGCAAAAGGGTGGTGGTCGTGCTAGCCTCCTCGGCCGAACGCTATTTGTCCACCGACCTGTTCGAGGGGATATGAATTTCACCGACATCTTCATCCGCCGTCCGGTTTTGGCGGCGGTAGTCAGCTTGCTGATACTGATTCTGGGTTTGCGGGCTGCCGTGACGCTGCCTGTGTTACAGTATCCGCGCACCGAAAACGCCGTGGTGAAGGTCACGACCGCCTATTACGGCGCAGATTCGGACCTGATCGCCGGTTTCATCACCGCGCCTTTGGAAAACGCCGTGGCGCAGGCCAACGGCATCGACTATCTGACCTCGCAGAGCCGCGACGGGCTTAGCACCATCACCGCCACGCTGCGCCTCAACTACGATTCCAACCGCGCCATGACCGAGATAAACGCCAAGGTGGGCGCGGTCTTAAACCAGATGCCTCCGGCGGCGCAACGCCCCATAATCACGTTAAGCGTGGGCGAGACAATCGCATCCATGTACATCGGCTTCAGCAGCGAAACCCTGCCTCCCAACGGCATAACCGACTATCTGTTCCGCGAAGTCCAGCCGCGCCTTCAGGCGGTCAAAGGCGTGCAAACCGCGGAAATACTCGGCGGACAACGGTTCGCGCTCAGGGCGTGGCTCGATCCTTGGAAATTGGCGGCGCGGGGTTTGACCGCAACCGACGTATCGCAAGCCTTGGCGCGCAACAATTACAT
Organism: Alphaproteobacteria bacterium; assembly: GCA_041908065.1. GTDB lineage: Bacteria > Pseudomonadota > Alphaproteobacteria > UBA9219 > UBA9219 > JAYRGC01. The sequence goes on along the minus strand of JAYRGC010000042.1, from coordinate 6,542 downwards.
CTCCGGCATCGGCTCCACCAAAGGCGAGATGGTGCAAATCGGGCTTTCCGCCGACACCGGCCTGAAATCGCTGGATGAGTTCCGCCGTTTGGCCGTCGTGAGCGGAGAAAACGGCGTGGTGCGGCTGGAAGACGTGGCCAACGTGACTCTGGGGGCCGACGATTACGAATCCAGCGTAGGCTTCGACGGCAAACGCGCCGTGTACGTCGGCATATTCGTGGCTCCTTCGGCCAATCTGCTGGACGTCATAGCGGGCGTGCGCGAGGCGTTTCCTGATATTAAAGCCAACCTGCCCGAAGGTCTGTCGGGCGACATCGTGTACGATTCCACCGTGTTCGTTAAAAGCTCGATCCGCGAGGTCATCGGCACGCTTATCGAAGCCTTGCTGATCGTCACCGCCGTCATATTCGTCTTCCTGCGCTCTCCGCGTTCGGTGCTTATCCCTGCCTTGGCCATTCCGTTGTCTTTGGTGGGAACTTTCTCCCTGATGCTGTTGCTGGGATTTTCCATCAATCTTTTGACGCTGTTGGCCATGGTTCTAGCCATCGGGCTGGTGGTGGACGACGCGATCATCGTGGTGGAAAACGTCACCCGCCATATGCACGAAGGCGCATCGGCGATGGACGCCGCCATTATGGCGGCGCGGGAGCTGGCGGGACCGATAATCGCCATGACGGCGGTCTTGGCCGCCGTGTACGTTCCGGTGGGATTTCAAGGCGGGTTGACGGGCGCGCTGTTCACCGAGTTCGCGTTCACGCTGGTGGGGGCGGTGACAATTTCCGGCGTGGTGGCTTTGACATTGTCTCCAGTGATGTGTTCGCGCATGTTGCGAAAAGGCGACGAAGAAAACAGCGGCCAATGGATAGACGGGCTGCTGGCCAGAGCCGAGAATCTTTTCCTGAAAATCTCCGGATTCCGCGCCCGTTTATGGCTGCCGTTCCGTTGGTTGTTCACCATCTTGGCGTTTCCTTTGTTGGCTCCGCTGGCGGTGGTTTATTACGGCCAGCGCGAACGCTATGAGGGATTGCTGCGCGGCAGCCTCGACCACTTGCCGGTCACCTTGACGTTCTCGGCGTTGGTGTTGGCGGGGGCTTATTTCATGTATTCCACCGCGTTCACCGAGCTGGCTCCGCAGGAGGACATGGGGGTTTTGTTCTCCCCCGCGTCGCCCGCTCCCGACGCGACGCTGCAACAACGCCAGATCTACGGGCGCGAGGCTTACCGCCTGTTTTCTGCCTATCCCGAAACCGCGCACGTTTTCCAGATGGATATGCCAGGGCAGTCGTTTTACGGCATGGTGTTGAAACCGTGGGACGAACGCAAGCGTTCCTCCGCGGTTCTGCAACAGTTGGTGCAACGCGACGTCGAGGGCATATCGGGCATCAAGGGCGGCGTGTTTCCTCCGGCTCCGTTGCCGGGCAACAGCGGCCCTCCGGTGCAATTCGTCGTCACCACCTTGCAGCCATACGCCGCGCTGGCCGACATCGTCGGGCAGATAACCGCCGAGGCGTACAAAAGCGGCAACTTCATCTTCCTCGACAGCGATCTTAAAATCGACCAGCCGCAAACCGTCCTGCGCGTCAATCGCGACAAGGCCGCCATGCTGGGGCTGGGGATGAGCGACATCGGCAACGCCATGTCGGCGATGCTGGGCGGCGGATACGTCAATTATTTCGATATGGAGGGGCGGTCGTACAAGGTGATCCCGCAGGTGGAGCAGAAATATCGCCTCGACGCGGAGCAAGTGCAGGGCTATCGCCTGAAAACGGCCAGCGGGGCTACGGTTCCGTTATCCACCGTGGTGGATTTGGAAGATCGCACGGTTCCGCAATCCATCAACCGCTTCCAACAACTCAACTCGGCCACCATATCCGCCGTGCCGTTGCCGGGCGTCACGCTGGGCAGCACTTTGGAATACCTGACGCAACTGGCCAAAGATTCCCTGCCTGCGGGATATTCCATCGACTATGCCGGACAATCGCGGCAATTCATGCAGGAATCCGGCGGCTTCGCCGCCACCTTTGGCTTCGCTTTGGTGATCATATTCCTGACGCTGGCGGGGCTGTACGAGAGCTTTCGCGATCCTTTGATTATCCTGATTTCCGTCCCCATGTCGCTGGCCGGAGCCTTGCTGTTCATCAACCTTGGGCTGGGCGGAGTGACCGTGAACATCTACACCCAAGTCGGGCTGGTGACGCTGATGGGACTTATCAGCAAACACGGCATTCTGATAACCGAGTTCGCCAACCGCCTGCGCGACGAGGGAATGCCCAAGGTGGAGGCGGTTGTCGAGGCGACCTGCATCCGCCTGCGCCCCATACTGATGACCACAGCGGCGATGGTGCTGGGCGTCGTGCCGTTGTTGACGGCGTCGGGCGCGGGTGCTGCCTCGCGCTTTAATATCGGGATAACCATCGCCGCCGGATTGGCCATCGGCACCCTCTTCACGCTGTTCGTGGTTCCGGCGATGTATGTGATGGTTTCTGGGGAAAGAGAACATGCCACAGAACATTAACCATCCGCTGTTCCTGCCCGTGGCCTCGGCCATGCGCGAGGCGGGGATGACCATTACCGAGCCGATGATAAAGGCCGGAGCTGGCACTTTGGGAATAACCACCAAAAATGATAAAAGCATCGTCACCTTGGCCGACAAGAAAACAGAAGATTTTTTGACACAAAAGCTGAAGGAGCTATTGCCGGATTCCGAAGTATTGGGCGAGGAAACCGCCGGTGACGATTGGCGCAACTCGCCGTTGTTAAAAACGGATGAATATCTCTGGATCATCGACCCCATAGACGGCACCAAGCCCTACAGCGAAGGCGGCGAGTACGGCATCATGGTCGGCTTGCGGCAGCATGGAGACATGGAGGCGGCGTGGATATATTATCCGCGGACGGACGAAATGCTGTTCGTTTCAAACAAAGATGCTGTCCACCGCATCAAGTGGGAAAATAGCTGCGTTCGGATTGATGCCGCCACGATGGAGTCTCAATGCGAATTGGCTGATATGAATATTGTTCACTATTGCAAGAAATATCAGGATTTTTTAGGGGTATATGCCCCAATTACACGAGGATTCGCCTCGCACGCCCCCTCGGTATGCATAGCTATAGACGTTTCCCATGTAATATCCGGAAAATTGGCGAACTTTTGCGAGGGGCATTTTACGCCGTGGGATCACTACATATCTCGCATGATAGTGGAAATGGCCGGAGGGAGCGCGTGTTTCATCCGTGATTCTGCGGTTGATGGCGATTGGCCGACTGGCGCTATCATGGCTCCCAGCAAGCAGGTAATGCTCTTTATTTTGAATGAAGCGCAGAAGATAAACCCCAGATTGCGGATTGTAGCATGATCCTCGGCATCGGCAGCGATTTGGTGGACATGCGGCGGGTGGAGGCGGTTTTGCTGCGCCGTGGCGAAAGGTTCCTGCGGCGCGTGTTCACCCAAGGCGAGCGGGAGACGGCGAACGGGCGCGGCGATCCCGTCCCCACCTATGCCAAACGCTTCGCCGCCAAGGAAGCCTGCGCCAAGGCCTTGGGCAGCGGAATATGGCGGCACGGGGTACATTTCACCGACATCGAGGTCGCGAACGATGGGAACGGCAAGCCCGTTATACTTTTGACCGGTGCCGCGTTGGCGTGGCTTCAGGCCATGACTCCAGCCGGAAAACGCGCCTCCGTCCATCTCTCGTTGACCGACGAGCCGCCCTACGCGCAGGCGTTCGTGGTGATAGAGGCGGAATCTTGACTCTTGCCCCGCGATGCCGGACTTTCAGCGGCGGAAAACTTGGGTAAAGACAAGAGGGAGACAACAAGTGAAGTTCACGCTTTCATGGCTTAAGGATCATCTGGAAACCTCGGCTTCGCTGGATCAGATATGCGACAAGCTGACCGCCATTGGTCTGGAGGTGGAGGGCGTGGAGAACCGCGCTCTGACGCTGGCTCCGTTCGTGGTTGCTAAAATCCTATCCGCCGAAAAGCATCCGCAAGCCGATCGCTTGAAGGTCTGCATGGTGGACGACGGCTCGGGCAAACCGTTGCAAGTCGTGTGCGGCGCGCCCAACGCCCGCGCCGGAATCAAGGCGGTTTTGGCGCGCCCGGGCGATGTGATTCCGGAAACCGGACAGGCCTTGAAACTGGGCGTCATTCGCGGCGTGGAATCCCAAGGCATGATGTGCGCTACCGATGAACTTTGCATCGGAGACGAGCATTCCGGCATCATAGAGTTGCCCGAGGACGCTCCGGTGGGCGGAAACTTCGCCCAATACGCCGGATACGACGATCCGGTGATAGAGATAAACCTGACGCCCAACCGCCCCGATTGCGCCGGAGTGCGCGGCATCGCGCGCGATCTGGCGGCGGCGGGAATGGGAACGTTGAAGGCTTCGGCGGCTGAGCTTGCCGAAGTCGCCGAAGGTCGCTTCGACAAGCTCAGCGACCGCGCCGTGGCAGGAACCAAGGTAAAGCTGGATTTTCCGCCCGATCAAAGCAAGGCGTGTCCGGCGTTTTCGGGGCGAACCATCCGCAATATCCGCAACGGCCAGTCGCCCGAATGGATGCAACGGCGTTTGCGGGCTATAGGTCTGCGCCCGATATCGGCCTTGGTGGACATCACCAATTACTTGACGTTCGACCTTTGCCGCCCCTTGCACGTCTTCGACGTCGACAAGCTGCGCGGCGATCTGACAGTGCGTCCGGCCAAGGACGGAGAAAAATTCGCCGCCCTCAACGACAAGGAATACCTGCTGCAAACCGGAATGACGGTAATCTGCGACGACAGCGGAGTATTGAGTCTGGCCGGAGTGATGGGCGGAAGCTCGACCGGCTGCGGGGCGGCCACGACTTCGGTGTTCATCGAATCGGCGGCCTTCGATCCCGTCCGCACCGCGCGAACCGGACGCGCGTTGCAGCTGACGTCGGACGCGCGGTATCGATTTGAACGCGGGGTTGATCCCGCGTCGATGTTGGACGGCTTGAAAATAGCCTCTCGCATGGTCGTCGAATTCTGCGGCACGCCCGCGACCGTAGTCGGGGAAATTGTGACGGCGGGCGATCCCTCGGTTCCGCCGCGCAAGATTTCCTATAAACCGGAACGTTGCCGGACGCTGGCCGGAATCGACGTGCCGGAGACCGAGCAAAGGCGGGTGTTATCCGCCCTCGGCTTCGGCGTCGCCGCCGCGAACGGCGGAGGGATGGAGATAACCGCGCCCTCGTGGCGTCCCGACGTGGAAGGTTCCGCCGACATCGTGGAGGAGATCGCCCGCATCAAGGGATACGACGCCATCGCTCCGGTTTCGCTTACCCGCGACTGCGCCGTCACCGCCGCAGCCGTGGATTCCTTGGATAAAAAGGCTTCGGCGGCGCGACGCGCTTTGGCTTCGCGCGGATTGATGGAGGCGGTAACGTGGTCGTTCATGCAGCAATCGGTGGCTGAAAAACTTGGCGGCGGTGGGGAAAGCCTGCGCCTCGTCAATCCCATCAGCGCGGATTTGGATTGCATGCGCCCCTCCATCGTCGGCAATCTGGCGGCAGCCGCCGGACGCAACGCCGCGCGCGGCTTTTCCGACGTGGGATTGTTCGAGGTGGGGCCGGTGTACGCCGACGCCTCCCCCGAAGGACAAGGGCTGTCGGCTTGCGCCGTAAGATCCGGCAACACTCCGCGCCATTGGGCTGAAAAATCCCGCCCTGTCGACGCTTTCGACGCCAAGGCCGACGCCTTGGCGGCTTTGGCGGCGGCGGGGATTCCGGCGGCGGGAGCGCAGACGACGACCGACGCTCCGGCATGGTATCACCCGGGACGTTCGGGCTGTTTGCGCCTAGGTCCGACGTTGTTGGCCGCGTTCGGGGAGCTGCATCCGGCGTTTCTGTCCACACTGGGAATATCAGGCATGGCGGTCGTGGCCTGCGAGATACCGCTTTCCGCCCTGCCCCAGCTTAAGACGCAGTCCGCCAAAGGCGGTTGCGCCGCCACCAAACCGCTGCTGAAGCTGGAGGATTTGCAACCCCTGACGCGCGATTACGCCTTTGTGGTGGAAAAGAGCGTGACGGCGGAAAAGATGCTGAAGGCCGTCAAAAGCGCGGATCGCAATCTGATCCGCGAGGTCACGGTGTTCGACGTTTACGAAGGCGGCAACATCGGCGCGGACAGAAAATCCATCGCCCTAGGGGTGGCCATCCAGCCCACAGACCATACGTTGACCGAGGCGGAACTCGAAGGCCTCTCCGCCCGCATCGCCGCCACCGTGGCCAAAGCCACCGGAGGGACAATGCGGGGGTAATCGCTAACCTGAAAATGGGGCGGCAGGCGAAGTTACAGCCAAGTTTGGACAGCGTTAAACGCTGTCGGGCGGAGAAGCAATTCAGAGACATCGAACAACGACTCTGGATTGCTTCGGGGCGTGAAGAACGCCCCTCGCAATGACAACGTTGCTGTCATTTGCGAACCTCCGCTCGGGTTTAAGCGTCATTGCGAGCCGCCCCTTGGCGGCGAAGCAATCCAGAGTCATGGAGCAACGGCACTGGATTGCTTCGCCGCCAAG
>JAYRGC010000041.1:0-26245 GCA_041908065.1 Alphaproteobacteria bacterium | reverse complement strand
GTCATTGCGAGCGTCGCCCTTGCGACGCGAAGCAATCCAGAGTCATGGATCAACGGCTCTGGATTGCTTCGCCGCCAAGGGGCGGCTCGCAATGACGGCCTTTGGCCGTATACTTAACAAGACGGCCTTTGGCCGTATGCTCAACAAGGCGGCACTTGGCTGTATCACCTCGCAATGAAGGCACTTGCAACCGCTATAAGAACTCGCTTTTTTTTAAGTTTATAGCTCTTCGCGTTTTAGGTATTTTGTTGATTGGCAGTTTGCCGTTATGAAAGAGGATTGCAGGACATGACATCCGACAGCGAAGACACATCTTCCTTGGCGAGCGCGAGGCGGGTTTTGTTGGCCGAGAGCGAGGCTTTGGCCAAGCTGGCAACCGGACTGGACGCGACATTCGGCAAGGCCGTGGAGATTCTGGCCGTCTGCAAGGGGCGCGTCATCGTCAGCGGCATGGGCAAAAGCGGTCATATCGCCCGCAAAATCGCCGCGACGATGGCTTCCACCGGAACTCCGGCCATATTCGTTCACCCGGGCGAAGCTAGCCACGGGGATCTCGGCATGGTGACCCGCGAGGATTGCGTCGTCGCGCTGTCTAATTCCGGCGACACGGCGGAGCTGGGCGATTTGATAGCGTATTCGCGGCGTTTTTCCATTCCATTGGTGGGCATCACCAGCCGCGCCCAGAGCGCGTTGGCGCAGGCGGCGGATGTTTCGCTGCTGCTGCCGCCGTTGCCGGAGGCGGGATCGCTGGGGCTTGCCCCCACCACCTCCACTACTATGATGCTGGCCTTGGGCGACGCCTTGGCTGTGGCGTTGCTGGAGGCCAAGGGCTTCACCGCCAGCGATTTCCGTAATTTCCACCCGGGCGGCAAGCTCGGAAACAAGCTGGCGCGGGTAGAAGACATGATGCACAAGGGCGAGGCTATCCCATTGGCGAAAGAGAACGACGCCATGAACGGCGTGATCATGGTGATGACGGAAAAGCGGCTGGGTTGCGCGGGGATAGTGGACGATGCCGGAAAATTACGCGGAATAATCACCGACGGCGATTTGCGCCGCCACATGGACGCTGGAATCCTCACCAAAAAGGCGCGAGAGGTGATGACCAGCGATCCGATGACGGTCACCTCGCGGATGCTCGCAGCCGAAGCCATGGGAATGCTGAACGACAACAAGCGCACGCAGGTGTTCGTGGTTGAAAACGGCGTTCCGGTCGGAGTGCTGCATATCCATGATTTGCTGCAAGCGGGAATCGCGTGAAAAAAGCCGATATGGATATAGAAGAAAGAATAAGCGCAATTGAAGTCCGCAACGCCAAAGTGTCCAAGGACAAGGCGTGGGAAACCAGTGCGACTCGCCGCGCCTTCATCGCGTTTATAACGTATTGCTGCGCTTGCGTCATATTCATCTATGTAGTGCCCGCGCCGGACTGGGCACTGGCGGCAATCGTACCCACAGCCGGTTATTTGCTGTCGACCCTAGGTTTGCCGTGGGTAAGGAAAGCGTGGGAAAGGCTTGTCAGGTGACATTCCCCCTTTTCGCCGACGTGCTTAAACCCGATGTAAGGCCGGAAGGCGGACGCAAATTCGTCCTGCGCTCGGACTTTTCTCCGGCAGGGGATCAACCGCAGGCTATCCGAGAATTGACCGCAGGCTTGCGGCGCGGCGACAGGGATCAGGTTTTGCTGGGCGTTACGGGATCCGGCAAGACCTTCACCGTCGCCCACGCCATCAACGAATTGCAGCGGCCTGCCATTATCCTCGCGCCTAACAAGACGCTGGCGGCGCAGCTTTACGGCGAGATGAAGTCGTTTTTTCCCGACAACGCGGTGGAGTATTTCGTCAGCTATTACGATTATTACCAGCCCGAGGCCTACGTTCCGCGCACCAACACCTTCATCGAGAAGGAAGCCGTCATCAACGAGCAGATAGACCGGATGCGCCATGCCGCCACCCGCGCCTTGCTGGAGCGCGATGACGCGATAATCGTGGCCTCAGTGTCGTGCATCTACGGCATCGGATCGGTCGAAACTTATCAGGAAATGACGCTTACGCTGTCTAAAGGACAGACCGTTCCCCGCGATAAACTGCTCTCCGCGCTGGTCGAATTGCAATACCGCCGCAACGACATCGGTTTCGGGCGCGGCGATTTCCGCGCGCGCGGCGACACGATCGAGCTGTTTCCGGCGCACCTTGAGGATCGGGCTTGGCGGTTTTCGATGTTCGACGACGAGATAGAGAAAATCACTGAGATAGACCCGTTGACCGGAGACAAGGGCGACGTTTTGGATGCCGTCAAAATCTACGCCAACAGCCACTACGTCACGCCCAAGCCGACGCTGCAACAGGCGGTCGAAAACATCAAAATTGAGCTTAAGGAAAGGCTGGCGCAATTGACCGCCGCCGGAAAACTGCTGGAGGAGCAACGCCTGCGCGAGCGCGTCACCTTCGACATGGAAAGCATGGTCGCCGCCGGAAGCTGCTCCGGCATCGAAAACTATTCGCGTTATCTGACCGGACGCCAAAGCGGAGAGCCTCCGCCGACTTTGTTCGAATATTTGCCGAAAAACGCCATGCTGTTCGTCGATGAAAGCCATGTGATGATTCCACAGCTTCAGGGAATGTATCGCGGCGATTTCCAGCGCAAATCCACTTTGGCCGAATTCGGATTCCGCCTGCCTTCGTGCGTCGACAACCGCCCGTTGAAGTTCGAGGAGTGGGACAAGATGCGACCGCAGACGGTGTTCGTCTCCGCCACTCCGTCGGCTTGGGAACTCGAAAGAACCGGCGGGGTTTTCGTCGAGCAGGTGGTGCGCCCGACCGGACTTGCCGATCCGCCCGTCATCGTCCGCCCCACCGAAAAGCAGGTGGACGATCTGCTGGCCGAATGCCGCGCCGCCGCCGGTCGCGGCGAACGGGTTTTGGTGACGACGCTTACCAAGAAGATGGCCGAGGCTTTGACCGATTATATGACCGAGGCGGGAATCCGCGTGCGCTATATCCACTCCGACGTGGAGACGTTGGAACGGATAGAGATCATCCGCGATCTGCGGCTGGGGGTTTACGACGTGCTGATCGGCATCAATCTGTTGCGCGAGGGATTGGACATTCCGGAATGCTCGCTCGTCGCCATACTCGACGCCGACCGCGAGGGATATTTGCGCTCCCGCACATCCCTCATTCAGACCATAGGCCGCGCCGCCCGCAACGTGGACGGACGCGCCATCCTTTACGCCGACAAGGTGACAGGCAGCATGAAGGCCGCCATCGAGGAAACCTCGCGGCGGCGCGAGAAACAAATGGCGTGGAATGCCCTTCACGGCATCACGCCCGAAAGCGTCCGCAAGAGCATCGGCGACGTCATGGGATCGGTGTTCGAACGCGCCGATCGGGTGACGGTATCGGCGGGGATCGCCGACGCCCCTGCCCTGTCGGGAAAAAACCTCCGCTCCACCATCCGCGATCTGGACAAGCGCATGAGAAAAGCTGCGGAAAATCTGGAATTCGAGGAAGCCGCCCGCCTCCGCGACGAGCTGCGGAGGTTGGAGGCGGTAGAGATGGAGGTCTCTATCGGAAAATAGAACCGGCTCTTGTCACAAACTGGCGGGTAATTTGGCCGCGCCCTCATCTACCCTATTACAAGCCAAAGGCCGTCATTGCGAGCCGCCACACTGTTGGTTTGACAGCGTTGAACGCTTTCGGGCGGCGAAGCAATCCAGTGCCGTTGATCCATTCCTCTGGATTGCTTCGCGTCGCAAGGGCGACGCTCGCAATGACGGCACTTTTGGGGAGATAATAACCATCCATTTTGCGGGCATTGCTTTGCCGCCATCTAGCCGTTAGATTGGGGGACACCTTTTCCGCTTAGCGAGGCTGAAGCAAGTGCTTGCCGACTTATCAATCGTTTTGCTGCTTTTGCTGCTTAACGCGTTCTTTGCCATGGCCGAATTGGCGATAGTTTCCGCAAGACGCGCCAGACTTCGCCAGATGGTTGAAGAAAAACGTCCGGGCGCGGACGTGGCCTTGGCTTTGGCCGAAGACCCTACATCGTTCCTTTCCATCGTCCAGATCGGCATAACCCTGAACAGCATTCTGGCCGGAGCCTTCAGCGGCACGACCTTGGCCGCCCCGCTGGCCGAATACTTGAACGCCTATCCATACATATATCCCTACGGCGACGCAGTGGCGATGGGCTCCACCGTCGTAGTCGTCAGCTATTTCAGCCTCGTCATAGGAGAGCTTTTGCCCAAGCGCATAGGCCTTTCGTACGCCGAGGAAATAGCGGTGCGCGTCGCCCGTTTAATGCGCTTTCTTTCCATAATAGCCGCGCCTGTCGTGTGGCTGTTAAAAGTATCGACCGAATTCTTGCTGCGGTTGCTGGGCTTGAACAATCCTACGGCGACTCCGGTGACGGAGGACGAGGTAAAAGATCTGATCGCCGAAGGAACCGAGATAGGGGTTTTTAAGCAAGCCGAAAAGGAAATGCTGGAAGGCGTCATGCGTCTGGCCGACAGATCGGTGCGGACGATAATGACACCTCGCATAGACATGGTATGGCTGGGGGCGGAAGAATCCCCGGAAAAACAGGCCGAGACGATGCATTCCAGCGGCTACAGCCGTTTTCCGGTCGGGCGCGGCGATTTGGACGAAGTGGTGGGCATCGTCCACGCCAAGGACATCCTGAACGCCGTATTCGAAGGCAAAAAACCTTCTCTAGCCGACGTGATGCGCCCGCCTCTGGTGGTTCCCGACACCACTCCGGTTCTTAGGCTTTTGGATCAATTCAAGCAATCGGGGCAGCATTTGGCCGTGGTAATAGACGAATACGGCAGCGTCGAGGGCGTGGTGTCTGTCACCGACATACTGGTCGCCATTACCGGAGAATTGCCGGAGACCGGACAGGATTCCAGCTATAAACCGGTTCGCCGCGAGGACGGAAGCTGGCTGATAGACGGCATGACGCCGATAGACGAAGTGGAAAACCTTATCGGGGTGAAAAACCTCCGCGACGGCGGCGATTTCCACACCGTGGCCGGATTCGTCATCGATCGCTTGGGCAAGATACCCGTGGCCGGAGACCACTTCCATCTGCACGATGCGAGGTTCGAGGTTGTGGATATGGACGGCAGACGCGTGGACAAAGTGCTTATCCACCCGCCATCCGATCAACGCGTGTCGGAAGAAACCGAATTGAGCGAAGAATAGTCCGGCTCTTACTTAAAACTGGTGGATATTACCCCCCAAAAAAAGGCCGTCATTACGAGCCGCCAGATGGTGATGGGGGGGATTCTTTCCCATTAGTTCGGCATGGATGGCGCGGATCGTTGGGATGATCCATAAAACAACAACAATTTCTGCCATTTCCTTTTGCCATATAAAGTGCGGCATCGGCTATCTTTAGGCCGCATTTAAAGATGTCGCTAAGGCTTTTATCTTTAGTCGCAAAAATATCTGACGGCAGATATGTGGATCCTAGACTAGCGGTTTTAACGACATTTAGATTAGTTAAACGGCATTTTTCCTCTATTTTTCTTCTTAGTTTTTCAGCAATTTGTTCGGCGTCTTCTCTGGCATTACATGGGGCTACCACGCAAAATTCTTCGCCACCGAAACGAAAACAAACGTCAGACGGACGGGTATTTTCTCTTAGAATGGCAGCGAACTTTACCAGCAGCTTATCCCCCACCGGATGTCCGTACCTGTCGTTTACAGACTTAAAATGATCTATATCAATCAATATGATGGCCGCACCGCGATTTGTTCTCGCGGGTTCATTGCCGCTCTGTATTTCCCTTTCTGTTCTGGCTATTCCTGCAAACAGAGCCGCAACAGCCACCTCTCCGTGCCTACGGTTGGGCAGTCCGGTCAAGTGATCCCTGCCGGAATCTTCCAACGCTTTGTCCCGTTCTTTTTCGGCTATTTTTAATCGTTTTTCCAAAGCGCGGATTCTAAGGTCGTTTAGCTCGCACAAATCTTTAAGCAATTTAGCTCTGTCTTCTGGCCGTCCTTTTACGATCAAAAGGTCATTTCCGCCGAGATCGTAAACGCGACAGGAAAATCCCTTGCCTATAATCGGTTCCCCCTTTGAACGAATAAAGAAAGCCGCCGCATCGTCCGAATCTATCTGGGGGAAAAAACTCCGTCTTGCCGCCAGTTGCTCCAAAATGTTCGTGAATTCTTTTTCATTTTTTTGTATTTTTCCATGCTTCCCGTGAAATCTCTTTTCAGACGAAATAATCAAGATTTTATTGGAAAGTTTTACGGCAACAGATCTCCCCCCTAGTTCTCTACCGTTGACGAAAGGGGCTATACCGCTTTTTTTTGCGTAACTTCTCAAGAATATCCTGATTGATTACTGCTCCATCACTGATTATTCGTTCTGTTTGCACGATGTTGTCCTGGTTCGTTTAATTATAAATCAAAAATAATAGCTGGCATTAGCTTATCCTGAATCTCACATCAAAATCAAATAATTTTACCTTTTTCATCGTTGGCCAATGGTTAATTTCCTTGACCGCGCCGCCGGTTTCGCGGATAAATCGGGACGGTTATTCGGCCATGCGCGACTGGCGTTAATGCGGGGAACCGCAGGGAAGCGCGTGGTGCTTTTAGGGTCGCTCGCCTGGGCTTCGGACGCTTGCGGCGCATTTTCCGCAAAGACGTTCGCAACTGTCGCGTCGCGGGAGCATATCCCGTGAACGGCAATCCTTCTTAAGGAGCTTCGCGCCATGACCAATTTCACCTATTCCCAAGCCGCCCTCGACCGTTTGGAGAAATCCGATCCGGAGATATTCTCCGCCCTGATGCGCGAGGAAGTGCGCCAGTGCGAGGGCATCGAGCTGATCCCCTCCGAAAACTACTGTTTCCCCGAGGTTTACGCCTTGCTGGGATCGGTCTTGAACAACAAGTATTCCGAAGGCTATCCCGGGCGGCGTTATTACGGCGGGCAGGAAAACACCGACAACATAGAATCGCTGGCGCGGGATCGCGCCAAGGCCTTGTTCCGCGCCGAACACGCCAACGTCCAGCCCCTTAGCGGATCGCCGATGAATCAGGCCGTCTATTTCGGCCTGCTGCAACCCGGCGATACTATACTGGCGATGGATCTCTCCCATGGCGGGCATTTGACGCACGGCGCGCCGGTTTCGCACATGAGCAAGGTGTTCAACTTCATCCGCTATAAAAGCGAGGTTCCGTCGGGGCGCATCGACCTGCAAAAGGTTCGGGCGTTGGCTCTCGAACACAAGCCGAAGATGATAATTTGCGGATTCTCCTCCTATCCGCGCGAGCTGGACTACGCCGGATTCCGCAAAATCGCCGACGAGGTAGGCGCGTTGGCCTTCGCCGACGTCAGCCATTTGGGCGGGTTGATCGCGGGCGGAGCGTTGGCCAATCCCATGGACTGCGGCTTCGACGTGATGTCCACCACCACCCATAAATCCTTGCGCGGCCCGCGCGGCGGCATGATCTTGTGCCGCAAGCAATACGGCGCGGCGATAGACAAGTCGGTATTCCCCGGGCTGCAAGGCGGCCCGCACATGCATCAGGTGGCGGCGGTGGCCACCACGTTGAAGCTGGCGGCGGAAGAATCCTTCCGCGTTTATGCCCGCAAGGTGATCGCCAACGCCAAGACGCTGGCCGAGGCGTTGATGTCAGGCGGCGGAGAACTGGTGACGGGGGGAACCGACAACCACATGATGGTCGTCAACACGGTCGCCGGATTCGGCATCGCCGGAAACGTGGCCGAGACGGCTTTGGACGCGGCCGGAATCACCTTGAACAAGCAAGTGATCCCCGACGATCCCAACCCGCCGATGAAGCCGAGCGGCATTCGTCTTGGCACTCCGGCGGCGACCACTCGCGGCATGGGAGAAGCGGAGATGAAGCTGCTGGGCGACATCATGCTGCGCGCCCTTCGCGCCCACGACAACGCCCAAACGCTGGCCGGATTGCGCGATGAAACCCGCGCCATCTGCGAGCGTTTCGCGGTTCCCGGGCTGGAGCCTAGCTCTGAAAGCCGGTGTTGCGCGAAACAATCCCGCAAGGCGGTGTGACGCCAAGGTAGGCGCGGGAAGCGTAAATAGCTTGCGCTGCCCAGCGCCTTGTGGCAAAAACTGCGAGCCGCAAACAAAGCTGCCGTAGCTCAGGGGTAGAGCACGTCCTTGGTAAGGACGGGGTCGTAGGTTCAATTCCTATCGGCAGCACCATATTTCAGAAAACATTTCAAAGAGTTAGCCTTTCCCGCAGGTAGAGCACTAACGCGACTATGGACAAAAGTATGGGCGAAACTTTGTTGTTCGTATGAAATTAGCTCAGATAGTATATCCATGTAGTTGAGACAAGTTTGGCAAAAACATTTGAAATGTTTTATGGTAAAGGCACCCTCTCTTCTGTCTTCGGAGAATCTTATGGCCAAAAAACGCGCATTTATAAGTTTTGACTACGATCACGACGCTTTTCTGAAAGACGCCCTTGTCGGTCAAGCAAAAAACGAAGATAGCCCGTTTGAACTTGCGGACCTTTCAATAAAAGAAGCTCTTTCTGGTGATTGGAAAAAGAAAGCCACCCCTAGGATCAAGGGTGTCGATGTTGTTGTCGTTATGTGTGGTGAACACACGGATACAGCATCCGGCGTTAGCGCTGAGTTAAAAATCGCTCAAGAAGAAGGGGTTCCGTATTTTTTGTTGAAAGGCTATTCCGACAAAACATGCGTAAAGCCAACAGCGGCAAAGAGCGATGACAAAATTTACAACTGGACTTGGGATAATCTTAAATCACTGTTTAACGGTGCTCGTTAGAAAGAAAAACGCCATGCGCAAGGCTCTTGTCGTTGGCATCGACGCATACCCCAACGCAGCTCTTAACGGATGCGTTAATGATGCTAATGTCGTGGCCGCTACTTTGGGGACACATGGAGACGGAGCGCCCAATTTCGACGTTAAGACACTGACAGCCCCCAATGACACGCTTAGCAGGGCATCACTTCGCGGCGCGATTGAATCCCTCTTTAGTGGAGCGAACGACATTACGTTGTTTTACTTTTCCGGTCACGGCCTAATTAAAAGCACAGGCGGATATATTGTAACGCCGGACGCCAAAAAATACGATGAAGGCGTCTCGATGGATGAGATTTTGAATCTCGCCAATCAGTCAAAGGCCAAAGATAAGATCATCATTTTAGACTGTTGCTTCTCCGGCGCATTGGGCAGTCCGTCGCTAACAGGCAATGCGACGGCCCTATTAGGTGAGGGCCTCACTATTTTAACGGCGAGTCGGGATTCGGAAACGGCTCTCATGGTGAACGGAAAAAGCATTTTTACAGCCTTAGTCGTCGATGCACTGCGCGGCGGCGCGGCAGATTTGCGCGGACATATTACGCCCGGAAGCATCTATGCCTACGTTGACCAAGCTTTAGGGCCGTGGGATCAGCGCCCAATCTTCAAAACGAACATCACGCATTTTACTTCATTGCGGACCATAGCTCCGCCAGTTCCGCTTGAGACGCTACGCAAAATCTGTGCCTATTTCCCTTCCCCACAAGATGAACACAAGCTCGACCCATCATATGAATATACGAACAGCCTCGATAATCCCCCGCCAAAAATTATCGCCCCCGTTGCAGCCCCTGACCATGTAGCGATATTCAAGGACCTTCAAAAATTTGAGGGGGTTGGCCTCATTGTTCCCGTGGGCGAGGAACACATGTACTTTGCCGCCATGAACTCGAAGTCATGTCGGTTAACGGCTCTAGGTTTTCAATACTGGCAGTTGGTGAAAGAAAAAAGGCTCTAATGGCATCTACGGTTTTCTTCTCATGGCAAGACGATACGCCAACAAACATCGGACGCAATTTTATCAAAGACGTTCTTGATGTTGTTCGAAAACAGCTTGCAGCGGATTTCAGCCTCGATGAGGCGTTCCGGGACGTTGAAATCGACAGCGACACGAAAGACGTGCCGGGGCATCCGCCGATTGTTGAGGCGATCCTTAAAAAGATCGATGCAACCGATGTTTTTGTCGCCGATCTTACTTTTGTAGGCCAACGTTTGGACAAACGCCCAACGCCAAACCCGAACGTTCTAATCGAATACGGATATGCGCTTAAAAGCCGCTCTCATGAACGCACCGTTTTGATAATGAACGAAGCATACGGCGAAGCCTCGCGAGCTACACTTCCTTTCGATCTTGGGCATATGCGTTTTCCGATCCGATACAACCTTCCCGAAAATCCGTCGGCAGAGGATAAAGCGGCTCAAAAGAAACAACTCACCTCCGACTTGACTGTTGCGATCCGCGCAATTCTCGCGTCCATCCCACCCGCCCCAGTGGAAAAGCCACCCACATTCCCTGCGGCGGTCGCTAAAGATGGACTCGCGCGGTTTCGTGAATCTGGAAAGCCGTTAGGCGTCAACGAAGACATGGCACGAAGATTTCAGGGATTGCCCGCACAAGAGGTTTTCTTGTCTTCCGGCCCCGCTTTATGGTTGAGAGTCATGCCTGACATAGACCCTAAAAAATCATGGACCATTCGAGAACTTGATGAACATGCCTTACGTACAAATCAACTTAATTTAGCCCCGATCTATGATGGTTATCCGGGGTCTTCTAAATTGCGGGCACAAGACGGTTTCGGCATTTTCCCTGCTTCTCCGGATGGAGCAACGCCATCAATCGCTTTTGCATTCAGGACAGGGGAGATTTGGAGTATCGATACCGCCATTCTTGCCGACCCCAACACCGTTCCTTTTGTTGAAGGGAACTTAACCCAGCGCTTACGGGATTACTCGACTTTCTTAACGGAAATCGGCATTGAACCTCCGTATCGCTGGATGTGTGGAATGGAGGGAATAGCCAATAGACACCTTTATTTCCCTCTACAACCGGGATACATCTCGATAGATCGCAAAGGCCCGCTTTGTCTCGCGGACAACATTATAAAAGAAGGCACGTTTAACCCGGATGAGGACGATCCGCGTGCTGCGCTGCGACCATTTTTCGAGGCAGTTTTCGAAGAATGCAACATGCAACGCCCTGCCTATCTAGATCAGGTTAACGTCTAGCTCATTTACGCTCTACACAGTCAACTCATCAAATTCATGGACAAGCGCGGATTTTTTCCTTCCTTGCGTGTACTGAACATCGATTTGTTTCGGGATCGCGCTTCCCAGCGCATCGACTGCGCCGCGCAGGTATTCTGGCTGGAAGTGGGCGTATAACTCGGTTGTTTTTTGCACAGAGTGGCCCAGAACCTTGGCTACTAGAAACAGGTCGACACCTGCCAGCGCCATAAGAGTTCCCGCCGTGTGGCGCAACGTGTGGGGTGTGACGCCCTTTATTCCGGCACGTTCGCACGAGCGGCGGAAGCCTGTGCGGACATTCAGCACAGGCTGATTGCGATATGAGATGACGTGTTCGCAAACGTCTATTTTCCATCCGGTTTTTTTGATTTGTTCGCAAACGTAGGCCTCTTGATCGGCCTTTGCCTTGATGAGCGCATCGTGGAGAAGATCGTTCATGGGAACGATGGCGCGACGTTTGTTTGTCTGCGCGCGGCCTTCGGGATTCAGATAAACGATGCGGTTTTCAAAATCGATTTGGCTCCATTTCAAATCCAAAAGCGCCCCCTTGCGCGCGCCCGTGCTGATGGCCAGCGTGATGAACAGGCGCAAATGAGACTCTGGGCAATGGGTCAACAGGCGCTCTATTTCCTCCTTGGTCAGAAAGCGCGTTTTGCCGGGCGGCATGGGTGGTTTGTGGATTTTGGGAGCTATCGTCAAACGTCCGTTTTCTACGGCATGATTGAGTGCGGCTGATAAAGTGACCAGCTCGCGGCGCACGGTTCCTTCCGTTACGGGTCTGCTGTCTTCGACAAAGATATTGCCTTTTTTCGTATGGATCATTTTGGGCTGGCGCTTACCTGTGCGCTCGGCCTGATATTTCTTGAGGATCTGTGGGGTGATGATGGAAACGGTTGCGCGGGGGCCGAAGAAATCCAAAAATCTTTCAACTGTTCTGGCGACCAAGTCTTTTGTCAAAATCTCCGGCCCGCGTTCCTGCAAGTACCAGCGCAAGGCCGTAGCAATTAAATAGCGATCAGGAGGAAGCGCTTTTCCCGCATCTTCCTCGCCAGCACTTTCTATGATGAACTGGCCGAGCGTTTCCTCAGCTTGGCGGCGATCTGCCGTGCGAGTGCTTCTTCTTCGGTTCCGTCCAGTTCTCTGGTCGTACCAGTAGATGTACCAGACATGCTGGTTCGGTTCCTTTCCGAGCCAAGGCGTTCGTGTTGCTCTCGGCATGGGTTCAACGATCTCCTTAAATAATCTTCAACGTCTTCAATGCGGAACCGTAATTGGCTTCCAATTTTGACGAAGGCAAGTCTTCTTTGGTTGCGCAGACGAATAACGGCACGCGGCTCGATTTGGAGTTTTGCTGCGACCTGTTCGACGGTAAGGACAAGCGGTTCATCAACGGCCATCACCGCCCCGACCAGATTGTCTTCCACCAGCGCCATTGTTGGCGCAGGGCGCGGGAGATGCCGCGAAAGATGCGCTCGAACAGGTTCATGCCCGCCCCGCGACGCGTTCGGATGGATGCGGCGCGCGTATTGCCAACGCGATAAAGGCATCGAGATGCGCGTCATGGGCGCGCGCGATGGCTTTGTGGTAAGTGTCGACGGCCAGTTCGGCGACCTCAAGGGCTTCATCTGTGCGGCCTTGGCGCACGAGGTTTAGAGTCTCGCGCACGCAGCGGTGCGCCATGTCCATGTAAAGCTGGGAAACGACGGGGATCATAGCAATTCTCCTTGGGAAAAATGGGGCGGTACAGGCCGCCTAATCCCAAGAACCTATCCAAATAGGCATGGTCTGTCAATAAAAAGCGGAAACCAATCCTTTTTGGATAGGTCTATTACGCCCTCAATGCCCGTTTTCTTACCTCTGGGCCGTCTTCCTCGTCATCGGCATCAAGCGCAGGAAGAGCCGCCCAGAGCATTTCAAAGGTTTGTTTCAGACCTTTCGCCAGCATGGGGGAGCGTGCCAACAGAAGGCGGTCAGGGCCGATCATCTGCGCGACCGTCGATCCATAAACGATCTGAAGTGGAAGCGGCGTGAAATTCGCAGGAGCGACGCGCACCGGCGATTCGGCATCCTGCTTGTGGCAGATGGCGCGATAAGCAAATCCGGCATCCCGTAGCGCTGAGCAATAGCCGATGAGTTCGGGAGAAAAAAGACATGGCGTGTTGCCGCACAAAAACAAGGCTTCCGCGCCTTCCTGCCCGCGCAAATGTGTGTGTATGTCCTCGAACATGTGGGCGATTGCGCTTTCACCATCCAAGATCAAATGATCTTTTTCCCGCAACGCAACACCACGCCCGCCGATGAATTCGACTTTTTCTCCGAGGTAGGACAGCAGAGCGGTTTCCGTCTTTTGTTGCAGCTTGTTTATGCCCCCCAGCTCAAACTGACGGATCGACGTGAGGGCAGCGCCGGATTCCTTCGCAAGATCGTCTTGCGAGATATTCAGGAGCGCGCGAGCAGCGCGGAGTTGGTCAGGGGTGAGTGCCATGTTATGCTTTCCACATCATTAATGCTCAATTTCCGCATTATTCATGCCGAAAGTCAAGATTTTTGTTGATTTATTCGTTAATTTCTGGCATCTTTCAACCCATGCTTGCAACATTTTGGTAGAGATCATTCTTCGGCGGAAGATTTTTATGAGTAATTCCAATGTAATAGTGTCCATCGTCTTTGAAGAAATGGCCGAGGAAGAAAATCTTTTCTCAACCGTGCATACAGCGATCTTCGCGGGACTATGCCCTGTCATTGATGAAACTCAGGTAAAGATTTTGGAAGGCACCATCCTTTCTCGTGCGGAAAGAATCAATTGCAGCCACTTTCTTCTGCGCGAAGCGTTTCTCTCCGCATACCAACTTCAGGACATAAGCGATTTGCCGCGTCGCTATTTTGACGAAGCGATAGAATATCTGTCGCAGTTTGTGGGCGTGAATTGAAGCCTAGTCGACGACGCAGGTGAGCATGTCGTCCACCTTTTCCTTGATTTCCGCATTCTTCTGTTTGTCGCTTGTTTTGCGGCATTTTTTGTAGGTTTTGCACACGACCTTGGCCAGAACCGCCGGATCGACGTCATGCCCCGTGCAGCGCGCTTGGGCGTAGGTGAGGATTTCGCGCAAGAGCGCTTCGTCGACATCAGCCTCCATCGCTTTTATGTCCTGCGCGTCGATCTCATCTATCAAAGCGGACACGCGAACCTTATAAAATTTGGCCAGCTTTTCGAGCCAAGACAGGCTTATGTTGCGCGTTCCCTTCTCGAAACGCTGAATCGTCTGCGCCGTGACCTTGTGCGCCGCCGCGACTTCCTCTTGGGTAAAGCCCGCTTGTTCTCTTATGATTTTCAATCTGTTCATTCTCATCACCCCATCCAATTTGGATGCACCATCCTATCCGAATTGGATGGTTAACGCAAATGGTTTCATAAAACCATCCTAATAGGCCTTTTTAATCTTGATTTAACCTATCCAAATGGGATATGTGATTATCATCATGAAACTGGCCGATTACCTCATAGCGAGAAAACTCTCTTACGCGGCATTTGCGCGGATGCTTGGCATGGACAGCACAAGCGCCGCCCTGAACGTCGCTCGATACGCCAAAGGCGAGCGCCGCCCGCGCCCCGTCATCGCCGACAAAATCGTCGCCGTCACCAAAGGGCGCGTGAAGCACAAAGACCTCTACAGCATCGGAGCAGTCGAATGACTCTGATCGTCGGCATCGATCCCGGTCTGTCCGGCGCTTTGGCTTTTCTCTTCGGCGAAGAGATGGATGTATGCCCCATGCCGACGCTCACGATCACGAAGGCCAAGGGGCATCGCCGCGTTCTTGATCTGACGGCTCTCGCCAACATCGTCGACGACAAAACAAAAAACGCCGCGCGTGTGAGCGTGTTCATCGAACGGGTCTCCGCCATGCCAAAACAGGGCGTTGCCAGTATGTTCGCGTTTGGCGAAGGCTATGGCGCGATCAAGGGCATCGTGGCCGCCAACTTTCTGCCCATGACGCTCGTCACGCCGGTAACGTGGAAGGCGAAGCTCAAAGTCTCCCGCAACAAAGATGATGCCCGTTATCGCGCCAGCCAGCTCATGCCGCGCTTCGCGCATTTCTGGGCGCGTCGCAGCGACGACGGCATGGCCGAGGCGGCACTCATCGCATTTTACGGACAGAATTTTGGGGGCGTACAATGATCCTTCGCAATTTTCATCCCGCCGCGCTTGATGAAATGGATATTCCGTCTATTGCCGCCTTGGCAACGCCGGAACTGGCCGACCTGATCGATTTGCTCGACAAGGAGGCGACGCTTCTGAAACTGCGCAAGGACAAACTTGCCTGTGCGCTAAACCGCAAATACGGCGATGACGCTCACAAGGCGCGCCTTGATGCCGGAAAAGATACAGGTGTCGTGCATCTGGAAGATTGCGGCTTCGATGTCGCCGCCGATGTCAGCAAGACCGTCAAATGGGATCAGACCAAGTTGATCGCAGCTTTGGATTCCCTGCCGACCGAAACGGCCAAGCATTATGCCAAGGCCGAATTCAAAGTGGACGAGCGCAAATACGCTGCGGCCCCTCCCGACATCCAGAAGATTCTTGCTCCCGCGCGCGCCGTTGTGCCGGGACGGGAAACCTACACCCTCAAACAAAAGGACAAGGCGTGATATGACATTTCAGATCATCACCGCCGATCAAAGGCTGTCCGAAAAGCGCGGCATCAAAGGCTGCATTTTCGGACGGTGGAAGATCGGCAAGACCAGTTTGCTCTGGACGCTCGATGCGCCCAGCACGCTGTTTATCGACTTGGAAGCTGGCGATCTTGCCGTTGAAGGCTGGGCTGGAGACACGATCCGTCCGCGCACATGGCAGGAATGCCGCGACTTCGCGGCCTATATCGGCGGCCCCAATCCGGCGCTGCGCGACAACCAGCCCTACAGCCAAGCGCATTACGATCATGTTTGCAGCCAGTTCGGCGACGCGGCTGCGCTCGACAAATACGACACGATCTTTGTCGACAGCATCACGGTCGCCGCACGTCTGTGTTTCCAATGGTGCACAGGTCAACCCGAAGCCATCAGCGAAAAGACGGGCAAGCCCGACACGCGCGGCGCTTACGGCCTTCTTGGCCGCGAGATGATCGGCTGGCTCACGCACCTTCAGCACACACGCGGCAAGAGCGTCTGGTTCGTCGGGATCCTCGATGAGAAAACGGATGATTTCAATCGTCGGATCTTCTCGCCGCAGATCGACGGTAGCAAGACGGGTCTTGAGCTGCCCGGCATCGTCGATCAAGTTGTGACCATGACGGAGATCAAGGCGGACGATGGCACGCTTCACCGCGCTTTCGTTTGCCAAACCCTCAATCCGTGGGGCTATCCGGCGGGAGACCGTAGTGGACGGCTCGACATGATCGAGGATCCGCATCTTGGGCGGCTCATGGACAAAATCAGGCAACCCCTCACAAAGACGGCATCGGAACGGCTGGAGTTTTGCAGGCCACAGCCGACCGATGCCGAAACCCCCGCAAATGTCGTTCAACAAACACAGGAGTAAAAACACATGTACCAGAACCAAGGGATGGATTTCAACGATGCCGGTCAACAGCAGGTTGGCGAGCTTATTCCGGCAGGCACAATCGCCAAGGTCGTCATTACCATTCGTCCCGGCAGCGCGGGACAAGGCGGCTGGCTGACGCGCAGCAACACGAGCGACGTGGAATATCTCAATTGCGAGTTCACGGTTCTCGAAGGCTCGTTCGCCAAGCGCAAGTTCTGGCAAAACATGACTGTTTCCGGCGGCAAAGTCGACGAGCGCGGCCAATCCAAGGCGTGGGGCATCACGAAAGCAGCTCTGCGCGCCATGTTGGACAGCGCCTTTGGTCTTGATCCCGACGACGACAGCCCCGCCTCGAAGCAGAAGCGCATCACGCAAGATTGGGGTGCGTTCAACGGTCTGCAGTTCGTCGCCAAGATCGGCGTCGAGAAAGGCAAAGACGGCTATGCCGACAAGAACCGTCTTCAGTTCGTTCTGACGCGCAAAAATCAGGAATACGCTGGGGTTATGTTCGGTGCGCAGACGGGATATGCGCCGCAGCAAGCCCCTATGCAGCAGCAGGCGCCTGCGCAGACCCAGCCTCAGCAACAGCCCCCGCAACAACAAGGAACGCCAAATAGCAACGTCCCGACCTGGGCGCGCTGATCTCCGTTTCCATTTTTGTTTGTTTAAGGGTGTCCGATGCTGCTCCGGCCACGACAGAAGATTTTTGTCGAAAATTGCGTTGCTGCGCTGAAACAGCGGCGCAATACGCTCGGCGTTGCTCCGACAGGTGCTGGAAAAACCATCATGCTGTCGGCGGCGACGGGCGACATCCTGCGCGAAACGGGCGGCAAGGCCGCGATCCTTGCCCACCGCGACGAACTGACGGCGCAAAACGTCACGAAGTTCGCGCGGGTCAATCCGAGCCTCAGCACATCCATCTATGACGCAAACAGCAAGTCGTGGCATGGGCGCTCGACGTTTGCGATGGTTCCGACCTTGGCGCGACAGGACAATCTATCGCGTATGCCGCATCTTGATCTGCTCGTCATCGACGAAGCTCATCACGCAGCTGCCGCAAGTTATCTGCGGATTATTGAGGAAGCGAAGGCCAAGAATCCGAACCTGATGCTCTTCGGCCTGACGGCCACCCCGAATCGCGGCGATCAGAAAGCGCTGCGCCCGATCTTCGATAATGTCGGCGATCAGATCAGGCTCGCCGAACTCATTAAATCAGGCCACCTCGTGCCGCCGCGCACCTATGTTGTCGATGTGGGCGTTCAGGAAGATCTCAAGAAAGTGCGAAAGACGGCGCTCGATTTCGACATGAACGAGGTCGAGGAGATTATGAACCGGCCTGTCGTCACCAGCGCGGTCGTGCAGCATTGGCGGGAAAAGGCGGAAGATAGAAAGACTGTGGTCTTCTGCTCCACCATCGCGCACGCCGAAAACGTCAGACAGACCTTCCAAAACAACGGCATTGAGGCCGTTATCGTTCATGGCGAGATGGCCAATAGCGACCGCCGCCTTGCCTTGGCGCGGTTCCAGCAAGGCAGCGCGCGCGTTGTCGTCAATGTGGCTGTCCTGACGGAAGGCTGGGATTATCCGCCGACATCCTGCGTTCTTTTGCTCCGTCCGAGTTCCTATCGCTCGACCATGATCCAGATGATCGGTAGAGGCCTGCGCACTATCGACCCCAAGGAACATCCGGGCGTTATCAAAACCGACTGCATCGTTCTCGACTTCGGAACGTCCACGCTAATGCACGGCAGCTTGGAGCAGGACGTCAATCTGGATGGCAAGACCTTCCAAGGCGATGCGCCGACAAAAGAATGCCCCGAATGCGGTGCAACGGTTCCGCTCTCTGCGCAGGAATGCGCCCTGTGCGGTTTTGAGTTCTTCTCCAGCGCCGCGACGGGCGAAGTTGGCACAGGCGAAGAACCGCTGCCGCTTGAAAACTTCTCCCTGACGGAAATCGATCTTCTGAAGCGTAGCAGCTTCCGTTGGATTGACCTGTTCGATGATGACGCGGCGCTGATGGCTTCCGGTTTCTCGGCATGGGCGGCAATCTTCTGGCTTGGCGGCTATTGGCACGCCGTTGGCGGGTTCGAGCGCGACGTTCAAATTCTCGGCACAGGCGAACGCGTCGTCATGATGGCCGTGGCCGACGACTTTCTGAATGAGCACGAGACAAGCGAAAGCGCCCACAAGACCCGCCGTTGGATGAACGAACCCGCAAGCGAAAAACAACTCGCCTTGCTCGGCGAAACCGCGCGGATGGACTTCAGCATGACGAAGTACCGCGCGTCTTGCTTGCTCAATTTCCGTTTCAACAAAGGCCGCATTCGCCAACTGGTCGAACGCGCCATCGGGCAAAGGGAGGTCGCTTGAAATGGTGCGCCATTTGTTACCGCGAACAACGAGGCTTCGGCTTTGTGCCTGCCCTGATCAAACAACCTCAAAAACCCGCGCGGCGTTTCTGCTCGATGCTTTGCCTCGCTCTGTACGTGCGCCTGTTCAAGGAGTCCTACGGCATGATTGATATGACCGATTTTGAGCGCGAGTCCATCCATGCTTGCCTTGTGCCACTCGGCGAATGCGTAGCCGAGATCGGGATGGATAAGCCCCTGTCTGCCTATGGCAAGGAACAGGTGCTCACGCTGATCGAGGTTGTCGTCACGGCCTATCAGGACGCCATGCGCAAGGGCAGTCCGGAGGTGCCGTTTTGAGCATGCTTGATTTCAATCACGGTTCGGATCGCGCCGCGCAGGATCCGCGCGCCATCCCCATCGGCCACCGCATCAACGAATTGATCGATGCCGCCCTAATCGCGGAGCGTGCGACGCAGCCTCGCCGCGCGTATCTGGGCGCGTCCATGCTCGGCGATCCCTGTTCGCGCCGCATTCAGTACGAGTTCGTTGGCGCGCCCAAGGATCCTGACAAGGATTTTAACGGCCAAACATTGCGCATCTTCGCGGCGGGGCATCAGTTCGAGGCGTTGTCCATCAAATGGCTGCGCGGTGCTGGTTTTAATCTGCGCACCGAGAAAGCGGACGGCGGGCAGTTCGGCTTTTCGGTCGCCAAGGGGCGCATCAAGGGCCACATCGATGGCGTCGTCGTCGACGGCCCGTCATGGTTTTTCTATCCTGCCCTTTGGGAGCACAAGGCGCTTAAGGACAAAAGCTGGCAGGATCTGGTTAAGCGCGGCCTCTCGATCTCGAAGCCGCTCTATGCCGCGCAGGTCGCGCTCTATCAGGGCTATATGCCCGATTTGGCGCAAACGCCCGCTTTGTTCACTGCCCTCAATAAGGATACGGAAGAACTCTATCACGAGCTTGTGCCGTTCGATGCCGCCCTTGCGCAAAGCACGAGCGACAAGGCTGTGAACATTCTGCGCGCGACGGACGCTGGAGAGTTACTGCCGCGCATGGCAGCCAACCCCGACTTCTATCTGTGCCTCTGCTGCCCCTACGCCAAGAGGTGCTGGCATGGTGGGTAAGATGGACTTCAACGATGCCCGCCAACAAGGGTTGCTCGATCCCCGCGCCAAGCTCGACGCGGCGCAGGTCAAACAGCGCATGGCGGATTGCCATCGACAAATCCTTGATCAGCTTTTGCCAGGCGGCATCTATGTTGGCGAAGAGTTTCATTGCGGCGACATTTCGGGGATGCCCGGCGATAGCCTCAAGCTCAGCGTGCGCAAAAACAAGATGGGCGTGGGCGAGGATTTTGCTACTGGTCAGAAGTTCGGCGACCTGATCGACGTGTGGAAAGCCGTGCGGGGGGAGGATTACTGGACGGCGCTCCAAAACATCGCGGCCTTTCTGAATATCGCTGAGCGCATGCCAGCGCCCAAACTTCAGAAGGTTTCTAAAAACCAGCCCGACATGGGGCAACCCGTCGCGCAGTACAATTACACGGATGCGGCTGGCGTGATCCAGCTCGTCGTCTATCGGTACGAATATCAGGAAAATGGCAAACGCAAGAAGGCCTTCAAGATATGGAACGCGGTTTCTCACAAATGGGAAGCCCCTAAATCGGGACGCCCCCTCTATAACCAAACGGGCATCGCGGACGTTGACACCATCGTTCTGGTCGAAGGCGAGAAAGCGGCGGACGCGCTGATAGGCTCCGGTATTCCCGCGACCAGCGCCTTGAGCGGCTCCAACGCGCCAACCGATAAAACCGACTGGTCGCCCTTGGCCGGAAAGCAGGTTTTGATCTGGCCGGACAACGACGCGACGGGATTGTCCTACGCGCAAGCCGCCGCTAAAGCAGCACTGGCCACAGGCGCGACAAGTGTCGGCATTCTTTCTCTGCCGCAGGATAAGTCAGAAGGCTGGGATGCGGCAGATGCGTGCGTGGAAGGTTTCGATATCCCTGCGTTCTTGGCACAGCCTGTTGAAACGCTCACGCCTTCCGAGGAACAACGAGGGCCGTTTCATATCACGGATTGGTCTGCCAACCGTTTTAAGACGGGCGAGTCAAAACCCGTCGAATGGTTGGTCGAAGACGTGATCCCCATGAATTGCGCCGGAATCTTTGCGGCCACAGGCGGCGCGGGCAAAGGCATGCTGATACTCGACCTTTCGCTGAAGGTTGCCATGCCTGGCCTGACGGGCGGTCTTCTCGATATGAAGCCAATGGCGTTCGGCCATCCCGTTACCGCCACGGGCGCTGCCGTTATCTTCGCAGCGGAAGACGATTGGGACGAGTTGCACCGCCGCCTTGATCGGCTTGATCCCGAAGGACGACGCGAACGTCCGGACGTGCGGCTCTTTCCCATCCCCTTGCCGAGCGCATCCGGCCCCATGACCTTGTTTTCGACCTCGCCGGAGGGAACAAAAACAACGCCGCTTTGGGACATGATCACGTCAGAGCTTGCTGCCATTCCCGACCTTCGCCTTGTCGTGTTCGATCCGCTCGCCTGTTTCATCAATGTCAGCATCGATGGTGACAACAACGCCGCGCAATACATCCTGAGCATGTTCTCCTTCATGGCAGCGCAGCTGAAAATCTCCATTGTCCTGTGCCATCACACGACCAAGGATAATGGCTCGCGCGGCGGGCACAAGATCACAGCGATGGCCGCGCGTAACACCATTCGCGGCGCTTCGGCGCTCGTGAACGGCGGTCGCTGGGCGTATGTCTTCTGGACGGATGAAAAGGCCAATCTGCGCGAGGAATGCAAATGGCTGAACATCGAGTGGGAGGAGGATTTTATCTACAAGGGCGCTCTCGTCAAAGGCAACCTCGGCGGCGACAAGACCATCCACACATTCACACGCGACAAGAAAACAGGCCTTCTGATCGACCGCACGCATGAGTTCCGGCGCTCGGTCTACGCCCACAAGGATCAGATGCTCGACGGCCTTGTGGAGGCCGTGGACAAGGCGGCGAAGGCGGGTCTGCCCTACACGAAGACGGGCGCGAACAGCCTTTATGAACGCCGCGAGGAATTGCCCGAACCCTTCCACAAGTTGGGCCGCATCGCATTCGAAAGCGCGATCCAAAATCTTCTGAATAACCAAATTCTGGTCAAGGCTGCCGTTAAGGGCAGCAAGACTGTCCAATGGCTCGACGTGCCGGATGGCCCGTTTGCTTTGGGCGTTGGCAGCTTCGCCGTGGGCACAAAAGGAGCCGCTCATGAGAATTAGTTTCATCCTGGCGCGGGCTGATGCTCCTATCCGTTTTGGCAATGGCTCCGTCACTAGTCACTACGTTACTACCCAGTTATGGCTCCTAGTTAGTGACGCTCTAACCCGCAGGTTTGCTCAAAAAACCGTCACTAGTGACGGATCGTCTCTAACTAGGCAAAAAGCTAGGTTTTCTGCGGCCTGCAGCGTCACTGGCCCCCTATATATAAATATATACCCCCCAGTGATGGGACACTGGGGGTATACAAATTTTTCTCTCTCACACGATCAGTCAAGCGATGCCCCGCGATCACACGCGGCGCAATTACTTTCACTTGCCTGTTTTCCCCGAAGCAACGAAGGAGGCTCTAGCCATGGCGATGAACATGATCAAGGCGCGTGATGCGAACATCTATTGGCGCACCTCGCATACGGGTCGCGTCTACGAAGTGCGCGTGCGTGATCGGTACGATCCATGCGAGAGCCGCGTGTGCTCAAGCGGCGCGTACTGGACGGGGTGGAGACATGCGCGTGGCTCAAGCCCTGAAACACTCTTCGGTGAAATGCTGATCCGCTATGGCTTCACGACGCTTGAGGAAATTCGGATAGCTCTTTTGCAATTTTCCAAGATCGATAACTGCCAATGGGCGCGCAACATGCTCGACGCCAAAATGTACGGGAGGGTCGCATGAAATCTTCCAAACACCTCAGCATGACCGATGTTGCGGGCAGGCTGGAACAGGCCGCGCAAACTCTGCGGCGTCTTCCCCCCGTGCGTGTGCGCGGCTATTTCGGCGCATGGCCGCCCATCATGCACGAGGCGATTTACGCTTACGGCTGGGAAGAAACGTGCATCAAACTCGGCCCGCCTTCGGCGCGTCACATCAGCGAAATGGACGAAGCCTTGCGCTGGTTCATGTGGTTGGAACGTGAGGAAGTCACGCTCGTTTGGCTCCGCGCATGCGATCTCAAATGGAAGAAAATCCATCGCATTCTCGGCTGGTCGGTGCGCAAGCTCCAGTACGATTGGCGAATCGCTCTCGCCAAAATCGAGTATCGGCTGGCCAATCCGGACATGAAATTTGAGCTTCCCTGCATCAAAAGAATCCAAAACGGATAGGCGAAAATGCGCAAACCCATAGGCAACCGATTTAAATGCCTGAAAAATGTTGTGCGCATAATAGTTGTGCGCGTTTTGCGCGGTTTTAGGCATAATCTTGGTTATGATTTGGGTAACTCACGCGCGGCAAGCGCGGGCGCTCATGGCCCCATCACCTTCGAACATCATCGAACAGTAACTCACAGGATCGCGGCAAGCTCGGCTTTGCCGCGCCGTGTGATGTGCGCCCTTGCGGCTTTGGCCGTGCGCGTGCGCAGCGCGATAACCCGAACCCTTTCTTCAACCAGCCAACAAACGGAGACAAGCATGACCGATCCCCAAACGACCGACGACACCACCGACGCCACATCGCAGACCGCGAACACCGATGCGCAAGGCACGACGCAAGATCCTCGCGACCTCGATTTTGTTTTTGAGCAGTACGAAGCCGCGCTCGTTGACTTCAATGACAAGCTCAACTCAGCCAGCGCTGCCAAGGCCACGGCCATCACGGCTGCCCAGCGCGTTGCCGATCTCAAAAAGGAACTCGACATGCTTGAAGGCAACGTCGAGAAAAGCTTCGCGCCTGTCGAAGCGTACTTGGCTTGCGCGTAGACCAATCCACAATGGATAAGGCGTCCATCCGCATTGGATGTGGGTGCGTCGCCTATCCCTTTGAAATCTTGGGTCCTTCCTGCGCCTCAGCGTATGCTGGCGGCAAGAGCGCGGGACTTCGCTACATGTAGGGTCGAAAAGCGGGAAGCCACCCCACAGGTTGTGGTTTCAAGCGCAGCCCGATTATTTCATGGAAAACAAAGCGTTAAGTCAGCTTGGCGGGTGGATTCCGACAAGTGGATTCTTTGCCCAAGGAAGCCAGCCCGCATCCAAAAATGAAAAGTGAGAAAAAATGACAACCTACACCATCTGGCAAGTCGCCGAGGCTGTTGGCGCGACGAAAATGCAAATCGAAAAATGGATATCGCGTGGGCTTTTTGAACCGTCACAAAGTGTCCCAGAAAAGCGGGCGCGAGAATATATCTTCGATGACGTCGTTCATCTTGCCGCGATAGTCTCTTTGCAAAAGTTCGGTGTGAGTGTGAAACGCGCCGCGTCTATTGCAGGGGCCGCGCTGAAATCCGCCGATCCGATGGCTCATGCCCTAAAAGGCATTACCGGCGTTTATGTGAATATCGAAAACATCCGCAAAGACACAAGAGCATCCCTGAAAAGGGTCGTCGGACAAAATGCCTAATGGCCGCCACCAAATGGCTAAAAGTATAGAGCTTTGGCCGATTGGCAAGCTCAAGCCCTATGCGAAAAACCCGCGCACGCACAATGCGGCGCAGGTCGCACAGCTGGCCGCGAGCATCGTCGAATACGGGTTTACCAATCCGCTTCTTGTGGTCAGCGACGGCACGATCATCGCTGGGCATGGGCGGTTGGAAGCGGCAAAACAGGTCGGGTTGAAGGAAGTTCCGGTCATCCTGCTTGATCACCTGACGCCCGCGCAACGCCGCGCCTACGTCATCGCCGACAACCAACTAGCCCTGCAAGCGGGATGGGACGACGCTCTCTTAGCGGAGGAGATGCACGCGCTGAACGGACTTGGGTTCGATCTATCGCTCACAGGGTTCGACGAAAAAGAAATCGATCAAATCCTCGCCCCCTTGCAGGATGAGCAGGAGAAGCCGTCCGAGGCTGGCGGCAAGGAAGACGAAGCGCCTGCGCCGCCCAAGCATCCCGTCTCGCGCGAAGGCGACGTCTGGCTGCTTGGCAACCATCGCTTGCTTTGCGGCGACAGCACGGATCCCGCCGCCATTGCGCGTTTGATGGGCGGGAAGCAAGCGCACTTGCTGTTCACGTCGCCGCCCTATGGCAACCAGCGCGATTACACGACCGGAGGCATCAGCGATTGGGACAAGCTGATGCAAGGCGTATTTTCCGTATTGCCGATGCGCGACGATGGTCAGGTCTTGGTCAATCTCGGCCAGATCCACAAAGACGGCGAATGGCAGCCTTACTGGCAGGACTGGATCGCGTGGATGCGCGAGAAAAACTGGCGGCGCTTCGGCTGGTACGTTTGGGATCAGGGGCCGGGTCTTCCGGGTGATTGGAACGGACGCTTCGCCCCCAGCTTCGAGTTCGTCTTTCATTTCAACAAGACGCCGCGCAAACCCAACAAGATCGTGCCCTGCAAATGGGCGGGGCACGTCATGCACGAAGACGAAGGCGGCTTGCGCGAAAAAGATGGCACGGTTGGCAAATGGACGCACGCCGAACAGCCCGTTCAGGAAAACAAGATACCGGACAACGTGATCCGCATTACGCGCCACAAAGCGCGCGGCGTCGAAACCGAACACCCCGCCGTGTTTCCCGTGCGTTTGCCCGCGTTCATCATGCAGGCCTACAGCGCCGAGGGCGAGATTGTTTATGAACCCTTCTGCGGATCGGGAACCACCATCATCGCGGGCGAACAAACAGGCCGCGCCGTTCGGGCGATGGAGCTTGCGCCCGCTTATGTCGACGTGGCCGTGCGCCGATGGCGCGAGATATTCCCGAACGCGCCCCTTGCGCTTGAAGGCGAAGGAACAAGTTTTGAAGAAACCGCCGCCGCGCGCGGCATCGATTTGACCCAAGAAAGCGAAGCCTCATGACCTTGACCGTTGAGCTTTGGTCGCTCGACCGCTTGCTGCCCTATGCCGCAAACGCTCGGACGCATGATGACGCGCAGATTGCGCAAATCGCGGCCAGCATTGCGGAGTTTGGCTTTAATGCGCCTTGCCTTGTCGATGATCGTGGCGTTTTGATCGCGGGGCATGGCCGCCTTTTAGGCGCGCGGAAACTTGGCTTAACTGAAGTTCCCGTCATTTGCCTCGGCCATCTATCAGAAGCGCAGGCGCGCGCTTATCGCATT
>JAYRGC010000040.1:0-14613 GCA_041908065.1 Alphaproteobacteria bacterium | reverse complement strand
TCGTGGGGGCATCTTTACCCCAATCGCTTAGGTTGCCGTCGTTCCCAGCGGCAGCTTTGTCTATAACCTGCGGTTCCCGGGACAGTACTATGACACGGAAACGGGGTTGCATTACAACTATTATCGGGATTATAACCCTGCTTTGGGGAGGTATGTGCAGAGTGATCCGATTGGGTTGGATGGTGGGGTTAATACGTATGCGTATGTGGGAGGATCCCCTACCATGAATGTCGATCCGTTTGGGCTCGTGACGTTTAGATGCAAGAAGCCTCTTAATTTGCTTGGTGGAAGCGGCGAAAGAAGTGGTCCTGATATTTGGGGAAATCCATTTTATCATCAATATACTTGCGTATGGGATAGCAACGGGAAAGTAACGTGTGGCGGCCAAGATCGCGGCAAGGACGGTGCAGGTAAGCAAAGCAACGACAGTATGCAGGCAGGTCGATGCGAAGAGACACAGCCGGATAATGATTGCTTTGAGCGGTGTCTGATTTCTGAATGGAACAAGCCTCGTCCGAAGTACGGCATACCTTTTGGTACGGATTGTCAAGAGTACGACGACAATGTGAATCTACGGTGCCGTAATATCTGCGGCCTTAAATGATGAAAATACTCGCCTGTATTGCGTCAACGAGCGCTGGGAAATGGTTGGTAGGTCTATGGGCAGCTGCGTTACTAGGAATCATTTTTTTTCCTACCTTAGGTTTTTTTTATGGCGAATTTTTAGGCTATCTCGCCTTTGCTGTGTTACCGGTATCTATTTTGATCAACATCTCAATTCTTATTGCTTTCCATGTTGAGAATGGAAGCGTCCTTATTGCGAAAGCCGCTTGGATTGGAATGTCAGTCTTCGTGTTATTTATTACCCTTACTCTACTAACGTTTAGTATTGGAGATGATGCTGATATTTGGGAGTTTCTTGCGTGGGGCATGCTTTTCATTTCGTTTCCTTTTGGCCTACTTATTTCCTTTTTGGATATGGAATGGACCCTCGGCCTTTCGAAAATTACAGAGGTATCATCTTTTCCGTTTGTGACTAACTGGCTGGTTTACTTTGCCCTCGGCTACCTGCAATGGTTCATATTGCTACCGTGGGCATGGCGCAAGTGGAGGACAAGGCGAGAAATATAGTCGGGTAGGGCATGAGACCGTGAAAGAACCCACCGTTATACGATGGGATTCTGGTATGGTTGTGATCGCTATCCAATTGGATGTAAACAACAAATGAAGCAGAGAACCTACAAAGCCGGGCTGCTTCCGGCAGGTCACCCGCCGCGAGCAACAGTAGGGGCGTCACGTAGGACGCATCGTCGGCCATCAGCTCCTGGCCGTTGAGGAGCAGGAAAAGCTCGGTTAGGGTCAATGCCGTCTGCTTATTGCCGTCCATAAAGGGATGGTTGCGGGCGATCCCAAAGCCATAAGCGGCAGCCAGCGCGGCCAGGTCCGCGCATCCCCCGGGCCAAGTGTTGCGGACGGCACAAGGCGGATTCCAGAAGCCGGTTCCGGCAGCACCCTGGCGGCGGCGCGGAAACTTGGTCGGTCTTGGCTGGGCATCGAGATTGACGCCGGTTATCACGCGGCGGCTACCCGCAGACTGGCGCAGCCGTGAACCCGGATTGCGGCAGGCGGGACACCGGCAGCAGGATAAGAACATCGCCACCGAGGGCGAGGTTCTTTTTCCTATTGCCCTGTTGTCGGGCCGGCAGACGTACTTGGGGGCGGACAGTGGCCGGTTGACCCTCGCCCACTGGTCATGGCCGGCCTCGTCTCCGGCAGGTCTAGCCGGTCGCCACGCCCTGCCGGAGCAGGCATGGCCGGGGGATGGTGGAGACCTCCAGTGCCCCAGGGGTAGCGACAAGCTCCCTGAACTTGCTCGGTGGCCTCGCAGCAAGAAGGAGAAACGTCATGAGCAAATGGTCGATATGCTATGCTTCGACGCCAAGGGGTTGCCCGCAACGACGGCCTTTGGCCGTAACTTCGCAATTGTGACTTTTGCCGTAAACCTCGCAAACGACGGAGGTTATTGCTTATATTGTGTATGAAATAGCGTTCTTGTCGCCTTTAATTGCGGCAGCGTATTCAATCCCGACAAGCATTGGCGTAAAGTGCGCTGGGCTTGAAGCGGGAAAGCTATGGGATAGTTACAAGGTGGAGCCGGAAAGACGAAGACGGGGGAGATATGAAGGGCAAGGGATCCAATCGCGGCATCGGCGGCAGCGCCACTCGCCGCCGCGCCGCTGGCAGGGTGACCGTTTCCAGCAAACGGCATACCCAATCGTCGAAAAAATGGCTGGAGCGGCAGCTGAACGATCCTTACGTCGCGGCGGCGCGAGAGGCCGGATACCGTTCCCGCGCCGCGTTCAAGCTGATACAGCTGAACGAAAAGTTCGATTTGCTGAAAAGCGGCATGTCGGTGGTGGATCTGGGCGCGGCTCCGGGCGGATGGACGCAGGTGACCGCTTCGCGGATCGGCCACAACGGCAAGATCGTCGCCTTGGACATTTTGCCGATGGAGCCGATAAAGGGGGCTGTAGTTCTGACAGGCGATTTTCTCGCCGCCGGAACCGAGGAAAAGCTGCGCGGGATAATGGGCAGCAAGGCCGATCTGGTGTTAAGCGACATGGCCCCGTCCACGACCGGACACGCCGGAACCGACCATATACGCATAATGGCGATGGCCGAGCTGGCCGCGGCTTTCGCCATCGACGTTTTGAAGCCGGACGGCGGCTTTGTATGCAAGCTGTTCCAAGGCGGCGGGGAAAAAGGCTTCGTCGACATGCTTAAGCTGAATTTCGCCAAGGTTCGCCAGTTCAAGCCTTCGGCCAGCCGCAAGGAATCCTCGGAAACCTATCTGATCGCCACCGGCTTTCGCGGGCGTGAGGGATAGCTTTAGACTCTTACGCGAAACTGATGGGTATTACCTTCCAAAAAGGGCCGTCATTGCGAGCCGCCACCCTTTGGTTTGGACAGCGTTGAACGCTGTCGGGCGGCGAAGCAATCCAGTGCCGTTGCTAAATGACTCTGGATTGCTTCGCCGCCAAGGGGCGGCTCGCAATGACGGCCTTGCGTTGCGTTTGGCTACAAAATTGCCCGCCAGTTTTGCGTAAGAGCTTTAGTTTTCGCTGCTCGCCAGCTTTTTGGCCAGATAATTACGCGCCGCGAAGTAGTCCTCGGCGGTCATTTCGCTGACGGACGCCGGCAGTCCGAGCGAAGACGAGATTTCCGAAAACAGCGCGGATTTGTTCAAAGCGCGTCCGGAGGCGACGGTTTGCGCCATGCTTTCGATTTCCAGCATTTCCAAGTGGCTGATGGGGCGGCGGCGGGATTCTATCGCGTAGGTAAGCATTGAGCTTCCTATTCCGGCAAGGATGGCCGACAGCATAATGGCTCGCAAGACTGGCTCCGGCATAGAGCGGAAATCGCACCGCCTCGGGCGGGCTGCGCTTCCGGATCGCAACAGCTCTTTCGCCAACCTGACTATTATTTCTCCGCGATCTTCCATTCCTTCCGCGCCCCGCCATTGGTTTCAGCGTGGGAAAAATAACACTAGCTTAAGGGGATTGGCAAGATATTTGTGGGAAATTAACCATATTTATCCCGCCGCCTTCAAGAAAAGCTGGGCGCAGAGGGTTTCCGCCGGACTTCCGGTCTTTTTCACGGCGGCTTCCGTTTCGTAAAGGCGTTTCAAGAACGCCTCTATCCGGTTTTCCGGCCAGCGTTTGACTTGCGCGGCCATGGGGGCGACGTTTTTCCAGAACACCGGAGGTCGGAGTTTTTTCACGGCTTCCTCGGCTCCCGCGCCGCCGTCCAAATAGGAACGCGCCAACTGTAGCCTTAGCATATGCGACTGCGCCATCCGCAAGATCGCCACCACGGAAAAACGCTCCTGCATCAGGCGATCGAACAGCTGCATGGCGCGGGCGGCGTTTCCCATCGCCAGCGAATTCATCAAGTCGTCAAGCTCGGCGGCTCCGGCGTCCAAAAGCACGGCGCGCGCGTCGTCTTCGGAGATTTCCTTTTTGCCTTTGGCGTACATCGCCAGCTTTTCCATCTCGCTGCGCATGGCTATGCGGTCGGGTGGGAGCATGTCGGCCAACATCGCCAAAACGTCCCTTGATGCGGACAGGTTTTCCGCCGCCAGCATGGCGGCGATGGAGCGTTGACGCTGGGCTGTGTCTTCGACATAGCAGGCGACGGCGCAGGCTTCCTCGCCGCAATTTTCATAGGCGAGGCGGAGTTTGGAGCGGCTGCCGAGATCTCCGGCTTCCACCAGCAAAAAGGAATCGGCCTTAGGAAAATCCTTCAGGACTTCCTCGACCCCCGCCGCGTTGGCGTCGGCGGCGTGGCGCAACCACACCAGCCGTTTGCCGCCGCCGAAGGGAGTGGAGGACATTTCGGCGTAAAGGCGATGCGCGTCAGCGGCGGCGTCGGAGCCGTCGAGCAGCGACACGCTGAAGGGATCCGCGATGTCCGGCACGACCGCCCGCGCCAAGGCCTCGCCGCGTTCGCGCACCAGTCCGGCGTCGGGGCCGTAAAGCAAGGCCGCCCGCGCCGCCGGAGGCGGAGATTTAAGGAAACGCTCGGTTTGCGCCGGAGGCAGCTTCATGGCGATTTCAGCGGCTTGTCCGACGGAGCGTCCGGATCGTCGGCGTAGTGGAGGGACAGGCGGTTGACTATCTGCTCGCCCACCTCGCGCAGGGCGCGTTCGCGGGCGTTGTCGCGGGCGGCCAACAAACCGTATTGCGCGTCTATCTTGCTGTACCCGACCACGCTGTGCGCCTTGCCGTCCAGCAGGGGCTTGCCGGATTTGTCGGTCAGGACGTATTCGGCCAGCAGATCCAATTCGCGGAACGAGGCCGTGGCGTCCTTTTGGATGCCGAGATCGGATTCGGTCATTTTCAGGCTAACGCGCAGCTTGGCGTTCGGATCGGATGGCCGCCCCGAAATATACATGCGGTCGATAAGGTGATTGCGGAGAAACTGCCCGTCGCGGTCGGGAATATTGGAGATGGCCACTTTTCCCAAGGCGGCCGACACGTTTCTTGCGCCGCCGCGATCGCCGTAAACCGGAGCGAACCCGCAGGCCGAGAGCAAAACCGCGATCGCGGCAAGAACGGCAATTTTTCGCATTTTCAAAGCCCGCGTTTACCCACATCTAAGACGCGACATTTCCACTTCACGCCGTATTACGCCACCACGTTAACAATCTTGTTCTTCACGACTATAACCTTTTTCGCCGCCTTGCCGTCCATGGCGCGCAAAACGTTGGGATCCGACAACGCCGCTTTCTGCGCGTCGGCGTCGGG
Source organism: Alphaproteobacteria bacterium (assembly GCA_041908065.1). Lineage (GTDB taxonomy): Bacteria > Pseudomonadota > Alphaproteobacteria > UBA9219 > UBA9219 > JAYRGC01. The sequence continues at coordinate 9,307 of JAYRGC010000040.1, read as the reverse complement.
CGCGTCCTTGGGCAGAGTGATGGTGGCGCGGAGCTTGCCGTTGACCTGCACCGCCACTGTAACTTCGGCAACAGCCAGAAGCGACATATCGGCCTTGGGCCACGGGGTTTCGCACAGAATTGTGAAATGGCCGAGGCTTTGCCATATCTCCTCGGTCAGGTGCGGCATCATAGGGTTGGCCAGCCGCGCCAGCGTTTCCAATCCAAAGCGCAGAGCCCAGCCGTCTCCCGCCCGCGAGCCGTCCAGATCGTCGAGCGCGTTGGTAAGCTCTCTCAACCTCGCCACGGCGCGGTTAAACCGGAAGCCGTCCAGATCCGCCGACACGTCGGCGATGGCGCGATGCGCCGCCCGCACCGCGTCCAAAGCGCGGGCGTCCATGTCCGCCGGTTGAGGAGTTCCGGCCTTGGGCATGGCGGTCTTAGGCTCCGTCGCCATGCGCCACAAGCGGTTGAGGTATCGCCACGCGCCTTCGACTCCGGCGTCGGTCCATTCTAAGTCGCGCTCCGGCGGGCTGTCCGACAGCATGAACAGGCGAGCGGTGTCCGCTCCGTAGGTCGAGATTATCTTGTCGGGATCCACCACGTTGTTCTTGGACTTGCTCATCTTCTCGCCGCTTTGCACCGTCACCGGACGTCCGGTTTCGATGTGCGTGGCGGTTCCGTCGGGGTTCTTCTTGACCTGAGAGGGATACAACCACTCGCCGCTTTCGGCGCGGTAGCATTCGTGGCAGACCATGCCTTGTGTGAACAGTCCGGCGAACGGCTCCGCTATTTTCAGATGTCCGGTCGCCTTCATGCCGCGAGTGAAAAAGCGCGCGTATAAAAGATGCAGAACAGCGTGTTCCACTCCGCCGACGTATTGATCCACCGGCAACCAATAGTCGACCTCCGCCTGCTCTACCGGCTTTTCGGCGTTGGTGGCCGAGCAGTACCGCGCGAAGTACCAGCTGGAATCCACAAAGGTATCGCAGGTGTCGGTCTCGCGCCGCGCCGGTTTGCCGCATTGCGGACAGGCGGCGTTTTTCCATGTCGGGTGCCTGTCCAGCGGATTGCCGGCGGCGTCGAAGGTCACGTCGTCGGGCAGTTTCACCGGCAGGTCTTTTTCCGGCACGGGAACTACGCCGCAAGCGTCGCAATGGACGACTGGTATGGGGCATCCCCAATAGCGTTGGCGGCTGACGCACCAGTCGCGCAGGCGATATTGCACTGTGCCCTTGCCCGCGCCGATGCCCTCGAGCTTGGCTATGGCGGAACGCTTGGCGGCGTCCACGTCCATGCCGTCTAAGAACGAAGAATTGAATAGCTTGCCGGCTCCGACATAGGCCTCGCCGCCGACAGAGAAGGTTTTAGGATCGGCGTCGGGCGGCAGCACCACCGGCTTGACCGGCAGGCCGTATTTGCGGGCGAAGTCCAGATCGCGTTGATCGTGCGCGGGACAGCCGAATATCGCCCCTGTGCCGTATTCCATCAGCACGAAATTGGCGACGTAGACGGGGATATTCCACGCCGAATCGAACGGATGCGCGACCGCAATCGCGGTCTTGTATCCTTTCTTTTCCGCCGTTTCCAACGCCACCTCGGACGTGCCGATGCGGTTGCATTCGGCGATGAAGGAGGCCAGCTTCGCGTCGGACTTGGCCAACTCCGCCGCCAGAGGATGATTGGGGGAAATGGCAAGGAACGAGGCTCCGAAAAGCGTGTCGGGGCGGGTGGTGAACACCTCGATCCCGTTTCCTGCGCCTGTCTTCCACGTTACGAACGCCCCTTGGGACTTGCCGATCCAGTTTTCCTGCATCAGCCGGACCTTTTCCGGCCAACGCTCCAGCGTCTTTAGGGATTCCAGCAAATCCTCGGCATAGGCGGTTATCTTGAAAAACCACTGCGACAGCTTGCGCTTTTCCACCAACGCGCCGGAACGCCAGCCGCGCCCGTCTATGACTTGCTCGTTGGCCAGAACGGTGTTGTCCACGGGATCCCAGTTAGCCCAAGCGTCCTTGCGGTAAACCAGTCCGGCTTTCAGGAAATCCAAGAACAGCTTTTGCTGGTGCTTGTAATAGGTCGCGTCGCAGGTGGCGAATTCGCGTTCCCAGTCGATGCTGAGCCCCATGCGCCGCAGCTCGGCCTTCATGTTGGAGATGTTTTCGTAAGTCCAAGCGGCGGGATGCGTCTTGCGATCGCGAGCGGCGTTCTCCGCCGGAAGGCCGAAAGCGTCCCAGCCCATGGGATGCAGCACGTTGAACCCTTGCGCCTTTTTGTACCTCGCCACCACGTCGCCCAAAGTGTAGTTGCGGACGTGCCCCATGTGGATGCGTCCCGACGGATAAGGCAGCATCGACAGCGCGTAATACTTGGGCTTGGATTTATTCGCGGTGGCGCGAAAACTGTTGCGCTCGTCCCATATTTTTTGCCACTTGGATTCCGTGGCCGATACTTCATATGCCATGGTTTTAATCGCCTTTTGGTGTTGTTTTCCACCCGACGAAGATGCCACCAAAACCGGACGTAGACAACTGCGGCATATTGCCTATGAATGGCCTGTGTTCACAAAGCTCGCGTTCCCTGAGCTTGTCGAAGGGAACTTGCGCGGCCAAAAGCCGTCATTTGCGAAGTTACAGCCAAAGGCTGTCATTGCGAGCGTCGCCCTTGCGACGCGAAGCAATCCAGAGTCATGGAGCGACGGCACTGGATTGCTTCGCCGCCAAGGGGCGGCTCGCAATGACAGCCTTTGGCTGTAACAGGGTAGATGACGGCCTTTGGCCATAACTTAACATGATGGCAGTCGCTTCGACAGATTCAGCGATCTCCGAATTTCTTCAGCACGATGACGGCGTTCAGGCCGCCGAAGGCGAAGGAGTTGTTCAACGCGACGCGGATCGGCATTTGGCGCGAGGCGTTGGGGACGCAATCCAGATCGCATTCGGGATCCGCGCCCAGATAATTAAGCGTCGGCGGGGCGGTATCTGATTTTATCGCCAAAACGGCGGCCAGCATCTCCAACGCCCCCGCCGCGCCCAGCGCGTGGCCGAAGGCGGATTTGCTGGAAGAAATGGCGACTTTTCGCGCATGTTCGCCCAACGCCAGCTTGATCGCCGCCGTTTCCGTCAGGTCGTTGATGCGGGTTCCGGTGCCGTGGGCGTTGATGTAATCGACCTCGGACGGAGACGCTCCGGCGTCCTTAAGCGCGGCGGTTATGGCGCGCGCCGCGCCGGAGGCGTCGGGCGAGGTTATATCCTTGGCGTCGGAACTCATGCCGATTCCTGCGAACTCGGCATGGATTTTCGCGCCGCGCCGTTGCGCCGCCTCCAAGTCTTCCACCATGAACATGGCCGCGCCTTCGCCGATGACCATTCCGGCGCGATCCTTGGAAAAGGGGCGAGGCACGTCGGGGGACATTACCCGCAACGCCTCCCAGCCCTTGAGGGTTCCGAAGGTGAGGCAAGCCTCGGCTCCTCCGGTAATCACGCGATCGATCAGGCCGGAGCGCAGCATATGCAGCGCGACGCCCATGGCGTGAATGGCCGAAGCGCACGCGCTGACGACCGTGAATCCCGGGCCGGTCAGTCCCAGATCCATGCTTATCTGGCTGGATCCGGCGTTGGCCATCAGGCGCGGGATGGTAAAGGGATGCACGCGCGGGCTGCTGTTGTTGTCCAACAGCTTCATGTAGGATTCCTCGATCGTGTTTTGCCCGCCGACGCCGGTTCCGGTTATGACGGCGGTGCGCTCCGCCTCCTCGGGCGAGAGCGAGATGCCGGAATCCTCCCAAGCCTGCCGCGCCGCCGCCACCGCGAATTGGGAAAAGCGATCGAGCATCGAGGATTTCTTGGGGTCGATGTATTTGGAGGGATCGAAGTCCCGCACCGGAGCCGCCGGAAACGTGACCGTGGAGTTGCGATAGGCGAACTTGGCGTCGGCCACCCCGCACACGCCGGAAAACAGGTTTTTCCCGAACGAGGCCACGTCAAGCCCGATGGGGCTTATCACTCCCATGCCGGTGATGACGGCGCGACGCATCAATCATCGCCCCGCTTGCTTGGCGTCGCCTTTGCCAGCCAGCTGTTTTTCCACCGCCGCGATGACGTCGCCCAGCGTCTGGAATTCCTGCGCCGAGGTGTTGGCGTTGAAAGGCATTTCGATGCCCAGCTTGTCCTCCAGCGCGAAGATGACCTCCACCATGTCGAGCGAGCTTATCTGGAGATCCGACAACTTGGCGTCAGGCGTGAGCTTGGAGCGATCCACCATGGCCTTTTCGGCCACCACGTCGAGAATTTCGTCGATCTGAGACATGCAAAACCCCATTGGAATCCCGCCGCCCAAAGCGGCGCAGCCAGCGCGAACGCGAAAGGTATATAGCCTTTCGCGAAATTATGCCAGAGGTTCGATGGAGGTGGCTCAATCCGCGCTTCGGAGCAATGTCGTTCGCAAAGCATGTGTCCGAAAACCGTCTTTGCGAGCGTCGCCCTTGCGACGCAAAGCAATCCAGAGCCACAAGCGCAATGGCACTGGATTGCTTCGCTGCCTGAAGAAGGGCGCTCGCAATGACAGCCTTTGGCTGTAGATTTAACAATGACTGCGCTTGCCGCTGCGGTCGGCTGCAAAATTACCCGCACGTTTTGCGTAAGAACCATAAAATTTTGCATAAATACGATAAAATTAACCGAACATTAATCGTGGCAGTGGCAGAATGATGTTGTGAATTATGGGTATTTTATGATATCGTGGCCAGCGCGGTTGTTGATGTAAAAGCCGATACTAACAAAAACCGAGGTGAGAATATGAAACAAGATTTCGCTGCTAATAATGGGTTTTGGGTTAAGTCTGCGGCGGTTGTGACGTTGTTTTCCGTTGCGTTGTTGGCTCCTGATGTTGTGCTTGCACAATCGTCTGGTGGTAGCAGTGATTTGGGATTAATTCTAGACAATTTTAGAACAGGGGAACTGAGTAGTTTCCCTCCCCTCATAAGCGCGGTGTGTTATATCGGCGGTGCTTTCTTGACGGTCAGCGGCGCATTAAAACTCAAGGCACATGCCGAGAAGCCGGATTCTGAGAAGATGGCCCCCGGCATAGCCCGCTTGGCTTTGGGTGCGGCTCTGATAGGCCTTCCGGCACTCATGGGGGTAATGACCAACACGGCAGGGTTTACGGGTAATCAGCCTGAATATAAAAAGATGGAAGCTGACTTCACTAAGGGATTTTGATAACTCAGAGGTTTGGTTGCTTGTTGTCACGTTTTGTTTTGTCCAATGGATGGAGGGTAATATGAAGCAGGGAAATCTTATCTGTGGCGGCGACGGGGTTTGTTACAGGCCAGCCGCTTTGCTTCTGCTGGCGGCAGTCGGAGCTGTTTTCGCGCCAGATGTCTCTTTTGCCGCTGATGGCAATGGCTTGGGGGTTTTGATTCAAAATTTCACTACGAAGCAGTTGAAGTCATTCCCGCCTTTGATAAGCGCGGTCTGCTATATCGGTGGTGCTTTCTTGACGGTCAGCGGCGCGTTGAAGCTCAAGGCCCATGCCGAGAAGCCGGATTCTGAGAAGATGGCCCCCGGCATAGCCCGCTTGGCTTTGGGCGCAGGGCTGCTTGGCCTTCCTGCCCTCATGAGTGTGATGACCAACACTGCTGGATTTGAGGGCAGTGCCCCAACTTATAATGCGCTTACAGGTAATAATTTCTGAGTTCTTGAAGGCATTGTTATGAAGGCGGGTCGCTGTATTGGCGACCCGTCTTTTTATCTGCGCTCAGGGTTTACCATCCAAAAGCCTTGAATCCCATGTGCCCTGAGCCTGTCGAAGGGAACTTAGGCGGCCAACGCGCCGCGATCCCTCCTCTCCCTCTGGGAGAGGATAGGTTTGCCCGAATTTTCGCCTTCGAAAATTCGTGGCAATACCTTGGTGAGGGTTCTTTCTTAAACCCGACTTGGGAACCCTCACCAAGCGGCGGCTAGGGATTTTCGCTAAGGGGCGAAAATCCAAGCCGCGCTATCCTCTCCCAGAGGGAGAGGAGTCCCCGCCGCGCCTTCTGTCCATGAATCCGAAACTTACGCGAGCAAGGTTCGGCTGTCCCCCGCAGTCGCTTCGACAAGCTCAGCGACCGCTATAGCGTGACAGGCTTGCGGCAGCGGCGTTTCGAATTATCGCTACATCGCTGCGGCGATGTCGTTTTCCTGCGGGTATTCGTCGCGGAGGGTTTGGATTCGATCGTCCAATTCGGCCACGCGATCGTTGATTTTGGACAGGGCGATTATCATCTCGTTCATGATCGAGGTTTGCCGCGCCATAGCCCCATCGTCCCGCGCCGCCTGCGGGGCGGGGGTTTCGCCGCGCAGTTTTTTATCCATGACCATCAGCCGCATTTCCAGCTGATCCTTTTGTTGCACCATCATTTGCGCCAGCTGGTCGTGCATCGCTTCTATTTGCACCACCGCTTTGTTCCATTGATCGCGCATTTCCTCCGACAATTCCGTCCGCAGGGCATCGGACGACGGGAAATCGGCTATGACCTGCGGTTGGGATTGCGGAGCGGAACCGCCGCGCAGATTGTCGATGGCGGGAACCAGTTGCCCCAGTTGTCCGGCGACGTTGCCCAAAGTCCCCGTCAATTGCCCCAGCATGTTCAGGCGTTGGACTATGCCCTCGACGCTTTCGGTCAACTCTCCCAGTTTGGCGAAGCTGCCTTCCGCCAGATATTCGGCGCGTCCCAAGGTGAGAGCGGATTGGCGTTCCAGCCTTTCCCCCACGCCTTCGATGGTTTCCGCGAATTTGGCGCGCACAGCGGCGATGCGTTCGTTTTCCGCCCGCATGAGGTTGACGGACTGCGCGAGAGACGCGGCGGAAGCGTTGGCCTGCTGCGCCATCGCGGTGCCGCTTGTCGCCAGCTCGGCTATTCTTTCTTCCGTCATGCGGCATTGCAGGACGGTTTGATCGTCCATGCGGCGCAGTACGGTTTGCAGCCTGTCCGAAACCTGTTGCGTCAAGGCGGCCACGGCTTGGCCGCCGCTTGCGGCGTTGGAAGCCACCTGTTCCGCGTTCGCGCGCAAGTCTTGCAACAGGGCGTTCATGATCCCGCCGCTGTGGCGAACTTGACCGGAGGCCTCGCCCATCGAACGCTGGGCGGCGTCGAAGGAGGCCGCCACGGATTCCATGCGCTGGGACGCCGTGGCGAGGTGTTCGTTCAACAGATCGTTCTTTTGTTCTATGCATGACGCGCTGTCGGAAATGCGCTCGGCTTCATCGCCGATGCGCCGGAGGCAGGATTCCGCGCCGGAGGTTATCGAGATCATGGCCTCACCCGCTTTGGCGGAGGCGGCGAGCCTTTGCTCGGCGGCGGAGATCACCTTGTCGAGTTTTTCCTCGCTCCGCGTTATCGACGACGCGGCCGCGCCCATTCCGGCGCGAATCGATTCCAGAGTTTCCGCCAATTTCTTGCCGCCTGATTGCACCATATTGGTCGCGGAGAAAAGCTTTTCTCCCAACTGGCTGGACGAGGCCGCCATGCTGGCGGCGAGTTCCCCCGCCTGTTTGACAGTGCCGCTGGCTTCTTGTCCGGCCTGAAGCAGCGTTTGCAGCACTTGCGTGACCTTGGCGCCGGCCATGGTGGTTATTTCCGCCATTCCGGCGGCGCGTTCCTGCATATAAGGAACCAGCTTGTCGATTTGGGCGGCGGCGCGTTGATGCGTACCGAGCAACGTTTTGGCGGAAGAATCGAGGCTTTGCGCGAGACGCTGCACCGCCAGATCGCTGTCCTGTCCGTGGCGTTTGAACTGCTCCAACGCCGAAGCTAGGGCGGAGGACAGGGTTAAGATAGCGTCCCGCTGCTTGGCGGTTTCCGCCGTGAGAGATGAAATCTCGGCGCGGGCGCGTTCGTAATCCTCGGACATGTTGCGCATCATCGCTTCGAACAGCGATTTGGCCTCGCCGTCGAATTTGACGCCAATCGGCGAGGAATCTTCCGACATCAGCAGAAGATCGGGGGCGCGGCTGCGTTCTCCGTCGGCTTGGGCGGAAGGCTGGGGAGCGCGGCGCAAGGCCATTATGGCGACAGCGAAGGCCACGGCGGCAATGGCCACCAGAGCCGTCCACGCGATAAAGCCCAAAGCTTCTATGCCGCTGATTTGGAAATTCATGTCTAGCCGTCCGAACAGGCTTTGAGGGAAGAGCCGCATTATGCCGAAAACCGCTTGAAAAGCAAATGCCGATGCTATACCGGAGGATAGTCCGGACGGATTTCCGGATGCCGCCATCAAATTGGAATTCGCCCATGCGCCCTGTGGTTTTCGGATGTTCCGGCCCCGTTTTGTCCGACGCGGAGAAAGATTTTTTCCGCGCCGCCGATCCTTTCGGCTTTGTGCTGTTCCAACGCAACTGCATATCGCCGCAACAGGTGAGGGAATTGGCGAGGGATCTGCGGCTGGCGGTGGGGCGGCAGGACGCTTTGGTGTTTATCGACGAAGAGGGCGGCAGAGTATCGCGCCTGAAGCCCCCGCATTGGCCTTGCCTGCCGCCGTTGCGATCGATAGGCGAGACATACGAGCGCGACAAGGCGGCGGGGCTGGAAGCCATGGCCGCGCATTCCCAAGCCATCGCGGATCGGCTGGTCGCATTGGGCATCAACGGAAATTTCGCTCCGGTGCTAGATTTGTTCTTCGAAGGCGCGTCGAGCGCGATAGGCGACCGCGCCGCCAGCCGCGATCCTGACGCTGTCGCCGCCTTGGCGCGTACTGCTATCTCAACCTTCAAGAAAAACGGCGTTCTGCCGGTCGTCAAGCATTTGCCCGGGCACGGGCGGGTCGCGGTGGATCCGCATTTGCAGCTTCCGGTGGTGGGAACGTCGCTGGCGGAATTGAAGTCAAACGATTTCGCGCCGTTCCGCGCCGTGGCCGATTGCGCCGAAGCGGGGATGAATTGCCATGTGGTGTTCACCGCCATCGACGATTCGCTGCCGGTCTCGCTGTCGGAAAAGGCGCATCGGGAGATCATTCGCGGGGACATCGGATTCAAGGGATTGCTGTTTTCCGACGATCTGGCGATGAAGGCCTTGTCGGGGGAACTGGCGGATTTGGCCTTGCGCGCCTTGGCCGCCGGAGCCGACATAGCCCTTTATTGCGCCGGAGATTTGGAGGAAATGCGTAAAATCGCGGCGGCGGTTCCGGAAACCTCCGTTCCAACCGTTTGTTTGGGCTGTCATTCATGAAGTTATAGCCAAGGTCTGTGTCATTGCGAGCCGCCTCATGGCGGCGAAGCCAACCACTGCCACAAGCGCCACAGCACAGGAATGCGTAGCCGCCCAGAGGCGGCTCGCAAAGCCGACCATT
>JAYRGC010000039.1:0-71182 GCA_041908065.1 Alphaproteobacteria bacterium | reverse complement strand
TGGCGGCGAAGCAATCCAGCCTTGTTGTGCAACGGCACTGGATTGCTTCGCCGCCAAGGGGCGGCTCGCAATGACGGCCTTTGGCCGTATACCTCGCAATTGACGGCCTTGCTTGCCGATGCAGGCGGCTACAAAATTACCCGCCCGTCTTCAGAAAGAGCCGAAAGTCTTTGGCGGGTAAAACGCTATAGTGCCGTGATCGTTCTGCAATGCGCGGCATAAGTTCCCTTCGACAGCCGTTCGACAGGCTCTAGGAGGCAGCTCAGGGAACACGGGACTCAGGAAACGATACGCTAGCTTCCGAACAACTTGTCCACCGTATCCTGATCTATGGCGTTTTGCGGCAACTGCGGCCCGTTCAGAAGAGCCTTGTCGGGATCGACCGGAGCAGACGAACTTCCTCCGGTGCTTTCGCCCTCGCCGTGGTTTATCTCTCCGCCCAAGGCATTCATAAGGGCTTCCACCTTGCCGTCAATATGCTTCAACGTCTGAACGACCTTGGTTATGCGCTGTCCGGTTATGTCTTGGAAATTACAGGCTTCGAAAATGCGCGTGGTGCATCCCACAAGCTGCTCGCTGATTTCCGGCGAACAGTTTCCGGCGATGGCCGAGATTTGGTCGCACACGTCCATTATTTTGTTGGTGGCTTCCTCGGTCGCCCCGACCACGGCGTCCAGTTCATCGGTAGCTTTGGGAATATGGCTGTCGCTTATGTCCTTGGGCTTAATAGCCGCGATTTCCTGCTTGGCGCGACGTATGTATCCTGCCAGATCCTCAAGCTCGGCATAGAATTTCAGATCCGAAGCGGTGACATCACCGGAAAGGGTTTCCATGACCTGCCGGACTATCGACGATATGTCATCCGGCGATAGTGGGGTATTGGCCGCTTCGTGCGCGGCGCGAATCTTTTTCTGCAAGCCGGTCTCAATCTCCGCCAAACGTCCGGATTCCAACATCTTACCCTCCGCCATCAAAAAACAAGAATCAGAACTGGCCGATCACGCTCGTCAGCTTTTGCTTTAGCGTCTCGGCGTTGAACGGCTTGACTATGTAATTGTTGACCCCAGCCTCCTTGGCGGCGGCGACGTTTTCGACCTTGCTTTCCGCCGTAACCATGATGAACGACATCCCTTTCAGCTTGTTGTCGGCGCGAACCTCCTTCAACAGCTGTAAGCCGGTCATAGGTTCCATATTCCAATCGGATATGACCAAACTGAAACTGCCTTCGCGCAACATCTTCAAGGCCATGGCTCCGTCTGTGGCTTGCTGTATATTCTTGAAGCCCAGCTGCTTGAGCAGATTTTCAACAATTCGAAGCATCGTCTTATAGTCATCCACGATGAGGATGTTCATATTCATATCGACTGACATGGCGCGCTCCCGAGCGGTTGCAAAGCTGGTTCAAAGCAGGGTTATACGAATCAACAGGACATCCCAAACGACGAGAATAGTAGTGGCGATGTATTGAAAAATAGTTACTAACCTCCACTGTGGACAGAACTTTAAGCAGCGTTTTCCTTCCAAGTTTCCGCAGCGAAGGCTTCTTCCCATGTTCCGGTAGTGGCGGCGCGACTGTATTCGGTGGCGCGGGCTTCGAAGAAATTGGCGTGCTCCACCCCGTTCAGCATTTCGTCCATCCACGGCAAAGGATTGCGCGACACATTGTAAACCGCATTCAACCCAAGTTGCGTAAGTCTTCTGTCGGCTATGTAACGAATATATGCTTTAACGTCGGAGGCGGTCAGCCCCTCGACCTCTCCCATTTCGAAGGCCAGATCTATGAACGCGTCCTCGTGATCCAGAATGGTGTCGCAGGCCTGATACAGTTCCTTTTGGAACTGTTCGGTCCAAACGGAGGGGTTTTCCTCGATAAACGTGCGGAAAAGGCGGATTATCGACAAAGTATGCAGCGTCTCGTCGCGCACAGACCAAGTCACGATCTGCCCCATGCCCTTCATTTTATTGAAGCGCGGAAAGTTCATCAGCATGGCGAAAGAAGCGAACAGCTGCAGCCCTTCGGTGAACGCGCCGAAAACCGATAAAGTGCGGGCTATTTCCACCGGATTGGTGCAGGAGAACCCCTGCATATAGTCGTATTTGTCCTTCATTTCCTTGTAACGCAGGAAGGCCGAGTACTCGACCTCGGGCATTCCGATGGTGTCTAAAAGATGCGAATAGGCCGCGATGTGAACGGTTTCCATGTTGGAGAACGCCGCCAGCATCATCTGGATTTCGGTCGGCTGGAACACGCGGGAATACTGCTTCATATAGCAGTTGTTCACCTCGACGTCGGCTTGGGTGAAAAAGCGGAAAATTTGGGTCAGCAGGTTGCGTTCGTTTGGCGTCAGCTTGTGCCGCCAGTCCTTGATGTCGTCGGCCATCGGGACTTCCTCGGGCAACCAGTGGATGCGCTGCTGCTGCTGCCAAGCCTCGTAAGCCCAAGGATAACGGAACGGCTTGTAGACAGGATTGGGGGTAAGCAAGTTCGACATGTTCGCCCTTTCAATTTTTAGTTTCGATGGAAAATCGAATCTCTAGGCCATACTGCCACAGCATAACGAGATTCTGAACAGGCTCTAAATCCCCCCTTGCATTCCGTAAAGCCGCGCATAGGTTCCGCCCGCCGCCAAAAGGCTGGCGTGGTTGCCGGTTTCCACAACGCGGCCTGCGTCCATGACCACTATCAAGTCGGCATCAGCGATGGTGGAAAGGCGATGCGCCACCACGATGGTGGTGCGGCCTTGGCGCAAGCGGCGCAAGGCGGATTGCACCGCGCGCTCGGAGGAGTTGTCCAACGCCGAGGTGGCCTCGTCCAACAGCAATATGGGCGCGTCGCGCAACATGGCGCGGGCGATGGCTATGCGTTGGCGTTGCCCGCCCGACAGCTTGACGCCGTGTTCTCCAACCCGAGTGTCGTACCCCTGCGGCAATTCGCGGATAAAGCCGTCGGCTGAAGCCGCGGCGGCGGCGGCCTCCGCCTCCTCCCGCGTGGCTCCGGCGCGGCCGCAAACGATGTTGGCCAGAACGCTGTCGTCGAACAGCGCGGTTTCTTGGCTGACCAAAGCCATGTGGGAGCGCAAACTCGCTAGCGTCAGGTCGCGCACGTCTTTGCCGCCCACCAGCACCCGCCCGCTCTCCACGTCGAAAAAGCGCGGGATGAGGTTTACGACAGTGGATTTTCCCGCGCCCGAAGGCCCCACTATGGCCACCGTCTTGCCTTGCGGCACGCAGATGCTGACGCCATCCAAAGCCAACGTCCCGTCGGCATAGCGGAACATGACATTGTCCAGCGTCACGCCGCTATCTCCGTCCGGCAATGGGCGAGCATCAGGCTTGTCCACCACTGCGGGCTTGTTGTCCAAAAGCTGGAACACCCGCTCGGCGGCGGCCAGTCCGGCTTGAAACTGCGCGTTGACTTTGGCGGTGCGCTTCATGGGGTCGTAAGCCAAGACGAAAGCGGTGATGAACGAGAACAACGCCCCTGGCGTCGTCAACCCCTGCTCCACCTGCCAGTTGCCGTACAGCACGACGGTGGCGATGGCCACGCCGCTCAGTATCTCCGCCATTGGATTGGACAACGCTCCGGCGCGGTAGCTTTTCAAGGCGATGCGATAGATGTTTTCGGTGACCTCGCGCACGCGGGAATGCTCGCGCTCCTCCAATCCATAGGCCTTGACGTGGCGCATTCCCTGAAACGCTTGGGAAAGCAGCGAGGCGAAGTTTCCGGTCTCCTCCTGCGTCCGTCGCGAATAGCGGCGCATGTGCCGCCCCAGCTTGGCGACGAAAAACGCCGACAGCGGAAAAACGAAAAACGCGGCCAAAGACAGCTTCCAATCCTGCCAGAACATCACGCCGATCAAAAATATCAGCGTCAACCCGCCCTTGAGAGTTCCGGTCAAGCACTCGCCCACCGCCTGCCGCATAACGCCCACGTCGTTGGTAAGGCGCGAGATAAGCGCGCCGGAAGCGTTGGAATGAAAGAACGCCATGTCGGATTCCAGCAAATGGCGATGCATCCCTTGCTGCACGTCGGTTACTATGCGCTGGCCGATGCTGTTCATCACCACGGTGTGCATATAGGTGGCCAAGCCGCGCACCGCGAATATCCCCATGATGGCTCCGCCCATGGTGGCTGCGTACCCCGCCCCGTTGCCCTGCCCCAGCTTGTTGACGACGGGTTCGATCATCCGCGCCAAGGCTCCGGTCGAGGCGGCGGAAAAAGCCATGAAAATCCCCGCCACGGCGAACCCCCAAAGGTGGTCTTTCAGATAGGAACGGTACAGCCGCCCCATCAGCTTCCAAGACGATTGCGGCAGCGCAACATGGCTGTTTTTGGGGTTTTTTGCATCGCACACTGTGGCGGAATCGCTGGATTGCGGAGATTTTGGCAAGAGAATCGCTCCAATTTAAGCAAAAGGTAATTGTTTCAGGCGATTGTATATTAGGGCTTTGTGCGACTTTTTACAGCCTGTTTATGGGGTATGGACATAATGGGCGATTTTAACGACACGCCTAGGAAATCCGCCGGTAGCCGACCCGCCAAGCGGAAAATCGGCTTGGCTCTCAGCAGCGGCATGGCCAGAGGCTGGGCGCATATCGGAGCCATTCGGGCATTAAAACGCCTCGGATTCGAATTCGACATCGTGGCGGGATGTTCTGTGGGCGCACTCGCCGGCGGCTGCTATCTGGCCGGAAAACTGGATAATCTGGAAACTTGGGCGCGTTCGCTGTCGCGCAGCCGCATCATCGGCTATCTGGACATGCGATTACGCAGCGGCGGGCTTATCGGCGGCGAACGACTGATGGAGGAAATGCGAAAGCACCTCGGAACTATCAAGATAGAGGAGCTGCGCGGCCCCTATGTGGCGGTCACCACCGACATGATCACCGGCCACGAGATATGGTTGCAGCAAGGCGATCTGGCGGAAGCCATGCGGGCTTCGTTCTCGCTGCCCGGCATCTTCCCGCCAGTCCGCATGATGGGGCGGTGGCTTGTCGACGGAGCGTTGGTCAACCCGTTGCCTGTCACAGTGTGCCGCGCCTTGGGAGCGGATATGGTGATAGCCGTTAACCTCAGCGCGGACATTATCGGCAAATCGCGGCAAAACGACACCAACATCTCGACGGCCGCCGGAATGGACGTCCTGAGAACCATGGACGAGACCGAAGAAAACGGCAAGGAAACCATGTTCGAGAAGATGGCCCGGCTTATGTTCAAGCGCGGCTATGACGCGCCCAGCATCTTCGGAACCATGACTTCGGCCTTGAATATCATGCAAGACCGCATCACCCGCGCCCGTCTGGCTGGCGACCCGCCTGACGTTCACATCGCCCCGCGCCTTGGCCACATAGGGTTGCTGGAGTTCGACCGCACCGACGAGGCCATCCATGAAGGCGAGGCCGCCGTCATGCGCAAACGTCCAGAATTGGCCGACGCGCTGCAAGTCCTTGCGCACAGCGCGCGGGAACCCCAGCAATAGCCGCGCGGCTGAATAGTCTTCAGGGCAGTTTTTCCACGCAGAGTAACGAGATTATGGACAGGCTCTTAACGCCGCTACGACTACTCAATGGACTTCTTGCATAACTGCTGTCACGCGAAGTCACAGCCAAAGGCTGTCATTGCGAGCCGCCCCTTGGCGGCGAAGCAATCTAGAGTCATAGAGCAACGGCTCTGGATTGCTTCGCCGCCCGACAGCGTTCAAAGCTGTCCAAACCAAAGGGTGGCGGCTCGCAATGACGCCCAAACCCAAGAGGCGGCTCGCATACGGCCTTTGGCTGTCTACTTCGCAAATGACGGCATTTATGCAAGAAATCTAATAAAGACCGCCGGTTCCTGTGACAGAGGGGGATTGCGGCGCAAGAGAGCGCGGCGGCGTATCCTGCCCCGCATCTTCTTCGTCGACCTGTTTTCGTTCGCCCAACGCTCCAGCCGCGCCTTGCGCCGCCGCGCCGGTGACGCTGCCGTCCAACACCGGACGACTCTCTCCCTCCTGCGGTTCGGTATCCGGCACGAAGGCCTCCCATATGGCGTTCGGATCGCCCGCCGCCGCCACGGCTCCGGTTTCAGGAGTTACCTTCACCATCCGCAAACCGGACGGCATTCGGAAAGAAACCGCCGGTTTGTCCTTAACGGCATCGGACATGAATTTCTGAAATATCGGCACGGCGACGCTGGCTCCGGTTTCATGCGACCCCAACGGTTTGGGATCGTCGAATCCCACGAACACCCCGCACGCCAGATCCGGCGTGAAGCCCACGAACCACGCGTCGCGGCTGTCGTTGGTGGTTCCGGTCTTTCCGGCCACCGGAATGCCCATCGCCTTCAATCGCGCCGCCGTGCCGCGTTGAACCACGCCTTCCAATATCGACACCATTTGATAGGCGGTGCGCGGATCCTCAACCTCCTCGCGCATGTCGGGTATCTCCGGCGGCAACGATCCGGGAATCCATTCCCGCAACACGCATCCGGCGCATTCGCGGCCATCCTGCCTCCAGATGGTGCGTCCGGCGCGGTCTTGGACGCGATCGATTATGCTGGGCACGATCTTTTTGCCGCCGTTGACGATCATCCCATAGGCCGCCGTCAAGCGCATCACGGTCGTTTCCTTGGCCCCCAACGAGAAGGACAGCAGCTCGGGCATATCGTCGGATATTCCGAACTTCTTGGCGTATTCGACCACGGCGGGCATCCCGATGCTGTTGGCCAGACGCACCGTCATCACGTTGCGGGATTTTTCCACCCCCACGCGCAAAGGCGTCGCGCCGTAAAACTGCTGGGAATAGTTCTCCGGCTTCCACAACGGCAGCCCCGGGCCTTGGAAATACTCGAACGGCGCGTCGAGTATCAGGCTGGACGGGGTGAACCCCTTATCCAGCGCGGCCATATACACGAACGGCTTGAAGGCGGAACCTGGTTGGCGCATGGCTTGGGTGGCGCGGTTAAACTGGCTTATCTTGGGGCTGAATCCGCCGCTCATGGCGAAAACGCGGCCGGTATGGGGATCCAAAGCCACCAACGCGCCCTGCACCGCCGGAATCTGCCGCAGGGTATAGGTTCCTTCGGGATAGCGTTTGCCGTCCTCCGCCGCCGCGACTTTCTCCACCAGCACCACGTCGCCCACCGCCAGCACGTCGGAGGCCGACCTTACCGGAGGCCCAAAGGTGTCGTCCGGCAGCTCGCGCCGCGCCCATTTCAGCTCGGCGAAGGGGATGCGCCCCGCCTTCCCCTCGCTGGTGGCAATGGCAGCGTCGCCGCCCTTCACGCTTCCCACCACGGCCAGTTGCCATCCCTCGCCTCCGGCGGGAACGGCCACCGAGCGCAATAGCGATTTCCAGTTTTTCATGTCGCTGATGTGCGCGACCGCCCCGCGCCATCCGCGCTGGCGGCGGTCGAAATCCACCAACCCTTCGCGCAAGGCCGCCGTCGCTATCGCCTGCAGGCGCGGATCGAGGCTGGTCTTGACCGCCAACCCGCCCTCCAGCACCGCCTTTTCCCCGAATTGCGCCACTAGTTGCCGCCGCACTTCCTCGGAGAAATATTCGGCTGTCACCGTCCCCGCCTCGTCGCGGGAACGCGCCGCCAAAGGCTCGGCCTTCGCCGCCGAGGCTTGCTCGACGCTGATGCGCCCATCCTCCTGCATCCGCCCGATGACCCAATCGCGCCGAGCCACCGCTGCGTCGTGGTCGCGCGTCGGATGGTAGTTGTTGGGGGCCTTGGGCAACGCCGCCAGATACGCGGCCTCGGCCACCGTAAGCTCGTCCAACGACTTGTTGAAATAATTGAGCGCGGCGGCGGCCACGCCATAAGAGCGATTGCCCAAGAATATCTCGTTCAAATAAATCTCGAGTATCCGCTCCTTCCCCAAAGCCTTTTCGATGCGCGTCGACAGTATCATCTCGCGAATCTTGCGCGCCACCGACACCTCGTTGCTCAGCAGCATGTTCTTGGCCACTTGCTGGGTGATGGTCGAAGCCCCCATAGGCCGGCGGTCACGCCCGACGTTCTGGATATTGGTGAGCGCGGCGCGGGCGATGCCGGAAAAATCCACGCCGCCGTGTTGGTAAAAGTTCTGATCCTCCGCCGACAGAAACGCGCCAGCTATCATCTTGGGCATCGCCTCGATAGGAACGAACATCCGTTGCTCGGCGGCGATGGTGGCCATCATGCGCCCGTCGTCGGAATAAATGCGGCTGAGTGTCGGCGGCTGATAGTCCTTGAGATACGAATAATCCGGCAAATCATTGCCGTAATGCTCCAGCGCGGCCAATGCGGCCAACGCCACGGCCAACAACCCCAGCATGGCGAGCGAAAGCAGTCCGGAGAGAAATTTCATGTTTCCTCTCCTTCGTCCGGCGGCGATGGCGTGCGCCACATAAGCCATGTCACCCCTAGAATATCAAACGCTCCCCGAACCGCCCGTCCGGCGAAATCCGATTTAGAAATACCACGCAATCGCGGACGATCGTTGACCGGAGCGAACCAAACCTGATGGCCGTAATGACGGAACAAGGCGGGCATAAACCGGTGCAACCCGTTGAAAAAAGGCATATCCAAATAGCCGTCACGACGAAACAGCTTCATCGCGCATCCGGTGTCGGGGCAATCGTCGCGCAAAATCATACGGCGGACGGCGTTGGCGACGCGGCTGGCCAAACGCTTGGGCAAAGTGTCGCGGCGATGGGCGCGGATTCCTGCCACGAGAACCTTGCCCCCCCTGTTCTCGTCCCCCGCGGGCGACACCCATGCAAGATCGCATAGGCGAGGAATATCCGCCGGATCGTTCTGGCCGTCCCCGTCGATGGTGAATATCCAATCGGCGCGAGCGCGGCGAACGGCGTTGCGGATGGCGACGCTCATGCCCTGCGAGCGTCCGTGGCGGATGATTTTCAGGGCAATCGCGGGGTTGGATTCTCTGAAGGCGGCCACCTCCGCCTCGGTTCCGTCTACGCTGCCGTCGTTGACGCAAACTATCTCGAAACCATCTCCCACGCGGGGATAAACCGAAAGCGTCGAGCATATCTCCCGCAACAAAGGGGCTATGTTTCCGGCCTCGTCGCGCAAGGGAATAACTACGGAAAGCAGCGGCGGCGCGTTCATTCCCAACCTATATGCACTCGCCGATCAGGCGAATATATGGCCGCGCTTCCTGAATAAAACGGATCAGCGAGACGAATATAAAATCCGGCGGCTCTATGTCTGACACCTGAAACTCGGCCTTGGCCATCATCATGTTTCTTTCGTCGACGCCGAACTTCACCGCCTTTAGATGGCGAGTCGAATCCATCACGGCTATGAGGGTTCGGCGTTTTTCGACGGACTCCGCGCTGAAAGGAAGGGGGCCGAAGGTCGCCCATATGGTCAACTTGATCCCGTCTTTGTTGTCGCTGTGGCTGGCGTTGAACGGCACTCCGTCCACCTGAAAATGCACGTTGCTGCGTGACGGCGGCGCGATATTGCGGAAAAACAAGTCTCCGTCGTCGACCAGCCTGCGAAAGCGGCTTTCGACTGTTCCGTCATCCGTGAGCGAAATTGCGGCTGTTTCAGTGGACATGGCGGAAAACACCGAGGTGACGGCGGTTGGAACGAAACCCTCCGGAAGAACTAAGAACCTGTTCTAACATATTACGCGCCAGTTTGCCATAATGCGCTTTCGATTTTTATGTCGCTGTTTCCAGCATCGTTGATATAATGCGCCGCTTGCCTTTCATCTAATTTCCTTTGGGAACGGCCATGAAACCATACACCCTGATTCCTCGGATACACCCCGCCGGATGGCCGTTCATCGCCATATTCGCCGTCGTCACAGTGGTTCTAGGACTGTTCGGCTGGGGGCTGTTCGCTCTGGGGGCGATACTGTCCGTCTGGTGCGTATACTTCTTCCGCGATCCCGACCGCGTCACCCCCATGCGCGACGGACTGATAGTCAGCCCCGCCGACGGCAAGGTGGTTGCCGTATCCGAGGTTTCGCCGAATTCCTCCCTCGGCCTCGGCAGCGACAAGCGGATCCGCATCAGCATCTTTCTCAACGTCTTCGACGTGCATGTGAACCGCTCTCCGGCGGACGGCGAAGTGGCGGCGGCGCATTACCGCGCCGGAAAGTTCGTGAACGCCTCGATGGATAAAGCCAGCGATGACAACGAACGCGCCTCGGTCGCGCTGCGGCTTGGCGGAGAACATCCGTATTCAGGACAGCTTCTCGGCGTGGTGCAAATCGCCGGATTGGTGGCGCGGCGAATAATCTGCCAAGTCAAGGCCGGAGATCGCCTGCGCGCCGGAGAGCGTTTCGGCATCATCCGCTTCGGCAGCCGCGCCGACGTTTACCTGCCCGTGGGCTTGCAGCCCTTGGTCGAGGTGGGGCAATACATGATAGGCGGCGAAACGGTCTTAGCCGATTGCTCCTCCACGGAAAAACGGCGGCATGGTGAAATGAGATGAACGGACAAGGCGAAAACGGCGACGCAAACCACGCGAGAAGAAAGGTGCGCGATCTGCCGATAACGCGGCTGTTGCCGAATCTGCTGACTATGCTTTCGCTGTGTTCAGGCCTTACCGCGATGCGCTTCGCCATGATGGACAAATGGCAAGAAGCGGCCATCGCCATCGTCATCGCCGCCGTGTTCGACGTTTTGGACGGACGGATAGCCAGAATGTTGAACATGACCAGCAAATTCGGTGCCGAGCTTGACAGCCTTTCCGACTGCATCAGCTTCGGCGTGGCTCCGGCGTTCATTATGTATATGTGGACGCTGAAAGAGGGCGGCGCGATCGGCTGGATAGCTGTATTAGCGTTCGTGGCCTGCACCGCGCTGCGTCTGGCGCGCTTTAATACCATGCTGGAGGATCACTCCGCGCCGCAATGGGCGAAAAGCTATTTCACCGGAGTCCCCGCCCCGGGCGGAGCCGGACTGGCGTTGTTGCCCTTGTTTCCTTGGCTGGAATTCGGACCATATGCTCAAATCCCCCAAGCCATAGCCGTATGGCTGATAATCGTCGGCGGCCTGATGGTTAGCCGCCTGCCCACGATGTCGCTTAAGGGGCGGCGCATCGCGCCCATCTTCGTGGCTCCGGTGATGCTGGGGGCCTGCCTTTTGGTGGCGGCGTTGATAACCGAGCCATGGCTGACGCTGATGGGCGTCGGCCTTACCTACGTCGCGGTCATGCCCTATGGATGGATAAGCTATCGCAGGAAGATGGCCAAAGAATAAAGCCGTAGATAATGATAGTTAAGGAGTGGCGCATGTCCAAACACATCGAAATCTCTCAAGCCTCCGGCGGAAAAATTTCCATCGGCAACGACTTGCCATTGACGTTTCTGCTGGGGCCTTGCGTTTTGGAATCCCGCGCCCACGCCATGGAGGTCAGCGGCGAAATCGCCTCCATCGCCAAAAAGCTGAACGTAAACGTCATATATAAATCCTCTTTCGACAAGGCCAACCGCACTTCCATCGGCGGAGTGCGCGGAGTCGGCATGAAGGAAGGCTTGGCTATACTGGCCGAGGTGCGGGAGAAAACGGGACTCCCTGTGGTCACCGACGTCCACGACGCGGCGCAGTGCGCTCCGGCGGCCGAGGCGGTCGACGTGCTGCAAATTCCCGCCTTTTTGTGTCGGCAGACCGATTTGCTGCTGGCGGCCGGAGCTACCGGCAAGGCGGTGAACGTCAAAAAAGGCCAGTTCCTCGCGCCGTGGGACATGAAAAACGTGGCCGCCAAGGTGGCCTCGACCGGAAACGACCGCGTAATGCTGTGCGAACGCGGGGTAAGTTTCGGCTATAACACTCTGGTCAACGACATGCGCGCCCTGCCCATCATGGCCGAAACCGGCTATCCGGTGGTGTTCGACGCCACCCATTCGGTGCAGCAGCCCGGGGGCCAAGGCGACCGCAGCGGCGGAGACAGGCGTTTCGTTCCTTACTTGGCAAGGGCGGCGGTGGCCGTGGGCGTGGCGGCGGTGTTCATGGAAACCCACCCCGATCCCGACAAAGCCCCCTCCGACGGCCCCAACATGGTTCCCCTCAAGCAGCTGCCGGAATTGATGCAACGCCTGATGGAATTCGATAGACTCGCCAAAAAAGGAGGCAGCAATGGCTGAAGACGATTACGTCGGCGCGAAAATAGCGGCGGCATTAAAGGCGGCGGGAGGCGACCGCCACGAAGCGCGCAAGACGCTGGTCGCTTGGGCTACCCGCGACCAGATCTTGCTGTTGGGAATTACCAAGCCGCATCTGAAAGCCATCGCCACGGCGGCGATCGAAAACGCCTCGCGCTCCGGCAAAAGCGCGTCCAAAGACAAGGGAAAATCGGCGGAAGGGTTTTCCCGCAAGGATGTCGATGCGATGATCGCCTCCGGCAAAGGCGGCGATCGGCGCGCCTTCACGCCCCCTCCCCCGCCGCCCAAATCCTCCGCCCGCCAAGCCTCGGTCATGCAACAGCTGGCGGCAGCGTTTAAGAAGAAGGGGAAATGAGGCTCTAATTGATTAGCGGCGCGGCATAGTTTCCCTTAGGCGACGCTGCAATGTCGGTTGGATGGGAGGCTGTATGCCCGTCTGAAAACACATAGCATGTTCTCACCCACACATTACCAAGCAACCCTGCGATAGGGGCGACGATTTTCTTCGCCGCTTCGGCAGCATCAATGTTCACGTATTCTCCCGTGCCCTGAGAAAACGCAATCCGTGAAACTCCGCAGTTTTCGCCCCAACATCTCCCCAAAAGATTCATCCTGACATTTTCGTAAATAAAATATCCGGCAAAATCCCTGCTGTTTCTGTCTCCTTCTCTGGATAACTTCAGTTCTGACAACAGGTCACCTGATTGGCCGATAACCACCAATGCCCATTCTTTACAAAGCGTTTTTATGTTCGTGCCTTGCAGCGGATGGCTTATTATCCGCCCTTGATTTTGCCCGTCTTCCGCATTGGAATTAGAATTGAAACAGAAAGCTGAGGCGACAATAAACGCCCCGACTATGTTCGGCATAATTCTTTTCATCTTTTTCATCCCTCAATGTCTAAAAACGTATCCATAATCTCTGTGCTAACACGCTTTGGGCATCCACCCCTATGTGCCAGACCGCAAATACGCCATTAAGTCCCAGATATAATCTTACACATTAAATACAATCAAGTATTTATTTGTTTTCATGGTGGTTTTACCATCCTTTATTCCTGAACTCCGCCTTTACGCCCCCCATAAACGGCTTCCTAGCGGGCTTTGCGCCACTTGCGTAAAGCAAGCGTATGGGCAATACAATAGGAAACGGGCTTGCGCCGACCATGTTCACCAACAGACAGAGCTGCGATTATGAAAACCCTTGCCGACATACGTTCCACGTTTCTGGACTATTTCGCCGGACACGGACACACGGTGGTGGAATCCTCGCCGCTGGTTCCGCGCAACGACCCCACTTTGATGTTCACCAACTCCGGCATGGTGCAGTTCAAGAACGTGTTCACCGGAGCCGAGCATCGCCCGTATAAACGCGCCACCACGGCGCAGAAGTCGGTGCGGGCGGGGGGCAAGCACAACGATCTTGAGAACGTCGGCTATACCGCGCGGCACCACACGTTTTTCGAAATGCTGGGCAATTTCTCGTTCGGCGACTATTTCAAGCCCGAAGCCATCGAGTTCGCTTGGACTCTGGTCACCAAACATTTCGGATTGCCCAAGCAAAAGCTGCTGGTCACCGTCTATCACGAAGACGAAGAGGCGGCGGCGTTATGGAAGAAAATCGCCGGATTTTCCGACGACCGCATCATCCGCATCAATACCAACGCCAATTTCTGGCGCATGGCCGACATAGGCCCCTGCGGCCCGTGTTCGGAGATATTCATCGACCAAGGCGACAAATTGCAAGGAGGCCCCCCAGGCTCGCCGGACGAGGACGGCGACCGCTTCCTCGAATTTTGGAACCTCGTGTTCATGCAGTTCGAGGAGCTGCCGGACGGCTCGCGCGTCAACCTGCCGCGCCCTTCCGTCGACACCGGCATGGGGCTGGAGCGACTGGCCGCCATTATGCAGGGCGTCCACGCCAACTACGACATCGATCTGTTCAAAGCGTTGATCGCCGCCACCGCCGAGCTGGTGAAGGTCGATCCCGAAGGCGCACAAAAACCTTCCTTCCGCGTCATCGCCGACCATCTCCGCGCCACCGCCTTCCTCATCGCCGACGGCGTGTTGCCAAGCAACGAAGGACGCGGCTATGTCCTACGCCGCATCATGCGGCGGGGGATGCGCCACGCGCATATACTGGGAGCTAAGGAACCCCTCATCTTCCGTCTGGTTCCCGAATTAGTGAAGCAGATGGGCGTGGCCTATCCCGAACTGGTGCGCGCCGAGGCCTTGATAACCGAGACGCTGAAACTGGAAGAATCCAGATTCCGCCAGACGTTAGATCGCGGACTTAAGCTGTTGGACGAAGAAACCGCGAAGCTGTCCAAAGACAAGCCGTTGGCGGGCGAAGTAGCCTTCAAGCTCTACGACACTTTCGGCTTTCCGTTGGATTTAACGCAGGACGTTCTGCGCGGACGCGGGCTGGCTGTAGATACCGGCGGCTTCGACGCGGCCATGGCGCGACAAAAGGCGGCAGCGCGTGAGGCTTGGACGGGGTCGGGAGAAACCGGAACCGCCAAGCTGTGGTTCGAACTGCGCGAGGAGCTGGGCGCGACGGATTTCCTCGGCTATTCCACCGAACGCGCCGAGGGGCAGATCACCGCCTTGGTACGCAACGGGACGCGAGTGGCCGACGCCAAGGCAGGAATGGACGTGCAGGTCGTCGTCAACCAATCGCCGTTTTACGCCGAATCCGGCGGACAGGTAGGAGACACCGGCACTATAACCACGAACGGCGGCGCGGTTTTGACCGTCACCGACACCCGCAAGGAGGCGGGCGGGGTCTGGGCGCATCACACGCGGATCGAGAAAGGCTCCGTCAAGACCGGAGACACCGTGTCGCTGCAAGTGGACGGCGAACGGCGCGGACGCATCCGCGCCAACCACTCGGCCACGCATTTATTGCATGCCGCCATGCGCGAACGTCTGGGCGAACACGTCACGCAGAAAGGCTCGATGGTGTCGGCGGAGCGTCTGCGCTTCGACGTCAGCCAACCGGTTCCGGTGAACGCCGAGGATCTGGCTCTCATCGAAGCCGAAGTCAACCGCCGCATCCGCCTGAACGCCGAGGTGACAACGCGGCTTATGACCCCGCAAGAGGCGGTGGAACAGGGAGCTATGGCGTTGTTCGGCGAGAAATACGGCGACGAAGTGCGCGTGGTGTCGATGGGCGGACGCGACGACGACGCGGCGCGCGATTTCTCGGTGGAGCTGTGCGGCGGAACTCACGTCCGCCTGACCGGAGACATCGGCATGATGAAGATAATCTCCGAAAGCGCGGTTTCGGCGGGCGTGCGCCGCGTCGAGGCCGTGACCGGAGCGGCGGTCTTGGAAATGCTGTCGCGCCAAGAGGCGACGTTGCGCGAAACGGCTGAAGTTCTCAAGGCTCCGGTGGCGGAAATCGCCTCCCGCGCCGCGCAACTGCTGGAGGAAAAACGCCGTCTGGAGCGCGAAGTGTCGGAGCTGCGGCGGCAAGTCGCGCTGGGCGGCGGACAAGCGTCGGGAACCGCGCAGGAAGAACCGCGTCAAGTAAAAGGGGTGAGCTTCGTCTCCCGCGTGCTCGACGGCGTTCCGGCCAAGGAGCTTAAGCCCATGGCCGACGCCTTTAAGGCGCAGATAAAATCCGGCGTCATCGCCCTCGCCTCGGGCTGCGACGGCAAAGCGTCTTTGGTGGTCGCGGTGACGGAGGACTTGACCAGCCGCATCAGCGCGGTGGAACTGGTGAAGGCCGGAGCCGAAGCCTTGGGCGGAAAAGGCGGCGGCGGACGCCCCGACATGGCCCAAGCCGGAGGCCCCGATCCCTCAGCCCTGCCCAAGGCCATAGCGGCGGTGGAATCCGCCATCGCCGACGCGGCTTGATACGGTCAAAGGCCGGCATCTACCCTGTTACGGCCAAAGGCCGTCATTGCGAGCGGCCTTCTTCAGGCCGCAAAGCAATCCAGTGCCGTTGTTCTATGACTCTGGATTGCTTCGCGTCGCAAGGGCGACGCTCGCAATGACGGCCTTTGGCCGTAGACCTCGCATGACGGCCTTTGGCCGTAGACCTCTCAATGACCGGCCTTTGGCTGTAACAGGGGAGATGACGGAACCTTTACATCTACCAAACTACCCACCAGTTTTGCGTAGATCCATCCGCGTTTCGCCTAAACCCTTACCAGATGGATTTCGATCATCGGGCGTTTGCCGTGGGATTCCGTCAAAAGATGGCGAACCGCCTTCATGACCGCCTTTTTGGCGCAATCGTCGTCTTCGGCATCGCGGCGTCCCAAGGAGCGCACGGCGGTGCGTATTTCAGCCGCCAGCTCGTCGCGCATGTCGTCCAGATATTCGCCCTCGTCCAGCCCCATTATCGACAGTTGCGGATCCCCCGCCAGCTTGCCTCGCCCGTCTATGGCCAGAGTGACGACCAAGGCTCCGTCGTTGCTGAGCCGACGGCGGTGCTTCAACGTGTCGCCGGCGAGCGTCCGCAAGACCCTGCCGTCCATTCCTATGCGTCCATGGTGCGCTCTGGCTACGGCTGCCGGAGCCCCGCGCGAAAGATCTATCGTCATCCCGTTTTCGGCGATGATGATTTCGCTAACTCCGCATTCCGCGGCTATTCTGGCATGCGCCGTCTGGTGCCTCAGCTCTCCATGAACAGGAACCGAGAATTTCGGCTTTACCCACCTGTACAAATCGGCAACCTCGTCGCGGCAAGGATGGCCGGAAACGTGAACCGGAGCCTCGTGCGAGGTTATCACTTCCACTCCGTTCTTGATCAAAAGATTTTGCGTCCTGCCGATGGCGCGTTCATTCCCGGGAATGTCGCGCGAGGAGAATATCACCGCGTCGCCCTTGTCCAGCTTCACCTCGGGATGATCTTGGGAAGCGATGCGCGAAAGCGCGGCGCGTTGCTCGCCTTGGCATCCGGTGCATATCAAAAGAACCTTGCTTTTCGGCAGCCGCATGGCCTCAGCCGGTTCAAGAAAATCGTTGAACTCCGGCAGATACCCGCAGGCTTCGGCTATCTCGGAATTGCGCCATAGCGACCGCCCCACCAAGGCCGTCTTGCGGCCATGCTTGGCCGCAGCCGCCGCTATCGACTTGATGCGGGCGACGTTGCTGGCGAAGCACGTCACCGCCACGCGGTGTTTCCACCGCCCCAATATCGCGTCCAAGCCTTCGCGCGCGCTCATCTCCGAACCGGAGCGCCCAGGAACCGGAGCGTTAGTGGAATCCCCCACCAACGCCGTCACTTTTTCGTTACCCAGCCGTTTAAGCCGCGCCTCGTCGGTCAAGGGGCCTATAACGGGATCGGGATCCAGCTTCCAGTCGCCGGTGTGCAAAACCTTGGCGCAGGGCGTGGTTATCAACAACATGTGCGCTTCGGGTATCGAATGGGTGACGTGGATCATCTCGACCGAAAACGGCCCTGTCGTGAAGTTACAGCCTATCGGTTGTTCGATTATGCGGACGCTGCGCTCTTGCCCCGAATGCGACAATTTAGAACGCAAAATGCCGGCGGTGAATGGAGTAGTATACACCGGACACCGCAAATGCTGCCAAAGATACTCCACCGCGCCCAAGTGGTCTTCGTGTCCGTGGGTCAAAACCAACCCTACCAGATCGTCGCGGCGATCGGCGATGAAGGAAATGTCCGGCATTATAACCTCGATCCCGGGAGTCATGTCGTCGGGAAAGGTTATGCCGCAATCGACCATCAGCCACTTTCCGGCGGTTCCGTAAAGGCTGAGGTTCATCCCGATCTCGCCCGATCCCCCCAAAGGCAGGAACCACAGCGCGTCTTCGGGCGGACGATGGGAGTCTTTGCGTTTATGTGTCATTTTGGCCTTATAGCCACAGAAACGCCTTCGTGCCACAATTATATGCGAGTAAAGACCTGTCCCTTGTCACTTGCCTACGGAGACCTTGTGGTGGAAGAAAACAAAGACGACAACTCGAGCGTTCAGGATTATTCGCCGTTCGTCCTGCGCGAGGGGGAGGAAAACGCCATATATCTGATGGTGCAGGGGATCAAATGCGCCTCCTGCGCCTTTCTCATAGAAAACGTCCTCAACGCCGAAGCCGAAGTTTCCGCCCGCGTCAATCTGACCACCAAGCGTCTGGCCTTGCGCTGGAAAGGCGATCCCTCCCGCGCAAACGAGCTTATCGGCATCGCCGCCGCCAAGGGCTATAAGTTCATGCCCTTCGATCAAAAACAACTGGATAACGACGACAGGCGGGAGGAGCGTTTCCTGATGCGCTGCATGGCCGTGGCCGGATTCGCCTCCGGCAACATCATGCTGCTGTCGGTGGGATTGTGGTCTTCTTCGACCGAAACCATGGGCTTCGCCACCCGCTCCATGATGCACTGGACGGCGGCGTTGATCTCCATTCCCACCATGCTTTACGCAGGCCGCCCGTTCTTCGCCTCGGCATGGAACGCCCTAAGGCATGGCCGCGCCAACATGGACGTTCCCATATCTGTGGCCTTGATCCTCACCACCGCGATGAGCCTTTTCGAAACCATAAACCACGGCGAGCATTCGTATTTCGATTCCGTCGTCATGCTGTTGTTCTTGCTGCTGATAGGACGTTATCTCGATCGTAAAACCCGAGGCCGCGCCCGCGCGGCGGCGCAGGATTTATTGGCCATGATGGCCGGATCGGCCACGGTGGTGGAATCCGGCGGCAACCGCCGCATCTTGCCGATAAGAGAGCTGAAATCGGGAATGATCCTGCAAATAGCCGCCGGAGAGCGCGTCGCCGCCGACGGAGTAGTGGAAGGCGGCAGATCGGAAATAGATCCCAGCTTTATTACCGGAGAAACTGTCACGCAGCCGGTGGAAGAAGGATCTCGGGTGTTCGGCGGGATGGTCAACGTCCTGTCGCCGATAACCGTCAGCATCACCGCAGCCGGAGAAGAAAGCCTGCTTGCCGAGGTCATCAAGCTGATGGAAAAGGCCGAACAAGGCCACGCCCTATACGTTCGTCTGGCCGATCGCGTGGCGAGATGGTACACGCCCGTCGTGCATATTCTGGCGTTCGGCACGTTCGCCGTTTGGCTGGCCTTGGGAACGGCATGGCAACCGGCGTTGCTGACGGCAATGACGGTTTTAATCATCACCTGCCCCTGCGCCTTGGGGCTTGCCGTCCCCGCCGTTCAGGTTCTGGCCAGCGGCAGGCTGTTCAAGCGCGGAATGCTGCTGAAATCAGCCGACGCGATCGAACGTCTGGCCGACGTGGATGTGATAGCGTTCGACAAAACCGGAACGCTCACCATGGGCAAGCCCAAGCTGGTGGAAATCGTAGAAACCGGCACGGCCACATCCTCGGCCACGATCACAGCGAACAACCGCTTGCGTCTGGCCGCCGCCCTCGCCGCCCACAGCCGCCATCCCCTCGCCAAGGCCTTAATGTCCGAGGTCGGGAAAGATTGCGTCGCTCCGCAAGCGTTTGAAGTTTCCGAAACCTCCGGCCAAGGCATGGAAGGCGTCGTCGAAGGGCGGCGTACGCGGCTGGGACGCCGCGACTGGTGCGGCGACATGGCCGCTCCCAACGACGACAGGCCTGAGCTGTGGCTGAAGATCGAGGAAGAGCCTCCGACCCGCTTCGCCTTCGCCGACGAATTGCGGAGCGACGCGAAAGAAGTGGTCGAAAAACTGCGAAGCATGGGATGCGAGGTGGTTTTGCTGTCCGGCGACCGCGCCAAGGTGGTGGAATCCGCCGCCCGCGCTCTGGGCATTTCTGATTTCCGCTCCGGCCTGAAACCGGCGGAGAAATGCGCGGCCATCGAGGCGATGCGAAGCTCGGGCAAGCGCGTGCTGATGGTTGGCGACGGGCTGAACGACGCGCCCGCGCTGTCCGCCGCCGACGTGTCGATGTCTCCTTCTTCCGCGCTGGACATAACTCAAAACGCCGCCGACATAGTGTTTCAGGGCGACGCGCTGGCTCCGGTGATCGAGGCGATGTCCACCAGCAAAAGGGCGGAAAGTCTGGTGCGCCAGAATTTCATAATGTCCTTCGCCTACAACGCGCTGGCCGTGCCGCTGGCCATGCTGGGGCACGTCACTCCGTTGATAGCCGCCGTGGCTATGGCCTCTTCATCCATAATCGTGGTAGTGAACGCCCAACGGCTAAATCTCAGGTGACTGGCAAGATCAGATGCTTACAACCCTTCGCTCTATATTCTTCAATCTCGCCTTCTTCGGATGGACGGCGTTTTTATGCTTCGCCCTGTTGTGGGCTTTGCTTTTGCCCAAACGCGGATTGTTCTTTTTCATCCATATGTGGTTGAAGCATCTGGAGTTCTTCGAGCGACATATCGCCGAAATCCGTTACCGGATTGTCGGATTGGAAAACGTGCCGGAAGGGACGTGCATAATCGCTGCCAAGCACCAATCGGCGTGGGAAACCTGTAAAATGCACCTGATGTTCTACGACCCCGCCATAGTGTTGAAAAAAGAGCTTTTAAGCCTGCCGGTGTGGGGATGGTACGCCGGACGCGCCGGAATGATCCCGATAGATCGCGGCGGCAGATCCCGCGCCGTGTCGGGAATGCTGAAGGCCGCCCGCGAGGCGGCGGCGCAGGGGCGCAAGATAATCATCTTCCCCCAAGGAACCCGCACCGCCCCCAAAGAACGCAAGCCTTATAAATCCGGCGTCGCGGCGTTGTATCAGGATTTAAAAATCCCCGTCGTGCCTATGGCTTTAAACTCGGGGCTTTTCTGGCCGAAAAACGGCTTTATGAAACGCGCCGGAACCATCACCATAGAATTTCTCCCTCCCATCCCCGCCGGACTGGCAAAGGATGAGCTGATGGAACGGCTGCAAAAAGATCTGGAATCGGCCAGCGACAAACTGACGGCCAACCCATGAAATCGCAACCTCCCGCCGAAAACGCTCCCGAATTTTCCCGTCCCCTGCGGGTCGACAGGATTCCTGCGGGCGGAGTGGTGGAACGCATGACCGCCCGCCCATCCGAACGCAAGGCGTTGGCCGAGCGTTTCGGTCTTTTGGATCTGCCTATGCTGGAAGCGACGCTGAACGCCGACCACGCCTCCGACGGCATGGTGAAAGTCTCCGGCACTATGAACGCCAAAGTGGTGCAGCGGTGCGTCGTGACGCTGGAGCCGGTTCCGGCCACGATCGCCGAAAAAATCGAAGTGCTGTGCGCTCCCCCTAAAATGGCCGCCCACGGAGCCAATCCGCCCCACGACGTGCCCGACGCTGAAGAAATGCTGGAGCCGATAGTGAACGGAACAATCGATCTGGGAGAACTGGTCAGCCAGCATTTGGCGGTATCCCTGAACCCCTACCCTCGCCACAAGGACGCCGAGATCGTCATGGCGGAGAAAACGAAAGAATCATCTCCCCCGCCGCCCAACCCCTTCGCCGGATTGGCGGACATGCTTAAGGGAAAGGATTAAAAATAGGCAGTCCATCCATTGTTTAGCGTCATTGCGAGCGTCGCCCTTGCGACGCGAAGCAATCCAGAGCCATGGAGCAACTGCACTGGATTGCTTCGCGGCCAGAAGAAGGCCGCTCGCAATGACGACAGATCGCCATAATGTCGGCATTTTTCCCATGGATACCGCTTGCAATCGCGGCGACCAAATGCCAAAAGGAATAGGAATCCTCGCGGTTTGACCACTTATCCGGAGACGCAGGCAAGAGGCTTTATCTATGTTTTCGAGTTTATTGGGTTTTCTTTCCGCCGATATGGGCATAGATCTCGGCACCGCCAACACGCTCGTCTATGTGCGGGGGCGCGGGGTCGTGCTGAACGAGCCGTCGGTCGTCGCTATCGCCAACAGCAAAGGCAAACGCCACGTTCTGGCGGTTGGCGACGAAGCCAAACTTATGTTGGGTCGCACGCCCGGGAATATCCAAGCCATCCGCCCGCTGCGCGACGGCGTGATCGCCGACTTCGAAGTGGCGGAAGAAATGATAAAGCACTTCATCCGCAAGGTGCATAACCGCCGCAGCTTCGCCAATCCGCAGATAATCATTTGCGTGCCGTCCGGCTCCACCGCAGTGGAGCGGCGCGCCATTCAGGAATCCGCCGAATCCGCCGGAGCGCGGCGCGTCTTTTTGATCGAGGAACCGATGGCCGCCGCCATCGGAGCCGGTTTGCCGGTGACGGAACCGACCGGATCGATGGTCGTCGACATCGGCGGCGGCACTACCGAAGTCGCGGTGCTGTCTCTGGGCGGCATCGTCTATTCGCGATCCGTTCGCGTCGGCGGCGACAAGATGGACGAAGCCATCATCAATTACATCCGCCGCTATCACAACCTGCTGGTTGGCGAAAGCACCGCCGAGCGCATCAAGAAGGAAATCGGATCGGCCTCCCCGCCCGAAGACGGCGAAGGCCGCGTCACCGAAATAAAGGGGCGCGATCTTATGTACGGCGTGCCAAAGGAAATAGTCATCACCGAAAGGCAAGTGGCGGAAAGCCTCGCCGAACCGGTCAGCGCGATTTTGGAGGCCGTCAAGGTGGCGTTGGAAAACACCGCGCCGGAGCTGGCCGCCGACATCGTCGACAAAGGCATCGTCTTAACGGGCGGCGGAGCCTTATTGCGAAATCTGGATTTGGTCTTGCGCCACGCCACCGGATTGCCGGTATCAGTGGCCGAGGATCCTTTGTCGTGCGTAGCCCTCGGCACTGGCCGCGCTTTGGAGGAAATGCGGACGCTCAAAAACCTGCTGGTAAGCGGATATTAGGAAGGCTACGGCCAAGTTTAGCGTCATTACGAAGTCACAGCCAAAGGCTGTCTCTACCCCGTTAAAATCCACCGATTTACATTTTGGTTTTTTGGGGAGGGCTGAGGAAGGGCGTCATTGCGAGCCGCCCCTTGGCGGCGAAGCAATCCAGTGCCGTTGCGCTATGAATCTGGATTGCTTCGCCGCCAAGGGGCCGCTCGCAATGACGACAGTTATGCAAGAAGTCTAATCACTTCTTCTTGATTTCCTTTTCCACCAGTTCCGCCAAATGCGAAACTATGTCGCCGTCCTTCAAACGGTGATCCTGCTGGCCGTTGACATAAACCTGATGGGTGTTCTTGCCGCCTCCGGCAAATCCGATGTCGGTCATCAGGGCTTCGCCCGGGCCGTTGACGACGCAGCCGATAACGGAAACGGTTAGCGGCTCCGTTATATGCGCCAACCTTTCCTCCAACGCCGCCACCGTCTTGATGACGTCGAAATTCTGGCGCGCGCACGAAGGACAGGAAATAACGGTGACGCCTCGGCTCCTAAGCCCCAGCGACTTTAGAATATCAAACCCCACCCGCACTTCCTCCACCGGATCGGCGGAAAGCGAAACGCGGATGGTGTCGCCGATCCCCGCCCACAGCAACGCGCCCATGCCGATGGAGCTTTTAACCGTGCCCGCCCGCAATCCTCCGGCCTCGGTGATGCCGACGTGCAACGGATAATCGCAAGCCTCCGCCAGCCCATGATATGCGGCGACGGCTAAAAACACGTCCGAGGCCTTGACGCTGATCTTAAACTCGCGGAAATCGTGGTCTTCGAGAATCTTGGCGTGCGTCAACGCGCTTTCGACCATGGCGTCGGGGCAAGGCTCGCCATACTTCTCCAAAAGCTCGTGCTCCAGCGATCCAGCGTTGACGCCTATCCGCATCGAGCATCCGTGATCCTTGGCCGCCTTGACGACTTCCCGCACCCGCTCCGCCGAGCCAATGTTGCCCGGGTTAATACGCAGACAGGCCGCTCCGGCCTCGGCGGCTTCGATGCCGCGCCGATAATGGAAATGGATGTCGGCCACTATGGGAACGCTCACCGAACGCACGATCTCCTTCAGCGCGGCTGTGGATTCCTCGTCGGGGCAGGAAACCCGCACGATATCGGCTCCGGCATCCTCCATCCGCTTTATCTGGGCGATAGTGGCCTGGGCATCCGAAGTCAAAGTATTGGTCATCGATTGCACGGCGATAGGGGCGTCCCCTCCGACCGGAACCTTGCCGACCATTATCCGGCGACTGGCGCGACGCTTGATCTCGCGCCAAGGGCGGTACGCCTGCGCTTCTGCTGCCCCGTGACTCATGCGATAGCCCCCCCGTAACAAAAGTTATCCGACACGGCTTTATAGCCTCAATCCGCAGGAGCTGCAAAATAAAGCGCACACAAACGGTTCCGTTTTTATAACGATTCGAGTATACTGCGGCAACCGATAGATATTTTCAGATCCTTCGTATCTTCCAATCAAATCCCTAAGGCGGTGTTAAATGACGGATTCACCCAAACCTGAAATAGTCATTTTCGGCGGTCGCAGCCTTGTCGCTGAATATCTTATGGATCGTCTTGCCGCCGAAGGACTGGAAGCCAGCGTCATATCGCGCCGCAATCTGGATCTGCCGTCGGGATTTAAGCTCATCCACCTCGACATTTCGGAAACCGACAAAACCGTCATGCCGAAAGGCTCGATATTGCTTAGTCTGGCCCCGATATGGGTTCTGGCTCGCAACCTGCAAAGGTTTTCAGGCGCGCAAGCCATAGTGGCGTTAAGCTCCATAAGCAGATATTCCAAAGCCAAAAGCCAAGACGCCAAAGAAAGAATGTTGGCGGAAAATATCGAAATGGGCGAAAACATCCTTACATCTTGGGCTGCTATACATGAAATTCCCTGCACCATTTTACGTTCCAACATGATCTATGACGGCGTGGCCGATCAAAACATCTCCAGAATAGCCAGGTTCATAAAGAAAATGTGGGTATTTCCCTTGGCCGGAGAAGCCAAGGGATTGCGGCAACCGATCCACGCCGACGACGTGGCGGCGGCGATCATGGGAGCCATCGGAAACTCCACCGTCTACGGAAAGTCGTTGAACATCGCCGGAGGCCAAGTGTTGTCATACCGCGAAATGGTCAAAAAGATTTTCCGTTCCCTTGACCGTCGCCCGCTTATGCTCCATTTGCCGACTTCCGTCCTAAAAAACGTCTTCGCCGTCGGCAAACGTCTTCGGGTTATCGACGGAAAATCCCTAGGATACGGCGTGTTCGAGCGCATGAACGAAAACATGGTCTTCGATTGCGAAGAAGGCCGCCGCTTGTTGCGCTATTCCCCCCGCCCCTTCGAACCCGAATTCCGCAAATCGGCTTGAACTGATAATTCCGAAAACCGCCATTGCAAGGTCTACAGCCAAAAGCCGTCATTGCGAGCCGCCCCTTGGCGGCGAAGCAATCCAGACCTTATGGAGCAACGGCACTGGATTGCTTCGCCGCCCGACAGCGTTCAACGCTGTCCAAACCAAAGAGTGGCGGCTCGCAATGACGGCCTTTGGCCATAACTTTGCAAATCCGGCCTGCCGCCCGTAGGTGCTTTTTCAAACCGGCTTGGCATGTCCTCTGGGAACCAGACGCGCCGGAACGCCTATGGCGGTGCTGTCGTCCGGCACGTCCGATGTGACGACCGCGTTTGCTCCTATCACCACGTTGGATCCCACCTTCACGCTTCCGGCCAAAACCGCTCCGGCGCATATGATTACGTTATCGCCGACAACCGGATAATTCTTGGGATCGTCCTCGTCGTCGCTGAAACGGCGCAACCCTAGGGTAGTGTTTTGCAGCATCATCACGTTGGATCCGATGACGGCTGGGCCGATAACCACCCCGCACGGATGCGACATTTTGAAACCAGCCCCGATGACCGCCCGCGGGCTTATGTCGCAACCGCTAATGAACACGTTGAGCCGCCATAATACCTTGGCCAAGGCTCTCCTCAAGGCTCCGCCCTTGGCGCAGGCCGCCGACAGCCGGTATATGGCCACCGCCAAAAATCCCGTTCGCAGGAACAGGCAAGCCGCCATGGCCAACCATCCGATAGATCCGCCGTTAACAAACCGGCGAAGATCGGCGCGCAGGATTTCGCAAAGCCCCATTTGCGGCTGGTTTTCCGGCATTTTTCCTCCGATATTAACCAATAGCCATCGTAAATAGCAGAATATACCTTCAACTGCCTTGTTTCCGCATTAAATTTCGTGGATTTTTGCCGCATTAACCGTAATATAACCAGCCGTCGGAGAAACTCCGGCTTGAATATGGGGAAAACTCAAAGGGAAATCCTGATTTGGTGATGGCCGAATAAAATGACGATTCTCCCCAAACACGCAATAGCTCGGCGCAATCTTATGCGCGACGTCCGGCCGGCGTCGGTGCGTATCGCCGATTACTGGGGACAGACAAAAATGTTCGCGGCGGCGTTGGCCGCCGTGTCCGTCACATTGATTGTCTTGCCCGAAGTCTACGCTTGGTCTGATATTGCCTTATTCTGCGTGCTGTTTTACGCGAGATGGATGAGCAAACGCCCCTTCGTCATGCCGTTCAAATTCCCCAAAAACGCCGGACTGCCGGACAAACACAACGCCCCGCCCGGAAAATCCGGCGCGGGAAAATCGGAGGGTATATTATATCTGGGCGTAGTCGACGACGCCGAGAACCCCGATCACGGGCGGGAATTGTGGCTAACCAATAGCGACGCTCGCACGCATATCCTGTTTCTGGGCACGACTGGATCGGGAAAGACCGAAGGTCTGAAATCGTTGGTGGTCAATTCCCTCGCATGGGGATCCGGCTTCGTCTACGTCGATGGCAAGGCCGACACCGATCTTTGGGCTTCGCTGTACGCCATCGCCCGTCGTTTCGGTCGCGATGACGATCTGCTAGTGCTCAACTACATGACAGCCAACTCCGACAGCGGGGCCGTCTCCAACACCATGAACCCGTTCGCCAACGGCTCGGCATCTTATCTGACGAACATGGTTACCAGCCTGATGCCGGACGCTGGCGGCGACAACGCCATGTGGAAGGAACGCGCCGTCGCGCTGATGGGCGCGTTGATGCCCGCGCTGACGTTCAAGCGCGACAAGCAGGGATTATTGTTGGACGTGGGCGTGTTGCGCGAATATATCGAGCTGAAGCCCATAATCCGCCTCTCCCGCGACCAAACCCTGCCCGAGCGCGTTTTGCGCGCCCTGCGGGGATACCTGAATACCCTGCCGGGCTTCGTCGACGCGGCCTTCGACGACGAAGGCAACGAAAAGCCCCCCTCGCCGGAACAACCGATGTACGACTTGTCGGTGGCGCGGCAACAACACGGCTACCTGTCGATGCAATTCACCCGCTCGCTGCAGTCTTTGGGCGACGAATACGGCTATATCTTCAAGGCGCAGCTGGCCGACGTCGACGTCTTGGACGTGGTGCTGAACCGCCGCATTCTGGTCGGCCTGATTCCGGCCTTGGAAAAATCCGGCGACGAAGCCGCCAACTTAGGCAAAATCGTCGCCGCTAGCCTCAAGGGCATGATGGGCGCGACGCTGGGCAACACGGTCGAGGGCAGCTGGGAAAGCGCAATCGGCAGCAAGCAAACGCGCTCCAGCTCGTCGTTTATGACGGTGTTCGACGAAGTCGGCTACTACACAGCCCAAGGCATGGCCGTGATGGCGGCGCAAGCGCGTTCGCTCGGTTTCTCGCTGATATTCGCGGCGCAAGATTTGCCGTCGATGGAAAAGCGCGTCAAGCAAGAGGCGCAATCAATCCTCGGCAACTGCAACCTCAAGATATTTGGAAAAATCGAGGATCCGACGGAAACCAAAAAATTCTTCCAAGAACACGTCGGCACGTCGTGGGTGATGGAAAATCGCGGCATGACCTCCCCCACCAACACCATCTCCAGCCTGTTTATGACCGCGCCGTTCTACGACGATCGCGGAGCGGGCGCGGCGCAATCGCGCGTGCGCGCCGACTACGACCACCTTCGCACCCAGCGCGAAGGCGAAGTGCATATGCTGTTCGCCGAGTATATCTCCCGCGCCCGCCTGTTCCACGCCGTGGCCGACAAGGTGAAGGCCTTGCGGGTTCACCACATGCTGCCGGTTCCGGCCACAACGACCGTCTCGACGGCAAGAGAACGCGCCTTGGCCGAATTGGCCACCCGCCTGTCGGACAAGGATTGGAAGGCCGCCACTGCGTCTCCTCCGGCGGCCACGACGGCGGCGGAGATTTCCATGATTGCCGACGCTCTGGCCGAGGCGAAATCCGGCGGCGTGGATAAAACGGCCTCGGTTCTGGCTCATATCGCCACGACCGCGCCGCAACCGGCCAAAGCGGCGGCGGCTTCTCCCGCCAAACCGCCCTTGCCTTCGGTTGCCCGAGCCGCCTCGGAATCCGGTTTTCCGACCCAGATTTCCGCATCGCAACCCGAAGGCGTTCCGTTGCTGCAATCGGGCGACGAGTTCGCCATCGACGAAATCAGCCGCGCCGAATACGGAAACGGCCACGCCCATCCTAACGGCAACGGCGTGACTGCGGCGCAATCAAAGCCGTTCAGCGAAGACAAAGACCTTATGGAAGCCGCTCTGGAATCCAAACTTGAAAGATCCGGCGATGAAGACAAGGACTACGGCGGCGCGGTTCTGAAGACCGGATTGTCGGGCGGCGTTATGAAATTGCTGGAAACCATGGCCGACAAAATGAACAAAGGCTTGTCGGATCGCAAGTAACCAACGTTCAGCAATCCCCCCTCTCCCTCTGGGAGAGGATAGGTTTGCCCGAATTTTCGCCTTCGAAAATTCGTGGCAATACCTTGGTGAGGGTTCTTTTCTCAAACCCAACTTGATAACCCTCACCAAGCGGCGGCCATCCCATCGCAGTCGCTTCGACAGCCGTTCGACAGGCTCACGGTGGCAGCTCAGCGACCGCTATCTGTCCGCAAATCCTGCCTATTTTCGCATAACGCGCTGACCGGACAATTGGCGCAATCCGGTTTCTTGGCCTTGCAAGTGTATCGCCCATGCAAAACCAGCCAATGATGCGCGTTCAGCAGCCAACGCGGGGGGATTTTCTTCATCAATTCCTTTTCGATTGCCTCCGGCGTCTTGCCGAACGCCAATCCGGTGCGGTTGGCGACGCGGAATATATGGGTATCCACCCCTATTACCGGCTCCCTGAACGCGGTGTTCAGAATGACGTTCGCGCTTTTGCGTCCCACCCCGGGCAAGGACTGCAATTCCTCGCGGGAACGAGGAACCTCGCCGCCGAACTTCTCAGTTAAAATTTTGGACAAGGCGATTATGTTGGCCGCCTTGGCGTTGAACAGTCCTATAGTTTTTATGCGCTCCTTAAACCTCTCCTCGCCCAAAGCCACCATTTGCGCCGGAGAAGAAACCTCGCGGAACAGCGAAGCAGTCGCCTTGTTCACCCCGACGTCTGTGGATTGGGCCGACAGCACCACCGCCACCAACAGGGTATAGGGATTGACGTAATCAAGCTCTATCTTCGGCTCCGGCCTCGCGGCGGCAAGGCGGGCAAAGAACTCGTCGATGTCGGCGGCTTTCATGTCGGAACATTCTCCTTGATTACAAAGTCACAGCCAAAAGCCGTCATATTGAGTCTACAGCCAAAGGCTGTCATTGCGAGCCGCCCCGTGGCGGCGGAGCAAACCCGTGCCACATGCACAACGACTCTGGATTGCTTCACCGCCAAGGGGCGGCTCGCAATGACGATCCCCTTCCCTTTGGTCGTACCTAACCGTTTTGAAAAAGAACCTCCTTGTTTTTGCATTAACGTTTTTATAACATTCTCCCGCTAGCGTGCTTAGAAAATTCCGGTGGCCGCGACGTTTTCAGGATGTCGCAGCCGTAATGATGGTGCTATGGTCTTTGGCGTGTGGCCGTTCAGGCATGGTGCCTGTATCCTTATCGTGGCCGTATGTCGCAACTGCAAACAGCGAACGGAGAATTACTATGATCGTAGAACGGCAAAAAGCCCGCGCGATGCGCGGCTTCACCTTGACCGAAGCAGCCATAGTGCTCGGAATCGTGGGATTGATCCTCGGCGGAGTCTGGGTGGCGGCGGCGTCGGTTTACACCAATCTGCGCATATCTCGTGCCAGCGAGCAATTGCTGTCAGTAGTTCAAGGTGTCAGGGCTTTATATGCGACATCTTCCGACTTTGGCGCAGCCGTACCATGGTCGGTTGCACTCGGCCAGACTAATGCCGTGCCAGCGGATATGTTGGGCAAGAATGGGGCTAACGTCGTATCCATCATCAATCCTTGGGCTGGAATTGGCGGGGCAACTCCTGCTTTCGGCACAAGAATAGTTCAAGGACAGGCCGCTAGTGCTGCTGCTGATGCAGCTCCTCCGGGTGCAGATGCCGCAGGCACAGGCAGCGCGTCTAATTTCAGTGTGGTTTTCTATGGTGTACCGCAAAACGCATGTCCTGATCTTGTGCAAAAAGTTTCAGGATTGTCAGGCAATGTAGGACTGACAAGGGTACATATAAACGCTGGTGCGCTCACAATAACCCCCCCTGCAATACCGTCGATTCCGGCCATAGTTGCCGCTTGCAATGGAACTTCCACTAATTCAATCTCTTTCACTTATAACATGAGGTAATCCTATCCCCATGTTCTATTGATACGGCGGGGGATGAAAGTCCCCCGCCTTTTTTTGTTTCAGAGATTTTCACCGCGCGCGCTAATCTCGACGCCCTGCCAGCATTCCCCGAAACCCCGTGTTCCCTGAGCCTGTCGAAGGGAACTCACGCGACCAAGGCGCAGCGATCCCCCCTCTCCCTCTGGGAGAGGATAGGTTTGCCCGAATTTTCGCCTTCGAAAATTCGTGGCAATACCTTGGTGAGGGTTTCTT
Organism: Alphaproteobacteria bacterium; assembly: GCA_041908065.1. Lineage (GTDB taxonomy): Bacteria > Pseudomonadota > Alphaproteobacteria > UBA9219 > UBA9219 > JAYRGC01. The sequence continues at coordinate 40,426 of JAYRGC010000039.1, read as the reverse complement.
TCGTAAACCCAACTTGGGAACCCTCACCAAGCTGCGGCTAAGGATTTTCGCTAAGGAGCGAAAATCCAAGCCGCGCTATCCTCTCCCAGAGGGAGAGGAGTCGCCGCCGCACCTTCTGTTCGTAAATCCAAAACTCGCGTTCCCTGAGCCGCTGCCGCGCTAGGGATACAATCTTTCCCATGTCCACGGGGATTGCGGGACGGGGCGGGAATAGACGATTCGATCGTGCAAACGGAATTGCCTGCCCTGCCAAAACTCGATCATCTGGGGAACGACGCGATACCCTCCCCAGTGCGGCGGGCGAGGTATCGTTTTGCCGAGGTATCTCAACCCGACTTCCTTCACCTTGGCCTCCAGCTCCGCCCGATCCGCCAATGGCCGCGATTGCGACGACGCCCACGCGCCTATCTGGCTGCCTCGCGGACGGCTGGAGAAATATTCGTCGGATTCGGCTTCGCCTATCGCGGCGACATAGCCCTCGATCCGCACCTGCCTCTGCAGCGATTTCCAGTGAAATACCAATCCCGCCACCGGATTGGCGGCCAATTCCCTGCCCTTGCGGCTTTGGCGATTGGTGTAAAAAACAAAGCCGTCTTCGTCATATCCCTTCATCAAAACCGCGCGAGCCGAAGGGAATCCACCGCTTCCCACCGTGGACAAAATCATGGCGTTGGGATCGTTTATCTCGGCCTTCTCGGCCTCGGCGTACCATTTGGCGAAAAGTTCCCACGGGGACGGCGGCGGGGAAAAGTCGGAATTTCCCGACCGCATCCGCTCCATCAACCTGCCCATGAAAAGCAACAGCCCCATGGCTTCCCCCTTAAAAAAGAAGCGGCGGCATTAAGCCGCCGCTTCATAGCATCGAAACCGCCGTTCAAGGCGATCAGAACAACATGCTGGTCGGTATGTGCAGATACGCTCCCGCGCTGTTGCCGCCCGGGTTGTATTTGGTGATGCCGGCGTTGGATATGTGGCTCAAGAAGGCGGTCAAACGCACGTTGTTGTTGAAACGCCATCCCGCCTCGAACGTGGAGCGGAATTCGACGAACGAGCCAAGACGCTTGCCATAGCCGGGGTGATACAGACCGACCACCACGTTGGGCGATATGACGATGTTCTTGTGCGGCATAATGTCGAAGACAAAACCGCCGAAGCCGTAAGTCTGAGCGCGAGAGGTCATTTCCAATCCGGCCATCGGATGGATCTGGAACCACTTATCCCACGATGCCGTGGAACGGAAAGCCTTTGGCAACAACGACATGCCCCAGCGATGCTCAAGCCGGAAATCCACAGCTTCCTTGCGCGGGCTGTTTTCGTTGATGTCGAACCAGCCTCCGCCTATCGAAAGGAGATTGGGCTGCGGATTGGAGGACGGAAGCGCAGCATGAGAGGGGAATGCCGCCAAAAGGGCGACTGCAAATACGGAAAGCGAAAGTAGACGATTCATGGCAGAAAACCCCTTTTGGCGCGATGGATTCCAAGGCGGCGATTCGCAAACGCGCCGACCATCCGGCGCAGTTGAACTATTCTTAATCTCGGACGGAAAAAATGGCAAGCGGCTATGCGTTATGCACGCGACCAAGGTTCCGCAATCCCCCCTCTCCCAGAGGGAGAGGAATCCCCGCCGCGCCACTTGTTCATGAATCCAAAACTCTGTGTTCCCTGAGCCTGTCGAAGGGAACTTACTCAACCAACGCGCCGCTACCGTCAGCGACCGCGACCGCTATTCCATTCTCAAAGGCCTCGAGAGCAGGGCAGCGATGGTGTCATCGACCGACGCGCCTTGATTAAGAACATCATCCACTGCCGCAATTATCGGCATCTCCACCCCGCGCTCCGCCGCCAAAGCGCGGGCGGCTGAGGCGGTGTAAACGCCCTCGGCCACGCTGGATCGAGCCGCCATGATGTCCGACAGCTTCTCTCCCCGTCCCAAGGCCATTCCCAACGACATGTTGCGCGACTGCTGGCTGGAGCAGGTAAGCACTATGTCGCCCAAACCGGAAAGCCCCATCATGGTTTCCTGAATCCCGCCCATCGCCACGGCCAGACGGCTTATTTCGGCCAAGCCTCGGGTTATAAGGGCGGCGCGGGAATTGTCGCCCATGCCATATCCGGCGATTATGCCGCAGGCGATGGCCAAAACGTTCTTTATAGCCCCCCCCACCTGCGCGCCCGTAACGTCGCCGCTGACATAGGGGCGGAAAGTCCGGCCTCCCATCGCCTCGGCCAAAGACATAGCCAAAGCGGTGTCGGCGCACGCCAAGGTTATGGCTGTCGGCTTGCCCTCGGCCACCTCGGCGGCGAATGTGGGCCCGGAAAGTACCGCCAACGGATGGCGTCCGCCGAATTCCTGCGCCGCAACCGCCGAAGGCAACGCCAAGGTCTTTTGCTCTATGCCCTTGGCGCACAAAAGTATCGGCTGTCCGGAATCCAGCCCCTTTTCGCTCACCAAGGCGGAAACGGCGCGAAAGACCTGCCGCGAATGCTGGGCTGGAACCGCCGCCAGCCAAACGTCGCAAGCGGCGGCCTTGGCCATATCCGTATCCGCCTCCAGCCTGTCGTCGAGACGAATGCCGGAGAGAAATTTGGAATTCTCGCGCTTGTCGCGGATGGAGGCCGCCACATCCGGCTCCCGCGCCCACAAAACCGCCCTACGTCCGGACCGCGCCAGAGTCTGCGCCAACGCGGTTCCCCACGCGCCGCCGCCGAAGATGCCGAAACTGGCGATTTTCCTGTCATTCATCCGGTTGCATTACCACGAAATCACTTCTTTTTACCAGAAGGGTTTATCGCGACGAATCGCAGATCTCCCTTTCTGTCGATCAGAAGCAATAGCGGCTTGGCTTCCTTCTTGGCCTTTTTCACCGCGTCCGCCAGCGCCTTGGAGCTTTTAGCGGGCTGCTGCGCCACTTCGCTGATGACGTCGCCCTGCTGGATACCGGCCTCCGCCGCCATACCGTCGGGGTTGACGTCCATCACCAGAAGTCCGCTCGTCCCCTTGGGCAACTCGTACTTGCCTCGCAAAGCCTCGGTTAGCGCGGCCACGTTGATGTCCAATGTCTCTATCTTGTCGGAGCGCGGCTTGGCCGGAGCGGTTTCCTTCTCTTCGTTCTCCTTGTTTTCCTCTTCGTCGTTGGACTCCAGTTCGCCCACCTTGACCTGCACCACCATTTCCTTGCCGTCGCGCACAACCGTGACCGGAACTGTCTTGTCCACGTCCGTCTCGGCGACTATGCGCGGCAACCTGTGCATATCCGGCACTTCTTTGCCGTCGAAAGCGACGATCACGTCGCCCGCCTTCAACGCCGAAGCCGCCGCCGGACTGTTGGGGGTGACACTGGAAACCAGCGCGCCGCGCGTCTGTCCGATACCAAGGCTTTCCGCAATTTCCGGCGTGACCGTCTGGATGCGAACGCCCAACCAGCCGCGTCGCGTCTTTCCGGTGGCCTTCAACTGCTCGACCACGCCCTTGGCCAAAGACGACGGGATGGCGAAACCTATCCCGACCGACCCGCCGGAGGGGGAGAATATGGCCGCATTCACGCCGATGACCTCGCCGTCCATGTTGAACATCGGGCCGCCGGAATTGCCGCGATTGATGGGCGCGTCGGTTTGCAGATAATCGTCGTAAGGGCCGGAGTTTATGTCGCGGGCGCGAGCGGAGATTATGCCGCTGGTGACGGTTCCGCCAAGACCGAAGGGATTGCCGATGGCCAAAACCCAATCACCCACCCGTATCTTGTCGCTCTCGCCCCACGACACGGCCACGAGCGGCTTTTTGCTTTCGACCTTCAACAAGGCCAGATCGGTCTTTTTGTCGCGCCCGACCAGCTTAGCCGACAGGCTGGTGTTGTCCTGAAGTATGACGTTTATCTCGTCGGCGTCCTGAATGACGTGGTTATTAGTGACGATGTATCCGGCCGGATCTATGACGAAGCCAGAACCAAGCGAAGTGGCCTTTTGCTTTTTCTGCTTCTTTTGCTTGTCGCCGGGCAAAGGCAAGGACTTGCCGTTCTTTTCCATGAAGTCGCGGAAGAAATCCTCGAACGGAGATCCCGGGGGAAACTGGAACTCCGGCATGTCTTGGAACTCTTCGCGGGAAGCCATGCTCTGGGTGGTGGAAATGTTCACGACCGCCGGCAAAAGTTTTTCCGCCAGATCGGCGAATCCGGCAGGCCCGCCGCCTCTGGCATGGCTGGGCAAAGCGAAGGCCGAGAAGGCAAGAAAGGCCATTACGACAACGGCAACGACGCGACGCGAGAAAGAAAGCATTTTCCGACCCCGTTTTCACGATGATTGGCGAACCACGACACCCATGCGCACGCTACCATGCGCGAAGGGCGATTCGTATCGTGAAATTTTGGCCGATTTATGGCCGGAAAGGAAAATCAAGGTGTATGAGCCTGAGCCGATGTCCTTAACAAACCAAGTCTTATGACCTCAGGAAGTATAGAAGTCGAACCGCCGCCGCAATCGCTTTCGTTCCCTTTCCATTGCGAATAGCTTGTCCTGCTTATTTTTTCGCTCAAATCCCCGCACCTATGAACAATACGTTGGCCATTGGAACCTCTGCGCACAGGTAGGATTAAAACCATGTTAGGCGCACTGTAGCCAACATACGCATCCGCCGCGCCTATCCTCTCCGCCACCAGCACCCCCATGCCTTGCCCGTCGTCGGATTGGTGAGAAAACAGATTTTGGCACGACTTGCCTATGTCTTCTGGCTTCTTGGTGGAATTTAGGCGGCCCTCTTCCCAAACCGTCCTTACCCTTACGCATTCCTGCGTGGACGGATAATACTTGAAGCTATAAATCCCAGTCGGCAAATCAGGGCCGCCGCACCCCGCCACAAAACAAGCCGCCGCCAAAAACCAAACCCCGATTCTCTTTTTGGCTATATCCGACAACGGCTATCACCTTGGTCTGACAAAAACCGGTTTACCACTTGGGGTGTGTATAATGACCGACAACAACGGCAGGTCTTTTGCGTTTTGCTTTCGCGTCGTCACCGACTTCACGGGGGGCTGGCGCACCACCGTCGACATCGCTCCCTGCCGCCGCCACCGAGAACGCTTTCTCGCGAGGGCTTTTCGTTTCCGGCATGTTTTTAGGAAACTCGAATGTCACTTTCTGGCCGTTGGAATTATATACTTCAAAAGGATCCCTCGCCTCAGGCTTCGGCTGTTCGACCACATTGCCGCAACCGGAAATCCCTATCGCCATGGCCGCGGCGACTAACGTCTTCAACATATCCTTCTTCATCATACCATTCTCCTTAAATTGCCCGCCAATAAGCTGCTACGCTCAAAAACTACCACGGGAACATTACCATTTTGCCGTCCAACTCCTCAAACAATTTATTTATTTTCATGGCCGTTAAACCGCCATAGCCTAAAGGGCGTTGTTGAAAGTGCCGAATTTTTATGCTCTTTTCTTCATGGTTAACGTGAAAGAATGCGTATTAACTATCGGGGGCGAAAATGGCTGGCAGCGTGAACAAAGTGATATTGGTCGGCAATCTGGGCAAGGATCCGGAGATCCGCTCGTTCCAAAACGGCGGGAGAGTAGCGCACTTTTCCATAGCCACATCCGAAAGCTGGAAGGACAAGTCCTCTGGAGAAAAGAAAGAGCGCACCGAATGGCATCGCGTGTCGGTAATGAACGACAATCTGGTCGGCATCGTCGAGCGTTTCCTTAAAAAAGGCTCGAAAGTCTATATCGAAGGCCAGCTGGAAACCCGCAAATGGCAAGACCAGTCGGGACAGGATAAGTACACTACCGAAGTCGTCCTGCGCCCCTATCGCGGAGAATTGACGCTTTTGGATTCCGCCAACCGTGGCGGCGGCAGCAGCGGAGGGGACAGCATGGATCCATATTCTTCTTCCCCGTCTTCGTTGTCGTCCTCGTCTTCGTCGCAGTCTTCCTCCTCCCCGCCTCCGGAGCTGGATGACGACGTTCCGTTCTGAACGTGATTTCAGCCGACATCCTGACAGCCCAGATCGCGCAAGCTCCCGCCCAGCCAGCCACCTGCCTATGGCGAGCGGCGGAGGTGGCGGCGGTGATAGGCATAGCCGCCCCCATGTTCGGCGACTGCGCCAAGGTTCTCGATCTGGGTTGCGGCGACGGCGGCGTAATGCGCCTACTGAAACCTTTTCTGCCGCCGTCGTGCCGACTGATCGGTATCGATCCCGATCCTTGGGAAACCGGATTGGCGAAAGCTTCCGGCGTATACGAAGAAGTATTTTGCTGCGGGGGAGAAAAAACCCCGCTGCCGGATTCCGGCGTCGACGCGATATTCAGCAACTCGGTGCTGGAACATATAGATCCCATAGACGCGGTTTTGCGCGAATGCTCCCGCGTATTGCGCCCGAACGGATTGTTCGTCGCCACCGTTCCCGGGCCGCATTTCCACAGCCTTTTACGCAATCCGCTATCGCCGTGGAAGGCGCGGGATCGGTACTTGCGCGACCTCGACCAACGGCTGCGGCATCTCCGTTATTGGAACGAAGGGGAATGGCGCGAGCATATGGCCGACGCAGGCCTGTCGCTGATCGAAACGCATCCCTATCTTTCGGCCAGCGAAACCCGCCGCTGGGAACTGTTAAGCGGCCTGACCGGAGGATTGCTGCACTCGCTCAGCGGCGGGAAATCGCCGCCCATACAGATTCAGCGCAACCTAGGCATCAGAGGCAATCTGCGCCTGCCATCCATAGTGGCTAAGTTCGTCGGATCCGTCATAACGCCGGATTTGCGCCCAAGCGTTGACGGAAAAGATAAACAAGGCTGCCTGCTGCTGATCGGGCGAAAGGCGAAAATATAGGAAACCTCACGTCCCCGTTTCGCGGTCGTCGTCGGTTATAGTGCGAGCGCGACCGGCGTGGATGGCTTCCAGCGTTTCCTGAACGTGGCGGCTGAAAACGTACTCCGCCGGACGCTGGTTCGAAAGGTCGATGTCGGGCGCGAACGGCTTTTCGGTGTCAACCCCGCGCAACGCCACCATCATCGCCTTCAAGGGATGGGCGATGGCGTCCTCCGCCGCCGTGGGTTCATAACCGCAATGCACCATGCAATCGGCGCATTTTTCATAGCGTCCGGTTCCGTACTTGTCCCAATCCGTCCCTTCCATCAATTCCTTGAACGTCTTGGCGAACCCTTCGCCTACCAGATAACAGGGCTTTTGCCAGCCGAACACGTTATAGGTCGGATTGCCCCACGGAGTGCATTCGTAACGCTGGTTTCCGGCCAAATAGTCCATATACAAAGACGACTGGCTGAACCGCCATTTCGGCTTGCCCTTTTTGACGCGCTCCTTCCCCATGCGGAAAATGCTGCGGAAAAGGTTCTTGGTGGTCTCGCGGTTGAGGAAATGTTCCTGATCCGCGGCGCGTTCATAGGCGTAGCCCGGAGAGATGGTCATCGCGTTGACGCCGACCTCCATCATATGATCGAAGAAATCCGCCATTGCCATCGGATCGGCGTTGTTGAACAGCGTGCAGTTGATGTTGACGCGAAAACCCTTGTCTATGGCGCGACGAATGGCCTTTTCCGCCGCGTCGTACACCCCGCTCATGCAAACCGAGCGATCGTGGGTATCTCTGTCGCCGTCCAGATGCACCGACCATGTGAAATAAGGCGATGGAGAATACTCCTCCATCTTCTTTTCCATCAGCATGGCGTTAGTGCAAAGATAGATGTACTTTTTGCGGGAGATCAGCCCCTGCACTATCTGCGGCATTTCTTTGTGAATAAGCGGCTCCCCGCCCGGAATCGAGACGATCGGCGCGCCGCATTCGTCGACCGCCTGCATGCAATCCGCGACCGACAAGCGTTGGTTCAATATCTCCGGCGGGTAGTCGATCTTCCCGCATCCGGCGCAAGCGAGGTTGCAACGGAACAAAGGCTCCAGCATCAGCACAAGCGGATAGCGTTTCCGCCCCGCCAGCTTCTGCCTGAGGATATACATGGCGACATCGAACTGCTGGCGAATTGGCACTGACATGGGACTTCTTCTCCGAACGGCTTGGCTGATTTTATGGCTCTTGCCTAAAACTGGTGGGTCGTTTGATCGCCGATAGATGTAACAAAAGCTGTCATTGCTAAGTTACAGCCAAGGGTTGTCATTGCGAGCCGCCCCTTGGCGGCGAAGCAATCCAATGCCGTTGCTCCGCGACTCTGGATTGCTTCGCCGCCATGGGGCGGCTCGCAATGACGGTGGTTGCTTATGTTTTTGATAGTCAAATTATCCTCCAGTTTCGCGTAAGGGCTTTTATTTGTTTCCGGAAGCTCTTCCTTGCGCCTTGACCAGCGCGACGGGCAAGCGGAAATGAACGTTTTCCTCCACCCCGGGCAGGACAGATACTTCGACCGGCTCTATCTGGCGCAAGCGTTCTATCAATTCCTGCACCAAGTCCTCCGGTGCCGAGGCTCCCGCCGTGATGCCCACGGTCTTTTTGCCCGTCAGCCACGACACGTCCAGATGCGAGGCGTCCTCGATCAGATACGCCGGAACCCCGACCTCCATGGCGCGTTCGCGCAAGCGGTTGGAGTTGGAGCTGTTGCGCGCGCCGATGACCAGCACAACGTCGACGTGCCGCGCCAGCTCGCGCACCGCGCCTTGGCGGTTTTGCGTGGCGTAGCAAATATCCTTGGTGGCCGGCCCCACGATATTGGGAAACTTGGCCTTAAGCGCGTCTATCACCCCGCGCGTATCGTCGACGCTGAGCGTGGTCTGGGTGATATAGGCGAGCATGTCGGGGTCTTTGACCTTCAACGCCTCCACATCTTCGACGGTCGAGATCAGATGCACGGTTCCGGGAATGCGCCCGAGCGTGCCCTCGATTTCCGGATGTCCGGTGTGGCCTATCAGGATTATCTCCCGTCCGGCGCGGGCGTATCTTTGCCCTTCGGTATGCACCTTCGACACCAAGGGGCAGGTCGCGTCTATGACGTGCAGGCCGCGCTCCTTGGCGTGAAGCTCTATCTTCTCGGCCACGCCGTGTGCGCTGAATATCGTGACGGCTCCGGCAGGAACGCTGTCGGTTTCCTCGACGAAGATCACCCCCTTGTCGGCCAACCGCTTGACCACATGGGGGTTATGTACGATTTCGTGGCGCACGTAGATAGGCGGCCCGAATTTCTCCAGAGCCATCTCCACGATCTCGATCGCGCGTTCCACCCCCGCGCAGAACCCGCGCGGTTGAGCCAGAATTACCTTCATTTCCGATCCACCAGCTTAAAGAATTGCCTGCAGCGGCGCAGTCTAGTCCCGTATAAGCCTTTTGTCACCTGCGGCTTGCCAACAGCTTTACTCCCAGCCTCGCCAAAATCGCCAAATCCAGCAGCCACAGCAAGGGCAGGTTCCACCAGCGGGAAAAATTATTGTGAAAATAGCGAATAAACCCCTTGGCCTTGTTTATCTCCAAAAACCTTGAAGTCGTGTCGCTGGTTCCGCCGACATGGACGGCGCGCACGTCGGGCGCGAAATATATCTCTCCCCCCGCGCGACGAAAACGCAGGCACAAGTCCAAATCCTCGACGTGCAAAAAGTACCCTTCGTCGAAACCGCCTATCGACCAAAAATCCTTAGCCGCCAAAAACATGAACGCGCCGCTGATGGCAGGAACCGGAGATATGGCGGACGGCACCGGCTCCTCGTGCCGGTTAAGCCGCAGACGCGGAAACAGCCGATGCAAGCCCAACGCCTCCACCGCCGCCGTCGTCGGCGTCAGCAAGGCGCGGCGGCATCCGCGCTGATCCCGCCCGTCTTCGCCCAACAGCCTAGCCCCCATCATGAACGGCCTTTTTAGCTGCGCGACATGGCTCAAAAGAGCGGCAACCGCCTCCTTATCCATCGCGCAATCGGGGTTAAGGAACAGCAGATATTCTCCCGCCGCCGCCTTCGCCCCCAGATTGCACCCGCGCCCGAAGCCAACGTTGCCGTGGCCGGTCACGAACTTGATGGCCGGATCAGCAGCCGCCATGCCCGCCAGACGATTTTCAACCTCGGGCGGATTGCCGTTGTTGACCACGACCAGCTCCACCCCATCCCCTTGCGCCAAAGCGGCGGCAAGCGAAGTCCACAGCGTCTCGCCGGTGTGAAAAGATACAGTGATGATGGAGATTTTCATGATTAGGCCACGCCTGTTTCATCAACGCAAGCAAGGAAAAAACAGGGATATTCCCCAAAAAGGTAGGGAAACTCCCATGACACTCTATGGGGAGGAGTAAAAGGATTCTTTTTGCAAAAAACAGCGCAAACTCCCCCTCTTAAATCCAATCAGGGGAAAAATCCGCGCTGTTACACTCAATGGATAGAACGAATCATGGAGTCGGGGCATTACCCTTATTTGTTTTGCCTTTTAATTTGTCACAACCAGTATCGTCGCCAATACTAATCATGGAATCCCTCTTAGGGACAATCATCCATGTGCCAGTACACTGATCAGGAAACGCATAAGTGTTGCCATCATCTCTTAAAAACCGCAAGTTGTCTGGTCTTCCTGCGTACACTTGCACGCCGCCAGAAAAGGTACGAACTACTGCCATATGGTCTTTACTATTATCACCACCATATCCTGAAACAACAGTTTCTACCCATGACACATTATTACACCCGGTAATAGCCACAGCGGCTAATGCGCTTATCGCAGTACCACGCTTATTGTTCTTCATATTCACCCCACAACATTAACGATACAAGCCTGTGTTCCACGTCATGATCTCAGCACGCCATCTTGGCCACTTCGGCGGCGAAGTCGTCGGCGGTTTTTTCGATTCCTTCGCCGAGTTGATAACGCACGAAGCCGGCCAGCTTCACAGGCGCGCCCAAAGTCTTGGCGGCGTTTTCCACCACCTTGGCGACCTTTGTCTCGCCGTCGACCACGTACACCTGCTCCAAAAGCACTACTTCCTCGTAGTACTTGCGAATGCGGCCATCGACCATCTTGGCGATGATCTCCTCGGGCTTGCCGCTGGCGCGGGCTTGCTCGGACAGCACATCGCGTTCGCGCTCCAACGCCTTGGAATCCACGTCCTGAATGCTCAGGGCTTCGGGGCGGGCTGCCGCGACGTGCATGGCGATCTGCTTGCCCAATTCCATCAGCTTGGCCGGATCGGCGGAGGATTCCAGCGCGACCAGCACGCCGATCTTGCCCATGTTAGGCGAAACCGCGTTGTGGATGTAAGTGGCGACGCATCCTTGCGACACCGACAGGCAAGCGACGCGGCGCAGGTTCATGTTCTCCCCCACCGTGGCGATGAGGTTGGTCAGATCTTCCTGCACCGTCTTTCCCGACGGCGACTTGGACGACTTGAGCTTCTCGACGTCGCCGCCGCAATCAAGGGCTATAACCGCCGCTTGCTTCGCAAACGCTTGGAAGGAATCGTTGCGACCGACGAAATCGGTTTCGGCGTTGACTTCGACCACTGCGGCGCGACTGCCCGACGATGCCACAGCAATCAAGCCTTCGGCCGCCACCCTCCCCGCCTTCTTGGCGGCGGCGGACAAGCCTTTTTTACGCAGCCAATCGACGGCGGACTCAAGGTCTCCGCCGGATTCCGACAAAGCCTTTTTGCAATCCATCATCCCCGCGCCGGTCTTTTCGCGCAAATCCTTCACCAACGAGGCCGTTATCTCTGCCATTTGTCCGCTCCATGCCTTAGGTGGCTCCGCGACCGCGCCGCGAGAGCCTTTTGCGTTGATCCGAAAAGTCCGAAAGGCTTCAGCCCTGCGCCGCCTTCTTCAGCGATCCCTTATCCGCCGCCGCGTCTTTCGGCAAAGAAGCGGAAGCCCCGACGTCGCCGCCAGAAGCCGCTATCTCGGCCTCCAGCCCATCGAGTATGGCCTGCGCCGCAAAATCGCAATAAAGATCTATGGCGCGGGAAGCGTCGTCGTTCCCGGGAACCGGCCAAGCGATCTTGGAAGGATCGGAATTGCTGTCGACGACCGCCACCACCGGAATGTTCAATGTGGCCGCCTCGGCTATCGCCAAATCCTCCTTCACCGTGTCGATGATGAAGATAACGTCCGGCAATCCGCCCATGTCCTTGATGCCGCCCAAAGCGCGTTCCAGCTTGTCGCGCTCCCGCGTCATCTGGAGCATTTCCTTCTTCGTGATCTTCTTGGCGTGCGATTCCATCTTTTCGTTAATGTCGCGCAAACGCTTGATCGACTGTGAAATGGTCTTCCAGTTGGTCAGCATGCCTCCCAGCCAGCGATGGTTGACATAGTATTGCCCGCAACGCTTGGCGGCCTCGGCCACCTTTTCCTGAGCCTGAGTCTTGGTTCCGACGAACAATATGCGTCCGCCGTCCGCCGCCACGTCGCGCAGCTTTTGCAAAGCGCGCTGCATCATGGGAACCGATTGCTCAAGGTCTATGATGTGAATGCCGTTGCGGACGCCGAAAAGATGCGGCTGCATCTTGGGGTTCCAACGACGGGTGTTGTGTCCGAAATGAACGCCTGCTTCGAACAATTGGCGCAGGGTTACTACAGGCATGGTCATGCTATCGCTTCCTTCTCCGGTTAAGCCACCGCGCAAGATAGAGTTAAGCCCGCATGGGGCCAAACACCGGAAAGGCTGGACGGATTTCTCCCGCCCATAAGCCTATGAATGCGCGTGCGTTTTTAACAAACATAAAGCCTAACGGCCACCTTGACCGAAAGGCAGGGCGGATTTCTAGCATTCTATTTCCGCAAAGATCAAGGAATTTTTCTTAATTTCCCGAAAATTTGGCTTCCCGCCCCGCCTGCTTGGCCTTTATCACCTCGCGAAAATCGAAGCTGCGGAAGCTTTGGCCGAAATAGGTGTGTTCCAGCCCAAGATGCGCGTTCAGATCGTTTTCAAACCCTTTAAGCGTCAGCTTCTTGATGCCAGCATAGGCGCGGGTAGGCCCCTCGGTCAGGCGATCCAGAACCGCCAAAGCCTCCTCCTCCAGCCTGCCGTTGTCCACGACGCGGTTAACCAGCCCCATGGCCAAGGCTTCCTCTGCCCCGAAAGGCTCGTCGAACATCAACATCTCCAAGGCCTTGGTAAGCCCGACGCGGCGCGGCAGAAAGTAGGAACAAGCCCCCGTAGGCGTGATCGCGTATTCGGCCGTTTCCAGTTTAAAGGTGGCGTCGCGTCCGGCGATGATTATGTCGGAGGCCAGCATCAAACTAAGCCCCACGCCGCAAACCTTGCCTTCAGCCACCGCGACCACAGGCTTGTCCATCGTCTGCAGCTCGCGCACAACCGAATGGTAAGGCAGTATAAGCTGGTTGCACCGCTCCAAAGCCTGAGTTATGTCGGGAGCGGCAAATCCCATATCCTTCATGTCGATGCCGTCCATGAAGTTCCCGCCCGCGCCGCGCAGCATGACGGCTCGCGCGCTTCTGTCGGTCACTATGGGCTTCATGACGTTGAAAAGATCGTTCGCCATGTCCAACGTCATCGAGTTGGCATGATCGGCGCGATTAAAGGTTATTATTATCGACTGCCCGCGTCTTTCGGACAAAACGGCACTAACGCCCATGGACGTCCCCCACATTCACCAAAGTTCGAAGCGCAGTTCAACCGACATCCATCGCCGCTCGGACAGCGCGATTCTCACCGCATCCGATACGATAATAGTAGCCTACGACAGGCTCCGCAATCGGCAAGCGATTACTTCATCGTTCGATGAGGCAAAACTTTTCGCTTTTTTCCTACCGATTCTTGAGCGATGATGTCCGCGCTCCGGGTATCGAGCGTCTTCACAGCCGCGTTCATGCTGCTTTTGCCCGCTTTCAAGGTGTTCTCGTGGATAGTTTCTGGTCGAACGAAGCCGTTCAGGCGTTGCTGCCAGCCGCCATAATCCTGCTCAAGATCGCGCTGATAATCGGCGTGTTGCTCGGCTGCGTGGCGTATTTGACTCTGGCCGAGCGCAAGGTAATGGCGGCGATGCAGATGCGGCGCGGCCCAAATGTCGTGGGACCTTTCGGTTTACTGCAACCGATGGCCGACGGCGTGAAGCTGATGGGCAAGGAAACCATATTCCCCCGCCAAGCCGACATCGCGCTGTTTCTGGGTGCGCCGGTGTTGACGTTCTTTCTGGCATTGTCGTCGTGGGCGGTCATCCCCTTCGACGCCGGAGCGGTGCTGGCCGACATCAACCTTGGCGTGTTGTACATCTTCGCCATATCCTCGCTTGGCGTGTACGGAATAATCGTCGCCGGATGGGCGTCCAATTCCAAATACCCCTTCTTGGGCGGGTTGCGCTCAGCGGCGCAAATGATCTCCTACGAAGTGTCCATCGGGCTGGTGCTGATAACCGTGCTGTTGCTGGCCGGATCCATGAACCTGTCGAAGATAGTGGAGGCGCAAAAGGACGGCTGGTTCGCGTTTTCCCTGCTGTTCCCGATGTTTTTGGTGTTTTTCGTGTCGGCATTGGCGGAAACCAACCGCCTGCCCTTTGATCTGCCGGAAGGCGAGTCGGAACTGGTGGGCGGCTTTAACACCGAATACTCGTCAATGGCCTTCGCGCTGTTTTTCCTTGGCGAATACGCCAACATGATATTGATAAGCGCGATGACCTCCATCCTGTTCCTCGGCGGCTGGCTGCCGCCTTTGGACGCGCTGGCGTTCATCCCCGGATTCGTGTGGCTCGCGCTGAAGATCGCCTTTTGCCTGTTCGTGTTCTTATGGGTACGCGCCACCCTGCCCCGCTATCGCTATGACCAGCTTATGCGCATCGGTTGGAAATTCTTCCTGCCCCTGTCGCTGGTTTGGGTCGTGATAACGGCGGGGTATGTGGTAGCGTTTAGATAGCAGCGGGAATTGGCATGAAAAACCTCCTGTCCATGCTCATCATCGCCGTTCTGGCAAGCGTCGGGACGCATTACTGGTTTGCGCGTCACGAGTCCGGCGGCGTTGTCGCATCGGAAAAACGCGAAACGGCCTATGAGCGCATCATGCGGACTGGCGTGATTCGGTGCGGGTATGCGGTATGGAATCCGATAATCGCAAAAGACCCGAACACCGGCGATATATCGGGGGTGTTCTATGATTACCTAAATGCCTTGGGCAAGAAACTCGATCTCAAGGTCGAATGGACATCGGAGCTTAACTTCGCCACATACTTATCCGACCTCAATTACGGAAAATTCGATCTGGAATGTTCCGGCGGATTGCCCGACGCGACCAGAGGCAAGTTCGTCGAATACACGCAGCCCATATTCTATACTCCGCTTTATGTGTTTGTTAAAAACGGGGTTGCTGTCTATGACAACAAGTTGCGGGCGTTGAACGCTAAGGACAAAAGTTTCGTTTCGATAGATGGCACACTAAGCGGTAATCTCGCCAAAACGCTGTTTCCGCAAAGCCGAACCGTGGGATTGCCCGGGACATCGCCGCTAAGCGACATGCTAGAACAAGTCGCCTATGGCAAGGCGGATGCGTTTATAACCGACGCCATGTTCGGGGCTGAATACATGGCCAAGCGCCCTAACACGATACGGAGAGTTGTATCTCCTCCGCTTACGGTTACCTCTTATAGTATTACGGTTCCCGCCGGAGAGACGCGGCTGGCCGCCATGCTGAACACCGCGACCAATGAAATGTTGTTTGATGGCACGATTGAGAGCATCCTGCGAAAGCACAACCTGTCCACGGACATCGCCTTGCGAGTGGCGGCGCCCTATTCCTCTCCACCGCCGCAGAAGTAGAGCCTCATATGCCGAAAACGTCCATCGTCGCCAGATTGTTGCGCTACCTCCCCCTTGATGTGGCCAAGGGCATGGCGTTGACGTTCAGCTATATTTTCCGCCCCAAGGTGACGCTGAACTACCCTTACGAGAAAGGCAGAATCAGTCCACGCTTTAGGGGCGTGCATGCCTTGCGCCGCTATCCCAACGGGGAGGAACGCTGCATCGCTTGCAAGCTGTGCGAAGCGATATGCCCCGCCCAAGCCATAACCATAGAATCCGAGCCTCGCGCCGACGGCAGCCGCCGCACCACGCGCTATGACATCGACCTGTCCAAGTGCATCTTCTGCGGCCTGTGCCAAGAGGCGTGTCCGGTCGACGCCATCGTCGAAACGCCTAATCTGGAATGCCCCACCGCCAGCCGCCGCGACCTTATTTATGACAAGGAACGCCTGTTGGCCAACGGGGAAAAATGGGAATGCGTGGTTGGCGCGAACATACGGGAAGACGCGAAGTACAGGTGATTGGCGGGCTGCTGCGCTATAATTCGGTTCTGTGGTTTGGTGATTGGTTTGTGAAACACCGGTTAATTCTGGCGGTTGCGCTTCGCAGTCCACATGGGATTCTGGGATTTCCTCTTCCTGAAAGGGAGAACGGCTTTGAGTTTTATCCTCCAAAATCTTCCCTCTCTGTTGAGCGCAGGCGTGTTCTACGCCTTCTCCGCCGTGCTTATAGCCTCGGCGTTGATGGTGGTGACATCGCGCAATCCGGTGCATTCGGTGCTTTTCCTTATCCTGTGCTTTTTCAACGCCGCCGCGCTGTTCCTGCTGATGGGCGCGGAATTTCTGGCCTTCACGCTCATCATCGTCTACGTCGGAGCGGTGGCTGTCTTGTTCCTGTTCGTCGTCATGATGCTGAACATAACCGCCCGCGAAATGCGAAAAGGCTTCATGGAATACCTTCCCTTGGGCGGATTGGTCGGGATCGTCATGCTCGCCCAGCTTATCGCCGCGACGTGGGCGTGGAAGACTTCGCCCGCAGCCGCAGTGTTCGGCTCTCCTGAAAACGCCGCCGACAATGCGACCGCCATCGGCCACGTCCTTTACACTCAATACGCCCTGCCCTTTCAGCTCTGCGGGCTTATAATGCTGGTGGCCATGGTGGGCGCGATAGTATTGGCCTTGCGTCAACGCAAGGACGCCAAGCGTCAGGACGTGGGGGCGCAGTTGGCAATCAAAACCGCGGACGTGATGGAAATCCGCCGTCCCAAAATCGGCGAAGGGGTAGAAATATGACCATGGCCATAACCCTCACCCACTTTCTGGTTCTGGCCGCCGCTCTGTTCGCCATCGGCGTGGCGGGAATATTCATCAACCGCAAGAACGTCATCGTCCTGTTGATGTCGATCGAGATCATGCTGCTGGCCGTAAACGTGAACTTCGTGGCGTTTTCGGCCTATCTGCACAATCTGGCCGGACAGGTGTTCGCGCTTTTGGTGTTGGCCGTCGCGGCGGCGGAGGCCGCCATCGGCCTTGCGATACTGGTCGCCTATTTCCGCAGCAAGGGTTCGATAGCGGTGGACGACATCAGCGAGATGAGGGGATAACACGCCATGACCACCGACCTTCTGGCTATATTCCTTCCCCTGCTGGGCGCGGCATTCGCCGGACTGGGCGGCAAGACGCTGGGCGATAAGGCGGCGCAAGTCGTCACCTGCGTCCTGATGCTGGCGGCGGCGGGGCTGTCGATCGCCATATTCCAAGACGTGGCCTTGGAGGGCAACTCCAGAACCCATGTTCTGACCGAGTGGTTTTCCTCGGGTGGCTTCAAAGCCAACTGGACGATACGCATCGATGCCCTAACCGCCGTGATGTTGCTTGTCGTCAACGTGGTATCGGCGATGGTGCATGTGTACGCCGTCGGCTATATGAGCCACGACAAAAGCATACCGCGCTTTATGTCGTATCTAAGCCTCTTCACCTTCTTCATGTTGATGCTGGTGTCGGCGGACGACTTGTTGCAGATGTTCTTCGGCTGGGAGGGCGTGGGGCTGTGTTCCTACCTCCTCATCGGCTTCTGGTTTGAAAAACCTAGCGCCTGCGCCGCCTCCATCAAGGCGTTCGTCGTCAACCGCATAGGCGATCTCGGCTTTCTGCTCGGCATCTTCGCCTGCTTCGCGCTGTTCGGATCGGTGAAATTCGCCGACATGTTCGCCGCAGTCCCTAACGTCGCTGCTCCCTACGCGCTCAATTTCGCCTGCCTGCTGCTGTTCGTGGGCGCGATGGGCAAATCGGCGCAATTGGGGCTGCACACTTGGTTGCCCGACGCCATGGAAGGCCCTACCCCCGTGTCCGCGCTCATCCACGCCGCGACCATGGTGACGGCTGGCGTGTTCATGGTCGCCCGCATGTCGCCGGTGTTCGAGCACGCGCCCGTGGCCTTGGCCGTCATCACCGTGGTGGGCGGATTGACGGCGATAGTGGCCGCCACCATCGGCCTGACGCAGTTCGACATCAAGCGAGTGATCGCCTATTCGACCATGAGCCAACTCGGCTACATGTTCTTCGCGCTTGGCGTGTCGGCCTATTCCGCCGCCATTTTCCACCTCGCCACCCACGCCTTCTTCAAGGCGTTGCTGTTCCTTGGCGCGGGATCGGTCATCCACGCCCTGTCGGGCGAGCAGGACTTGCGCCGCATGGGCGGGCTGTGGCGCAAGGCTCCCATAACCTGCGGATTAATGTGGATAGGATCGCTGGCGTTGGCGGGGATCGGGCTTGACGGAGTTTTCGGGTTCGCCGGATTCTATTCCAAGGATATGATTTTGGAATCCGCGTTGGCCTCCAACGCGCCGTTCGGGATGTTCGCCTACGCCCTAGGCATCGCGGCGGCGTTTTTAACCGCGTTCTATTCGCTGCGCCTGCTGTTCCTCGCCTTCCACGGCAAGCCGCGCGCCGACGCCCACGCCATGGAGCACGCGCACGAATCTCCGGTCATCATGCTGCTACCGCTAGTTCCTCTGGCCATTGGGGCGATATTTGCCGGATGGTATGCGCACGGCTGGTTCGCTTCCGAAGGCGCTGCCGAGTTCTGGCGCGGGGCGGTCGCTTCGACAAGCTCAGCGGTCGCTCTCGCCACAACGGTCGCTGAGCCTGTCGAAGCGACTGCATCATCCGGCGAACATCACGCAGTATGGCTGAAACACCTTCCGCTCGTCGTCGCCTTAGCAGGCATGGCCTTGGCCGCTCTGCTGTATCTGGCGTTGCCGAAAATGCCCGCGAAAATCGCCAAGGCCAGCGGTTTCCTCTACCGCCTGTCGTTCCGCAAATACTACTTCGACGAGCTGTACGATGCGCTGTTCGTGCGTCCGGCCAAAGCGTTGGGCGGCGCGTTGTGGCGCACCGGCGACGACCGGATAATCGACGGCTTGGGGCCTGACGGCGTCGCCTCTGCGGTGGCGCGAGCGGGCAAAAACATCGGATACCTGCAAACCGGATATCTCTATCACTATGCCTTCGTTATGGTGCTGGGCTTGGTGGGACTTATGACTTGGTTTTGGCTGGCGTAATTTACTGGAGCATCCATGCCCGATTTTCCCATCCTAAGTTTCCTCACCTTCCTGCCCCTGCTCGGCGCGGGGATGATTATGCTGTTGGCGCGGGGACGCGACGGCGCGGCGCGGCAAATCGCGCTGGGAACGACCTTGGCCGTCTTCGCCTTGTCGCTGGAAATGCTGTGGCAATTCGATCCCTCGCAGAGCGGCTTCCAGTTGGAGGAAACGGCGCAATGGATTCCCGCCTTCAACGTCGTTTATCACAAGGGCGTGGACGGAATATCGGTCTGGTTCGTCATGCTGTCGGCGTTATTGACCCCGATATGCGTTTTGGCAGGATTCGGGATTAAAAAACGCCTTCCCGACTTCATGGCCGCCATGCTGATACTGGAATCCATGATGATCGGCATGTTCACCGCGCTCGATTTCGTGCTGTTCTACGTCTTCTTCGAGGGCGTTTTGATCCCGATGTTCCTTATCATCGGCGTATGGGGCGGAAACGGACGGATTTACGCGGCGTACAAATTTTTCCTTTATACCTTCCTAGGATCGGTTTTGATGCTGCTGGCGATCATAGCCATGTCGCTTCACGTCGGCACGACCGACATGGCGGCGATGATGGGCGGCAAGTTCCCCAAGGAAATGGCGGTATGGCTGTGGTTGGCGTTCTTCGCCTCCTTCGCCGTCAAAACCCCCATGTGGCCGTTCCACACATGGCTGCCATTCGCCCACGTCGAGGCTCCCACCGCCGGATCGGTCATACTGGCGGGCGTGTTGCTGAAGATGGGCGGGTACGGGTTCATCCGCGTGTCATTGCAAATGCTGCCCGAGGCCAGCGCAACCTTCGCGCCGATGATGCTGTGGCTGGGCGTGATCGCCATCGTTTACGCCTCGCTGGTCGCTCTGGCGCAAACCGACATGAAGAAGCTGATCGCCTATTCTTCGGTGGCGCACATGGGGTATGTCACGCTTGGCATATTCTCCGGCAACCAACAAGGATTGGACGGGGCGATGCTGGTGATGCTGTCGCACGGGTTCGTTTCCGCCGCGCTGTTTCTGGCCGTCGGCGTGGTCTACGACCGCCTGCACACCCGCGAGATCGCCCGTTACGGCGGAGTGGCTTCGGTAATGCCGCGCTATGCCGCCGTGTTCATGGTGTTCACGTTGGCCGCAGTGGGGTTGCCCGGCACCAGCGGCTTTGTGGGCGAGTTTCTGTCGATGGCCGGAGCGTGGCAAGCCGATAAAATAATCGCCGCGCTCGCCGCCACCGGCGTGGTGTTGGGCGCGGCCTATATGCTGTGGCTTTACCGCCGCGTGTTCTTCGGCGAGGCCGTCCACGCCGACGTCAAGGCCATGCCGGATCTTTCCGCTCGCGAATGGCTTATGTTCGCGCCGTTGGCAGTTCTGGTTCTATGGATGGGGCTGCACCCCGCCACGTTCAGCGACCTGTTCACGCGCTCGACCGAGCAAGTGTTGGCGCAATATCACCTCATATCAGCAGCTTTATGAAGTGCTCAAATTCTTGATTACTGGTCGAGCAATAATCGGCAATGTCATCCATACGATTGATGTCATCACCATAAACACGACCACCTTGCTATCGAAGTATATTCCAGCGATGCCAATGCCTAGCGCATTATTATTGAAGGTTGAGCATATTCCATACGATATGCGTTCCATCAGGGAAGTTTTTATGGCGAAACCTGCAATCATCGCCATCATGTAAAAACCTACGATAAGAGAAAAAGGCAATAGCAGCTCATTGTGATTTTGAATCAACGTATCTTGATTTCTTGCTAGTGCTAAAAACACTATCGCGCCAAGCATAAGCACAGTGATATTTTGTCCATTCCTTGTAAAATATCCAACTACGGCGGCATTGCTGCGCAAAATCAGATAAAGCGCTCCTGGCAAAAGAACGCATAACGACAAAGTACGCAGCAATTGCCATGGAGATACAGAAATCTCCAATCCCGCAAACACCCCAAACATCACTGGCATAAACGCAACGCAAGCTATGCTGCTGAATACAGTGATGGCAATGGCCGTGGACACATTGCCGTTATAAATCGATGCGAATCCAGCCGAAGACGAACCAGCAGGACAAAGGCCAAGCAGGAGCATCCCAACGGCGTATTCTGGAGCGATCTGCATGCACAACCACCACATGAGCAGCGGAAAGGCCACATAGCGCAGAACGCAGAAAACGGGTATCCGCCATAAAGCGTTGCGTGGCAATGGCGCGTTTATGCGAAAACAGGAAAGGAAAATTATTCCAGCAACAAGGACGGCCAACATGAAATCCGGCAATAGATGCCCGTAGGAAAAAACCAATCCTAACATACCGGAAACAATCATAACGATTCCTGGCGAACACCCAATAAAATCCGCCATTTTTCCAAACAGTCCGCTAAACCCCATATCCTGCCTCTCCTTGATGAAACATCTGGCAGAAACACTACAAAAGTGCTCCAATGTCCACCACATTATATTTCCTCCCTCATCGCTCCACCAACAGTCCCGTGGGCATCACCATGAATCCAACCGAAATCTCGCTCTCCTCAGCCGCCACTTTGCCGGAGATTTTTCTGGCCTTGGCCGCGCTTGTCCTTCTCTTGGCCTCCGCCTTCGGAAACAAGGGCGGCGTGAAAACCGTCAACTTTCTGGCGATATTGTCGTTGCTGACGGCGGCTTTCATGGCGGCGAGCGGCGAAGCGTCCGACCATTTCGCGGCATGGGGCGGGATGTTGATCAATGACGCCTTCGCGCGTTTTTCCAAAGTAGCGATATTGCTGTCCGCCGCGCTAGCGTTACTGATCTCGCCGCCATATCTGTCCAAGGCGGGGATTTCTTGCCCCGAATATCCCGTATTGGCGGTCTTCGCCGCGCTGGGCATGATGATCATGGTATCGGCCAACGACTTGATGACGCTTTATCTGGGCATAGAGCTGCAAAGCCTGCCTCTTTACGTCATGGCCGCCTTCCGCCGCGACGACGCCAAATCAGGCGAGGCCGGATTGAAGTACTTCGTGCTGGGGGCGGTGGCCTCGGGGATGCTGCTTTACGGCGCGTCTTTGCTTTACGGATACGCCGGTTCGACCGGCTTCGCCGCCATCGCGGAATCCTTGCGCCAACAATCGGGCGAAACGGTTCCTTTAGGCGTCTTGTTCGGCATGGTTTTCATCTGCGCCGCTCTGGCATTCAAGGTATCCGCCGTCCCCTTCCATATGTGGACTCCCGACGTGTACCAAGGCGCGCCCGCGTCCGTCGCCGCCTTTTTCTCCGCCGCCCCCAAGCTGGCGGCCATGGCCTTGCTGGCGCGGATATTGGAACAGCCCATGGGCGGGCTATCGCACCAGTGGACGCAGATAATCGCCTTCGTGGCCGTGGCTTCCATGCTGGTCGGCGGGCTGGGAGGATTGATGCAAACCAACCTGCGCCGCCTGATGGCCTACAGCTCCATCGCCAACGTGGGCGCGGCGTTGGTAGGCTTGGCTGCGGGCGGAAGCATGGGCATCCAAGCGACGTTAACGTATATGGCGATCTACGCCGTCAATACGCTTGGAGCTTTCGCGGTCATCTTGTGCCTGCGCCGCGACGGCAACGAGGTGGAAAAAATACAAGACGTGGCCGGACTGTCGCGTTCGCATCCAGCTCTTGCCTTGGCGATGGCGGTGTTCATGTTCTCGCTGGCCGGAGTGCCGCCCATGGCCGGATTCTTCGGCAAGTATTTCGTTTTCCTGTCCGCCGTGAAGGCCGGAATGCTGCCTTTGGCCGTCATCGGCGTTTTGGCCAGCGTGGTCGCCGCCTTCTACTATTTGCGGGTCGTCAAGGCGATGTACTTCGACGAGGCGGCGGCGGACGCTAAGGCGATAGACGGCGTGCCGGAAAAGTCCCTGCGGTTCGGGGTGGCTGTCGCGGCCTGCGCCGCGCTGCTGCTGGTGGCGGCTCCGGCTCCGCTGCTGGATCGGGCGTTGGCGGCGGCGCAAAGTTTGGCCGCGCTTTGACTTAATGGTTATTCCAAATAATTTCCATTAGTTGTGAGATAGACGACCAAAAGCCGTCATTGCGAGCCGCCCCTTGGCGGCGAAGCAATCCAGTGCCATTATGCCAGTGACCATGGATTGCTTCGCGGCCTGAAAAAGGCCGCTCGCAATGACGGAGATTATTCGGAACGACTTTAACTTCGCACCCGCGACACCATGCCGTTTTATTCTCTCCATCTTCTTGAAACCACGGCCAGCACCAACATCGATGCGATAGAGGCCGCGCAAAACGGCGCGCCGGAATGGACGGCGATTCAAGCCTTGCGCCAAACGTCAGGGCGCGGACGGCACGGCAGGACGTGGGATTCTCCAGCGGGCAATCTTCATGTTTCGATGGTGTTGCGTCCGCGCTGTCCGCCGCAAGCCATGGGACATTATAGCCTCGCCGCCGCCTTGGCGGCGCACGACGCGATAAGCTCCTTTATGGGAATCGGAGCCGAGGTGACGCTGAAATGGCCGAACGACGTGCTGGCGCGTGGCCGCAAAATCTGCGGCGTTCTGCTGGAAGCCGCCCCCGTCAATGACGGCATCGTCGAATGGCTGGTGGCCGGCGTCGGCATAAACGTCGCCCATCATCCCGAAACCGCGCTCTATCCCGCCACATCCCTCCGCGCCGAAGGACATGCCGAAATCTCCGTCGACGACGCGCTGAAAGCCCTGATGGACGCCCTGCGAACCAGATGCGACGGCCTGAAGCTCCACGGCTTCCATAAACTGCGCGAGGAATGGCTGGAACGGGCGCAACGCGGCAAGCTCTCTGTCCGCCTGCCCTCGGAAACCGTCGCCGGAGACTTCTCCGGACTGGACGCGCTGGGCAATCTCGTCCTGCGGTTGGCAGACGGCTCGGAACGGATTATATCCGCAGGGGACGTTTTTCCCGATCTACCGCGAACGACATAGGGCGCAAACCATGCTACTCGCCATCGACGCAGGCAACACCAACACCGTTTTCGCGCTGTTCAAAGGCGAGAAGATTCTCGCTACATGGCGAACTCAAGCCAGCGCGCAGCGCACCGCCGACGAATACGCCGCGTTTCTGAAGACCATGATGCGCGAGGCAGGACTGGATTCCCGCGAAGTGAAACACTCGATAATCGGCAGCGTAGTGCCGGAGGCCAACTTCCATCTGGCGCGGCTGTGCCACGACCACTTCGGCTGCTCGGCCATGATAGTGGGAGCGTCGGCGGTCGACTTGGGCATCAAGGCCATCGTCGATCGCCCCGAAGAAGTGGGAGCGGATCGCCTTATTAACGCGGTGGCCGGAGCCGACGCCTATCCCCTGCCGCTGCTGCTAATCGACTTCGGAACCGCCACCACCTTCGATCTGGTGGACAAGGACGGCAACTATCGCGGCGGGGCTATCGCTCCTGGGATCAACCTCTCGCTGCAAGCGTTGCACATGGCGGCGGCCAAACTGCCGCGCGTGGCCATCACCCGCCCGCAAAAGGCCATCGGAACCAACACCGTGGACGCCATGCAATCCGGCATATTCTGGGGCTACGTCGGCATGATCGAGGGGTTGACCGGACGCATCTGCGACGAACACGGCGGCGTGGTGACCGTCGTGGCCACGGGCGGACTGGCTCCCTTGTTCATGGGGACGGTGCCGTCCATCGGGCATATCGACCCTGATCTGACGCTGAAGGGGCTTCGCCTGATTCACGAGCGCAACATGAAACGCGCCGCGTCATGAAGAAGCCTTCCGAAGGATCCCTGAACTTGGCGAAGCGCAGGATTTGCGCCGCCGCGCTGGAGCTGGCCGCCCGACGCGGATGGAACGTAGTTTCGCCGCGCGACGCAGCCCGCCTAGCTAAAATTCCCGCAAAAACGGCGGAGAACATATTTCCACGTCGCGACGACATGATTCCCGCCATCGTCGCCATGATCGACGACGAGATGGCGGCATCTTTCTCCGCGCAAAAAGGTGGATGCCCGCACGACCGCCTTTTCGACGCGGCCATGGCGAGATTCGAATCCCTGCAACTCCGACGCGACGGCATCAAGGCCATCTCCTCGGCCTGCATGAACGATCCGCGTCTGCTAGCGCAGTTGGCCTTGGCGCACGCGCGAAGCGCGCGGCGGATAATCGAGACGGCGATCGCGGACGACGACGCCCCGAAAATGGCCGTCCTCTCCTTCGCCTTGTTCGTGGCGCACGAAGCCGCCATTCTGAATTGGCTGCGCGACGACACGCCGGACATGGCGCGAACCATGGCTTTTTTGGATCGCGCGTTGCGCCGCGTTTGCCGCGCCGCTTTTTGATATTTCGTTTTTCGGAAGAGAGAGGAAATGGTGGGCCCGGTAGGACTTGAACCTACGACCAGACCGTTATGAGCGGCCTGCTCTAACCAACTGAGCTACAGGCCCCCGCGTGAAAGCGAAGGACGGAGCGAAGGGATACCCCATGCGCCCCATGCAGTTCAATACAATTTTCACGATTTGTTAGCAAACGTTATGTCATAACCGATCTTGCCTATCGTTTTGCGAAAGGATGACGGATATTTTCGCCGCCACAAAAGCATGGTCTGAGTTCAATGGAATTCTTCGCGTCGCGTTGTTTCCATCGATCGCTACGACGATGCATGTTGCATCACTGCAACTCATGGCGAACAAAAATCGTTTTTCGTATTGCGAAGCGGGGCTGATGACAAAATGTTGTTGACTGGTTTCTCTATCGGACACAACATGTCGTTACTCTCTACTCTAGCTCAAGGAGGTCACTATGGCTGCTAAGAAGAAGGTTGCTAAAAAGGCTCCCGCCAAGAAGAAGGCGACTGCCAAGAAGAAGAAGTAATCTCCCGCGCCCGCAAGGGCGCAGGAAATTGCTAAGGAAACCCCCGTCAGGCCAGCCTCGCGTCAGCAGGTGCGCCGGACGGGGGTTTTTCTTTGCCCTTTTTCGCTCTTACGCAAAACCATAGG
This sequence comes from Alphaproteobacteria bacterium, assembly GCA_041908065.1. Taxonomy (GTDB): domain Bacteria; phylum Pseudomonadota; class Alphaproteobacteria; order UBA9219; family UBA9219; genus JAYRGC01. The sequence goes on along the minus strand of JAYRGC010000039.1, from coordinate 14,250 downwards.
CGTTGCGCTTGGTTCGTTGCTCCATCTTGGTATAAAATAGGCGCAACGGAGGCCGTCATGTCCGAACACCGCAGTCCGTCGGAACTTTGGAACGAAGAATACGAAGCGGGCGGTATCCCGTCTTCCGTCCGCGCCACGCCTTCAGGCTCGGTCGTGTGGGCTGTCGAGGAACTGAAAAACCACAAGGCCAGATTGCAAACCGCTGTCGACGTCGGTTGCGGCAAAGGGCGCAATTCGCTTTACCTCGCCTCGCAAGGAATGAGCGTAACGGCGATGGACTTTACCCCCAACGCCATCTCGTCGCTGGCCGAAGCGGCATCCCGATTCGGACTTAAGGAAAAAATACGCCAGCTGGTTCACGATGTGACCGAACCTTGGCCGATAGGCCGCGACGACGTGGATCTGGTGGTGGACGCTTTTTGCTTCAAGCACATCTCACCGCTCGAACTGCGAATCGCCTACAAGCAGAATCTTCTGAACGTTCTGGGGGCGCGCGGACACTATATGCTGTCCTTCGCCAGCGTCGGCGACGGTTACTATGGCCGCTATCGCCAACGCCCGAACGATCAGGATCCGGAATCCGGAGAAGAAGTGGTGCTGGATCCCGTCAACGGAATAGCGTCCATACTCTTCACCCGCAGGCGGATATTGGATTTTTTCGCGCCGGAACTCGACTTATGGCGCGAAGTGAAGCACAATAAGCCAGTCACCATGCACGGCATGGAATACGAACGCGAAACCTACGCCATGCTGTTCCGGCGCGAGCCGCATCATTTCGTTGGATAGCAACCAAATGCGATTTTAAAAATTGGCAAACCCATGACGATAATTGTGACAAGCGGCAGCGGCCACATAGACATAGACGCACTGGCTTGCGCCGAGGCTTACGGAGATTATCTCGGAAAACGTGGAGATAAGGCCATGGTGTTGTTTACGCCATCGCTCAACGCCACCGTGCCTCCCATGTTGCGAAAACTGCCCACCATATGGAAATCGGCCAAGGACTATGCCCTTCCTGATGATGCATGCGATTTCGTGGTTATGGACGTATCAAACCCCGATTTTTTCGACCCCATAGTGAACCACAATAAAATCACTGAAGTATTCGACCACCACTATGGATTTGAAAGCCATTGGAACACTCGCCATGACGTCCGCTCATGGATAGTTCCGGTTGGCGCGTGCGCTACGATAGTTTGGGAAAAAATCAAGGAAAACGGCCACGCAAACTCGCTCAATGCTACCAGTTACAAGCTGCTGTTGGCGGCGATAGTTTCCAACACACTTAATTTCCGCAGCAGGATAACAACTGCGAGAGACATCTCAGCCTATGAGGAAATATCCGGTCATACAGATTTTGGAAGCGATGGGGCAAAGCGTTATTTTGAGGAGACCAGTTCAACTATAACCTCGGAACCGACGGCTTCTCTTTTGCGGGATGAAAAATATCTGACGTTGCGCAGTGGGGATTTGTGGATAGGGCAGATAGAAATATGGGATGCAAGAAGTTTGATGAGTGACGAAAAAATGCGGGGGATACAGGAAATATTCTCCGATGGGCGTCGTGGTTTTGCCAACATTGTTAGCATTTCCGAGGGTGTTAACTACATAGTGTCGGACTCAACTTCTACAATTGAGATGTTAAAACCTTTTGCAAACGGCAAATCCATTGGCAATAACGTATATCGCACATATGAATTATGGCTTAGAAAAGAGCTGGTCAGAGAGTTGGCCTCGGCTAATTACCGATAGATCAGTAAAAAAAAGCTGCGCTCTAAGCCTACAACGCGCCCATGTTAGCTGGTTGCCCATGCCTAAACTCGACTCGCGTGGCGAAGTGAAGCACAATGTGCGCCTTTGGCTACGCGATAGGCCGAGCAATAAAATTGAAACCGAGAAGGGATAACCATGACCGAATCCGCCACCATTTCTGAAAACGTTTCTGCCGCCCCCGAAGACGAGATTTCGCGCCGCTCCTCCCGATTGGACAAGATAACCGAGCTTTGCGGCAATCCCTTCCACGTCACCAAGTTCGACAAGACGGATTCCGCCGCCGCGATAAAAAAGCGTTTCGAGCATCTGGCCGCCGGAGAAAAAACCGACGCCGTCGTGCGCGTGGCCGGACGCGTCATGTCCGTCCGTAACAACGGCATGTTCATCGACGTCATGGACGACAGCGACCGTTTGCAGGTGTTTCACGATCTCAAGCAAACCGAGGCCAAGCGCGCCGAGCTGCTGAAGTTGCTGGATCTGGGCGACATCATCGGAGTATCGGGCAAAGTGCGTCGCACTCCCCGCGGAGAGATAACCGTGGACGCCGACGAGCTTATGGTTTTGAGCAAAGCCCTCATCCCGCCGCCCGAGAAATTCCACGGCCTCAAGGACGTGGAAGCCCGCTTTCGTCACCGCGAGCAGGATTTGGTGGCCAACGTTCGCACCCGCGAAACCCTGCGGGCGCGTTACCGCATGGTGGCCTCGATCCGCCAGTTCCTTTACGAACGCGGCTTCATCGAAGTCGAAACCCCGATGATGCACGTCATCGCCGGCGGAGCCATCGCCCGCCCCTTCGTCACCCATCACAACGCGCTGGACATGCCGCTTTACATGCGGATAGCACCAGAGCTGCATCTCAAGCGGCTGGTGATAGGCGGGCTGTCGGAAAAGCTATTCGAGATAAACCGCTGCTTCCGCAACGAGGGCATCAGCCCCAAGCACAACCCGGAGTTTACGTCGCTTGAGCTATACCAAGCGTATGTGGATTTCAACGCGATGATCGATATAACCGAGACGATAATCCACCACGTCGCCATGACGTTGCACGGCAGCGGAAAAATCAAATTTGCGGACGTGGAGCTTGACTTCACCCCGCCGTGGCCGCGCAAAGGAATGGTCGAGCTTATCCTTGAGCACTCCGGACAGGATTTCGCGTCGTGCAAGAACGGCGACGAAGCGCGGGCGATGGCGCGTAAATTGGGCGTTGCGATCGACCCGGGCACCAGCTGGGGGCAGGTGGTGGAAGCGGTGTTCGGCGAAAAAGTCGAAGACAAGCTGATCCAGCCCGTACACGTAATCGACTTGCCCAAGGAAATATCTCCTCTGGCCAAAGCGTGGCCGGACAGGCCGCATGTGGCGCAACGGTTCGAGACCTACGTCAACGGCTGGGAAATCGCCAACGCCTTCAGCGAGCTTAACGATCCCCGCGAACAACGCGCCCGTTTTCTGGAGCAAGCAGAGCAGAAACGCGGCCCCGACGATCCTCCGCATCCGATAGACGAGGATTTCATCGAAGCCTTGGCGTTGGGCATGCCGCCGATGGGCGGGCTTGGAATCGGCATCGACCGCCTTGGGATGCTGATGACCGACAGCCAAACCATCCGCGAAGTCATCGCCTTCCCCACCATGCGGTTGGTGGAGTAGTCGAAACGCGGTCGCTGAGCCTGTCGAAGCGACTGCGGGAGATTGCCGCGCTTTGATCGCGTAAGTTCCCTTCGACAGGCTCAGGGAAACACGAGGCTTCGAAAACTGGCGCGCCCTAGAGGATTCGAACCTCTGACCTGCTGCTTAGAAGGCAGCCGCTCTATCCAACTGAGCTAAGGGCGCAAATATCTTTAATTTATTCGGGAAAATCTTCGTCTTTCATCTCGGTTATCTTGGGGCTGTTAAGCTCCTGCGGCGGGGGGTCGACATCGACGTGTAAATCCTCGAGCAGCAAATCGCCGTTGGTGAGTTTTATCTGCCCGACGATCATATGCTCGGTCGCCCCCTGTTCTGGATCGAAGGCGTCAAGTTCGTACGGAGCGACCTTGATGCTGGTGGCAAACAAAGCGTTGCGGAACATAACTGTGCAATCCAGAGAAAACAAGTTATCGCGCCCGATGCCCTTGTAAGTGACCGGCTTCAGCTTGGCGGCGACGGCGGCCTTTTCCTTCTCGTCGGCCTCCGGCAGCCACGCCACGTCCTCCGGCTTTTCAACTATGACGAAACGCCCCAATTCGTTGCGGACGTAATGGAAGAAAAACTTGGAATAGGCGACCAACGTCTTGCGATCCAGCTTTATCGGAGCCTTTTGGTTTATCAGGTATATCGGCTCGTTAGTCCAATTCAACAGGCCTATATCCCCCTCCTTGGCCAGAACGTACCGTGTGTTCGGCGCGGGTTGAGAGCGGTCGGAAAGCGAATACATCCGATATTCGTCGTAAAACGGCAATGCCGCGACCATCACTTGAACGGAATCCGCAGACAGGCGGACATCCTCCGTCCTGCCGTTGCCCAACGGCCAGTTAACTTCCGCGCCAATGTCGCGCAGCAATGAACGCGCCTCGTCTTCCGACGCCGGAGCAAAAGAAACTATCGACATGCCGCCCCCCTTTTCTTGTGTCACGCCTTCACTATGGTGGCCAACTCTCCGGCCATATCGTTTACTCCCAGAGCTATGCGAGCGTCCAGCATTCTGGCGACTAGATCCCGCATGGCGGGGCGATCGCCTTTGGCCAGCAAGGCTTCGCCCTCTTCGACCATGGCAGCGAAAACTTCCTTGTCGGTGAACAAATACGGCTCGCCGCACAGGCGTTTGAACCAAGTGGCGATATAGTCGTCGTCGCGCCATACCACGCCGAAGAACAGATTCCGCATTTCGCTGAGATAAATCGCCGCGTCGTCGCAAGCGGCGGCGTCGCCGTCGTCGATTATCCTCTGCACCGCGCCTTCAAGCTCCTCGAACCTCGCCTCCTCCTCCTGCTCGGCGGAAGAACGGGCGACGCGGTTGAACACCGCGACCAATTTGCCCAACCGCCGCTGCAACGTGCGAACTATGTGCTTGCGCCCCAGCCGCGCTATGTCCTGCCGCACGAAGCGGGCTTCCTCGACAACGCGGCGCACGGTTTCTGCGTCTCCGGCTGCTTCGCTCAACACGTCGCGCTGCTCCAGCAATCTGGAGTGAAGCATCTGCGCTTCCGGCCCGCCGTCCGGCCCCAAAGCCGCCGCCAGATCCCCCCATTCCTCGTCGCCGCGATCAAGAACCGAGGAAGCGAAGGCGTTGCCTTCCTCGCCGCTGAACGACACCTGTCCCGATTGCGGCGCGTAAAAACGAGGAGCGCGCAATTCCAATCCGATCTTGGGCAACGTGACGGTAGCCTGAAGTATGCCGCCGTCGCTCATGTTCCAATCGAACGATATAGGATCTCCGGCCTTTATCTCGGCTCCGGACGGCAGATCGTATCCGTCTATCCTGAACATGCCGATGCACAGATTCAAATCCACGCGCTCGGGAAACTCGACCTGAAACAACTCGACGCCGACATACCCCGCGCCGCCGGATCGCAGCGTACGTCCGCTGGTGAAACGGACGTGGCCTTCGGCAGGCAAAGGCGAGCCCTTGGCCACCAAAGTCATCAAGGCGTTTTCGCGGGAATGGGGGTTTTCCAAAACCTTGACGGCGATGGTTTGGGCGGCGGGAATGTTGCCGACCATGGCCACCACTCGCGTCACTGTTATGTCGCCGTCGTATCCGTCGATAGGCTTGCCGGAGGCGTCCAATACCTGCGAACGAAAACGGTTTTCGCCCATGGAACGTAAAGGAACCACCACGGTCAATCCGTCCACCAAAGGCAACACTCCGGAATCCCAACCGTCTGCGAAAATGCGAACCTGATTATCGTCCTTAGCCTTTCCGGTTATATGCAAAGCCAGCACGGTTTTTTCCGCCGTGGTGCGTCGATCGTAATCGAAGGTGACCCCGAAACCCGCTGTCCCCGCCGCTGCCGCCGCCCCCGTCTTGGCCGCAGGCTTGACCTCCGCCGTGGCCTGATAAGGAACCGACACCGAAGCGTGCTTGGGTTTGGGCGAACTGCCGCCGCCTACAGCGGCGGGCGACGCCGCCGGTTTGAAATCTTTAACCTTGGCCTTGTCCCACTCCCGCCCCTCGCAATAATGAGCGGCTCCCATAGCCACCGCCGTCATGGGATCGGTGCGAAGATCCGGAGCGATGCCCAATTCCTCCGACACCATCTCACGCACCATCGGAATGCGGCTGGGACCGCCGATGAAGACTATGCGGTCGATGTCGTCGTTGCTGTAATTGTTGCTCTCCAACAGCTTTCGCACCATATCTATGGTGTGCATCACCGGCTCGCGGATTATCTCTTCAAACTGGGCGCGGGTTATAGGCGCGTCGAGGAATATCTCGCTCTCGTTTTGATCCATCAAGCGAACTTCGTCGTCGGAGGCGAATATCGAGGCCTCCTCCAGCGAGGAAAGGTCTATCTTGGCTTTCTCGGCGGCCAGCTGGGCGATGCGGATAAGCCGCGCATATTGCGGATCGCGCTGGAAGTTGTCGGGCAAATCGAAATTGGCGACAAGCCACGGACGGACAATCTCGTTCACTATCATGCGATCGAAATCGCGTCCACCCAGCATATTGATGCCTTGGTGCGCCACAATGCTGACGTTGCCCTCTATCGCCTGAGCCAAAGCCACGTCGAACGTTCCGCCGCCTAAATCGTATATAAGGAACTGCCCAGATCGTTTAGCCCCCGCCATCGCGGCCAAAGCCGCCGCGATCGGCTCCTGTATCAAATCAACGCGCTCCAATCCGGCCATGCGAGCGGCGCGCAAAGTGGCCTCGGACTGCATCTGATTGAAGGCGGCGGGAATGGTTATAATCGCGCCGTCGAAATTCTCCTCGCCGGTTTCAGTAGTCACTTGCCCCAAAAGCTGGCGAATTATCTCCGCCGAACACTCCTCCGGCGTAAGAGTGACCTCCGCCCCCTTGACCGTTATCGGCGTCGACGTGCCCATCAGACGCTTGAAGCCCGAGGCCACGTTTTCCGGCGACACCAAAGCCTGATCGTGCGCCCTGCGCCCATAAAGGCGATGACCGCGCTTGTCGATATATATGACCGAAGGCAAAACCTCGCCGCCGTCGGCGGGATGAAATACCCTCGCCTCTCCGTCGACTATCCCAGCGATAACGCTGTTGGAAGTTCCAAGATCTATTCCAATATGCATTTGGCCTTTATAACCCATTGATGATTAAGAAAGACTTGCCGCAATCTTCCACAAAAATATCATTAAGGCAAGGCAACAATTCCCATATCACAAACCGAATTGGCCGATAGTTTTGTTTAAAATCATAGAGATAGCGTATAAAGCCATAAGGCCTCAGTTTCGTTTCTGGTGTGCATCAAATTATTATATGGGATTGCTTCAAACATCGCGAGTATCGGCTCGACAGAAAAGACAAACATGTGCAACATGCCGAACATGATGGAAACTGGAGAAATAGAGCGATTGATAAAGGCGGCCTTCCCCGACGCGCGGGTGGAGGTCAAGGATCTGCGCGGCGACGGGGATCATTTCGCCGCCTATGTGGAAAGCAAGGCCTTTATCGGCAAAACTCGGCTACAACAACACCGTCTGGTCTACGCCTCCCTGCAAGGGCGCGTCGGCGGAGTGCTCCACGCCCTAGCCCTGACCACCGCGCTCCCGCAGGATGGCTGAACACTCTCTTAGAACGGCATGAGTATATCCAGCACCTGACTCCCGTACCTAGGTTGCTGCATGTCGTTGATCATTCCGCGACCGCCATAAGCGATGCGGGCTTCGGCTATCTGATCGTAGCTGACCGTGTTTTCCGAGCTTACGTCCTCGGGGCGGATAACGCCTGTTACCCGCAATTCTCGCAGATCGTAGTTGACCACCACCTGTTGCCTGCCGGCTATGACCAGATTGCCGTTGGGCAAAACTTGGGTGACCACCGCCGCGACGCGCAGGTTGATTTTCTCCGACCTGTCGACTGATCCCTTGCCGTCGTTGCTGGTGTTGCTTCCCATCCTGACCAGCGAAGTGGGATCCACTCCGGTTGGGAACCATTCGGCCAGCTTGCCTTCGTAGCCGAACAGATTGGTAACGTCGGCATCGTCCGAGTTTTGCCGCGAACGCTTGGTCTGGTTTTGCAGCTGGGCTTTCTCGTCGATGCTGATAACCACAGTCAACACGTCCCCTACCCGTCCCGCCCGTTGATCGCGGAAAAACGTCCGCGATCCCGTTCTCCACAGGGAATTAGGCAACCGTTCTCCGGTTTCCATGCGCGGCATCGGCATGCTTACCGGCGTAGCCCCCGCAATGCGGCTGGGATCCTGCACCGAGGCCAAACGCGGCGGCGACCCTACCTCGTTCAAGCGGTTCAAGGCGTTGCATCCCGAAAGCAGGGAAAGAACTGCCGCCACAATGGCCGCCTTGGCTAAAAGCTCCGTCACTCCGGATTCCTTGGGCATAAGCTGCACGGTTTCATCGCGCGCTGGCCCCAGATCTTCGCCGTCTCCGTTCTTTTCTATAAATCCGGTGTTTTCCATCTTATCTCTCCGTCCTTTCGGCAGACGCCAACTTCCGCATGGACATAACGCTGACCACTCCGGATTCCTCGACCACGCAATCGACAGTGCGGTTGCTTTGCGTGTTGACGACCCGCACCGCCTCGCCCTTAGCGCCGTCTTGCAAGGCGCGGCCTTGGGCGGTGATGACCATGTTGGGCGTCTCCATCTTCATGGTGACCAACCCGCCCCGCAGCACCAACCTAGGCGCGGCCACATCGCGGGAGCGCAATGGCGTTCCTTCCGCCGTGTCGCGCCGCAGCTCTCGCCCTATCAGTTCATCCGAGTTGGACACATAGTCGACGCTGACGCGATCGTCCGGCATGGTCGCCCAATCAAGATCCGACGCTCCGATAACGGTTCCGGCCGCCAGCCGCCGCGCCAAAACCGGAAACTCGCGCTGCAAAACGATCCGCCCCGCCACAGGAAGCCGCGCCTGCGGATACCCATCTCCGCCATCGGCCACCGCCACGGCGCGGAAACGCCGCGCCTTGTCGTCGTAGGAGAAATTTTCGAGCGTGAAGTCGCCGGAAGCCGACGACGGCAGCTTGACGGAAACATCGCGGTTGTCGAACAACACTTCCGCCCGCGCCCCGTCCTTTTTCCTGCCGATTTTCTCCAAAACCGCGCCGCTTAGCATCTCGGCGGTTATGCTGACAGCCGAGCGCGTCACCACGACCCTGTCGCCCATGCTCTGCGGTTGCCAGTCGATGCGGTAAAGTCGCGCCGTTCTGGCCAAGGCTCCAGCCCCGTAAGACACGGTTTTCCCCGGAGCCGGAGCAACCGCAATCTCGCGATCTACCCCTTCGGGCAGTCCCGAAAACAGATCGCTCAGCCTTATCGCGTTGGCATCTACTTGCGCCGACGGACGCAAAGCCACGCCGCCTCCTGCAGCAAGCGGCGACGCCCCCGAGACCAGCAACGCCGCCCCCAGCAAAATCGCGCCGATTATATTAAAGCGTCGCATCATGTTATCACCTTAACTGGCTGATAGTGGCCAACATATCGTCAGCCGTCTTGATGACGCGGGAGTTCATTTCATAGGCGCGCTGGGCGGTTATCAGCGAGGTTATTTCGTTAACGACGTCCACATTGGAGGATTCGAGCGATCCCTGAATCAGCTTACCGAAACCGGCCGCCTGCGGATTTCCTACCACAGGCGATCCCGACGACGGAGTCTCGCGCAGCAGGTTGTCGCCGATGGATTCCAAGCCCACCGGATTGACGAAAGTCGCCAGCTGCAACTGCCCCAAATTTTGCAAGGCGTCTTGTCCATCCAACTTAGCCATGACTTGTCCGCTCGGATTGATGGTGACCGACAAGGCGTTTTGAGGAACGGTTATCGAGGGCAACACCGGCAATCCGTCGGGCGTCACCAGCTGTCCGTTCTGATCCAGCTGAAACGATCCGGCGCGGGTATATGCCGTCGTTCCGTCCGGCATCTGCACCTGGAAAAACCCGCGCCCGTTTATGGACAAATCGTACGGGTTGTTGGTGACGTTCAAATTGCCTTGGGCGTTTATGCGGTACGTGGCCACCGGACGCACGCCCAACCCCACCTGCAAGCCGGAGGGCAAGAGCGTTCCGGCGTCCGAGGAAGCCGAACCGACGCGGCGCAGATTTTCGTAAAGCATGTCTTGGAACTCGGCGCGCGAGCGTTTGAATCCGGTCGTTGACATGTTGGCGATATTGTTGGCTATGACAGAGACATTCAGCTGTTGAGCCGCCATGCCAGTCGCGCCTATGCTCAAAGATCTCATTTCGTATTCTCCTTATGCGCCGTTTGCTGTCTACACGTTGGTCTTGAACAGACGGGCGATAGCCCCGGTCTGCCTTTGGTTATCAAGGTCTATCAGCCGCGCCGCCATCTGGTAGGAACGCATGACGCCTATCATGTCGGTTATCTCGATCACGGACTTGACGTTGGAATTTTCCAACGCGCCCTGCACGACGCGCACGGAAGTCTCGGCCTCCGGCTGTTGCGCGGTCTTGTACAACCCGTTTCCTACCGGTTGCAGCTCTTGCTCGTCGGCGAATTTGACCAGCTTTATCTTGCCAGCTTGCAAGGCTTCCTTGTCGGTTCCGCTTTTGGCCGTGACCACGCCGTCCGAGGAAATAAGAATGTCCGAAGCGTCCGACGGCAGGGTTATCGGCTGATCCCCGTCGCCCAGAAGCCTTTCGCCGGAGGCCGTGACTATCTCTCCCTGATCGTTCAACTGGAACGCGCCGCCTCGGGTGTACATCGTCCCTGCCGCGCTTTGGATTGGGAAATACCCCTCGCCCTGAATGGCTAAGTCCAAAGGATTTCCGGTGTTAAGCGTCGGACCTGCCGCTGTGTCGCGGAAAGTCCCCTTGTCCACCGCGAACTCTATCCGATCCTTCGGAGCGGCCGGACGGGGGATGAACGTGTTGAAAACAGTGTCTTCACGCTTGAATCCGGTGGTAGTCGCATTGGCGATGTTGTTGGCGACGACGTCCATCGACCTCGCCAAGGAGTCCTGATAGGAGATAAGGACAAGTCCAGCCGCTTTCATGCGCCAAGCCCCGAAACCGCGTGTGATGGAAAAAAACCGAAGGAACCATGCTACGGGCGCATATATGCACGATGCGTGCCAAATTTATTTGGGATGAATGTCGGCGACGGCCGACGCAAACCAAAAGTGGCCTTTTCACGCGAAACGCTCTATCTATATCCTTGGCAGAAGTGATTCTGCCCGCTCCGCGCATCATGCGCCGGCGTTTCCTTCAGGCGAACCGCCGCAAAAGTCCGCAAGCTAATCATTACAACCGATCAGGGGGTTGAAGTGGCCAAGACCGACGATAAAGCCGCCGATAAAAGCGAAGAAAATCCCGAACCGGCCGAAGGCGAACAGGAAGGCGGCGGCAAGAAATCGAAAAAGAAATTGCTGCTGATCGCGGCGGCGGTGGGCGGCGTCCTGCTGCTGGGCGGAGGAACGGCGGCCGGACTGTATTTCGCCGGAATCATCGGCGGAAAACACGCGGAATCCGGCCAAGACGCGCACGAAGCGGCGAACGCGGAAGACGCCTCGAAAGCCAAGGAAACCAAATCGACCTTCTTCCAGCTGGGCGACATATTGGTCAACCTCAGCGGCGAAGGAAAACGCCCCAATTACCTAAAGCTAAAAATAGCTATAGAATTAGCCGAGGAAAAAGACGTGGCCGTGATGGAATCGATTAAACCGCGCATAATCGACAATTTTCAGGTTTACCTGCGGGAACTGCGGGTAGACGACCTGCGCGGCTCGGCTGGCCTTTACCGCCTGAGGGAGGAGCTTTTGCTCCGCGTCACCGAGGCAGCGCAACCGGTTCGTGTGCGTGATGTGTTGTTTCAAGAAATGCTGGTACAATAGCCACCACCTGTTCACTCGGTATCTTCCATGAGCGACACGCCAGAAAAAGAAATGACCGAAGAAGAGCGCATGGCCGCCGAATGGGAAGCCATGGGCGGCGAAGGCGAAGATGCGGGCGGCGAAGGTGGGGCCGGCATAGAAGGCGGGGCTACCCGCGTTCTCAGCCAAAACGAGATCGACAGCCTTTTGGGCTTCAGCGGCGGGGCCGGAAATCAGGACAATTCCGGCATAATGGCGTTGATCAACAGCGCGCTCGTCAATTACGAACGCCTGCCGATGCTGGAGGTGGTGTTCGACCGCCTCGTGCGAATGATGTCCACTTCGCTCCGCAACTTCACCTCCGACAACGTGGAGGTGAGCATCGACCAGATAACCAGCGTCCGCTTCGGCGACTACCTCAACTCCATCCCCCTGCCCGCCATGCTGGCCGTGTTCAAGGCCGAGGAATGGGACAACTCGGCCCTGATGACGATCGACAGCGCAATGATCTACTCCATCGTCGACGTGCTGTTGGGCGGACGGCGCGGAACTGCGGCCATGCGTATCGAAGGCCGCCCCTACACCACGATCGAACGCAATCTGGTGGAACGTCTGGTGCGCGTGGTGCTGGCCGACGTCAGCGGCGCGTTCGACCCCCTCTCGCCCGTCACCTTCCGCTTCGACCGTCTGGAAACCAACCCGCGCTTCGCCACCATCGCCCGCCCCGCCAACGCCGCCGTCTTGGCCAAGCTCCGCATCGACATGGACGATCGCGGAGGACGGATAGAGATACTCATCCCTTATGCGACGCTAGAGCCTATCCGCGAATTGCTGCTGCAAATGTTCATGGGCGAGAAATTTGGCCGCGATTCGATCTGGGAAACCCACCTTGGCAACGAACTGCTGATGACCAGCATGAAAATGAACGCGGTGCTGGACGAAATTTCCATCCCTCTCGGCGATCTGATAAACTTGCGGGTGGGTTCGCGCATAATGCTGAACGCCAAGCCCGACGATATGGTGTCCTTGCGCGCCGGAGAAATAACGCTGTTCGAAGGCCGCATGGGCTCGCTGAACGACAAAATAGCGGTTCAAGTGGAAAAGGCCGTTCTGCACGACGAAAACAACGAACAACAGTTAGGGTAGCCGCTATGGGAGAGCTTGTCTCCGTATTCATGGACGTGGTGCTGGCCGGATTGCTGATAACCGGCATCGTCTACGCCATGCGCCTCAGCCGCCAGATGACGGCGTTGCGGTCGGGACGCGCCGAAATGGAGCGATTCGTCGCCGATTTCAGCGCGACGGTGCAGCGGGCTGAGGTTGGAATCCGTGGTCTCAAACAGGCCTCTCGCGAAGGCGGAGACGATCTGGAAAAGCTTATAGACAAAGCTAACTCCATCCGCGAAGAGCTTCAATTCCTTGTGGAAAGCGCGGATCACATAGCCAACCGAATCAGCGACACGGCGTCCGCGGCTGCGCGCAACATGCTGGCCGACACCCCGTCGCCGGAACCGAAATTGTCGATGGCGGCGGCGCAAGCGGCGATGGCGGCCTTGGCCGAAACCAAAGCGGCGGCGGCCAAGTCCTCCGCATCCTCGCAAAGCCCCGCCGCGCAAACGAGACTTTCGGCGGCTGAACGCGAGCTTTTAAGCGCGCTGGAGAAAGTGGGATGAAACCGTCGACCGCGCTGGACTTCATAAAATCAAAGTTGTTTCTGTTCGCGCTGATCTTCGTCGGAGTGGCCATGGCGGGAGCGCGAATGGGCGACGCGTGGACATCCATCACCAGCGGAAAAATGTTTATGGCCATGGAATCCGCGTTCGCCTCGGCTCCTGCGGCAGCGGAGAATCAGCCCAAGGAAACCAAACCCGCGCCCGACGCCAAATCCGAAAAGGAAAAGGCCGCCCCCGCCACGCCGGAAAATAAGGATTCTAAAAAAACCGGCGGCGCGGAAGAACAACATTTTCCCCGCACCCAGCCTCCGCCGTCGGTTCCCTCCTCGGGCGACGCTGCGGGCGGCAACGAACTCCTGAAACAGCTATCGGCGCGGCGCGAGCAATTGGACAAGCGCGAACGCGACATGAACACCCGCGAGGCCTTAATAAAGGTGGCGGAACAGCGCGTGGATCAGAAGATTCGCGAGATGGAAACCCTCCGCGCCCAGCTTCAGTCCATGGTCAACCAGGCCAGCGGAGCGCAACAGGCGCAGATGGACAATCTGGTCAAGATATACGAAACCATGAAGCCCAAGGAAGCGGCCAAAATATTCGAAGCCTTGGAAATGCCCGTCCTGCTCGGCGTGGTGAAAAGGATGAAGCCGCAACGCACGGCGGCCGTGATGGCGGAATTGCCGCCGGAAAAGGCCAAGGATCTGACGGTGGCCATCACCAAACAAGACCAACTGCCCCAGATAAAATAAGAAGCTCTTATGCGAACCTCCCCTTGGGTTCAAGCGTCATTGCGAGCCGCCCCTTGGCGGCGAAGCAATCCAGAGCCGTTGCTCCATGACTCTGGATTGCTTCGCCGCCAAG
>JAYRGC010000038.1:0-12788 GCA_041908065.1 Alphaproteobacteria bacterium | reverse complement strand
TCCCAAAACCAATACCGCTGGCTATCGTCTTGGCCCCCCGCCGGGGGGCGCCGACCAAACCCCGGGCCGTTGCCCCGCGACTGTGGTTTGCTCCGCCCCCCGACAGCGTTCAACGCTGTCCAAACCAAAGGCATGGCGGCTCGCAATGACGCCGCCCTTTTTCTTGGGGCTATGTTCAGTAGCCTTAGATAATAGCAAAGGAATCCACGCATCACGACACCACCTTTTCGGTATCGCCCGCAGCGGGCGGGATTTTTACGCCTTCATCGCCGTATTGCTTCAGCTTGTTGCGAAGGGTGCGAATGGAGATGCCTAAAATGTTCGCGGCGTGCGTGCGGTTGCCGAGGCAATGCCCCAGCGTGTCGATTATCAGGTCGCGCTCCACGTCCGCCACGGTGCGCCCCACCAAGCCAGAGCCTCCGCCTGCAGGAGTCGATGCCGGAGCCTGAACCGCAGAACGCATCATGCCTGAGGTCATGTCGTTGCCGGACAGGATGATGGCGTCGACTTCGATCATGTTGCCTCGCGCCATCAGGACGGCGCGGTGGATGGTATTTTCCAGCTCCCGCACGTTGCCGCGCCACATGTGCGCCATCAAAAGCCCCATGGCCTCGGACGACAGCTGACGATCCGGCAAACCATTGGAGGCGGAGTATTTCTTGGCGAAATGCTCGACCAGCGGAATGATGTCGGCAGGTCTGTCGCGCAAAGGCGGCATTCGCACGCAGACCACGTTCAGGCGATAGTACAAGTCCTCGCGGAAACGCTTGGCGCGAACCTCGTCCTCCAGATCGCGGTTGGAGGTGGCCAGAACCCTGATGTCGACCTTGACCGGAGAGTTGCCGCCCACGCGGTCGATCTCGCGTTCCTGTATCGCCCGCAACAGCTTGGCCTGAAGTCGCAAATCCATCTCGCTGATTTCGTCCAAAAGCAGCGTGCCGCCGTTGGCTTCCTCGAATTTGCCGACGCGCCGCGCCACCGCGCCGGTGAACGCGCCCTTTTCGTGGCCGAACAGCTCGGATTCCAGAAGATTTTCCGGTATTGCGGCGCAATTGACGGAAACGAAATTCGCCGAGGAGCGGCGGCTTTTGCGGTGGATATACCGCGCTATCACTTCTTTGCCGGTTCCGGATTCTCCGGTTATCAGCACGCTGGCGTCGCTGGGGGCTATCCTGTCCACCATTTGAACGACTATCGCCATGGCGGGGTCGCCGGCGATAAACGACGTGTCTTCTTCGACCACCGCCTGAATGACGGCATAGATAAGATCCGCGTCGGGGGGCAGGGGAATGTATTCCTTGGCTCCGCAGCGTATGGCGCGGACGGCGGCGTTGGCGTCCGTTCCTATGCCGCATGCCACGACCGGAACCGCGATGCGCTCGGTCTTCAGGCTGTCGATAAGCCGCGCCACGTCCATGGCGACGTCGCACATCACCAGATCCGCGCCGTGGCCGCTTCGGAGCGCGTTAAGCGCGCTCTCCACGCCGTCCACGTGCGCGACCTTCGCCCCGCGCTGCGCGGCCATCCTGCCCGCAGTCGCGATATGCCCCTCGTGATGTCCTACTATCAACAGCTTCATGGCGTCGCAGCTATCCCCTTAAGGTCTACGGTACGCGTACAACTTTGCGCCGGTTTCGTTATACGATTCATAAACAAACGGTTCCCACGGAGCATGTAGCGGAAACGCATTTGAAACAACAAGGGTTCCGGATCTTAGCTCCAACCACAACTTTTCGCTCAACGTCGGCATAACCTTGCCTCGCAAATACAACAAAACGCTGTCAGCGTCTCCGACATTCATAGACATAAAATCCGCGCGATAGTACGACAAATTTTTTGGTCCCAACGCCTTTTGCCTTAGCCATGATATTGCCCAAGGAATATATGACAGCTCAAATCCGATTACCTTGCATGTAGGCATTGCCCTAGCGACATACCAAGACAATTGACCGCTGCCTGAACCAAGGTCATATATCACTCGCTGTTTTCTTCCTTGAACAATCTCCTGTTGCAAATGATTTATCATCATGCCGCGCACTCTTGGCGACGACGCCACGGTCACAACCCCTGTTTTATTGTCATAATAAAAATAAAGTCCTCCCCAAGCCAAAATAAGCGCAAGCATTACAACCGTTATTG
This sequence comes from Alphaproteobacteria bacterium, assembly GCA_041908065.1. Classification (GTDB taxonomy): domain Bacteria; phylum Pseudomonadota; class Alphaproteobacteria; order UBA9219; family UBA9219; genus JAYRGC01. The sequence continues at coordinate 10,649 of JAYRGC010000038.1, read as the reverse complement.
CGACCAGCATCATTGAATTGCTCCAATTTTCATGGCGTCGCGGTCATCCCCTTACTAAATCGTCCATATCAACCCGTAGTGCCTTCGCGCAGGCCTTAAGTGTCGACGCAGATCCCGGCTTTTTGCCGTTTTCAATCTCGCTCAAATATCCCTTAGCGATGCCGGTCAAATCGCTTAATTGTGACAAGTTTATTTTTCTGAACTCTCTCCACAATTTCAGCGGTGCTTCGCCGTCCAATAATCTTTTAACCAAAGCGTCCGGCCAAGCATCATCGCTCGGCCCCTTGGCCTGCATCTGCAAAATCTCAAAACGGTCTTCCATTTCTTCCATGCGCTCACGCAATTCGCTGAACCTACCCCCACCTAGCTAGCCTCCCCCTAAGGAGGGGGAGGGACAGACCGCGCTTACTGAGAAAGCGATTCCTTATTTACGTCAGCACCGCCGCGCCGATTACGTCCTATCCGCCTTGATTATTTCCGTCATGGTTATGCCGAGGCGGTCTTCCACCACCACGACTTCGCCGCGAGCGACGAGGCGGTTGTTGACGTATATGTCTATGGCCTCGCCGACCTTGCGATCCAACTCGATGACGGCTCCGCGTCCCAGTTTAAGCAAGTCGCTGACCCTCATTGTGGCTTTGCCCAGCACGGCGGAAACCTCGACCGGAATTAGGTATACTGCTTCCAGATCGTTCACGGTAACTGTCGCCGCATCCTTGGCGGCTTCGTTGCCGCTGGCGTCAAGCTCGGACAGCGTAAGTCCTTCTTCGCTCATCATTGCTCTCCCTGTTGATCTGTCTGCCCGCGCGTCGCGTCAACGTCCTGACGCGGGGAGGCCGCCTTTGCCACCGCTTCCTCTATGTTGCCGAAAACGTCCTCGGCCTTGCGCTCCATTCCTCCGTCCGCCCATTCCACGCGGCAGTCGGACTCCCCCAAGCCTTCCTCGGCCAAGACTATCGTTTTTCCCGCGTAAGCCAATCTTTTGTTTATATCTTCGATCATCGCGCTGGCGTCTTCGAAAAGCTTTTCCGAGACGCGGACGACTATCCTCGGCTCGTCGATGGCCGAAGCCATGCTGTCGGATATTACCTTGCGGATTTCGTCCAAGCCGTGGCGAGCCGCATAGGCGGGAAACAGCTTGCGAACCATCGCCAAGGCGACATCGCGCATGTGGGACAGGCTGGATTGATAGCGGCCTTCGGCCTCCGCCGAAAGCATGGACATCCTAGCCTCCAGCTTTTCCAACGCGGTCGCCAGACGTTTTTTGTCGTTCTCCGCCTCGGCCTGCCGTCCTTGGGACACGCCCTCGGCTCTGGCCTTGTCGCAGGCCTCGGCCATTTGCTCCTCGGTGAAGGTAGGTTTGGGCTTTTCGCGTTCGCGCGCGGCCTTTCCGCCGGAAAGATCGTCGAATACCCGTTCGAACGTATATTTTCGCGCAGGAGGGGCTCCGGCAACGGCGGAGGAATCCATCTCGGCGATGTTGGAGTCAATAGACAAGCTGATCCTCTTCGCTGCCCTTGGAAATGGTTATCTCTCCGCGTCCCGCCATATCCTTGGCGAGAGTCACTATGCCGCTTTGCGCCTCCTCCACGTCGCGCAGGCGTTGCGGCTTCAATGCCAGCATATCCTCGCGCAGCAGCTTTCCGGCGCGCTCGGACATGTTGGAAAGGAACAGTTCGCGCAAGGTTTCCGACGCGCCCTTTAAGGCTATGGGCAGCTTGGCCTTGTCGACTACCCGCAGCAAGGCCTGTACCGCCGTGCCGTCGAGTTTGCCCAAATCCTCGAAGGTGAACATCAGCCCCTTTATTTTTTCGGCGGAATCCCGATTGCGTTCCTCCAAGGCCGTCAGGAACTTGGACTCGCTGGAGCGATCCAGATTATTGAATATTTCGGCCATCGCCTCGTGCGGATCGCGGCGGTTGGTCTTGGCGAGATTGCTCATGAACTCGTTTCTAAGCGTGCGCTCGATGTCGTCCAGAACCTCCTTTTGCACGGATTCCATCCGCAGCATCCGCATGATCACTTCCATGGCGAAGGCTTCCGGCAACTGCCCCAGAACCTTGGCGGCGTGATCCGGCTTTATCTTCGAGACGACGACGGCCACGGTTTGCGGATATTCGTTCTTTAAGAAGTTCGCCAGCACGCCTTCGTTGACGTTGGCCAGCTTGTCCCACATGGTGCGGCCTGCCGGACCGCGTATGTCTTCCATGATGTTGTCGACGCGGCCCTTGTCCAACACCTTCATCAAAAGGCGTTCGGTGGATTCCATCGTGCCGACCAGAGATCCGGTGGACGACATTTGCTCGGCGAATTCCACGAACAGACGCTCGACCAAGTTGGAGCTGACGTTGCCGAGGTTGGCCATGACCTGCGACAGCTCTTTTATCTCGTCGTCGTTCATATGGGCGAGAATCCTCGCCGCGTTTTCCTCACCCAACGAAAGGATGAAGACCGCCGCCCGCTCCGGACCCGAGAGCCCCCTTACGTCTTCTCTGACTCTGACGCCTGCCATAGCCGCCGCCTACCTGTTTTCCTGATATATCCAGTTACGCAAAATAGCGACCGTCTCGTCGGGATGTTTGTCGACTATCTCGCCCACCTTGCGCAACGACGAAGCCTTGACCCGCCCTTCAACGCGGGAAATATCTATCATCTTCTCGATCTCGGATTCCTGTTCTTCCTCGGCCGCGCCTATTTGTCCGCCGCCCCCGTGGCCTCCGCTGAACGCGCCGCTGCCCGGCGGAGGAAGTTGCGCTGCCATGCCGCCGCCCATCGAATATCCGGCGTGCGCCAGAATGTTCTGCTGATCGCCCAAAGCCATGCTGGCGGAATCGAAGATGCGGCGCATTATCGGACGCACTATCAACAAGACCACCAGCAAGCCGATGACGGCCAGCATCAAAGTTTCCACCATCCGCAGCAATTCGGCCTTGGGCACGCCCATCAGCATCTCCGGCGAGCTGCCCTCGGCCTTGCCGCCTTCTCCGGTGGCGAAGCGCATATTCACCACTTCCAGCGTGTCGCCGCGGGCGGGATCGAGATTTACTGCCGACTTGACGACGGATTTTATCTGCTCCATCTCTTCCGGCGTGCGCGCCTGATAGGTCTGCGCCCCGCCTTCGGCGGAAGCTGCGGCGTAAGTGCCGTCGACCACCACCGCAACCGACAGACGCTTGACCTGTCCGGATTCGCGAACCTGATTGCGGATGGTTTTGTTTATCTCGTAATTGACGGTCTCTTCCGTCTTGTTGCTGCGGTTGGAATTGGCCGCCGCCCCGCCCTGCGCCTGCGCGCCCGGGAGATTGTTGGCGATGGTGACGTTTCCGGCGTCGCCTTCGGACGCATTGGATTCCTCGCTCGTGCTTTGCGTCGAGCGTATGACTTGGCTTTCGGGATCGTATATCTCGGAACTGGTGGTCACGCGATCGAAATCCAGATCCGCCGACACCTGTGCCCGCGCCTTGCCGTATCCTATGGTCTGGAACAGCAAGTCCTCTATCTTGCGGGCTTGGGCTTGTTCGAAGGAAAGCCGCATATCTTCGGGCGTGCCGGAAACACCGCCGGCGACCCCGCCCGCCCCATCGCCGGATGGACGCGCCAACAGGTTGCCTTTGTCGTCGACTATGGAAATTTGCCCGGGCTGGAGCTGCGGCACGGCGGCGGCGATAAGATGCTGGATCGCCGCGACTTGTTCCCGCGCCAAGACAACCCCGCCGCGCACCTTCAGGAAAACGCTGGCCGTCGCCGCCTGAGTCCCTCGGCTGAACAACTCGCGTTGCGGCAACACCAGATGGACGCGGGCTGACTGCACCTGCCCCATCGTGCCGATAGTGCGGGCAAGCTCGCCCTCCAACGCCCGCAAATGATTTATGTTCTGCACAAAGCTGGTGGTTCCGAAGCCCTCTTTTTGGTCGAAAATCTCATAGCCGATGGAGCCGCCCTTGGGCAGCCCCTCGGCCGCCATCTGCATCCTGATTTTGCCAACCTGATCCGACGGCACGCGAATCACGCCGTTTTGGGAAACCTCGTAGGGAACCTTCATCGAATCGAGCTTTTGCGCGATGGATCCGGCGTCTTGCTGATCCAACTCGTTATACAAAAGCGACATCGGCGACGAGGAAATCCTTGTCGTCAAAAAGCCGAAAAAGCCAAGCAAACTGAAGGTTACCAATGCGATCGCAGCCAACCGCATCGCGCCCAGATTGCGTAATGTATGGAAAAAAGCGTTCACGACACAGTCGCTCCCCGCAGCTAGAACCAGCCGTTGTGTTAACCATGATTAGGAGGGAAACGTAAATGATTCGTTAGCAAAGTAGGCAATTTTTGCCGACCAAGCCATCGTCTCGTGGCATATATGCCACACGGCTGGAGGACAAACGCAATATGTTGATTGACTGCAATATAGGCGATGGCGAAACAATCCATACCGCCAACGATTTTTTAAGAGACAAAACCTACCTGAGTTTCAGCGTCGAAAGCCCTAACAATCCCAAGATACAGGCGATTATCCAGAACCTTATGACGACGGTAGGCTCGGACCATCCCATTTTCTCGAAATGGTGGTGAAGCGGAGCCATTTTGAACACTCGCTTTCCGGTCAGCTTGAAAGAAGCGACCTGAATTATCACCGACATGGTTTCCGCCACGAACAAGCCGCCGATTATGGCCAGAACTATTTCATGTTTGATGATTACGGCGATGGATCCTATCGCTCCGCCCAAAGCCAAGGACCCGGTGTCGCCCATGAACACCTGCGCGGGCGGGGCGTTGTACCATAAAAACCCGAGGCAAGCCCCGACCAACGCGCCGCAGAAAACCGCCAGCTCGCCGGAACCGGGGACGTGATGCACTTGTAAATATCCCGAGAACACGGCGTTGCCGACCAGATAAGAAACCATGCCGAAGCACAACGCCACGATGATCACCGGAACCGTGGCCAATCCATCCAATCCGTCCGTCAGGTTCACCGAATTGCTCGCGCCCACGATCACGAACGCCGCGAACGGCACGAACATCCAGCCCAGCTGTGGCATGAAATCCTTGAAGAACGGAACCGCCAGAGCCGTGGCCTGATCGCTGCCCGAGATCCGCACTATGGCGACTACCGCCGCCGTGGCTAAACCTATTTGCACGGCCAGACGCAGCTTGCCGGAGACTCCGTTGACGCTGCGTTTCGTCAATTTCTTGTAATCATCGGCAAACCCGACAAGGCCGAATCCCGCCGTTACGGCAAGAACTATCCATGAATATGCGTTGCTCATGTCCACCCACAACAGGGTGCTGCCCAACGCCGCCACCAATATCATCAACCCGCCCATGGTCGGAGTGCCGCGTTTCTTCAGATGAGTTTCCGGACCGTCGTCGCGTATCGGCTGGCCTTCTTTTTGTTTGGCGCGCAGCCAGCGGATTATCATGGGGCCGAAGACGAAACAGATGACCAAGGCGGTTAAAAGCGCGCCTCCGGTTCTGAAGGTTATGTATCTGAACAGGTTGAACAGGATGAAATCCTGCGAGTATGGGGCGAGAATGTGGTAAAGCATGTCAGTTTTCCGAGGGTTCAATCGGGGGGATGGTATAACACGGTCCGAGGAAGTGGGTTATTAAAAAGATGCTTTTCTATCCTTAAAGAGCAAGTTTAAGACAATGGCACACATCATGTCCTTTAGGACAATGGGTGATCGGGGTTGTCGCTTGCTTAATCAAATCATCCATGGAGAGCATCTGGACGTTGCCCGATGAAACAACCGTAAAACCGCTGGGGTTAGCGTTATCCGTTCCCATCTTTCCGTCTCCGCTTTCTGTGCCTAATTGTTGAACTTCCATTTTTATTTTTTGGCCGTTGAAATCTATCTGAACCACCCTTTCTTTTACCGCAGGCGTAGCAACAAACTGCAATAGCTGTGGCGAAGTCGTCTCGGCAAGCGACAGAGGAGAGCGCTTCGACGATGGAATTTTGTCGTCAACGCCACTATCTTTGCTAACAATTTCTTTGGCATGAGCGATAGGGGGAGGGGTATCGCTACGTTTATCCGGCTGCCGCCCCATTTCAGCAGAGCCGGACTTGATTTGGCGCGGCAATTTCATCGCCGTTTTGCGTGATTTTACCACCGGAGGCGGCGCGAAAAATTCCGTAAACGCTGGCGGCACATCCGCCTGCGGAGCCGTAAAGACTGCGACAAGAGTTTCCTGCGGCGGGGGGGCAGGCGGTTCCACCGATAAAACAACGGGGGGCTGGATTTCTGGCGGCGCGGGTTTCGCGTCGGCATTCGCAGATTGGGGGACTACCGACGAGGCGGCAGGTGGCAGAGATTCTGCCATAACCGTCTTCGCCTCAGCCGCTGTGGGAAAAGCCGCTGCGGGTTCTGTCACAAGAACGATTGGCGGCGCGGATTCCGGCTTGTCCTCGGCAACGACTCCGGCTTGGAAATCCGAAGGGAGGTTGACGGAAGATTCCGGAAGCGGAGTCTCCGATGGTTGTGCGGATTGAGTGGCTACCGACGCGGCGTCAGGCGGCGGAGATTCCGCCATAGCCATAGCCGTATTCGTCTCGGTCGCTGCGGGTTCCGTCGCATGGGCGGCGACCGTCGCGGCGGAGTTTTGGCCATAAACTGCGTCGTTAGCGGCTGGAAGCTCGGCAGTTTCAGAGGAAGCCAGCGCGATAACCATGCCGGAGGCCGGATGGCTTTGCGTCCCCAAAGCGGATCGCGATAGCGACGGGGTTAGCGACTGCGGTGAGCGCAGTCCACTCAAAGACAACTGCGGTGAGCGCAGTCCACTTAAAGACGACTGCGGTGAGCGCAGTCCGGCTTGCGGAAACAACGCTCCCAAAGCGATGGCCGCCGTCTGAACCAAGGCGGATGTTATTCTTCCGCCGTGGGGAGCGGCCAGCCTGAAAAGCGTCCCTATGCGGTTGCGGGAAGGTGGGCGGAAACGCAGACCCGCTGCTGCTGTCGTCAAAACCACCCTCGCCAACGGCATCCGCGCCGACACGGCGAGCGAAGGGAGGCCGATTTTGCCGCCCAGATGCGCGAAGGCCATCGCGATGCCGCGTCTGGCCGATGGAGCGGAGCGAAAAGCCGGAGCATTGCCGGTTATGGCCATCAACTCGCCCAGCAGCAGGCGCATAACGGATCTGGTTTGCGCGGAAACATTCGGGTTAAGCAAGAGTCCGGCTAGGCTGGTCTGCATCGCCGAGACGCCGGAGGCGATATTGGCGGATTTGCTTTTCATTCCCTGCGCCATGCCTTGGACGGCCGATAAAGCGGCGGCGAATAACCGGCCTTGCGCCATCACGCCGCGCAGCGCGATTTGCGCCTCCATCGATCCCATGGCGTCGGCTTGGGCGGAGGCTATGGCGCGGCTGAAACGGAGCTGCCATCCTCTCAGCCGTTCTATCGTGGATTCCGCCGCCAACCGCGCCGCGAGTTCGCGTTCCTGTCGCAGCAAGCGTTCGGCTTCCGTAGCCTGAACTGGAGCGAAATTGACGCGCAGGACGCGAGCGTCGTCTTCGACGGAAACGTTTCCATCCATCACCACCCCGCGCCGCAAATCGTAGGAAAGGATCGCTTGAAGGGAATCTTCGCCTACGGCAAGGCTGACGCTTACATACCCGTTCGGCGGCATGGCTTCCATTATGCGGGGCAGCAAGTCCTTGACCACGGAGGTGAGCGCGACCGGCTCCATTCCCGCAGGCATGGACTGCAGCAATCGCGGAGCCAGCGAAACGTCATCGGCGGTGAAGACGGCGAAAAACCTTCCGTCGCCGTCCGCCGCCGCGACGGCTTTCCTCGCGTCAAATTCAGGCCGATGAACGACAGCCGCCAGTTGCATAAACATGCTCTCCGCTACTCAGGGATGCGGCCTACCAGCTCAACCGCTGTCCGCCGAAATCAAAGAACTGTCCGGTATCAGAGATACCGGTTTGAGAGATTACCAGCTTCATGCCGGACACGCTTTCCTTCGCCGTGTATGTGGCTTCAGCCCCGCCCATATCGGTTTGCACCCAGCCAGGGCGCAGGCTGAAAACGGCGATGCCATGTTCGGCTAGATCGAAGCTGAGACACCGCATGGCCATGTTCAATCCGGCCTTGCTGGTTTTGTAGGGCATAAAAACGCCGTCCGACATTTCGCCTATCTGCGCCCAGCCGCTGGAGATCATGGCCACCTTCGCCGCTCTTGCCGCCTTCAAGTGAGGCAAAAACGCCCGCGTCACGACCATCGGTCCAACCAGATTTGTGCGAAGAACCTTCATCCAGTTTTCCGCGCCGAAATTATTGAAATTATCGACATCGCCGGTAACTGAGCCGCGCGGCTTTCCGGTAAGAATGCCGGCGTTGTTCACCAGCACGTCTATTCTCTCGCCCATCAGTTCAGCGGCGGCGGACTTGACCGAAACCTCGTCGTCTACATCCATTCGGCAAACGATCACGCTGCCGTCGTGGTTTTTCGCCAATTTCTGCAAGTCGGGGGAATTAAGGGGATCGCGGCAACAGGCTATCACTCGCCAATCGTCGGCGGCGTACTGGCGGACAAACTCCAAGCCTATGCCGCGATTGGCTCCCGTTATCAGTATCGTTCCCATCGGCCTATTCCATCGACTTGACGATTTCCTCGCACACCTTCTTGGCGTCGCCGAAGAGCATCATGGTATTGGGGCGGAAAAACAGCTCGTTTTCCACTCCGGCGTATCCGGCGGCCATCGAGCGTTTGACGAACAGAACCGTTTTAGCTTTCTCCACGTCCAAAATCGGCATTCCGTATATGGGCGATTTGGGGTCGGTCTTGGCGGCGGGGTTGGTAACGTCGTTCGCGCCGATAACGAACGCAACGTCGGCTTGGCCGAAATCGCGGTTTATTTCCTCCAGCTCCATCACTTCGTCGTATGGCACGTTGGCTTCGGCCAACAAAACGTTCATATGCCCGGGCATGCGTCCCGCCACCGGATGGATGGCATAGCGCACCGTGGCTCCGGCCGCCTTCAGTTGATCCGCCATTTCACGCAAGGCGTGCTGGGCTTGCGCCACAGCCATGCCGTACCCGGGAACGATTATGACGCTGGAAGCGTTTTTCATTATGAAGGCGGCGTCCTCAGCCGACCCGGCCTTGACCGGACGATCGCCGCCGCCGGAAGCCGCCGCCGTCGCCGCCGAAGCGTCGCCGCCGAAGCCGCCCAAAATGACGTTGAAGATGGAACGGTTCATCCCCTTGCACATGATGTAGCTGAGGATGGCCCCCGACGCGCCCACCAACGCTCCGGTGATTATCAGCAAGGTATTTTCTAAAGTGAACCCGGTGGCGGCTGCCGCCCATCCCGAATAGCTGTTCAGCATCGACACGACCACCGGCATGTCCGCGCCGCCTATCGGCAGTATCAGCAGCAGTCCCAAAAGCATGGTGACGCCGACCAGCCCCCAAAAAGCGTACTCGCTTTGCCCAAGCATCATCCAAACGATCAGCAGCAAGGCAAGTACGCCAAGGCCGAGGTTTATCTGATGCTGGAAACGAAACACCAACGGTTTGCCCGAAACTATGCCTTGCAGCTTGGCGAATGCCACCAACGAGCCGGTGAAAGTTATAGCGCCTATCGCCACGCCCAGCCCCATTTCCAGCAAACTGGAAAGGAAAATGCCGTCGCCGGAGGTTATGCCGAAGGCGGAGGGATTGAGGAAGGCCGCCGCCGAAACCAGCACGGCGGCCAAACCGACCAGAGAATGGAATGCCGCCACAAGCTGCGGCAAAGCCGTCATTTTTATTTTGCGGGCTACGATCGCTCCCGCACCTCCGCCCAAAGCCACGGCCAAGGCGATCAGCCACCATTGCGACAAAGATTGTTGCACCGCCAGCGTGGTGGCGATCGCCAAGGCCATTCCGGCCATGCCGAAGCGGTTACCGCTTTGCGCCGTCTCAGGCGACGACAACCCGCGCAACGCCATGATGAAACACACGCCGGAAACCAGATACGCGAGGGCTACAAGGCTTGAGGTCATGGCTTCACTTGCCCTTCTTTTTGTACATCTGCAACATGCGTTGGGTGACTATGAACCCGCCGAATATGTTCACCGAGGCCAAGGCCACCGCCGCCAACCCGAACCATGACGAGGCCGTCAGGTATTCCTGTCCGGCTGCCAACAACGCCCCCACGATTATCACCGACGACACGGCGTTGGTGACGGCCATCAGCGGAGAATGCAAGGCGGGCGTGACGCGCCATACGACGTAATAGCCGACGAAGCAGGCCAGAACGAACACCGTCAATCCGGTGATGAAAAAACCATGGCCGCCGCCGCCCGTTCCCTGTTCCGCCAAGGACGCGACCTGAGCCGCCAAGGCGTCAGCGAACTCGGACAGCTTGCGCTGTTCGGCGGCCAAGTTCTCCACGCCGGACGCAACGGACTGGATATCCATTTAGTTACCTCCTGAACCGATCTATCAAATACCAAAGGCCATTATTGCGAAGAGTATGGCCAAAGAGAATCGGGAATTGGGGGCGGCCGGGGGGGGGGGGGGGCCACGCAGGGGAGGGTGGCGCGGGGGGGGGGGGTGGGGGGGCCCCCCGGGGGGGGGGGCCCCCCCGGGGGGTCGGGGGGCACCCGCAACATTGGGGGGGCCCCGCTTCCGCCTTTTTAGATTCCTTTTAGCTCGCCCCTCTA
>JAYRGC010000037.1:0-7904 GCA_041908065.1 Alphaproteobacteria bacterium | reverse complement strand
TTGTTTTCCACGGGCCTGTGGGCCCCCCCGGTGGGGCGCTCTCAAAACATTCGCAAAAGCCCACCGAGTGTGTTTTGCTCCGCCCCCCGACAGCGTTAACGCCGTCCAAACCAAAGGGCGGCGGCTCGCAATGACGGCCTTTGGCCGTAACTTCGCAATGACGGCGTTGCTTGCTGATGCAGGCGACTACGAAATTACCCACCCGTTTTCAGAAAGAGCCTAATTTCGCGTAAGAGCCGTTTACTTGCTCCCGCTCAATTCCTGCTGCGCCTTGGCGAGATCGACGCCGACTTGCGCGGCTATTTCGCTGCGCGAAACGGGGATTTTCTTGGCAGTAAAATCCCCCTCGATCTTGTTCACCAATTCCGAATTACGTGGAGCCATGACGTCGACGTCCAACACCTCTTTCACGTATTCGTCCACGTCGCCGCCTTGCAGCCCCAGTTTGGCCGCAGCCCATTTGGCAGTCATCTTGGCGGAGCGCATGGCGGTCTTGAACTTAAGCTCCTGTTCGATTTCGTACTTTCTTTCGAAACCTTTTTCGCGATCGTCGAATTCGGACATGTTCCGTCACCTCTGGTTGCGGGAAAACGAAGCAAGGCTGTTCTTTACATCGATCCGGCGGCGATTGTGACTTTGAGGCCGTCGAGCTTAGGCGTGAAAACCAACTGGCAAGCAAGGCGAGAATCTTGCGTCACCGCGAACGCGCCGTCAAGCATACCAACTTCCTCGTCGGTCGGCTCCGGCAGCTTGTCCTGCCATTCGGGATCGACGTAGACGTGGCAAGTGGCGCAGGCGCAGGATCCGCCGCACTGGGCGAGTATCGGCACGCCGCCTTCGCGGATTATTTCCATAACGCTCCATTCCTCGGTGGCCTGAAGCTCATGGGTCTTGCCTTCGACATCGGTGCAATAAATTCTCATTTTCCTAAATCCTCTGTCTGGTTTCTGCCTGCATTAACTTTATGCCGCTTTTTCGTCCACGCCCAAGCGATGTTGAACCTCGCTTGAGGAAGTCGTGTACTGGAAGCGATACCGCCGGTCGGGGTGAACGTACATGAACGCCTTTTTAGCCATCAAAGCCGCTTCGTGGAAGCCGGAAAGTATCAGCTTCATCTTGCCCGGGTAGGTGTTGATGTCGCCGATGGCGAATACCGTGGGCAGACTGGTTTCGAAAGCGGCCGTGTCCACCGGAATCAGGTTGTCGCTGAGGCTCAAGCCAAAGTTCGCCACCGGCCCCAGTTTCATGGTCAGGCCGTAGAAAGCCAGCAACGCCTCGCACGGAGCCTCGTACACTCCCTTGGCGTCGCTTTGCAAGGTGACGCCCGACACCTGTCCGCCCGAGCCGTTCACAGCCGTCATGTTGGCTATTTCCAAAGACATCTTTCCCGAAGCCACCAAGGCTCGCATCTTGGCGACCGAATCCGGCGCGGCGCGGAATTCGTCGCGGCGATGCACCAGAGTTATTTTTTTCGCCAAGGGCTGGAGGTTGATAGCCCAGTCGAGCGCGGAATCCCCGCCGCCCGCCACTATGATTTCCTTGCCGCGAAAGCTCTCCATCTTACGAACGGAATAGAACAAGGATTTGCCCTCGTATTCCTCCAACCCCTTTATCGGCGGCTTTTTAGGAACGAAGCTGCCTCCTCCGGCCGCCAGAACCACTATCTGCGATTCCAGAACGGTGCCGCGATCCGTGGTTATCCGCCACAAACCTTCGGGAGTTTTCTCCATGCTCTCGGCCATCTGCCCTAGATGAAAGGTGGGGTTGAAGGGCTTTATCTGCTCCATCAGCTTGTCCACCAGCTCGGCTCCGGTGCAGGAAGGAATGGCCGGAATGTCGTATATCGGCTTTTCGGGGTACAGCTCGGCGCATTGGCCGCCCGGGCGATCCAGAATGTCCACCAGATGGCATTTTATGTCGTTCAGCCCCAATTCGAACACGGCGAACAGTCCAACCGGCCCCGCGCCCACGATCACGGCGTCGGTCCGGATCGGATTCGTCGATGAAGTCTCGCTCATTTTTCCTTCGCTATTCCAATGGTTGCGACAACAGCATAAAGCATTTAGACCACGGCGGCCAAAGCATCAAGAGATTAAAGGCGATTGCCCGAAAATTGTGTAATACTCGTTTATCAAATGCTAACCTTTGCCGCGCAATATCTCAGCGTAAAAATTATCCCGTCCCAAAATATTCGAGGTGAGCCGATGTCCATGCCGCAAAAATCCACCGTCCTGATCGTCGAAGACGTTCCCGCGCTTGCCGGGATATATTCCGAATATCTCGACGGCGAAAAGTACACCGTAGTGACCGAAGGATCGGGGATAGAGATATTATCCTGTCTTAAGCAATTCAAACCTGCGGTGATAATTCTGGACTTGAATCTACCGGATATGAACGGATTGGAGATTTTGCGGACGGCGCACCACGCCTATCCGGATCTTCCCGTGATAATCGTCACCGGAGACAACTCGCCTAAGACGCGGGAAGAAGCCATGTCAGCAGGAGCGTTCGGCTTCCTGAACAAACCCGTCTCCGCCGCCAATTTGAATGAGATTGTCAAAAAGGCTAGGGAGCTTTCCGATCCGGAAAGCGCGTCCTGAACGCAAGGACTATTAAGGCCGTCATGCAAAGTTACGGCCAAAGGCCGTCGTTGCGAGCGTCGCCCTTGAGTTTAGGCGTCATTGCGAGCCGCCCCTTGGCGGCGAAGCAATCCAGTGCCGTTGCTCCATAAGGTCTGGATTGCTTCGCGTCGCAATGGCGACGCTTGCTGCTATTGCGCCACGACCAAACGACGAGCGATCTGATAGCTTTCCGCGCCGACTACGGCGGACACCTTGGCGTCCCATAACCCGCGCAACGGCAAAGCCACTTGGGCGGCGTATTTTCCTCCGCCCAAAGGCTTAAGATCGGAAACCACGTCGAAACCGGCCTGCGTGGGACGGATCATCCACAACTTGGCCGCAGCCCCGTCCAAAGGCTTGCCGGAGGAATCGCGCAATAAAAACGACACCGCCGCCCCTTCAGGCGAAGGCGAGGCTGTTATCTCGCCTGTCCAGCCCAACGCTTCCTGCTTTTGCGCCGCAGCGATGGTTTTGTTGTAGGCCAACCCTTTGTTATAGGCCTGCTCAGTCACCAAACCGGTGTATCCGTCAAGCGACAGCCACACCATCCCGCCTAACACGGCGAAGATCACGGCGAAGAAAGCCACAAAAGCCCAAGGAACCCAGCGATAGTCTCCGGCCTGCGGCGAAGATGCGGGGGAGGTTTTCATCATGGCGTCCTCGTGATGAACATGGATTTCACATCCTGCGACGTTCCTGTGGCCTTGTCGATCAGCGTGAAGGTAATGTCGTATCTTTGTTCCGGCAAGGATTCCTCAGGAGCGGCCAACATGACGCGGAATTCCTCCGCGCCGTCTGGTTTAACCTCTATGGATTCCGCCGTTTGCCCGCCTGCGCCGTGCATCTTGAGCAACATCTTCGGCAGGCCGTCGGCCTTCAACTCGAAAGTCTTCTTCTCGTGCGCCTTGTTGAGGATACGGATGGTGTACCCGTTGCGAACAGAACCGTCGGTCAAACGCACTAATAAAGGATTGCGGTCGTGCAAGACGTGCAGATCCATCTTGCCGCGCACTATCAATCCGGCGGCCATAATGCCCGATACCAAGAGCAGTATCGCCATGTAATAGAAGGTTCGCGGACGCAGGATGCGGAAATGCTCTCTAAACGGCAAGCCGGCCTTGCGCGCCGCCCTCCTCTCTTCCTGATCGCCCTCGGTGTCGTAGCGCACCAGCCCCCGAGGCAAGCCCACCTTGTCCATCACCTGATTGCAGGCGTCTATGCACAAACCGCACGCGATGCACTGCATCTGTAGCCCGTTGCGGATGTCTATCCCCATCGGGCAAACGAAAACGCAACGATTGCAGTCCACGCAATGCCCGCGCCCCTCCCAGCCTTCTCCCTGCTTGTGGGGAGCGCGTTTTTCTCCGCGATCGGAATCGTAACCGATAATCAGGGTGTCGCGGTCGAACATAGCCGATTGAAAGCGGGCGTAAGGGCACATATACGTGCATACCTGCTCCCTCGCGTATCCGGCCATGACGTAGGTGGAAAACGTCAGCCCCAAAACCCACAAGGCCACGTTGAAGGAAACGTGTCCGGCCATAGCGTCGCGCACCAACGACGGCGCGTCGTTGAAATACATCACCCACGCTCCGCCCGTCAGCAGCCCGATTATTATCCATAGGGCGTGAGTGAGAACCTTTTTCCATATCCGCTCGAACGACCACAAAGGCAGCTTGTCCAGCTTCATGCGGGCGTTGCGATCCCCTTGAAACAATCGCTCCGCCCAAACGAACAGATCCGTCCACACGGTCTGCGGACAAGCGTATCCGCACCACACCCGCCCGAACATGCTGGTGACGAAAAACAGGCCGACGGCGGCGAGTATCAGTATGCCGGTCAGGTAATAAACCTCTTGCGGCCATATCTCGATGAAAAAGAACCAAGCCCGACGCGCCGGAAGGTCTATCAGCACCGCTTGGTCGGGAGCGTTAGGACCGCGATCCCATCTTATCCACGGTACGATATAATAGATGGCCATAAGCGCGCCTATGGCTGCCCATTTCAGCCTGCGATACCGTCCCTGCACTTTGGCGGGATAAACGTCGTGCTGCTTTTCGAAAAGCTGTATGTCGTCTACTTCCATGGAAATCTCCTTGGAAAATTATGGGAGCGAATCACCCTATTCAGCCGCATTCTCTACCACCAACTGTTGATAGAAGGTAAAACAATGGGTTATGTTGGAGCCGCAAGAGTAGAACCAAACGGGGAGCAAAACGGAATGCCGCGCGACATTTTCGTCATAGACGACCGCCACCCCGAGGACATCGCCATGCTTCAGGCGTTATATTCCCGCAGTCCGGCCAGCGTCGTAACGCATCTGGAAAAATTATCCCAGACCGGAAGCGGCAAGTTCATGGATCAATATTACGTCGGCTACGGCCACGCCTCCATCGGCGATTGCGGGGCTACCACCTGCTTTATCGAGCAAGTGTCGATGCTGGCCGCCAAGGCGATACAAGACAGCCCCCTTTACAACGGACAAGAGGCATCCACCAGATATTTGGATTTTTCGCGGCAAGCGGCTGTCGATCCCTATT
Source organism: Alphaproteobacteria bacterium (assembly GCA_041908065.1). Classification (GTDB taxonomy): domain Bacteria; phylum Pseudomonadota; class Alphaproteobacteria; order UBA9219; family UBA9219; genus JAYRGC01. The sequence goes on along the minus strand of JAYRGC010000037.1, from coordinate 2,743 downwards.
CTCATCCCGCCGCCAAGGCCGTTCAGGACAAATGGATGGAGCTTTACTCCTCCGTATTGCCGCGACTGGCGGAGGCGATGGCCGAACGCTACCCCTTCGATCCCGCCGCCTACAAAAGCGAAAAGATATGGAAGAACGCGGTGCAAGCCCGCGCCTTCGACGTGGCGCGGGGATTGTTGCCGATAGGGGCTACGACGCTGCTGAGCTGGAGCACCACTTTGCGCCACGCCCGCGACCATCTGCGCCGATTGAAACATCATCCTTTGCCGGAGCTGCGGGCGGTATCCGCCGAAATCTTCGCCAAGCTGATGGAACGCTATCCCCACAGCTTCCGCGCCGACGATATGGACGCCGCCGCCGCGCTTTCGTCTCCGCGAGAAGCCTATTTGGCCGCCAATGCCGAAACCTCGCATTACTTGTCCGCCGATGACGCGCTGGCTCGCCATGCGGCGACAACGGGCGAAATCGAATCCCTGCGCCAAGGCGGGATAATCGTCCGCCGCGACGCCGTGGACGTGGAGGGCGTCAACCGATGGGAAAAACCCGTCCTAGCCTCCCGCCCGCAAGGAGCCCCTTTGCCGTGGCGGATGGAATCCTACGGACGTTATAACCTGTTATTCCTTTTGGACTTCGGCTCGTTCCGCGATCTGCAACGCCACCGCAACGGGGTTTGCCGAATGCCTTTGGTAGATAGCCGATTCGGGATGCACGGATGGTATGCGGAACAACTGCGGGCTTTCCTGCCCTCCCCCGTCTTCGCCTCCTTGTCCGAGGAAATGGAGGCGCAATACCGCCGAATATCGGAAACGGCGGCGGCGGTAGGCGGGCAGTCCTCCCCTCTGCTCGACCAATATCTTTTCCCCATGGGAACGTCGGCCTTGGTTCACGTCGCGTACTCGGTTCCGGAAATGGTCTATGTGGCGGAGCTGCGCTCGGCCAAGACCGTCCATCCCTCGTTGCGGACGATAGCGCAGGGCATGGCGAAAATCCTGAAGGCTGATTTCCCCGCCATGGCCTTGCACGCCGACATGGACGAGGAATCGTGGACGGCCAAGCGCGGCGAACACGACATAGTGTCGGCGGCGTAACTCATCGGAAAGTATCGGAAAATGTCGCAGCTTTTCGTCCACAACACCCTTTCGCGCAACAAGGAAAAGTTCGAGCCTTTGGACGCCTCGCATGTCCGCATGTACGTCTGCGGCCCAACTGTCTACAGCTTCGCGCACATCGGCAACGCCCGCCCCGTCGTGGTCTTCGACACGCTTTACCGCCTGCTGAAGCGGCATTGGCCGCGCGTCACCTATGTTCGCAACATCACGGACGTGGACGACAAGATAATGGCTCGGGCGAAGGAAAGCGGAGAACCTATATCGACCATAACCGCCCGCACCACCGCCGCGTTCCACGAAGACATGGCGGCCTTGAACGCCTTGCCGCCCGACGTCGAACCCCGCGCCACCGCCTATATCGCGCAGATGATAGCCCTTATCGAAAAGCTGGTAGCGACGGGACACGCCTATTCCGCCGAAGGTCACGTCATGTTCAACGTGCCGTCGATGCAGGAATACGGCCAGCTTTCTCGCCGCTCCCGCGACGAGCTGATCGCAGGGGCGCGGGTCGAGGTGGCTCCTTACAAAAAAGATCCCGCCGATTTCGTCCTCTGGAAACCTAGCTCTCCGGATCAGCAGGGTTGGCAAAGCCCGTGGGGGCGCGGACGCCCCGGGTGGCACATCGAATGCTCGGCCATGTCGGGAGACATTCTCGGCGATACCTTCGACATACACGGCGGCGGGCTGGATTTGATCTTCCCCCACCATGAAAACGAAATCGCCCAGAGCCGTTGCGCCCACTCCGGCGCGCCTTTGGCCAAATACTGGATGCACAACGGCTTTTTGACCATGGGCAGCGATAAAATGTCCAAGTCCTTGGGCAATATATTCACCGTGCGAGAATTGCTGGAGAAAATTCCCGGGGAAGCCCTGCGTCTGGCTTTGTTATCGGCGCAATATCGCCAACCGCTGGATTTTTCCCAAGACGCGCTGCAACGCGCCAAGACTACCTTGGATCGCTGGTACGGGGCTTTGAGAAACTCCCCGCCGCCCGCAGCCCCGTCGGCATCGGCCTCAGCCTCGGTGCCGCAAGCGGTCGAAGACGCGCTTTTGGACGACCTGAACACGCCTTTGGCGATCTCCCATATCCACGAGCTGGCCAACGCCCTGAACTCGGCCACGGGCGAAGCGGAAAAGGCGGCGGCGAGAACGGCATTGAAAGCGGCGGGGCAGGCCTTGGGAGTGTTGATGTCGGACGCCGAGGCTTGGTTCCGCTGGACGCCTAAGTCGGCTATCGCGCAAGCGTTAAGCGACGCCGAGATAGAACGCCTGATAGCCGAGCGCAAAGCCGCCCGCGCCGCCCGCGACTTCGCCGCTTCCGACCGCATCCGCGACAGCTTGGCCGCCGCCGGAGTCATTCTGGAAGACGGCGCGTCAGGAACCACATGGAAACGTGGCGCATCGCCCGCAACGTGAATCCGGCGCAAGCGAAGGCGATCGGTTGCCGACTTTGCCTTTGGGCATTGTTCAAGTGCGCGCCATATAAGGCCGTCATTAATGAAGTTACAGCCGAAGGCTGTCTTTATAAGGCTACTACATCTTTGATTTTTTTGTGGGGAGCGTCATTGCGAGCCGCCCCTTGGCGGCGAAGCAATCCAGAGCCGTTGTGCCTGTGGCACTGGATTGCTTCGCCG
>JAYRGC010000036.1:0-34062 GCA_041908065.1 Alphaproteobacteria bacterium | reverse complement strand
CTTGGCGGCGAAGCAATCCAGTGCCGTTGCTATATGACTCTGGATTGCTTCGCCGCCAAGGGGCGGCTCGCAATGACGGCCTTTTTGTGTAGGAACCGCAAAAACGCTGCGCGGATAATTACGACGATTGGGTGAAAAATTACGTTGATGGAGATTGCTTTTCCGCCCGGGTTGCCTCCAAGGTGTTTTTGAGCAAACACGCGATGGTCATCGGCCCGACTCCGCCCGGAACCGGAGTTATGGCGGAAGCGCGAACGGCGGCTTCGGCGAAAGCGACGTCGCCGACCAATCGCGTCTTGCCGTCGGCGGCGGGAATGCGGTTTATTCCTACGTCTATCACCACAGCCCCCTCTTTTATCCAGTCGCCGCGCACGAACTCGGGCTTGCCGATAGCCGCGACCACTATGTCGGAGCGGCGGCATTCCTCGCGCAAATCTTTGGTGCGCGAATGCGCCACAGTCACGGTGCAATCTGCTTGCAACAGCATCAAAGCCATCGGCTTGCCCACGATGTTGGAGCGGCCTATCACCAAGGCGTTCTTGCCCCGCAGATCCTTGACGGCGCGCCGCAGCAAAATCATGCATCCCTGCGGGGTGCAGGGAAGAAGACCTTTTTGACCGGAAACCAGCCTGCCGACGTTGACCGGATGGAAACAATCCACGTCCTTAGCGGGGGAAATAGCGTTCAAAACCGCCTCGGCGTCCAGATGCGGCGGCAAAGGCAACTGCACCAGAATTCCATGCACCGACGCATCGGCGTTCAGGCGCGCTATCAAGCCCAAAAGCGCGGCCATTTGCGTGTTTTCGGACAAGCGGTGCACGTTGGATCTAATCCCCGCCTCCTCGCACGCCTTGGCCTTGTTCTTCACATAAACCTGACTGGCGGGATTTTCGCCCACCAAAATAACGTCAAGCCCGGGAACCGCCCCTCCCCTCGCCTTTATATCCGCCACGGCGGCGGCTATTTCGGCGCGAAGCTCCTTGGCTGCGGCCAGACCGTCTATTATTTCGGCTGACATGACTTCCTCCAAGATACGGGCGGTAAATCGACGATTGCCTAAATCTTCGTCGCTAAATTACGCAAAAACGATTGCAGGAACATTATTATCAGGATCAACGCCAGAGGCGATAAGTCGACCCCGCTTACGGTCGGAATGAAACGCCGCAGCGGGCGCAAAAACGGCTCTGTCACCCTTTGCGCGATGGCGTTCAAAGACCCCACGAACCGATTGCGCGGGTTGACCACGTCGAAGACTATCAACCACCCCAATATCACCCAAACCACTATCACCATCATGTATAAATCCAGCAGCACGCCGATTATCTCCAGCGAAGCGGCCAGCAGGGAAGTCAAAACTCCCATGGCGATTCCTCCTTCAAGGGGTTTAAACCGCGCCTTCCTCGTCGGTTCCGCCGGAATAGCGCACGGCATCCGACCAGCAACGCTCCAACCGACGCAAGGTCTTCAAGGCCATCTCTATGCCATCCGCGCCGTCGGAACGCAACATAGGCGCAGCCCATTGCGCTTCCAGCGCGGAAAGTTTTTCCATGACTTCCAATCCCTTGGGCGACAAGCTGATGCGAGCCGAGCGGCGGTCGCGATCGGAGGATTTGCGATCGACATACCCGCAATCGACAAGCTGCTTGAGGTTATAGGAAGCGTTGGAGCCCAGATAATACCCGCGTTCGATCAGATCCCTGACCGCGATCTCGCCGTTCCCGATGTTGCCCATCATCATGACCTGCACCGGACTTATGTCCCGCACGCCGATGCGCCCAAGCTCCAGCCTTACCACGTCCAAAAAACGGCGGTGCATACGCTCGATAAGACGAGGCAACTCGCTTAGACTGCGGGAGGACTGGATCGTTCCCGCGTCCTGATTTTCAATGGCATCGTTCATGGGGCGAAAGGATATTTTGCATCCGATAATTTTTAGTTAATGGGTTGTCTACGGTCAAAGAGCCGTCATTGCGAGCCGCCACCCTTTGGTTTGGACAGCGTTGAACGCTGTCGGGCGGCGACGCAATGACGGCTCTTTATTCCCACCTGTTTTGTGTAAGAGCCATTATGAAGAGGTTCTTAGGAAAAGCCCATATTTACATCTCACCCATCATCCCTCGGTTGGCACAAAGCGCGGGAACCCCGCGAGCGCATAAACGACAGGATGTTAGAGATCAATTCGTTGCTTTCGTACATCTCGGCCACGTCGTCGATGCGCTCGGCCATCGTGCCCTCGGCTGAAAACAGCAGGCGATAGGCGTTGCGGAGCGCATGGATTTCCTCACGTCCGAAACCGCGCCTTTCCAGCCCCACTATGTTCAATCCGGCTAAATGGGCGCGTTCGCCTTTTACCATTCCATAGGGAATAACATCGTTTTCCACGCCCGACATGCCGCCGATCATGGCGTGATCTCCGATGCGAACGAACTGATGCACCGCCGACAGGCCTCCGATTATGGCGAAGGATCCTACGCTGACGTGTCCGGCCAAGGTGGCGTTATTGGCCAGAATGACGTGATCTCCCACTTGGCAGTCATGGGCTACGTGCGCCCCCACCATAAACAGGCAATCGTTGCCGACGCGCGTTGCCATGCCGCCGCCTTCCGTGCCCGGGTTCATGGTGACGTATTCGCGGATCTGGTTGTTGGAGCCTATCTCCAATGTCGAAGGCTCGCCGTGGTATTTGAGATCCTGCGGCCTCAGCCCCAGCGAGGCGAAGGGATAGACGACAGTCCCCGCGCCGACGGAGGTTTTTCCGTCGACCACGACATGGGAAACCAACCTCGCGCCGTCGCCCAAAGAAACCTCTCCGCCCACGACGCAATAAGGCCCAATGGACACTCCATTGCCCAACTTGGCTTCGGAAGAAACAACCGCCGTCGGGTGTATTTCATTAGCCATTTGCTTCTACCTTGTCGGAATCCGGAACCAGCATGGCGGTAAACATCGCCTCGGCGCACAAAACGTCGTCGACATACCCTTCGCCGCGAAACCGCCATACCTGACCGCGATGGCGTTCCTTTTTCACCTTCAGCAGCAAACGATCGCCGGGTTCCACCGGTTTGCGGAAACGAGCGTTCTCGATCGTCATAAAGTAAACGATATGGGTGGCCGATCCCACGCCGGACAGAGCCTCAACCACCAGCGTCGCCGCCGTCTGCGCCATAGCCTCGACTATCAGGACGCCCGGCATTATCGGACGATCGGGAAAGTGCCCTTGGAAAAACGGCTCGTTGATCGACACGTTCTTGACGCCGACGCCGCTTTCCCCCGCCACCACGTCGATGACGCGATCTATCAGCAAAAAAGGATAGCGATGCGGAATCCGCTTCATTATGCCGTTGACGTCTATGACAGGCAGTTCGCCGGACTTTTTCTGTTCTTTGCTTTCCATGTCTCTGCTCGTTAAAATAAATGGCGACCCGATCTACATAGCATCGCGGATAAGAAAAATCCAACGCATCCCTTTTGAAACCGCCGTCAAACGTCGAGACGAGACCATTTGTCCCCGTCCTGTTGCCAGTACGACAATTCCCCGCCTGTGGCCTTGGCCTCTTTCCACCGCGAGCGGGCAGCGACCAAGGATTCCCCATCGTTGCCGTCGAAAATGTCGCAAACGCGGTCGTATTCCTCCGCCTTGGACGTCCGCATCCCGTCCACCAAAAACAGCACTTGCGCGCCGTTGGGGCGTTCGTCGGACGAGGCTATCCATATCGGTTGCAGCTCCGGATTGCCGTCGCGCCGGCTCCCATGCGGCAGAAAAGCGTCCTGCCGATACGTCCACAAATGCTGGGCGATGGCCTCCGCCCGTTCGGGTGATCCCGCCAGCACCACAGCCCGCCAGCCCGCCTCCAGCGTCTTTTCCAGAAGCCTCGGCAGGGTCTGCTCTAAACTAGAGCGCGTAAGATGGTAAAAACGGATTTCGGTCATGGCGTTTTCAAGGTAGCATATGGCGTCCGGCAGGCTCAAGTCGGCGTCATTTACTGAATTTCGCGAAGGGTTGAATGCTAACTGATATTCCCTCGGCTTTCCTTGGCGTAGAGAGTTCTTTCACCGGACGGAGGTGGATAGCGCGCCCTTACGACGAACGCGCGGCCTTGGCCTTGTCGCAACGCTTTTCCTTGCCGGAAGCCATCGCCCGCAGCCTCAGCGCGCGCGGGGCGGATCTGGAAAACGCGGCCGAGTTTTTGGAACCGAGGCTAAGGGACAGCCTTCCCGATCCCTCGCGTTTCCTCGATATGGGCAAAGCGGCGGAGCGCACGGCAGCGGCAATAATGAAGGGTGAGCGTCTGGCGATCTTCGGCGACTACGACGTCGACGGCGGCACGTCGTCGGCGTTGCTGTCGCGCTTTATCCGCCGCGTCTCCGGCAACGACCCCATCATTTACATCCCCGACCGGATGCGCGAAGGGTACGGCCCCAACGTGGATGCGATGCGAACTCTGGCGGCGGCTGGCGCGTCGCTGGTCATATGCGTCGATTGCGGAACCACGGCGAGGGAGGCGTTATCCGCCGCCCAAGCGGCAAAACTTGACGTCATCGTGCTGGATCACCATGCGGCGGAACCGGATCTGCCGCCCGCCTATGCGATAATCAACCCCAACCGCCTCGACGAAACCATGAGCGAGGAATACGGCGCGTTGGCTGCCGTAGGCGTCGCGTTCCTGTTCGTAGTCGCCCTTAATCGCGCCCTGCGCGAGGCCGGATGGTATTCGTCCGCCTCCGCCGCCAAACCCGAACCGGATCTGCTGGAATGGCTGGATCTAGTGGCCTTGGGAACCGTGTGCGACGTGGTGAAATTGCGCGGCCTTAACCGCGCCTTCGTGGCGCAGGGGCTGAAAGTCATGGATGGGCGGCGCAACCTCGGCATCGCGGCCTTGGCGCAGCTGGCCGGAGTAAAAGGCCGCATGGACGCCTACGCCGCCGGATTCATGCTCGGCCCCCGCATCAACGCCGGAGGCCGCGTGGGAAGATCGGATCTGGGGGCAAGGCTGCTGGCGACCGACGATCCCCAAACGGCGATGCTATTGGCAGAGGAACTCCACCGCCTGAACGACGAACGCCGCGCCATAGAGGCCGAAGTGCTGAAAGAGGCCGAGGGCTTGACGTTCGACGACCACGCTTCGCCGCTGACTTTCGTGGCGCGGGACAACTGGCACGCCGGAGTGATCGGCATCGTCGCCTCGCGCCTTAAAGACAAATACCATCGCCCCGCCATCGTCATCGCGATAGAGGGCGGCATCGGCAAAGGCTCTGGCCGTTCCATCGGCGAGGTGGACTTAGGCGCGGCGGTCATAGCGGCGCGGCAAGCCGGATTGCTGCTGGGCGGCGGTGGCCATCGCATGGCCGCCGGACTTACGGTCGAAGCCGACAAAATCCCCGCCTTGCGGGAATTTTTGTCCGAACGCATCGGCGCAAGCCTCGATTCCGGCGAAAGAGCATTCGCTCTCCCCACGCTAAATCTCGACGGAGTGGTGGCTGGCGCGGCTATGAACGCCGAAATGCTGAACCGACTTGATGCGCTCGCGCCATTCGGAGCCGGAAATCCCGAGCCTCGCTACGCGCTGGCCGATTGCCGCGTGTCGTACGCCGAAGTGGTAAAGGACAAGCATGTGCGTCTGGTGGCGTCCCACGGCAAAGCCAAGGTCAGGGCGATGGCCTTCCGCGCCATGGAAAGCGAGCTTGGAGCGGAACTCCTAAGCCTCTCAGGCCGCCCCTGCCATCTGGCCGGATACCTGCGCCGCGACGACTGGCGCGGCGCAGGGCATGTGCAATTTCTGGTCAGCGACGGCGCGGAAGCGAATTAATGGCCTGTCTTAGCCTAAAGCCACCGGCTATCAAGGAGTATTCTTGCCGCATCTCAAAGCCGCCCCGACTCCAGCGGCGATGGGATTTACCCCAGAATCCGGAACCGATCCGCTTGAAGGATTCCTACAAAAATAGTTATCGCCATCAGGAACGAACAGAATCTCTTGGGGAGATGGTTGATTTCTAATTATCTTCGTAGCGTTTTGCGCGAGGAAGATGCGCAAATTATCGATAACTTCTTTATTAATTTCCTCATCATCTCCGCCATACTTCGAAATAGCGTATACAGCCTCTGCAAATATATCTTTGACATCTTTAAATCTGGCCCTGCCGAAGTGCATGCTTCCGTCTCTTCTGCTCCCCAATGAAAATGCATCGCCCTGTTCGTCAACCCATATAGATAACTTTGATTCATTCCCAAATGACTTGGAAAACCCGATGATTTTCCGGTCGGATGGCGATATATAAATCTTTATGCGACGTTCAACGTACCATCCAGACAATAGATTGCAAAAACTTCCAAGCGGAACAACAAACCGATCTTTGCAAACACAGTCTGATAAAAGTAATTTTTTCTTATTAAAGTCATAGACTATGAATTTATCTGACATTTTCTATCCCCTTAACCTGCATAATACGATTAGGCATATTCTATACATTACGAAGAAGCGAGCAGCGTCATTTGCGAAGTTACAGCCAAAGGTTGTCATTGCGAGCCGCCCCTTGGCGGCGAAGCAATCCAGAGTCATAGAGCAACGGCACTGGATTGCTTCGCCGCCTGACAGCGTTCAACGCTGTCCAAATCAAAGGGTGGCGGCTCGCAATGACGGCCTTGCTTGCTGGTGCAGGCGTCTACAAAATTACCCACCCATTTTCAGAAAGTGCCCAATTTATCCTATCCGTCCTTTTTCCGGCTGGCCTGTTCGTCCCTATAACGCGCCGCCCAGTCTTCTATGTTCGCCTGCCTTCCTCTGGCCACGGCGAGAGTGTTGGGAGGCACGTCCATGGTTATAACGCTGCCCGCCCCGACATAGGCTCCGTCGCCTATGGAAACCGGAGCCACCAACGCGGTATTGGACCCGATGAACGCGCTTTCGCCTATTTCGGTGTGCGATTTGCGGAAGCCGTCGTAATTGCAGGTAATGGTTCCCGCGCCGACGTTTGCCCGCGCCCCCACGCTGGCGTCGCCTATATAGGACAGGTGGTTTATTTTTGCGCCTTCGCCGACCGCCGTGTTCTTTATCTCCACGAAATTGCCGATATGGGCGGATTTCCCGATTTCCGATCCGGCGCGCACTCTGGCGAAGGGGCCGATTATCGCCCCCGCCTCTATCTTGACGCCCTCCAGATGGCAAAAGGCGCGAATAGTCACGCGCTCGGCTATTTCCACGCCAGGTCCTACGACCACGCCCGGGCCGATGGTCACGTCGCGCCCGAATTTGGTGTCAGCCGAAAGATACGTCGCGGCTGGATCGGTCAACGTCACCCCGCTCAGCATCGCCCGCGCCCGCAATTTATCCTGCATGACGCTTTCGGCCAAAGCCAAATCCACGCGCGTGTTGATGCCCATCAATTCTTCCTCGGACATCTCCTCGACCGCGCAGCCCCATTTTTTGGCATTGGCCAACGCGACGCAATCGGTCAAATAAAACTCTCCGGCGGCGTTGTCGCTTTTCACCTCGTCCAGAAGTTTCCACATCTTCTCGGCGTCGAACAGCATTATGCCGCCGTTGCACAGCTCTATGTCCAGCTGTTCGGGCGAGGCGTCCTTGGCCTCCACGATTCTCAACAGGCTGCCGTTATCGTCCGTGACAAGGCGGCCATAGCGTCCGGCATCGGCGGGAACAAAGCCGGACACGACGATGCTTGCGCCGGTTTCGCGCCGCCTTTTGCGGATGCGGTTCAAGGATTCCGGCATGACCAGCGGCGTGTCGCCGAACAGAACCATCACGTCGCCCTTGAATCCGTACAATTCGTTCTTGGCGGATTTTACGGCGTCGGCGGTGCCTTGCGGCTTGGACTGTATCGCGCACCGCGCCGGAGCCACCGCGTCCTGCACCGCCTTCATGTCCGGGGCTGTCACCACGACCATCGTCTCCGGCGACAAAGCGGCGCACGCCGAAACGACGTGGGAGATCATCGGCACTCCGGCCACTTGATGCAGCACCTTGGGCAAGGCCGAACGCATCCGAACGCCCTGTCCGGCCGCCAGTATCACGCAAGCCAAAGGGGGATTGTTCTGAAGTTCCTTGGTCATGGTTCGGCCTCCTCGTTCAATATCCCGTAGCTATCCTGTCCACCAGCTGCTTGACCGTCGGAATAAACCCGTTGGCATAGAACGGATCATCGGCGAAGCGATAGGCGTTGTGTCCGGCGAACATCAAATGCGTTTCCACGTCGCCGCCGTGACTGATGCCCTGCAAGGTCTTTTGAATGCAGAAAGAGCGCGGATCCGGCATATGCCCGTTGGTTCCCTCCTCGTTTTGCGCCCAGTTGGAAAAGTTGCAAGCCGAAAGGCATCCCATGCACGCCGTTTGCGCCGCCAGTATCTTTTGCGCCCTGTCCTCGTCGACGAAAATCAGCGTATGATCGGGGGTGCGAAGCGGCCTGACGAAACCCGCCGCCATCCATTCCTTGGCGCGTTCGAGATCGCCCGACGACAGATATACCGGACGCCCCACGGGGCCTATCTGGAACGGAACGGAGAGTTTTTCGTCGGCGGCGGTGGCGTATGGTATCTGGCGAGAGGATCTTTCCTGCAATTCCTGCATAAACCGGTTGCGAACCGCCGAAGAATAAAAACCCGTGGGCGAGAAACGGTTAAGCAGCACGTCCCCTTTTTTAAGCGTAAGCAGCCTTCGCTTCCAAGCGTCGGAGATGGGGCTTTCCTGCGTCAAAAGCGGGCGCGTGCCGAACTGGAACGCCATCGGCCCCAAATCGGGGCTTCCTATCCAATCCTGCCATTCGGACAATTGCCATACCCCACCCGCCATGACGATCGGCACGTCGCCGAGGCCGTGTTCGCGCATAAGCTGGCGCAAGGCGAGGACGCGAGGAAACGGGGATTCCGGCTTGGCCGGATCCTCGCTGTTGGAAAGGCCGTTATGCCCGCCCGCCAGCCACGGATCCTCGTAAACCACTCCCCCCAGCAAATCGCGGAACTTGCTGTACGCCCGCAGCCACAACGCCCTGAAGGCGCGGGCTGAGGATACTATCGGATAATAATGGACGCCGTATCGGGCGGCTATCTCGGCAACGCGATAAGGCATTCCCGCGCCGCAAGTCACGCCGTGCACCATCCCCTTGGTAGCTTCCAGCACGCCGTGGAGTATCGGCTCAGCCCCCGCCATCTCCCACAGCACGTTCATATGCACCCGGCCTTTTCCGGCGGAGATTTCGTGCGCCTTGCGGGCTTGGTGGATGCCGCCTTTGATCGCGTAGGCTATCAGCTCCTCGTGGCGTTCGCGCCGCGTCTTGCCCTTGTAGGTCTGTGGCAAAAGATTGCCCGCGTCGTCGTAGCTGTCGGCGTTGACGCCTGAAAACGTGCCAACTCCTCCAGCGGCAGCCCATGCGCCCGAGCTCTCGCCGTTGGAAACGGAAACGCCCTTCCCTCCCTCTACAAGCGGGAGAACTTCGCGACCGGATATGCGTAAAGTTTCAAGATTTTTCACAACATCCCCATGGAAAAACGGCAAGCACCGGCGCATTCGCGCGTGAGACGGCGAGTATAGATGGATTGTTCAGGATTCCAAAGCCGTAAATCGCCGCGCCAAATCGCGTCAACGGCTGTCGGAGTTATGGCTCTTGCCTAAAATGGGTGGATAATTTTGCAGCCAACTGCGGCATCAGGCACTGTCATTGCGAGCCGCCCCTTGGCGGCGAAGCAATCCAGAGTCATGGAGCGACGGCACTGGATTGCTTCGCCGCCCGACAGCTTGAACGCTGTCCAAACCAAAGGTGTGGCGGCTCGCATGACGGCCTTTGGCCGTAACAGGGTAGATGACGACCTTTGGTCATATACTTAACACTTTTGGGGATGCAATACCCACCCGTTTTCAGAAAGAGCCGGATAGTTCAACCGCCTTTTACGGACGAAAGCAAAGCCTGCAAAATCGCCAGCCTTTTTTCCGACGCGGCGCGTTCGGTCGCCCGCTCCATATCGGCCATTCCGCTTTTCAACGAAGAAATATCGTCTTCCAGCTTTTTGACGTCCACGTCAGCCAGAGGAACAGCGGTATTAGCCAACACCGAGCAACGTTCCCCCGACACTTCGGCAAAACCGCCTTCGACAAAAACCTTTTCTGGTGAAACATCGTCAGGGGACGAATATATCCCCACCACTCCGGCGCGAACCGTAGTGATCATCGGAGCGTGATCGGGCAGAACGCCGTAGTCGCCTTCCCCGCCCGGGATCACGACCATGGCGGCCTCGCGCTTCATCACCAGCTTTTCCGGCGAGACCAGTTCGACCAACAGCTTTCCCGACGCGTTCGCGCTCATTTGATTACGCCGCCTCCGCCATCTTGCGGGCTTTGGCCACGGCTTCTTCGATGGTTCCCACCATATAGAACGCGGATTCCGGCAAATTGTCGTACTCGCCGTTCACGATGCCCTTGAAGCCGCGAATCGTGTCTTCGATCTTGACGAACACGCCCGGGGCTCCGGTAAACACCTCGGCCACATGGAACGGCTGCGACAGGAAACGCTGGATCTTGCGGGCGCGCGCCACGACAAGGCGGTCTTCCTCCGACAACTCGTCCATGCCCAAGATGGCGATGATGTCTTGCAGCGATTTATAGGTTTGCAGAACCTTTTGCACCGAACGCGCCACTTCGTAATGTTCCTTGCCGACAACGCGCGGATCCAACACACGGCTGGTGCTGTCCAACGGATCCACGGCGGGATAAATCCCCAGCTCGGCGATCTGACGCGACAACACGGTGGTGGCGTCAAGGTGCGCGAACGAGGTGGCGGGCGCGGGATCGGTCAAGTCGTCCGCCGGAACGTAAATGGCCTGCACCGAAGTGATGGATCCTTTGCGAGTGGTGGTGATGCGTTCCTGCAACGCCCCCATATCGGTGGCCAGAGTCGGCTGGTAACCCACGGCGGAGGGGATGCGCCCCAGCAACGCCGAGACTTCCGATCCGGCCTGAGTGAAACGGAAGATATTGTCGATAAAGAACAGAACGTCTTGGCCTTCATCGTCGCGGAAGTATTCTGCCAGCGTCAACCCCGTCAAGGCGACGCGCGCGCGCGCGCCGGGCGGCTCGTTCATCTGGCCGTAAACCAAGGCCACCTTGGATCCCGGGCCGTCGGTCTTGATGATTCCGGCGTCTTTCATCTCGTGATAAAGGTCGTTGCCTTCGCGAGTCCGCTCGCCCACTCCGGCGAACACCGAGTATCCGCCGTGCGCCTTGGCGACGTTGTTGATCAATTCCTGAATAAGCACGGTCTTGCCAACGCCCGCGCCGCCGAACAGTCCGATTTTTCCGCCGCGAGCGTAAGGAGCCAACAAATCCACAACCTTGATTCCGGTGACCAGCATCTGCTGCTCGGTCGATTGCTCCACGAACTCCGGCGCGTCGCGGTGGATGGGCAGAACCTTTTTCGCCAACACGGGGCCGCGTTCGTCCACCGCCTCGCCCACCACGTTCAGAATGCGCCCCAGAGTCTCAGGCCCCACCGGAACCATGATCGGGTTGCCGGAATCGGTGACCTTTTGGCCGCGCACCATGCCGTCGGTGGTATCCATCGCTATGGCGCGGACGGTGTTTTCGCCCAAGTGCTGCGCGACTTCCAGAACCAGACGCCGCCCCTCGTTCTCGGTGTAAAGGGCGTTCAATATGGACGGCAGCTTGCCGTCGAAGCGCACGTCGACGACCGCGCCCGTTATCTGCGTCACATAACCCTGAGCGGTGGCGTTCTGCATGTTCCTCTGTCCCCGTAAAAACCGTAAACCCAATGCGCCGAAGTTATAATCAAGGGGCGATGGCTTGACAATGCCTATCTGGGCTGTCCGGCCACATAATAGGCGCGGCGCAAGATGGTTCTGGATTTTCGCTGCGGTTTATCATAAATAAACACCGAGCGTCGGCATGGTCGTCGGCTGCGTTTAAATTCTGGGCAAGTGCGGATTTTATCTCATGGAAAACGTGTTGCTGGTTATACACCTTATGCTGGCCGTGGCTTTGGTGATCGTAATTTTGCTGCAAAAAACCTCCCAAGACGGGGGCGGGTTGATGGGCGGCGGCGGGGGCGGAACCATGGGCGGGCTGTTCACCGCCAAGGGATCGGCCAACATAATGACCCGCGCCACTTCGATAATCGCCACTTTGTTCATATGCACCAGCCTCGTTTTGGGCATCATGGCCGGATCCAAACACCGCGCCAACGCCGAAGCTGCGGCGGAATCCTCCAAGCAAGAGCAGACCGAGCAATCGGAACAAAAATCGCCCCCCGACGCCGCGCCGACTGCGCCTGCGCCGATTCCTGCGGCTAATCCGGCTCCGGCTGCATCCAAGGCCGCGCCTGAAAAGCCAGCCAAATCCGGCGCGAAAAAGTCCTCCGGCGAACCGACTGTGCCGGTTTCAAAATGATGAGATGCTTGGCGGTCACGTCGCTGTTCATGGCCGCTTTGGCGGCGGTCGCGTTACCCCAAGACGTCCACGCCGCCTCGCAAGCCGAAGCCCGCGAAGTGGCAAGATTGAACAACTGTCTGCCCAAGAAAATCGCGGTCTTCAGCCAAACCTTGGGGGCCGACGGAACCACCGTCTATCGCGTCGATTGCGCCATGCCGGACATGAAGGCCGAAGAAGGCAAGGCCAAGCCGCCCGACGCCTTGCTGATTAAATGCAGCGGCAGCCTGTGCAATTTGATGCGCCCGCTGCAATCGTCCGCTGACAAGTAAACTAGGGGCTCCGCCATGAATGCCGCAAAAATAAACGTCGCCATTGCCGGAGCTAGCGGATACACCGGAGCCGAGCTGATACGGCTCCTCCTGCCCCATCCCCATGTGGCCATTTCCGCCCTGATCGCCGAAAAAAGCGCGGGACAACCGATAGGCGCGGTGTTTCCCCACCTATCGTCTTGCCGCTTGCCGGATCTCCGCCGCGTAGATGGTGTGGATTTTTCCGCCATCGACCTCGTGTTCTGCGCCGTTCCCCACGGCAAGGCGCAAAGCCTCGTGGCCGCGTTGCCGGAAAAAACTCGCGTCGTGGATTTGTCGGCGGATTTCCGCCTTTCCGACACCGCGACTTATGAAAAATGGTACGGCCAGCCCCATGCCGCGCCGCGCTTGCAACCTATGGCGGTGTATGGACTGCCTGAAGCGCACCGCGACCTGATAAAGAAAGCGCGGCTGGTGGCCAATCCCGGGTGTTATCCGACGGCGGCGCAACTGCCGCTGTTGCCTCTTTTAAAAGCCGGAATCGTCGCAAGCGACGACATCGTGATAGACGCGAAGTCGGGAAACAGCGGCGCGGGGCGCGAGCTTAAGACCGGAAGCCTGTTCTGCGAGGTGGCCGAAGGCTTTCAGGCCTACGGCGTAGCCTCCCACCGCCACACGCCGGAGATCGAGCAAGGGCTTTCCGAAGCGGCGGGGCGCGAAATAATCGTCAGCTTCACTCCCCATCTTGTGCCGATAAATCGCGGCATTTTGGCCACCACGTACGCCCGCCTGTCGGGCAAGGCCACCGTCGCCGACGCCCGCGCCGCCTTAGAATCCGCCTATTCCGGCGAGCGTTTCGTGGAACTTCTGCCTCCCTCGCGCTTGCCCAGCACCCGCCATGTGCGCGGAACCAACCTTTGCCAGATAAATGTACTAGCCGACCGCCCTTCTGGCAGGATCATCCTCCTAAGTGCTATCGACAATCTGATCAAAGGAGCTTCGGGACAGGCGGTGCAAAACATGAACATCATGTTCGGCTTCCCCGAATCCGCCGCGCTTGAACAAACGGCGATGTTTCCCTGAATAGCCCGCGCTTCACGGCTCTTACGCGAAATTTATGGATAATTTTGCAGCAAAGCGGGCAGCAAGCACCGTCATTGCGAGCCGCCCCTTGGCGGCGAAGCAATCCAGTGCCATAGGCGCAACGGCTCTGGATTGCTTCGCCGCCAGAAGAAGGCGGCTCGCAATGACGACCCTACCCACCCGTTTTGCGTAAGAGCCGCGATAAGGTTGGCAAGCGGAGCCCGCTAAACAGCTAAGCCGCGATGCCCAAAGCCTCGTGATTCAATAGACGCTTGACGTCCAAAACTATCAACAAAGCGTCCTTAAGGCGATACACGCCGTCGGAAACCTCGCGCCAGCGTTCGTCCATGGTGGAAGGATTCTTCTCGAAATCCGTCGCCGGAAGGGACATGACCTCGCCAACCTGATCCACTATCAGGCTATAAAACTCGCCGTCGTAATCCACGACTATGCTCATATCGTTTTCGCTATTGCCGCTGCTGGGAAGCCCCAGCCGCACCCTTACGTCTATGGCCGTGACTATGCGGCCACGAAGGTTCAGCGAACCGGCGACCTCGCGCGGGGCTAAAGGAACCCGCGTTATCCGCTGCGGCCCCAACACGTCCTGAACCTGAAGCACGGGGATTCCAAAGGTCTGATTTTCTATCGTCATAGTGACGAATTCATTCGTAGCCTGCTTTTCGACCACCTCCAGCGAACGTGAGGAAGACTTCGAAGGTTCGTTCGTTTCGGAATTGCTCATCAGTTACCCCCTGCGTTTCCAAAGGCTTGTTGCAAAGTGGTCAACAAGGCGTCGCGGTTGAACTTAGCCACATAATCGGTAAATCCTGACTGGCGTCCCCTCTCCAGATCGCGCGGAGTGGCGTGCGACGACAAGGCTATGAACGGAAGTTTGCTCCATCTTCCGCCTTCGCGGCGCACCGCGCTGGCGAAATCGAAGCCGTTCATCCCGGGCATCTCGATGTCGCTGACGATAACGTCGAAATCGTCGCCATCCTCCTGCATCTTAAGAGCCTGCGCCGGATTCTCCGCCGTTGTGACCGCATATCCCGCCACCGTCAACAACGGGGCCAAAAGATTGCGGAAGAACGGGCTGTCGTCGACCAGAAGAACGCGCTTGCTGGTATCCTCGCCGAACGCGCCGTCGCTATTGACGCCGAACCAGTCTTGGAAAGCCTGAGACAGATAGTATCCGGTGTCTATGACATCGGTGGCCTTGCCCATTATTATGGCACTACCGAGGAAACCCGGGCGCTGCGCCGAAAGATTGATCTGCAACTTATCTTCGAGAATGTCGATTATCTCGTCGACCATCAACCCCATGCTGCGCTCGCGATCGCTAAACACCAATATGGGTTGCTGCCCGTCCTTCCTAACCTCAACTCCGGATTCGGTCGGAACCAACGGCATCAGCTTGCCGCGATATTGCACCACCGGCTTGCCATCCGAATACTCTACTGCCGCCGCCTCTACTTCTTCCAGGCGGGCTACCAGCGACAAAGGAACCGCCTTGGGAGCGGCGTTTCCGGCGCGGAACAAAAGCAATGACTGCTTGCCGTCCGAACGTCCGCTTTGCGCCCCGTGGGTCTTATGGTGCGCCGCGCTCCCGCCATCGCCGATTTCGCCGACATGGGAGGCGATTCCGTTCGGATCCAAGATCATGATCACGCTGCCATCGCCCAGTATCGTATTCCCCGAAAATACGGAAATGTTCCGCAATATCGGCGAGACAGGCTTCACGACAATTTCTTCGGTGTCGAACACGCGATCCACAATGATGCCGAAGGTCGAGCTGCCCACATGGATAACGACTATGAAGGTGTTTTCCGAGTTGGCCTTCTCGTCGCCGAGCTGCAATGTGCGCTGCAAAGACACCAGAGGAAGCAGGCGATTCCTCAACCTCAGCACCGGAGTGCTGTTGATATGCTCCACCTTGTACTCGCTGCGCGCCGAGACGTGAACCAGCTCCACAACGCTTATCTGGGGAATCGCGAACCGCTCCTTAGCGCATTCCACTATCAACGCCGAAACGATGGCCAACGTCAAAGGTATCTTGATAAGGAAGCGGGATCCCTTGCCCTCGGTCGATTGCAAATCAACCGTGCCGCCGAGCTTCTCTATATTGGTCTTGACCACGTCCATGCCGACGCCGCGCCCCGAAACCGAAGTGACCTTGGCGGCGGTGGAAAACCCCGGACGGAAGATAAACTGCATTATCTGCTGATCCGACATTCCGGCCATCTCGGACTCGGTGGCTATGCCGTTCTGCAACGCCTTGGCCTTTATCTTTTCGATAGCAAGCCCGCGCCCATCGTCGCTTATTTCTATGATGATGTGGCCGCCTTCGTGATAGGCGTTCAGGGTTATTGTTCCCAATTCCGACTTTCCGGCGCGCAAGCGATCCGCCGGAACCTCTATTCCGTGATCGGCGGAGTTACGCACCATGTGGGTCAACGGATCCTTGATCAGCTCCAATACTTGCCTATCCAATTCAGTTTCCGCCCCTATCATCTGCAAGTCTATTTTCTTGCCAAGCTCGACCGATAAATCGCGCACAATACGAGGCAGTTTCGACCATGCGTTGCCTATAGGCTGCATTCGCGTCTTCATCACGCCTTCTTGAAGTTCCGACGTGACGTGGTTCAAACGTTGAAGGGGTGTGGCGAACGGGCTGTCTTTTTGGCTACGGAGTATCTGCATCAACTGATTGCGGGTCAAAACCAGCTCGCTGGCTATAACCATCAAGTTTTCCAGCTGATCCACGCTGACGCGAATCGATTGGCTGGCGATGGCCGATTCCTTGGCCGTATGTTCCTCGACCGGTTTCAACTCCTGCTTTTTCGATACCGGCACCGACTGAGCGGCGGCCTTGCCAGCGTCTTCACCTGTCTCTGTCTCGGCGGAAACCGCGCCGATTTCATCGCCACTGCCGCCATCCGACATTTCTTCGCCCTCGCCTTTATCGGAAGCCTCCTGCGGCGCAGAGGAACCTACCCCCGCCGCCCCGCCTTCCGCCATCGCGTTCAATTCGTTTATAAGATCCTTGTCATCGCCCGCCGGCTCGGATTCGGTTTCTTCGAGCACGGCCATAAGGCTCTTGATCGTGTCTATAGACCTGAGGATAAGGCTGACAGCGTGCGGGGTTACCGGCAGCTCTCCGTCCCTGAATTTTCCCAGTATATTCTCGGCGGCATGCGCGACGTGCTCCAGACGCGGCAACCCCAAAAACCCGCAGGTTCCCTTGACCGTATGAACGAGGCGGAAAATGCTGCTGAGCAACTCCGGATTATTGGGGTTTTGCTCCAGCTTGACCAGCTCCACATCTATCTGGGCAATGCTCTCCGTGGTTTCGGTGAGAAATTCTCTAAGCAGATCGTCCATGGCGTCATCCATCTAGGAAAGGGTAAGGGCGGGAATGGCCTATCATGGCCAGGAAGGATTAACGAACATCTACATCGACAACATTCAACCGTATTCATCTCGACCGCCCGTCAGCAAGCGCAACGACGCGAGAGGAAATCACAAAGCGTCAAACCGAAGCCGTGCTGGCGATCGGCTCCATCGAAACTGCTTTACCATCGCCATCGGATACTTGATCGGCAGATGCGGACAACGCGAATTCGACGCGATCCTCCGCAGGTGAGGAATGACGGAGAATCAACCCGAAGCAGGCCGCGAATCTCCCCGTCACGTATGATTGTACGCTACGAGGAGTTATCTCTTCAACAGTGGAATTGCCCTCCAAAGCGGATTGTATCTGCTCCGACATCCGAGCGTTCCGACCTGTCACTTCTATGTCGCACTTTTTGCCGTCGTCCGACGAACGTATGGATATGCCTCCGCCATAGGCCAGAAGCTCCTCGCCCACGATTATCAGGTTTATAATCACCTTCAGCGCGCCCTTGGAGGCGACAATTCCATCGCCTATGGCGTTTTCAGGCCAATCCAGCTTGACCTTGCCTCCAGCCATATATTGCTCGACGACCTGACGGACATCGCGTGCCGGAAGGTTTTCCTCGCTTCCGGCACGGCCATAAGCCATGCGGAACAGCCTAAGGCGACGCGACGCATGTCCAACGCTGTCGCCTATCAGCTTCATGGCCTCGTCAACCACCGAGCCGCCGATATCCTCTATCAGCTCGACCCCGTTGCTTATCGCGCTGACCGGACTGATTATATCGTGGCATATTCTGGAGGACAAAAGCTCCATCACGCGCATATCTATCTGCATCCGCAGCGCCTCCCACCCCAACCGTTTAAAAGACAAAAAATCAAAAGTGCTGGAAAATCATCCAGCACTTTCGACAATCGTACTTTTTTGGTTAAAACGGGGTTAAAGGCTATTTATGCCGGAAGGTGATGCGCCCTTTGCTGAGATCGTATGGCGTCATCTCGACGTTCACCTTGTCGCCGACAAGGACGCGAATACGGTTTTTCCGCATTTTACCTGAGGTATGCGTCAACACTTCGTGACCGTTGTCCAACTTCACGCGGAACATGGCGTTGGGCAAAAGCTCGGTCACCACGCCTTCGAATTCTATAAGATCTTCCTTCGACATAAAACGTCCTTTCGTTACGCGACGGAGGCGAAAGTCGCGCTTTTGCGGGCTTTCGTCAAGTGGCGTCGGATATATGGGAATGTTCGGGCTTGCGCGATACCGGCCATGGCTCCCCGAAATCGGCTATAAGAAGGCTCCAATCCTCCCCCAACTCCAGCTTTATGGCCGCGTTTCCCGCAAACACAAGATGCAAAAAACCGCCTTCGACCCCCATGGTCAGAAGATCCAGCATCTTTTCGCCGTCACTGCGGGAAAATCCGTGAAAACGGGGATTTTGCACGCCTCTAGCGTCGATAGCGCAGTGGACGCGGTGAAAGCACTTTTCGCCTTCTCCGCAATCCCATATAAAGCGATGAACCGCCATCACGAAACTTTTGTCTTCAGGCCGATACGCCATTTCCTCCACCGGAGCTATGGCGTCCTGCATGATCGAGGCTATGACCTGCACGTCCTCGGCGTCCAAAGCGCGCAGCTTAACCGGCTGGTAGGGGGTCATGCAGCGTCCTTGACTCGCTCAATTTCAGCCCCGCACGCGCCAAGTTTCTCCTCCAAACGCTCGTAGCCGCGATCCAGATGGTAAATGCGGTTAAGGACGGTTTCTCCCTCGGCGGCCAATCCGGCCAAAGCCAAAGACACGGAAGCTCGCAAATCTGTTGCCATGACCGGCGCGCCCTTTAACGACTTTACCCCGCGCACCATCGCCGACGATCCATGCACCGTTATGTCCGCGCCCATCCGCGCCAGCTCCGGCACATGCATGAAGCGATTTTCGAATATGGTCTCGGTGATCATCGAAGCCCCTTCCGCCAAGCACATGGTGGCCATCATCTGCGCCTGAAGATCGGTCGGGAATCCGGGGAAAGGTTCGGTCGTCACGTCAACGCCGCGCATGTTCTTGTCCTTGCGGCGCACCCGCATCCCTGACGCCGTTTCCTCTATCAGCACCCCCGCATCGCCCAAGGCTATGCAAGCGGCCTTCAGCGTGTCCATTCTGGCTCCCACCAGCTCCAAATCGCCGTCGGTTATGGCCGCCGCCATGGCGAAAGTTCCGGTCTCTATCCTGTCCGGCATGACGGAATGTCTGGCGGCGCGCAAACGATCCTTGCCTATGACGCGCAACCTGTCCGTGCCGATGCCGTCTATTTCCGCGCCCATTGCGACCAAGCATTGCGCCAGATCCGACACCTCCGGCTCCCGCGCCGCGTTGATGATTACCGTCTCGCCCTTGGCCAACACGGCGGCCATCATTATGTTTTCGGTTCCGGTGACGGTCACGCCCGACATGGCTATTTCTGCCCCGCGCAGACCGCCCTTGGCCTTGGCGTTGATATAGCCGTCGGCTATGGAAATTTCCGCCCCCATGCGCTCCAAAGCGGCGATATGCAGATCGACCGGACGAGTGCCGATGGCGCAGCCGCCCGGCAAGGAAACCTTGGCCTCGCCGCAGCGAGCCACCAAGGGTCCCAAAACTAGGATGCTGGCTCGCATTTTCCTGACTAGATCGTAGGGAGCTAAGACGCTGGATATAGTTTTGGCGGACAGCTCGATGGTGCGTCCGGTGGGAGCCGATTGGCGCGAGGTTCCGTCGAGGTTTATGGAAACCCCGTGTTGCCCCAGCAAATTGGCCATGGTGGCGATGTCGGCCAGTTGCGGCACGTTGTCGAGCGTCAGCGTCTCGTCCGACAAAAGGCTGGCCGCCAACAGCGGCAACGCGGCGTTCTTGGCCCCGCTGATGTGTATCTTTCCCCTAAGCGGCTTGCCGCCACGGATTCTCATGCTGTCCATAAAGTTTCCCCCGCAGGAACTACATCCTCGGCAAAGTCACGCCGGTTTGCCCCATGTACTTGCCCCCTTTATCGGCGTAGGAGGTTTCGCACGGACTATCGCCCTTCAAAAACAGGAATTGGCAAACTCCCTCGTTAGCGTAAACGCGAGCTGGCAACGGCGTAGTGTTGGAGATCTCCAGCGTCACATGGCCTTCCCACTCCGGCTCCAGCGGCGTGACGTTGACTATAAGCCCGCAACGAGCATAGGTGGATTTGCCGAGGCATATCACCAAAACGTCGCGTGGGATGCGGAAATATTCGACCGTGCGCGATAAGGCGAACGAATTGGGCGGAATGACGCACACATCGGTCTTGCGATCCACAAAGCTGGTTTCGGAAAAATTCTTGGGATCCACAACGGCGTTGTCGACGTTGGTGAATATCTTGAACTCGTCCGATATTCTCGCGTCGTAGCCGTAAGACGAAAGGCCGTAGGAAATCACGCCCTCGCGACGCTGCTTTTCCTCGAACGGCTCGATCATGCCGTTCAGTTTGGCCTGATCGCGTATCCATTTATCGGACATTATAGCCATGTCTGCCTCGCCTTATGAAATCCCTCTTCCATCTAATCGGCCTTCTTGTCGGCCTCGAAGGATCTTTCCCGCTGTTGCTCCTTGCGACGGCGCAAATTGTCGCGCAAAGCCGCCGCTAATCTTTCCATGCGGCCAGTTTTGCCGCCATTGCCCACTGCCTTGCCGCAAAGCTCTTTCTCGTCCAACGTCCACCTCCGGCATCCCATTCCGATTGCGCCGAACGGCCGATTGCGTCTAAAGTGCCGATAATCGCCATCAGGTCTAAAACATGGACAACAAAGAGTACAGAAAAATCCCTATCGTCGAATGCGGCGAGGCCATGTCCCCCATCCCGCAAAACGGAATGTTCGCCTTTTATGACCCGCCGCCCTACGCCGCCGCCGGCGCGCCATATGGCGGCCTAACCCCGTGGCATCTTAGAATCGGCGTGTTGAACGCCTTGACCAAGGCCGCATCCCTGCTGGAAAACGCCCATGCTGGCTGGAAAATCCTGATTTTCGACGCTTGGAGGCCGAATACTGTGCAAGCGTTCATGGTGGGGAGGGATTTCGCCTTAAACGCCATCCGCGCCGGATGGAATCCCGAAAACCTTTCCCCCCAGCAACGCGATGCCGTAACGGAAAAAACCTTGCGCTTGTGGGCTATCCCCAGCGACGATCCTGCCACTCCGCCCTTGCACAGCACCGGAGCCGCGATCGACTGCACCTTAATGGACGAGGCCGGACGCGAGGTAGACATGGGCTCGCCTTTGGACGAAAACTCCGACCGTTCCAATCCCAACTATTTTCTTAACTCCTCCGACGAAAAAGGCCGCCGCGCCCATTCCAACCGCGAGCTTTTGCATAAGGTAATGGGCGAAGCCGGTTTCCGCCGCCATCCGACCGAGTGGTGGCATTTCTCGATAGGCGACCAGCTGTGGGCATGGTTGGAGCGAAAGACTTCGGGAAACGAAATAACGGCTCGATACGGACGCGCGCAGCCATGACTTGGCGGCGAGTAACGCTCATAGGTTTTTCCGACTATTATCCAAAACGGGTAGGTAATTTTGCAGCCACCCGCAGCATCAAGCGCCGTCATCTACCCTGTTAAAATCCCCCGATTTACATATTGGATTTTTTGGGGGGAGGCTGAAGGATGCCGTCATTGCGAGCGTCGCCCTTGCGACGCGAAGCAATCCAGAGTCATGGAACAACGGCACTGGATTGCTTCGCGGCCTGAAGAAGGCCGCTCGCAATGACAGCCTTTGGCTGTGACTTCACATGACAGCCTTTGGCTGTGACAGGATAGATGACGGCTTTACGCAACCGTCTGGCGAACAGCGGAAACGCCGCTGCTTCCCAGAACGTACATACCGCGCTCGCCGTCGGCAGGCTTGAATTTTTCTGTTATGCCTAAAACCGTCTCAGCCCCCCCCAAAAACAGCACGCCATCGGGGGACATGTGCGCGCTGATGCCGTCTAAAACCTTGGCTTTGGTGGGCTGATCGAAATATATGAGCACGTTGCGGCAATACACTATGTCGAACACGCCGATGGGGCCGAAATCCTGCAACAGATTGGCTTCGCGGAATTGAACCATTTTGCGGATCGGTTCCTTTATCTGCCATTTGTCGGAACCTATCTGCTGGAAATATTTGACCAGCATAGTGATGGGCAATCCGCGTTGCACCTCGAATTGCGAATAAACCCCGCCCTTGGCGCGTTCCACCATTTCCGCAGATAAGTCCGTTCCGATTATCTCCACCTTCCACCCTTGCAGCTTGGCAGCCTCCTCGGCGCAAATCATGGCCAGCGAATAGGCTTCCTGTCCGCTGGAGGACGCCGCCGACCAGATTCGCAGTTGCTTCTTCGACGCGCGCGAAGCCAGAAACTTGGGCAACAGGTTGTTGCGAAATTGATCGAATGGCTTTTGATCGCGGAAAAAGAAAGATTCGTTGGTGGTCATCGCCTCGGTTATGTCGCGCAACATAGCCTCTTCGCGCTTGGTACGAACCGAGCTTGCCAATTCCTCCAACGTCTTTAGATTCCATTTCCTAGCTATAGGTGTAAGCCGCGATTCGAGCAGATACGCTTTGTCGCGGGTCAGAACCAAACCGGATCTTTGCCGCACCAAAGTCGAAAAAAGATCGAAATCTTCCGGTTTCATGCTCGCAGCCTCGTCGCCGTTTGTCGCACAAACGCGCCTATGTCGTTAATCGGAAGAATTGCCGAACATATTCCGGCCATCGCCACCGCCCCCGGCATTCCCCATACAACGCTGGTCGCTTCGTCTTGGGCTATGACAGCCCCTCCGGACTTGACGACGGCCTCCCCGCCCTTCAGTCCGTCTTGCCCCATTCCGGTCAATATCACCGTCAAAATCCGCTTGCCATAAGAAGCCACTAAGGAACGCAACATCGGATCTACGGAGGGACGGCAGAAATTCTCCGGAGGATCCTTGACGAGTTTCACCTTGTAGACTCCGCCGCGCTGTTCGATAAGCATGTGGTAATCGCCCGGGGCGACATAGAACTTCCCCCCCTCCAGCTGATCGCCTTCCTTGGCCTCGGAGCATTTGACCCCGCACTGCTTGGTTATGTGCTCGGCCAATATGGCGGTGAAAGAGGCTGGCATATGCTGGGTTATCACCACCGGTTGCGACAGCCCCGCCCCCATATCCTTGATGACCCGAAAAAGAGCCTGCGGCCCGCCGGTCGAGCTGCCGATGGCGATCACATCCGGCTTCATTATCGGATCGCTCCGCAAAGACAGTGACTTTTTCTGCGGCGCAGCTGCCGACGGAGATGCAGGCGCAGACTGGGGCGCAGGCGTCACAGCCTTTTGCAGCGCGGACGAAACCGCCGGAGCCGCCGCAACTGGCTTAGGCTTGGCAAGTCCAGCCAACGCGGCGGCGCGGCGCGGCGGTCCGCCCGGCGGCAACCGCACGCCTGTGCGTCTAGCCAACGCGCCCAACGCCTTCACCTTTTCGGTCAACTCGCGGTTAAATCCGTCAGCCCCCAAAAGATCGCGCGCCGACGACGGCTTGGCGATATAATCCGTAGCCCCCAACGACATGGCGCGAAGACTGATTTCCGCGTTCCTCTGCGTCAAAGTGGATGACATTATTATTTGAACCGCCGAATCGACTTCCTTCAGCTTGGGCAAAGCCGTAAGCCCGTCCATCACCGGCATTTCTATGTCCAAAACCACCACGTCCACGGATTCGCGCTTCAAGGTGGCGATCGCCATTTCGCCGTTGCTTACGGACGACAGGATGGTTATCGCCGGATCAGCTTCCAAGGCGCGAGCTATGGCGCCGCGAATCACCGTGGAATCGTCAACGATCATGACGCGATAAACGTCCAAATTTTCGTCCGAAGACGAACCGCCTGATGTCGGATAAACGGACATGTTAGATTACAAAGCCTCCATCAATCCAAGTTGAATCAGCTTGCTGCGGACGATGTCCACATCAAAAGGCTTCATGATGTACTCGTTGGCTCCAGAGGCCAACGCCTCCTGTATGTGCTTCATGTCGTTTTCGGTGGTGCAGAATATGACCACGGGCTTGTCGCCGTTCGGCATATGGCGCAAAGCGCGCAGATACTCGATCCCGTTCATGACCGGCATATTCCAGTCCAAAAACACCACGTCATAGATTTTCTTCTCGCAAAAACCCAACGCGATCTTGCCGTCTTCGGCCTCGTCGCAGCTGAAACCCAAAGCCTCGAATATCTGGCGAGCAACCTTGCGTATAACCTTGCTGTCGTCCACGAGCAGGCATGTTTTCATCTTGTTACCTCGGAAGTTTTGCGCCGGAACAAATGCGCTGGATCATCTGGAAAGTAATCCCTCGCGAGATAATTGTCACTTAAAAATCCCGCCCTATCCCAAAGCGATCGTCCTCCACCTTGCCGCAAGAGATCCGGATCAAGTTTCGAGGATAAAATGATGGCGAACAGCAACGCTTATCTGTGCCGCTCCCCTTGGCCGCCATTCCATCCCAAAGACCACGGGCGTTGCCCTCTCGCGCCGCGGGAGTTCCAAATTTCAATACCATCGTGTGAAAAAAACAACGAATGCGCCCCATGTTCGCGCAACGATTCCTTGTCGATTATCACCTCGGAGCGGCAATCGGCCACAAAGAATGGCGATAAAACCGCGTGCGCCGCGCGACAATCCTCCCAAGCCGCCTCGACCGTGGCCGGAAAGGCTATGGACTTGCCGAACTTGCCGTACACGCATCCCTGTTGATCGCAACGCAATCCGTCTATTTCGGGGTTCGCGTCCTTTAATTCAACCGCTTCGGGATTGCCAAGCCGCTGCCGCCATTGCTTAGGCACGAATTTATCGTGGTCGTCGCCCGAGACCGCCATCCTGCCGTCGGCCAGAACAACTGCCCATTCCTTGCCGTCCTCGGAGATAAACGCGTCGGGGCTTTCGGAATAAAGTGGATAAGCCATTCCTATCGCCAACGGGATTAGTCCGGCAGCTCTCCATCGGCCTTTCCAGATGCAAATCCACAGGCCTCCGGCTATCGCGACCAGAAAAGCAGCCGTGGGCATGGCGGGAAGATACAGCAAGGCCATGGGCCACGAGGCTATTTCATGGGCTATTGTCGTCAAAAGGCTTACGCCCCATCCCGCCCCGATAATGAACCACTCCTCCAGATCGAACGGAGCGGCGATATAAGTTCCCAAAACGCAAGGCATTATCACAAAGCTGGTCAACGGCACGGCCAGCATGTTGGCCACCACTCCGTAAAAGCTGAAGTTTTGAAAATGGTACAACGTGAACGGAGCCGTGGCCGCCGTCGCCACCAGAGAAGTCAACGCAATCCCCGCCAACGGCTTTAACACCCGCCCCGTCCATCCTCCGCCCAGCGACGCCGTGGCCGCCGCATCCATGCTTCCCTCGGCCAAAGCCTTGTCCATCGGCTTTTCGAATGCGGCCACCATCGCCAAAACTGCGGCGAACGACATCTGAAAGCTGGGCCCCATCAACCCATCCGGATACAAAAGCATCACCGCCGCCGCCGATATGGCCACCATTCTCATGCTCAATGCCCTTCGATCCACGATTATCGCCAGCATCACGATGCCGGTCATCAGCGTGGAGCGGAGAGTGGGCGTCTGCGGCCCTATCAGCATGGTATAGGCCGCCGTGGAGGCGATAGCCGCGCCGGCCGACCATTTCTTGATGGAAAAGCGCAAGGCCACCCATGGAAACAACGCCAACAAAGCCCGCAAAGGGAAATACACCAAAGCCCCCATCATGCTGACGTGTATTCCCGATATGGAAAGCAAGTGCGACAGCCCCGAAGCACGCATGTCCTGCATGGCTTCCGCCCCTATTCCGCTTTGCTCGCCGGTCAAAAGCGCGGTGGTAATGGCCGCCACGTCGCCGCCTGCGGTCGCTGCGGCGGCGCGGCGCGCCAGATCTCGGCGTAGGCTCTCCATCCACAACGAAAACCGGTCGCGCCAAGAAACGTCATGGGGAGAATATTCTTCAACCGTCTCGACTCCCCCGTACGACCATCCGCTGCCGCCCAACCCTTTGAAGAAAGACTGGCGGCGGAAATCGTAGGCGAACGGCGCAACCGGATCGCTAAACGGCCTCAATTCGGCCAAAAGCCGCACCCGCGCCCCGGGAGCCGGCATTTCGTCGGCGCGCTTTTTGACCCGAATGCGAACCATGGACGGAATCTTGCCCTCGTCCATGCGGTCTATCCGCAAATCCTTCAGCGTCAGCCTAGCCCCGTCCGCGGTAGGCTCGGCCATCATCAACCTTCCCTCCACTTCCGTCGGACCTATGGCGAAGTCCATCATTCTGGTTTCGGCCAACAGCGTTTCGGTCTGGGCGGCGTTGAATCCGGCGGCAAAGCACAGCAAGACCGCCAATACGCCCAAGGCGGAGATTGCCCTAGGAAGCCGTTCAGCCGACAATATAGAGATGGAAATCAATGCGATAAGCGCAGGCGTCGCGGCCAGAAAATAAGCCGAAGGCTCGAACGACAGGGAAAAATAAGCGACGACGCCGCAGCCAATCCCCACCGGCAGCCATAA
Organism: Alphaproteobacteria bacterium; assembly: GCA_041908065.1. Taxonomy (GTDB): domain Bacteria; phylum Pseudomonadota; class Alphaproteobacteria; order UBA9219; family UBA9219; genus JAYRGC01. The sequence continues at coordinate 7,324 of JAYRGC010000036.1, read as the reverse complement.
AAACCAGCGGCTCCTTTCATCGAGAAAAAGGAACAAAAGATGTTTCACATAACTTCTCATGGCCTTATTTTATCCTTTTGTTTGCCACAATGCGAACGCATTGCTGCACGAATATCATCGACATAAGACGGCGATTCGCCGCCGATTAAACCCAAAAGGAGGTAGAAATGACGGACAGCAAATTCTCCAAACTTCTGCGCGGAACCCTGTGCCTTTCGGCTCTGGCTTTAGTCTTGGCAGTTTCTCCGGCTCGCGCCGAGAGCCAAGTTGCCCCTGACGTTTCCGGCAACGCCAAGATGGAATCCATGCACAAGGAAATGGAGGCTCTGCACGAGAAAATGGCCAAGCAAAAGGCTGAAATGTCCGCCGATCGCGAAAAGATGCGCGATATGCACGAGAAAATGATGGAAGAAGGCAAGGCCAAGCACGACGCCGCCATGAAAAAGATGGAAGCCCGCTGCGGAGAAATAAAGGAAGATGCTGGCAAAGCTAAGTGCATGGAAAACCAAAAAGAAATGAAGGAAATGCACGAAAAGATGATGGCGGAACGAGATGCCCGCCGCGATTCCATGCGTAAAAAGATGGAAGAACATTGCGCCGCGATGAGCGACGCCGGAGAAAAGACTTCCTGCATGGAAAAGATGAAGGAAAAATCTAAGCGCGGCGGTAAAGCGGCCAAGGACGCGAAGTAAGCCGAAAAGGCGGGCGACGCCGATTCCGTCGCCCGCCTTTATGTTGCAAATCGGCTCCGCGCCTAGGCGTCATCCGCCGAAGGCCGGAGCCGATGGTTTATAAAAGCGGCTTCTATCCGACATCGGATTGGTACGAAAACAGGAATAGACAGTCATGCGGGGTCTATGGCCAAAGGCGCAGCGCGTCATTGCGAGCCGCCCCTTGGCGGCGAAGCAATCCAGAGTCATGGAGCGACGGCGCTGGATTGCTTCGCCGCCCGACAGCGTTTAACGCTGTCCAAACCAAAGAGGGGCGGCTCGCAATGACAGCCTTTGGCTGTGACTTCGATAATGACAGCCTTTGGCTGTGACTTCGATAATGACAGCCTTTGGCTGTGACTTCGATAATGACAGCCTTTGGCTGTAACTGTGCAATGACGCGCTGTCTTTTAGAGAACATATGCTTAGAATAACGATCCACCGTCTTGAGGAGAACCAACTTAATGCCCCACCTCTCGCCCCGCGAAATAGTCATTGAACTTGACCGCCACATAGTGGGGCAGAACGAGGCCAAGCGCGCCGTGGCCATCGCCCTCCGCAACCGTTGGCGTCGCCAACAACTGCCGGACGGATTACGAGAGGAGGTTTTGCCCAAAAACATCCTGATGATGGGCCCCACCGGCGTCGGCAAAACCGAAATAGCGCGGCGTCTGGCTAAATTGGCCGAGGCTCCCTTTCTGAAGGTCGAGGCCACGCGCTTTACCGAAGTCGGATACGTCGGGCGCGATGTCGAACAAATCGTTCGCGATCTGGTGGAGGTTTCCATCAAGCTGACCCGCGAACGCATGAGCCGCGAGGTGACCGAACGCGCCGCCGCCGCCGCCGAAAGTCGTCTTTTAGACGCGCTTGTGGGCGAGAACGCCGCGCCAGAAACTCGCATGAAATTTAAGCAAATGCTGCGCGACGGAGAACTCGGCGAACGCGAAATCGAAATACAAGTGCAAGATAGCGGATCGGCCTCCCTGCCCACCTTCGACGTGCCCGGGATGCCCGGGGCGCAGATGGGGATGATCAACATAGGCGAGATGATCGGCAAAGCCATGGGCGGCGCGCGCACCAAGCCGCGCAAACTGTCTGTGAACGAAGCTCGTCGAGTTCTGGAATCCGAAGAATCCGAAAAGCTGCTGGACCAGGATAAAATGGTGGCTGAGGCTATCGACAACGTGGAACAAAACGGCATCGTGTTTCTGGACGAAATCGACAAAATCGCCTCGCGCGGCGAAACGATCCGAGGCGGCGGCGACGTCAGCCGCGAGGGTGTGCAACGCGACTTGCTGCCTCTTATCGAAGGCACGGCGGTGTCAACCCGCCACGGAACCGTGAACACGGATCACATCCTGTTCATCGCTTCGGGCGCGTTCCACCTCGCCAAACCATCCGACCTTTTGCCGGAGCTGCAAGGACGCCTGCCCATCCGCGTCGAGCTGAAACCACTCTCCCGCGAAGATTTTCGACGCATATTGATGGAACCCGAAGCCAACCTTATCCGCCAGTATCGCGCCTTAATGGAAACCGAAAAAGTCGCGCTGGAGTTCTCTCCCGACGCTATCGACGAGCTGGCGCGGCTGGCCGAGGAGATAAACGCCGGAGTGGAAAACATCGGCGCGCGCCGCCTGCACACGTTGCTGGAGAGGCTGTTAGAGGAAATCAGCTTTGAAGCCAGCGACCGCCCGAACACCTCGCAAAAGATAAACGCGGCCTATGTCCGCGAAAAGCTCGAGGGCTTCGCCAAAAACACCGATTTGTCGAAATTCGTTCTTTGAAGTAAAACGTAAGCGTTACGCAAAGTGGTGGATGCCCAATTCGAACAAGAGGAGGCGTCATTGCGAGCATCGCCCTTACGACGCGAAGCAATCCAAAGTCACGGGCGCAACGGCACTGGATTGCTTCGCCGCCAAGAGGCGGCTCGCAATGACGGCCTTTGGCCGTAACTTTGCAATAACGGCCTTTGGCCGTAACTTCGCAATGACGGCCCTTGGCCGTAGACTTTGCTTTGCCCATGACTCGCATGGCTGCCCACTTTGGAAGCTGTGCGCTGCCATGCAATAACAACTTTATTCAACAGGAAACGCCAACCATGCCCAAAGACAACGCATTGAACATCACCCGCGCCGCCGATTACGCCCAATGGTATCAACAGGTGGTGCGAAGCGCGGACATCGCCGAACTGTCGGGCGTGCGCGGCTGCATGGTGCTGAAGGCTTGGGGATATGGCGCGTGGGAGATGATGCGCGACGATCTCGACCGCCGTTTCCGCGAAACCGGCCACGAAAACTATTACTTCCCGCTCTTCATCCCCCTCAGTTATTTCCAGCGCGAGGCCGAGCATGTGGACGGCTTCGCCAAGGAAATGGCCATCGTCACCCATCACCGCCTGTCGATCAAGGACGGCAAGCTGGTGCCGGACGGCGAGCTGGAAGAGCCTTTGGCCATCCGCCCCACCTCGGAAACCATCATCGGCGAATCCATGTCCAAATGGGTACAGTCTTACCGCGACCTGCCGTTGCTGGTGAACCAATGGGCTAACGTCGTGCGATGGGAAATGCGCCCCCGCATCCTTTTGCGGACAGCGGAGTTTCTGTGGCAAGAAGGGCATACCGCGCACGAAACCTATGATTGCGCCATGCGCGAAACCCGCCTGATGCTGGACGTTTACCGCCAGTTCTCCGAGGAATGTCTGGCCCTGCCCGTCGTCACCGGCGAAAAGCCCCCGCACGAGCGTTTCCCGGGCGCGGTCAACACCTTCTGCATCGAAGCGATGATGCAGGACGGACGCGCCCTTCAAGCTGGAACCTCGCATTATTTGGGACAAAACTTCGCCAAAGCCTGCGACATCAAGTTTCAGGGGCGCGGCGGCGAGTTGGAGTACGCCCACACGACCTCGTGGGGAGTCTCAACCCGCCTCTTGGGCGCGGTCGTCATGGCGCACGCCGACGACGATGGCATGAAAATGCCGCCGCGCATCGCGGCGCAACAGATAGTCGTCTGCCCCATCATGCGCGAGGGAGCCGACGCTCAGGCCACCATGGATTATTGCGCCGCGCTGAAATCCGAACTGGAGGCGCAGTCCTTCGGCGGACGCCCCTTGCGCGTCAAGATCGACAACCGCGACATAGCCGGCGGCGACAAAAAATGGGAATGGATCCGCAAAGGCGCGCCGCTGCTACTGGAAATAGGCCCCCGCGACGTAAGCGGAGGACAGGTTTGCCTCACCCGCCGCGACCGCCTCAAAGACGGAAAAAAGTTCATGCCACGCGCCGAGTTCGTCGGAAAAGCGGCAAATGAACTGGCCGAGATACAAAAATCCATGTTCGAGGCGGCATTGGCGTTTCGCGACGCCAGAACCGTAACCGACATCACCGACTGCAAAGGGCTGGAGAATTACTTCACCAAGGGCGGCGACGAAAACGGCTTCGCCTCCGGTCAGGGATTCGTTCGCGCCCCGTGGTATGGAGATCCCGCATCGCTTGCGGCGTTGGATCCCTTGGGCGTTACCGTGCGCTGCATCCCGCTGGAACAATCCGGCAACGGCGGCAAATGCGTGCTGACCGGAAAACCGGCCTCCCAAGAAGCGATCTTCGCGCGGGCGTATTAAAGGGCATTTAGCTCTTACGCAAAACGGGTGGGTATTACCTTCCAAAAAGAGCCGTCATTGCGAGCCGCCCCTTGGCGGCGAAGCAATCCAGAGCCGTTGCGCCCGCGCCTCTGGATTGCTTTACCGCCCGACAGCGTTAACGCTGTCCAAACTAAAGGTGTGGCGGCTCGCAATGATGGCGGTTATGCAAGAGGTCTAGCGGCAAAGCATCCCAGCCGCTACATTTGTACAGATTCGATGGAATGCGCAAGAATGGGAAAACGTGTAATCCGGCCTTCAGGCCATGCGCCAAGCGTCTTGCGAGGCGAACAACGCCCGCAACAGCATGTTGTTCATGGCGTGGCCGGAGCAATCGCCGTGGAACTTGCCCCTTATGGGGGCTGCAGCCAAAGCCAAATCTCCCACCGCGTCCAGCAACTTGTGGCGGACGAACTCGTCCTCGTATCTCAACCCGCCTTCGTTCATCACTCCGCCGTCCTTGATGACGATGGCGTTATCCAACGAACCGCCGCGAGCGAAGCCGAGCTTTCTCAAATGGTCTATTTCCTCGAAAAACCCGAAGGTTCGAGCGCGACTTATCTGGTTGCGGAACGAAGCGCGGTTGAAATCGAAGCCATAGCTTTGACCAGACATCGGCCTACCGCCGAAATCCATGGAAAAGCTGAAACTGCTGGTGTCGCTCGGCAACAAGGCGGCGCAGCGGCCATTTGACACGACCTCGACTTTGCGGGTGACGATTATCTCGCGTCGCGGCGCGTCCTGTTCGACGCTTCCCGCCATATCCAGCAGGAACATGAACGGATCCGCGCTGCCGTCCATCACCGGAACCTCCGGCCCGTCTATTTCTACCGTAAGATTGTCGATGGCGGAGGCCATGACGGCGGCCATAAAATGCTCGATAGTGGCCACGCTGCCGCCGTGGTCATTGCCTATAACGGTGCAAAGCCGCGTATCGGTGACGCTATCCCATCTGGCTTTTACGGTTCTGGCGCCGTTCTTCAGATCGGTGCGGATGAACTTCACGCCCTCGTCTTTTTCGGCGGCAAGCAAGCGCATGCGGACGACCGCGCCGGAGTGAACGCCAACACCCGAACAAGCCACTTCGCGGGCAATGGTGCGCTGGCGCGGCACAAACGCGCCCTCGTCTGAAAACACTGATTTTCCGGCTTCATGCTTGAAAAACATCGTAAATCCCGAATCATGCGTCAACGCTCGACACGGCTGTTGTAAACCAAAGCCCCCACCTCCGATAATCAATAGCGATTACGATTTGTTACACGTCCAAATACCCATGATTTTTAACCTTTTTAGCATCGTCCTTGGGGTGATATAATCGCCTCCCGAATCTCCACCTTGCGAGGCTCCATGGTGTCACGTTTCAGCAAGCTGAAATTAATCGTTACGGCTGTCAGAATAGCCTTATGTCTGGCCCTGGCGGTTCCTTTGTTAGCCGTTACGGCGGATCAGGCCGAAGCGCGGAATCCAAAGAAACAAGTTGTGGCAAAAAACAACAAATCCTCCAACGTAAGGTCCGCCCGCTCCAGAATCGCTAAAAGCCGCCCACAAAGAGCCGCGCCGGACGCTTCAGCTCCGGCGGCCTACCTGTCTAGGAACTACGCCGACATAGTGATAGACGCCCAAACCGGACGCATAATCCACTCCACCGATCCCGACCGCTTGGTGCATCCTGCGTCTCTCACCAAGATGATGACTTTGTACATGACCTTCCAAGCCATCGAATCGGGCAGGCTGTCGCCGTCGCAACGGCTGCCGGTCTCCGCCTTGGCGTCCAGACAATCGCCGTCTAAATTGGGATTGCGGGCGGGACAAAGCATCAAGGTTTCTGACGCCGTTCTCGGCCTGATAACCGAATCCGCCAACGACGCCGCCGTGGTGCTGGCCGAAGCCTTGGGCGGAAGCGAATCCGGATTCGCGCAAATGATGACCTCTCAGGCGCGATCGCTAGGAATGAGCCGAACGACCTTCCGCAACGCCTCCGGCCTTCCCAATCCGGCGCAGATAACAACCGCTCGCGATATGGCCATGCTGGGACATGCCATTATATACCATTACCCCGGCTTCTACCGCAGCTTCAGCACTCAAACCTTCGTCTACAACGGCGTCGAACACGACAACCACAACCACCTTATGGAACGCTATTCCGGCATGGACGGTATAAAAACCGGATATATCCGCGCCTCCGGCTTCAATCTTGTGTCGTCTGCCGTCAAAGGCAATACCCGCCTCATCGGCGTAGTGTTCGGCGGCAGATCCGCCGCTTCCCGCGACAACCACATGGCGAAATTGCTGGATCAATCGTTCGCCTCGGTGAGCAACGCGCTAGCCGCCTCGTACATACCGCAATCCGGCAGCGAGCCGTCGCATTTCTCGAGAAGCGTGACCGATGCCGGATATGTCGCCTTGCCCGCCAAACCGTCTGGCGGTTCGTCGAATTACAGAGAGAGGGAGGAACAACCGCAAGAATCTCCCGCAATTCCCCAACCTCCGCCATCCATGATGCCGCAGCCCTCCACTGGAATGCCCACCGCGACAGCGGCCGATAACGGAACGCCCTCCAACTGGGGAGTGCAAATAGGCGCGTATTACGACGCCAACGCCGGACAGCAAGCCTTGTCCGGCATAGCCGGCAGCATGCCGCAATTGATCGGAAAATCCGACCATATCCTGCAAAAGGTGGCCTACAGCGACGGATCGTCGGTCTATCGCGCCCGCTTCATGGGAATGGACAAGGAAACAGCCCGCGCCATATGCACGCGGATGATACGCGGCGGCCAGAACTGCATGGTAGTCATACCGGATACGGTGTCGAATTAGAGCATTTTCCGATTAGGTTTGCTCATAAACTTTTGACGGAAAATGCTCTAACTTTTTGGTGGCTCTTACGCAAAACAGGTGGGAATAAAGAGCCGTCATTGCGAGCCGCCCCTTGGCGGCGAAGCAATCCAGTGTCGTTGCTCTATGACTCTGGATTGCTTCG
>JAYRGC010000035.1:0-29132 GCA_041908065.1 Alphaproteobacteria bacterium | reverse complement strand
CGGGCGGCGAAGCAATCCAGAGCCGTTGAGCAACGGCACTGGATTGCTTCGCCGCCAAGGGGCGGCTCGCAATGACGGCCTTTGGCCGTATACCTCGCAATGACAGTGTTTTCGTTGCGTTTAGATGTAAAACTCCCCATCCGTTTTGCGTAAGAGCCAAAAAGTATTTGTAAACGCCTTGCCGTGGAGATAGAAATCATGGCTTGCGCCGTTTCAGCCTTATTCTCGCGGGTGTAGCTCAATGGTAGAGCAGAAGCTTCCCAAGCTTACGACGAGGGTTCGATTCCCTTCACCCGCTCCGGAAAAAATCCTTAACATGGCCTTGCGGCTGGGCACTCTCGCCGCCAAGATGGTCTTGACCCTTTATATGGGGCGGTATTTCCTGCTTTCCGACATGGGATCGTACGGCCTGGCTTCGGGCATCGTGTTGATCTTGTGCGTGGCCTTGGGTTTGCGCCTCGATTACATGGTTTCCCGCGAAATAGTAGACGTTGCGCCCAAAACCGCCCTTTCCAAAATGCGCGATCAAGCGGTGTTTTACTCGCTTAACCACGCGGCGTTGGCGGCGGCGATGCTGGTTTTATGGGCGTCCGGGGCCACGGGAATGGAAACCGAGATCCTCGCCTATGTGTTCGTATTATCGGTAGCCGAGAATTTCGCCAGCCTGATATACGCCAACATGAATTCTCTTGGGCAGCCTCTGGCGGCCAACGCGCTGTTTTTCGTGCGCGCCGGTTTGTGGGTAGTTCCGGTCGCCGCCTTAGGACTTTGGCATGAGAATTTCCGCGACGTCGACACCGTGCTGTTATGCTGGACCATGGGAACGGTATCCAGCATTCTGGCCACCGGATGGGTGTGGAGAAAAATGCCGTGGCGGGAAGCGATGGCCGTCCCCGTCGATTGGGCGTGGATGAAATCTGCGATCGTCAACAGTTTTCCGGTATGGCTGGGAACGATGGGCATGGCGGGAGGCATATATGTCGACCGTTTCGTCGTTTCCACTTACTTGGGACTGGAGGAGGCGGGCGTCGTCACCTTTTATTTCTCGTTCGTCAACGCGCTGGTAACGCTTATCCAAAGCGGGGTCTTGGCGTTCGCCTATCCCCGCCTGATCGTCCTCCACCGCAACGGCGACAAGGAAGGTTTCAAAAGAGAGGCATGGACGGCGGCGCGGCACGTGGCTTTTCTGGGGCTGTTTATCGCCGGATTGCTGGGCGCGGGAGTTTGGGGTTTGTCGCGTTTTATGAACCACCCCGAATTTATCGCTGGAATATGGACGTTTTGGCTGATGCTGTTGGGGGCTTGGGTGCGATCCAACGCCGACACCCTGCATTACATCCTTTTTGCACGCCATCAGGACAAGGCTATCTGGCTCGGCAATATTTTGTTTTTAATACCGGCGTTCGGCGGCAATCTGGTCTTGGTGCCGATGTTCGGGCTGATTGGCGTGGGATACGGCTCCGCCCTATCGGCTATCTGCTTGTTTTTATGGAGATTATGGTTCGTATGGAAGCATCAAAAAGGTGACAAATAGCCGCGTCCGCGCAAATAATAGAAATTGTCTATAATTTTATATAATATTTATAATATAAATTTGAAAGTATAATTAAACTGAACTTAGCTATGAGAGAATAAACTACACCCATTGCTATACATAGCACTGGGTGTATTATGAAAAGATATTTATTATCAGCCGCGCTGTTTATTATCATGCACGCCTTCGTGCTGTTGGGTAAGCCTCCCAAGGCCTTTGCCGAGGTGGAGGACGGCACGAAGATCGAAAGGGCGGTGATAGCCCCGCTTTTGGAATGGGTCGCCCAACAAGCCGGCGTGAACGTTCCGGCGCAGCCGCAGGTGATAGCGAGCCGCGACCAATTTAACGCCATGCTGGGCAACATGAGCCGCTCCCGCAACGGGCGGGCGCAAGCCATGTATGTCCCGGGAACCGTTCTTTTGGACAACCTGCGCTGGGACCCCGAGGACCCGACCCAGCTTAGCCTTTTGGTGCACGAGCTGGTGCATCACGTCCAGATGTTCGACAAACGCCAGTGGAGATGCCCCGCCGCCAAGGAGGCTCAGGCCTACGAGCTTCAAAACCGTTGGTTAGAGCAACACGGCCACCGCCCGATCGTGAACGCCGCGTGGGTAGAGCGGGTTTCCCAGTGTCCGGCTTGAACAACGCGTTTTAAGTCGATAGCCGAAGATAGTAGCCCTCTGGCATAGCTGTCATGCGAGGTCACGGCCAAAGGCGGCTCGCAATGACAGCCTTTGGCTGTAACTTCGAAAATTACGGCAGTTATGCAAGAGGTCTAGTGACAAAACCCTTCCCAAGACTTAAATAAGCCGTACGTCAATCAGGGAAAGGTTTTTCGCTATGTCGAACTCGTCCGCGCCGGTCGCCAAGATTTCTCGCGCCATAATATCGGTTTCCGACAAGAACGGCTTGGTCGGGATGGCGAAAAAGCTGGCCGAACATGGCGTCGAGATCCTGTCCACCGGAGGTTCGGCAGAGGCCTTACGCAAGGCCGGAGTCGCGGTGACGGAAGTAGGCGACTACACCGGATTTCCCGAAATGATGGATGGCCGCGTCAAGACGCTACACCCCAAGATCCACGGCGGCATCCTGCAACGCCGCGACGACGACGCCCACATCGAGGCGGCGCAAAAGCACGGCATTCCACCCATAGATCTGGTGGTGGTTAACCTTTATCCGTTCCGCGCCACGGTGGAACGCGGGGCTGATTTCGCCACCTGCGTCGAGAACATCGACATCGGCGGTCCCTCGCTGGTTCGCGCCGCCGCCAAGAACCACGCCCACGTCGCGGTGGTGACGGATCCGGCGCAATACGATCGCCTGTTGACCGAGATGGCCGAAAACAGCGGCGGAACGACTCCGTCTTTCCGCAAGACGCTGGCCGCCGCCGCCTATGCCCACACGGCGGCCTACGATTCCGCCATCTCATCGTGGTTCGCTTCGCAATTGGGCGAGGAATATCCTGACGTTCTGACGGTTTCGGCGTTGCTGCGCCAGAAACTGAGATATGGCGAGAATCCTCACCAGACGGCGGCGTTCTACGTCACGGGGCAAGGACGCGCCGGAGTGTCCGGGGCCATCCAAGCCCAAGGCAAGGAGCTTAGCTACAACAACATCAACGACACCAACGCGGCGTTCGAGACGGTGTCGGAATTCAGGGATCGTCCGGCCATCGCCATCATCAAGCACGCCAATCCCTGCGGCGTGGCCGTAGCCGACGATCTTTTGTCGGCGTGGCAACGCGCCTTGGCCTGCGATCCCGTCAGCGCGTTCGGCGGAATAATCGCCTGCAACAGGCCGCTCGACGGAGCCGCCGCCGAAGCCATGGCCAAAATATTTTCCGAGGTCATCATCGCCCCTGACATGGACGACGCGGCGCGCGAGATTTTGGCCGCCAAGAAAAACCTGCGTGTCTTATTGACAGGCGGAATGCCGGATCCCTTGGAAACGGGGCGGTTCATGGTATCGGTAGCGGGAGGCTTGCTGGTGCAAAGCCGCGACAACGCCACCTTGGACAAGGCGGCCTTGAAGTGCGTGACGAAAAAACAGCCGACGCCCGAGGAAATGCGGGATATGATTTTTGCCTTCACCGTGGCCAAGCACGTTAAATCCAATACCATCGTTTACGCCAAGAACGAAGCCACCGTGGGCATCGGCGCGGGTCAAATGAGCCGCGTGGATTCCGCTCGTATCGCGGCGCGAAAATCCGTCGACGCCGCTTCCGCGATGGGGCTTAACGAGGCCATGACGCGGGGATCGGTGGCGGCGTCCGACGCTTTCTTCCCCTTTGCCGACGGACTGGACGCCATAGTCGAGGCCGGAGCCACCGCCATCATCCAACCGGGCGGCTCGGTGCGCGACGCCGAGGTGATCGAGGCGGCGGACAAGGCGGGCATAGCGATGGTGTTCACCGGAATCCGGCATTTTTACCATTAGACCTCTTTGGTCTCCGTCAAAATCGCCTCTGCGCTAATGGTTAATTTTATGCATTTCGGAGTTGAATTCGCGTAAACTAATAAAGCCACATCAAATCAAGCAGCCAAATAGTCGCGAACAACCTCGGTATAGATCCCGGCCGCGTTTGTTATTTCTGACGTAACGATAAATTCGTCTGCAGCATGGGATCGTTCCGATTTTCCTGGCCCCATAACGATGCTGGGTGCCTTCGAAAAGGCCATATCGCAAGTGCCGTTGAAAGTATAGTGAACAAGATTGGGGCGCGAATGATTCAAGATTTCAATCAACGTGCTGCTTTCCGGGCAAGACATAGGACGACGGCGGTTGATTGTTATCTCGATATCAAGGCCGGATTTTTGGAAGGCATCGACCATCCAGTCATTGTTTTTGACAGGCGTCGTTCGAATGTCGAGGGTCGTTTCCACCAGATCGGGAATTTGGTTTGTGCTTTGCCCCCCACGAACAACTGTCGGCTCTATGGTCGCCTGTTTCCACGGCGAGTCGTCTTTCAGATCGATACTGCGCAGTCTTTGCAAATCGCGGGCAAAGGCGTCGCAGGCGTTCTCGCCTTCCCAAGGCCTTGAGGCGTGGCATGCATGCCCGTGAGAACGCATGATGGCTCGCATGGAACCGCGAATAGCGGAAGCAAACCCCATATCTGTAGGCTCGCCAAAAATCGCAGCATCATAGCGCGGAAGCGAGTTCTCTATTTTGACAAAGCCATTTGACCCGGCCTCTTCCTCGGTGGCCAGACACACAATCAAACGTCCTTTTTTCAAAGGATATAACATTCGAGTCGCTGCGATCATGCTGACGACTGATGCGCCAGCGTCATTCGCGCCCAAGCCATAAATACGGTCGCCTTCGACCGTTGCGGCAAAGGGATTGCGCGTCCATGCCTTGGCTGGTTCTACCGTGTCTATATGCGAGCAGAGCAAAAGGGTCTTTCCCTCTGTCTGGCTTTTGATATCAACGATTAGGTTATGCCCGGATCGCGTCACGCAAGAGGGAAACCAACCCTCAAGCTTCTGTGCAAGAAAAGCAGCAAGAGAATCTTCCTGCCCTGACACAGAAGGTATAGACACGATCGATTTTAGGAGATCAATGGCGTCTTGCGTGAAATCCTGCATAATTATCAATCATCCTGTCCGAGAGAGTAATAAAGCTGCTGTTCATATCCATGCAACAAAGTGCTGCCAGCGGCATCCGCGCCACTATAGGCACTTGAAACCTCTCCATAAACAGTGCCTTTAACAGCCAACAGATTAAACGGACTGATGGCCGTGACTGCTTTTATATGATGAGGAGCAAGCGTGATACGGCAAGCTCCGGTCACCCGCCGTTGTGAACTTGTAAGAAAAGCCTTGATGTCTGCAAGATACGGGTCAAACATTTTGGCTTCATGCACAAGTTGCCCAAAGGATTCAGCCAAGGGCTTCTTGCCGGTTATCTGGGCTTGGGAAAGCACCAGCTTTTCCAGCATCCTGTGCGCTTCGTATATGATGTCGGCGGCAGGCGATTCATAGGCCAAACGCCCCTTCTTTCCCGGGATCGATGTTCCAACATGGTAGTGACGTCCGATACCGTAATTGTTACCAATTTCAGCGAGCCTGCGAATTATGGCGACAGATCCCGTTGTCTGACGTTCACCATCGTCCAGTTTCGTGATCTCTCCCTTCTCAAAATCAAGAACGACGGTTCTTTCCTTAGTCAAAATATCTGCGTGGCTAAACCATGCCTCGTCGGGAATAAGGCCATCGGAAACAAGCGTTTCCTTGCCACCGATGGAAACGCCCCACAGTCCCGGGTTATAGGAGTAGGCGGTTGTTTTTTCGGTAACCGTGACGCCGCGTTTACGCAAATAATCCGCTGAGAATTGGCGGCTGATGCCGAATTCGCGTACAGGCGTTTTGCACTTGATCTTGCCGCCACCCAAAACCTGAGCCGCCACGTCAAAGCGGTACTGATCGTTGCCTGCGCCTGTAGAACCATGAACGAAAAGATCGGCTCTAACCTCGTCGCATATTTTTAGGGCTTCCTGCGCAATAATCAGGCGTTCAGAACTGACACACAGGGGGTAGCCATCGCGGCTTACATTTCCGTAAATCAGAAACTTTATGATCTGCTGATAGTAGGACTCGGCAGCATCGACATAGATGTGTTTGTCTGCCCCGACTTCCTTGCTGCGCGCGGCGATATTGTCGGCTTCTTCTGCGCTAAAACCTCCCGTGTTGACGGTACACGTGATCACTTCACTTGCGCCATAAGCCTCGCGGCAATAGGGTACAAGAAAAGACGTGTCCAACCCTCCAGAAAAGGCGATTACAGCTTTAGTCATTTTATCTCTTCCCTTCTTCATTGGACTTTATTTCTACTATTGGCAGCAGCACATCCTCACCTGATTGGACTTGGAATGGGGGAACAATGATATACTTATTTCCATTATTCCGACCATCAAGGAGTTGTCTTTTTGCAGCAGAGTCTCTTGCATTAAGCCAAAATGTTGGGTTTTCTGGAGCAGGCAGTTTATCTAGCTGATATGGGTCATAATCAATTTGTTGTTGATAAATAAGGGTCATATCATTGCGTGGATGCAGAGGAACCATAGGTTGGGTGATTTCTGTTCTTGTTGAAAACCGCCCATGAACTCTTAGGGCGTTGTTATCATACTGAACGATACCACGAAAAACTTTGTGACTCGGAGCACGATAGACTTCAAGCGCCAGCGCTTTTGAATAGAGGCCGAGACCCTTAATATCTCCGATCTCTCGTCCTAGGCTAAATAGTGATATGCCTACGAAGCCAATTCCTCCTACGCAAGGGGAAGAAACATGACCTGAAATTGGCAAATAGCTTAAGTGGTCAATATCCACCAACTTGTTATTTCGATAGGATTCGAGGAGTTTATCAGGCACTTCTGACGTAGGCTTCATAAAGCCAACTATAGCCGTTTGCATTAGAACACAATCAATCAGAACCCATTTTGGCATTTGGACATCTGGATTCTTAAAGCTCAGTGTATTCGACATTAAATAAGTTTCAAGAAATGATTTGTGACTGGGCTCTTCCATAAAAAAAGTTTGGACTGGCAGACCAAACGGAGCCGTATCAAAATACGGCAACAAGTCTCTTGATGTTGCTATGTATGGAATATACCCCGCCTGCAATATTTTGGTTAACCAAGCAGGACACCCATCACGTGGGGGGCCAAAGTGTGTTCCATGAGCTAGAGCCATGATAAACCTTTTGTTCGTTATTCTAGGTTGAGCTTTAATAAAACTCTATAACACGATATTCGTCAACATTTGAGAAGGAACAGACTGTGGTCGCCGAAAGGGCGATTCTTTACCTGCTCGTTTTGGACAAAAGCCTTTTATCTTTCCTCGCCCAATCCGGTCAGGCCTTTTATTAAATCGCCCAGCGCGTCCGCGCCTGCGGGAATGCCGTCGCCCAATGGCGGCGACGCGGCCAAAGCGGGAAGATCGCGGGGCGGAAAGGGGGCTTCGGCCTCCACCATGAAATCGTGCCACAGCTCGGCTGGCAGGCTGCCGCCGGTCACTTTTTTCATGGGATGGTTGTCGTCGTTGCCGATCCAGACTCCGGTTATGTAATCGGCGGTAAAGCCCACAAACCATGCGTCGCGGTAATCCGAGCTGGTTCCGGTCTTCCCCGCCGCCGGTCTGTCCAAGGCGGCTCGTTTTCCGGTTCCCGATCGCATCACCTCGCCCATCATCTCCACCAACGCCGCGACGGCGGCGGGATCAGCCGTGGCCGGAGCGGTTATTTCCTGCCTGCGGTAAAGAACCTCGCCCTCGCCGTCGCGGATTTCCTTGATGGCGTAGGGAACGACCCCGCGCCCGCCAGCCGCCAGCGAAGCGTAGGCTCCGGTAAGCTCCAGCGGCGTAAGCGTGTTGGTTCCCAGCGCGAGGCTGAGGTTTTTCTCCATCGGCGAGGCGATGCCTAAACCTCGCGCCGATGCTATGGCGGCGTCCACGCCCACGCGCTGCAAAACCTGCACCGCCACGGTGTTGATGGATTCGGCCAAGGCCTCCCGCGCCGTTATCGCGCCGCGATATTTGCCGTCGTAATTTTCCGGCGACCACTTGCCGATAGTTATCTTGGAGTCCTCGAAAACCTCATTGGGCGACATGCCGTGGGAAAGCGCGGCCAGATATATTATAGGCTTGAAGGCCGACCCGGGTTGGCGCATGGCTTGGGTGGCGCGGTTGAACTGGCTGTCTTCGTAATCGCGTCCGCCCACCATGGCGCGAACCGCTCCGTCGGGGGCAAGCGTCACCAAGGCGGCTTCTTCCGCTTTCATGCTTCCCGCGCCCGCCAAAGCCGCGTCGACGCGCCTTTCGGCGGCGCGTTGCAACTTCATGTCCAGCGTGGTTTCCACCACGATGTCTTTGGGATCGTCGCCCATCAGCGCGCCGGCGTTGTCGGCTATCCAATCCGCGAAATGGCGGCCATCCCCCGCCGCCCCGGGCTTTCGGCGGGGCGGAGGCACCGCCGCCAAGGCGTTCTCGCGCTCGGCGTCGGCGATGTATCCGGCGTCGACCATCGCCGCCAGCACGACCCTAGCCCGCGCCAGCGATTGCGCCGGATCGTTGGCGGGAGAAAAACGCGACGGAGCGCGCAGCAATCCGGCCAAAATGGCGGATTCGCGTAGATTTATCTCGGCGACCGGCTTGCCGAAATAGGTCTTGGCCGCCGCGTCCGCGCCGTACGCTCCTGCGCCGAAGTAAACGCGGTTTAAATATGAAGCGAAGATCTGATCCTTGCTGTAGGTGCGTTCCAACCATAACGCCAGCAACACCTCCTGCACCTTGCGCTTGAACGTGCGCTGGGGAGAAAGGAAGATGTTTTTCGCCAATTGCTGGGTGATGGTCGATCCTCCCTCGACCAGCCTTCCGGCTCGCATATTGCGGAAAGACGCCCTCGCCACGCCGAACACGTCCACGCCGAAATGGCTGTAAAAACGGCGATCCTCTATCGCCATGACGGCGTTTCTAAGATCTTCGGGAATGCTTCCCAGATCCAGATACTTGCCCGAGGAATCCCCGCGTCTGGTGACGACCGAGCCGTCGTCGGCCAGTATCGTGATGGTCGGCCTGCGCTGGGGATGCGTGACTTGGCTGATGTCCGGCATGTCCGCCATGCACCAGACGACTATCGCCGCCAACACGACCCCGCCCCAAATTAAAGCCAACACGCCCATTTTCAGGAAGAACTTCATAACGGCGCGGACAAACCCGCCGCCGTTCTCGTCGCCGCCATTTTCGCGACGAGATTGCTTGCGGCCATTTTTTCCGGAACGATTGCGCCGGTTAGACGGGATAACTGGCATGTCGAATCTTTTATCTCCCCAAGTTCGGAATCGGCGGCGCGGCAACCGCGTCGCCGCCAGCATAAACGGAACAAAACGCAATAAAAGGACGAAAGTATGGCGACGGAAGATACAAAGGCAGTCATCATCGAAGTTGCAGCCAAAAAGGGGGGCTGCTCGCAATGACGTCTCTCCGTATGCTTCGATGACTACCGATAAATTGCGCCTAAGGCGTCGGCTGTGGATTGAATCTTCCTAAGTCGCGCAAGGGAGAACCGGCTTCTACAAGGCTTCGCACGAGAGATGCTGTGATCTTGGAGGGCATAGTGTCGTCAAGCACAAGCTTCATAAGTTTTTTTGCTTCTGCGGAGTTAGGACGCAGCAAAAAATTTCTGGCAGGAATGCTGAGTATCGCTTCTTTATATTCCTTCGGGCCATCATGTCTTTTAAGCTCAGGCATGGCGGCAATTCCCCCCAGCCAGCAAATTCCCCTCTCATCCCGTTCGGGAAAGAACGCCAGACAAGTCCCTCTCCTGTCATAGATGAAAAAAGGAAGCATCCCGTCTTGCGCGTTCAGGCATGGCATTTCTCTTTTTTGCACCCAGATATTTTCTTGAACCGCGATGCTGTTAAATCCACCTTCCCTGTAGGCATAAATGGATTGGTATATTTGATTGTATAAGTCTTGAAACAAAACGCGTTCTGTCGGTCTAATGACACCCATCTCTTCCTCCCATAAGTTTCGCCGCAAACCAAAGTCCGTCCATCGTAAGGGGGCTAATCCTGCAGATCCGGCGGCGTCGCCTCGCGGCCAAGCAGCTCGGCGGCTTCGGCAAGCGGCAGGATTTCCTGCGCTTCACCGCCCAAGCGGCGCAACGCCACGGTTCCGCTCTCGGCCTCCTTGCGCCCCACCACCAGAATGGCGGGGATTTTCTGAAGGCTGTGGTCGCGGATCTTGGCGTTGATCTTTTCGGGGCGCGTGTCGATTACAGCCCTTACCCCCGCCTTATCCAGAGCGGCGAAAACCTTTTCGGCGTACCCGTCGGCGTCGTTGGTGATGGTGCAAACGGCGGCCTGAACCGGAGACATCCACAGCGGAAACTTTCCGGCATAGTGTTCAATCATTATGCCGATGAAGCGGTGCAAGGTTCCCAGCACGGCGCGATGCAGCATTACAGGGCGATGCTTCTGTCCGTCCTCTCCAACATAGTTCGCGTCCAAACGTTCGGGCAGAACGAAGTCGGCTTGCAGCGTGCCACATTGCCATTCGCGTCCAACGGCGTCGCGTAGATAAAACTCGATTTTCGGTCCATAGAACGCGCCGTCGCCCGAGTTTATGTCGTATTCCAATCCGGCGGCCTTCAGCGCGTTGTGCAACGCGGCCTCGGCCTTGTCCCAAACGGCGTCGGATCCGGCGCGGACGGGGGGACGGTCGGCCAGCCGCACTCGCGCCACGCTGAATCCCAAGTCGGCGTACATCGAGCGCAACAGCTCGCAGAAGGCCACGCTTTCGGCCTGTATCTGATCCTCGGTGCAGAATATGTGGGCGTCGTCCTGCACGAATTGGCGCACGCGAATAAGGCCATGCAACGCGCCGTGCGCTTCGTTGCGGTGGCACATGCCGAACTCGGCCATGCGGATAGGCAGGTCGCGATAGCTTTTGATGCCTTGGCGGAAAATCTGCACATGCCCCGGGCAATTCATCGGCTTGATGCCCAGCATCTTGGGTTCCCCTCCATCCGCCGTTTCCTCGGCGCGGGTCGCCAGTTTGAACATGTTGTCGCCGTACATGTCCCAGTGGCCGGAGGCGCGGAAGATCGAGCTGTCGTAAAGCTGCGGGGTATGCACCTCGACGTATCCGGCCTTTTTGATGCGGCGGCGGACGTATTCCTCCAAAACGCGGTAAAGCGTCCAGCCCTTGGGATGCCAGAACACGCTGCCCGCCGTCTCGTCCTGAAAATGGAAAAGATCAAGTTCGCGCCCCAGCTTGCGGTGGTCGCGCTTTTCGGCCTCCTCCATCATCGTCAGATAGGCCTTAAGCTCGGCCTCGTCGCGCCAAGCCGTGCCGTAGATGCGCTGCAACATCGCCTTGCTGCTGTCGCCGCGCCAGTACGCTCCCGCCAACCTTGTGAGCTTGAAGGCGGTTCCCACCTTGCCCACGGAAGGCAAATGCGGGCCGCGGCACAGGTCTTTCCATTCGCCTTGGCTGTAGACGGTTATCTCGGCGTCTTGCGGCAGGTCGTTGATTATCTCGACCTTATAGGTTTCGCCCTTGGCGGCGAACTGCCGCACGGCCTCCGAGCGCGACAACGCCTCGCGCTCAAGCGGCTTGTCGCGAGCGATTATCTCGCGCATCTTGGCCTCTATCTTGGCGAAATCGTCGGTGGAAAACGGCTCGGCGCGGGCGAAATCATAGTAAAACCCGTTTTCGATGCTGGGGCCGATGGTCACCTGCGTGCCGGGGAACAATTCCTGCACCGCCTCGGCCATGACGTGGGCGGCGTCGTGGCGGATAAGCTCCAAGGCTTCCGCCGACTTGCGGGTGATTATCTCGATCTTGGCGTTCTTTTCGATGCGACGTTTAAGATCGCGCAATTCCCCGTCGACCTTGACGGCCAAGGCGGCCTTGGCCAGCCCCGCGCCTATCGCGGCCGCCACCTCCGCGCCGGTGGGAGTGGTAGCAAACTCCCGCGAACTGCCGTCGGGAAGAGTAATGACTATTGGCTTTTCCGCCGCCATGGCCGCTGTCTGTGTCATAAGCGGCATTATGCGTTTGCAAACCGTCCGGCGCAATTGAAAATAATGGGATTTATCGCATTGCATGCGCCTGAAACAAGGGTATCGTCAATCGCCGCCCATTTCTGCGACAAGCCATTGCGGCAATCCATATTGCCGACACCAACGCCCAACGCATCGAAAAGCTTGGTTTGCAGAACACCTTTGTCCTGCCAAAATTGCGGTACGTAATGCCCCACGCCGGAAACTCCGTGCAGTACCGCATCAGGAGCCAATTTTTTCAGGTATTCTATCAGGTCTTTCTCCTGCAATCTGTCCGGCTCGAGATCAAGACCATGGATGATTTTTATCTTCTCGCTGCGTTCATACTGTTTGATGGACGGAGCCATCCCAACGCGAACTTTTTCAAAATCGCTTTGCCACCTTAAATCATCCATCGCCATCAGGGTCGGCAGCGAGTACATGCCCGGGGAAATGATGACCGCTTCGTCCACGAAAGATTGCCGAGCGAGCCACAAACATGGACCGCATCCAAGCGAAAAGCCGAATACGACCAAACGGTCTATGCGATTGCTGCGTTTCAGATTGAACAGGAAATTGGGCAGCAATTCGTAATCTCTGGTTATATTGGCCATGTTGTAATCGCCGTCATAAACCGATCTGACGAACAGCACGTCGGCATTGCTGGCAATCAATTGCTTCCAAAGGAATGGCTTTTCGTCTTGCGGCGCATCGGCGCGCCTATTGCACTTCCTGCCCGGAAACGAGACTATCAGGGTTTTATTCGCGCATCCCCCTTTGTAATCGACGCATAAATGTTCGAAGTAAGGCAGTTCAGTAAATATGTTTTGCGTGTTGTTATTCACCATTGTTTTCCTCCATATCTGGGGATGGTGATTGTGCGTTTCTCCACGCAATATCAAACGATTTTCGATAAGCATCTGCCAAAGGGGTATTCAAGAGTACAACTATGTATGGGGATGGATTATGTACGAATGATATGAGAGCGAGGCAATTGCCAAATGCCCAGAACGCCGTGGGGGATATGTCGGTTTCTGGATACACCTTAAACTCGGCAAACATGGGATTATTGAAATACGCACTCTTTGTGGCCATTATTTTGAATGATTTAATGGTTCCGTTGGAAAACAATTCTTTCATCCTGTCATAGTGAATTTGCGGATTTTTTCTGTGTTTTATTAAAGAGTTTTGATCGCCTACGCTCAAACATACGTCCCCACCATGTTCTTTTAATCGCTCGTATAAAAAATCATAAAAATCATCTAATCTTTCCTTTCCCTCAAAGATTTCTATCCCGCTTGGCCTGCGCCTAATGCCTTCATTATCAGTAAATTCCACCCCAGCTTCTGAAAATGCCTTAACTAATTTAACGATTGTTCCTTGTTTTGGGATGGCTTCCCCGCGTTCGATGTTCTGGATCGACACGCGGCTCATGCCGACGCGCTGGGCCAAGTCCTCGGCGTCCCAGTCCAACAGCACTCGGGCTGCTCTTATCTGCTTTCCGGTCGGCATAATCGGCCTCGCTAACGCTACACCATGATATGTACGGCTTTTTATAAAGAAAATTTATGCTTGCGTCAATGGAAAACTACTTGCCGTTTTTTGGTAACAATGGGAAACGTCGTGGTTAATTTATTCTTGCCCCAGTACGGCCAAAGTTAACAAACTAGGGGCTAAATATAAGATAACCTATCTTCAAGATAATTCGCAAATATCATTATGAAATAAATTATTGCTTTCACCTCCGTTACGAGTTACATTGCGCGCCGTCGGCAAAGCAGTGCCGAAATTTTTACGGGAAGCTATAGGAGCGATAGACATGGGCATCATCACTTATTCCGACTTGGTGAACGTTTATGGGAAAGATAAAGCGTCCGACATTCTGGCGACCGTGGAGAATGTGGCCGGTCTTGGTGAGGCCGAACGGGGCGGCGATGGGGAAGACGAGCGTTTGCGACGCGCCATGGAAGCCATAGAAAGCACCGATTTCGCCACGAGGGGAGAATAACTCCATGACCAAGGCCGACATCAACTCCATTTCGTCTTGGTCGTGCGTAAGCCGCGCCGACCGCTCCGAGATCGTCGTCGACATCGCAGGCGATGAAACCCCGATCGCCGTCGTGGCCTCGTCGCCCAAGGTGGATCACGCGGAATTGGCGGGCTTAATAGTGAAGGTCATGAACTCGAGGGGAAAAACCCGCGCCACCGTGTCCGAGCTTGTCGCCGCGCTGCAAGAATGCCTCGAATGCGGCGGCAAACTCGACTGGTCGGCCGAACAAGAGGCCGAGGTCGCCATCAAGCACGCCGAGGCGTTTTCCGTTTAGAACAGATTCACGCGAACGGTTTGCGCCAAGGAGCGCAAACCTTATCGCGATCTGCTCTAGCAGGCTTATTGCGTAACCTCTGTATTGGGCGGCGTTGAACGCTGTCGAGCGGCGAAGCAATCCAGTGCCACAGGCGCAACGGCTCTGGATTGCTTCGCCGCCAAGGGGCGGCTCGCAATGACGGCCTTTGGCCGTAGACTTCGCAATAACGGCCTTTGGCCGTAGACTTAGCAATAACGACGCTTGCTGGAAGGCAGTACCCACCCGTTTTGGGTGAGAGGCCAAAAATCACATGTGGATGACTTTGCCGAAAGCGTCCAGAACGGATTCGTGCATGGCCTCCGACACCGTGGGGTGGGGGAATACCGTGTGCATCAATTCCTGCTCGGTCGTCTCCAGAGTGCGGGCGACGACGTAGCCTTGGATCATCTCGGTCACTTCGTGCCCTATCATGTGCGCGCCCAGCAAGGCTCCGGTCTTGGCGTCGAAGACCGTTTTCACCAGCCCGTCCGGCTCGCCCGCAGCGATCGCCTTGCCGTTGCCGGTCAAGGAAAACCGCCCAACCTTCACCTGATGCCCCGCCGCCTTCGCCTTGGATTCCGTCAAGCCGACACTGGCGATTTGCGGCGAGCAATAGGTACAGCCCGG
Organism: Alphaproteobacteria bacterium; assembly: GCA_041908065.1. Taxonomy (GTDB): domain Bacteria; phylum Pseudomonadota; class Alphaproteobacteria; order UBA9219; family UBA9219; genus JAYRGC01. Next base: position 14,083 of record JAYRGC010000035.1, on the reverse strand, counting down.
GATGTTGTTCTTGTCCAAGGGGTGGATTCCGGCGACTCCGGCTATTTTCTCGACGCAGATCACGCCTTCGTGGCTGGCCTTGTGCGCCAACCACGGCGGGCCGGCCACGTCGCCTATGGCGTAAAGGCCGGGTTCGGAAGTGGCGCACCAATCGTTGATTACGATGGCTCCCTTTTCGACCTTGGCCTTGGTGTTTTCCAACCCGATGCCATCGGTGTTAGCCGTTATGCCGACCGCCACGATGACGCGATCGAACGCGGCTTCCTGCGATTTTCCGGCCTGCTCTATGACGGCTTTGACGTTGTTCTTGCCGCGCTCCAGCTTTTTCACCGTCGCGGAGGTCATAACCTTTATTCCGCGCTTTTCGAACGCCTTGCGCGCCAAGGCCGAGATTTCCTCGTCCTCCACCGGAAGGATGCGATCCATCACCTCGACCAGCGTCACGGAAGAACCCATGGCGTGGTAGAAATTGGCGAACTCCACCCCGATAGCCCCCGAACCTATCACCAGAAGCGAGGCGGGCAGCGCGTCGGGAACCAAGGCCTCGCGCGAGGTCCACACCAGCTTGCCGTCCGGCTCCAGCCCGGGCAGGACGCGAGGACGCGCGCCGGTGGCGACGATGATGTGCTTGGCCGCGAATTCGGCAACCTTTTTGCCGTCCTTGGAAACTTCCACCCGCCCCTTGCCCAGCAATTTGCCGAGGCCGTCAACGACTTCTACCTTGTTCTTTTTCATAAGGTATTTCACGCCGCCAGCCAGCTGCGCCGACACCTTGCGGGAACGCTCCACTATCTTGGCCAGATCCGGCTTCACCTCGCCCACGCTGCAACCGAAATCTTGGGCGTGCCGAGCCAAGGAAACCACCTCGGCTGAACGCAAAAGAGCTTTGGTGGGGATGCAGCCCCAGTTCAGGCATATCCCGCCCAAATGCTCGCGTTCGACAAGCGTCACCTTCATGCCCAACTGCGCGGCGCGAATGGCGGCGACGTATCCGCCCGGGCCGCCGCCGATGATTATCAGATCCGTATTGTCAGCCATTTCCCAGCCCCATCGCTTGTTCCAAAGCCGCGAAAACATCGTCCATTTTGCCCATGCCGTCCACGCTTTTCAGCATTCCTTTGCCTTTGTAATAAGGCAAGATGGGAGCGGTCTGCTCGCGGAAAGCCTTCAGACGGTTACGCATGGTTTCCGCGTTGTCGTCGCTGCGGCGGACAAACTCGTGCCAGCCGCATTTGTCGCAGACCCCCGCCTTGGCGGTGGGGCGGAACTTGTCGTGGAATCCCTCGCCGCATCTGGCGCAGGTGAACCGCCCCGACACGCGCTCGACCAGCGCGTCTTCGTCGACCGCCAGCTCCAACACCGCGTCGAGCTTTTTGCCGGTTTCCAGCAGCATGGCGTCCAACGCCTCGGCCTGAGGAACGGTGCGGGGAAAGCCGTCCAGAATGAACCCGTCAGCGCAATCAGGCTTGGCGATGCGCTTGCGGATAAGCTCCACCATCAGGCTGTCGGGAACCAGCTTGCCCTCGTCCATTATCTTTTTGGCCTGCTGACCCAAGGCCTCGCCCTCGCGCACGGCGGCACGCAACATGTCGCCGGTGGACAGTTGCGCCATGCCGTATTTTTCCTCGAGCTTCCTCGCCTGCGTGCCCTTGCCGGCCCCGGGAGGACCCAACAGTATGATGTTCATGCGCGCCCCTTCCCCCCCCTTGCGGAGTGACAGAAAATCACCTCAGCTTCGCTTTCTTGATCAACCCCTCGTACTGATGCGCGATCAGGTGCGATTGGATGCGCGAGATGGTGTCTATGGTCACGCTGACCACGATCAAAATCGACGTGCCGCCGATGTAGAACGGCACGGCTTGGTTGCGGCTGGTGAGAAACTCCGGCAACAGGCAGATAACCACCAGATAAATCGCCCCCACCACCGTCAAGCGCGTCAGCACGTAATCCAGATAATCGGCGGTGCTTGCGCCCGGACGGATGCCCGGGATAAATCCGCCGTATTTCTTGAGATTGTCCGCCGTCTCCACCGGATTGAACGCCACGGCTCCGGTATAGAAAAACGCGAAGAAGGTTATAAGCGCGGCGTAAAGCAGCATGAACAGCGGTTGCCCGTGTCCCAACGACGCCACCAAATCGGCCAGCCATCCGCCTTTTTGCTGGAGATCCGTGAAGCTGGCGATGGTCAGAGGGAACAGCAACAGCGAGCTGGCGAATATCGGCGGTATCACGCCGGAAGCGTTCAGTTTGAGCGGCATGTGCGAAGCCTCGCCGCCGTACATGCGGTTGCCGACCTGACGCTTGGGATAGTTCACCAAAACGCGGCGTTGGGCGCGTTCGAAGAACACGCAAGCCGCCAGAACGACCGCAACCAAAACTATCAAGAACAGGATGAACGTGGTCGACAATGCCCCTGTGCGCCCCTGTTCCAAGGTTTGCGCCAATGATTCGGGAAGATTGGCGACGATTCCGGCGTATATGATGAGCGACGTGCCGTTGCCGATGCCCCGCGCCGTTATCTGCTCGCCCAGCCACATCAGGAACACGGTTCCTCCGGTCAACGTGATGACGGTGCTGACACGGAAGAACATTCCGGGTTCCAGCACGACCGGACCGGCGGCGGCCATGATATTTTCCAGCCCGACGGAAAGCGCGTAGGACTGGAACACCGCGAACACCACCGTCAGATAGCGCGAATATTGGTTGATGCGGACGCGACCGGACTCGCCCTCCTTCTTCAAGGCTTCAAGGCTAGGCACGATGGCGGTCAACAACTGCACGATGATGGAAGCCGTTATGTACGGCACGACGCTGAGGGTGAAGATGGTCATGCGCTTGAGCGCGCCGCCCGAAAACATGTCGAACATGTCGAGAACGCCGCCGCTGTGCTTGGAGAACATCTCTCCCAAAGAAATAGGGTCTATGCCCGGGACAGGGATATAGGTTCCAAGGCGATAGACGATAAGGGCCATAAGCGTGAACCAAATGCGGCTCTTGAGTTCGGTGGCTTTTCCGAAGGCGGAAAAGCTCATGTTCGATGCCAATGTCTCTGCCGATGATGCCATGTTCAAAATCCAGAAATGCGGTTGCGTTACCGACGCCGGTTTCGCCGCGACAGCCTTAAAAGCCTCACGCGGTTCGCGCCAGAATGGCTGATATAACACAGGAACAGCCCGCGCAAAACCCGAAATCGCTAGGCCGCGACGACGGCGTTTGCGAAGCGAAAAATTCGGATGACGCGCTGCAAAATATGCCCTTGATTTAACACATTCGTCGTTTATAAGGTTTTAAGGGGATGTCCTTTCCATTCGAATCTCTTGGAGTCTTAAATATGACGGCTTTGCTGCGTCCTTTTTCGGTAGTTTTCCTGTCCTGCCTGACGTCAGGAGTTTTGTGCGCCAGCAGCGCGGCCGTTTCGGCTGAGACGATCTCGGCTCCTCCGCCCGCCGCCCCCAAAGCCGAAACTGCGGAACGCGCATCCATGACGCCGCAAGAACGCTTCATCCAAGACATAGGTGACCGCGCCATCGCCATATTGGCTGACAAGGCATCTTCCGAGGAAGAGCGCAACGTCAAATTTCGCCAAATGTTGCGAGATTCGTTCGATTTGACCACCATCGCCCGCTTCGTGATCGGTCGCAGCTGGAATTCGGCCACGCCGGAGCAGCAGGCCGAGTATATGAGGCTGTTCGAGGATCTGGTGGTGCAGACATATTCAGACCGCTTCGCGCTTTACACCGGCGAAGGCTTCAGCGTGCGTTCCGGCAGACAGGAAGGCGAGCGCGACTTTATCGTGAACAGCGACATTACCCATCCCGACGGCTCGCAGCCGACTTCCGTGGATTGGCGCGTGCGCCAGAAGGGCGACAAGACCGGCATCATCGACGTGGTGGTGGAAGGCGTGAGCATGAGCGTCACGCAGCGTCAGGAATACTCATCGGTCATTCAGCGCAACGGCGGCGACATCGGCGGATTGCTGGATCTTATGCGGCAACGTCTGCGCGAACACGCTCCGGTCGATACGTCGGCAGCCAAGGCCAATAACGGATAAGGGCTGTTCTAAATCTGTTTGCGCAACGGCGGAAACGGCGGTTCGCGGGCTTTGAACGGCGGAAAAGCGGAAAACGCGCTATGCTTCGCATCAACGAAAGACTTGCCAGCATAGGCGTCCACATGGCGGCGGTCGTGGCCTTGGCCGATCAGTTCAGCAAGTGGTGGATACTGAACAGCATCATGTCGCCGCGCCCCCATGTCGTCGAGGTCGCCCCCTTCTTCAATCTGGTTCTAAGCTGGAATCGCGGCATCACCTTCGGGATATTGAACGGGGATCATTCTTGGACGCCGTACGTTTTCGTGGCATCCTCCGGTCTGGTGCTGGCATTCCTGACGGCGTGGCTGTTCAGGGCTTCGCGCATGGCCGAAGCCTTGGCTTTGGGGCTGGTTATAGGCGGGGCTGTCGGCAATATGATAGACCGCGTCAGATACGGCGCGGTAGTGGATTTTTTGGACTTTCACATGTTCGACTTCCACTGGTACGCGTTCAACGTGGCCGACAGTGCTATCGTTTGCGGCGTCGGCCTGATATTGTTCGATCAACTGATAACGGGCGAAAAGAAGGAACAAGGTGGGAACAATGACCGTCGACCTTAAATCTCGCAAAGCCCTGTTGACCGTAGCCCTGTGGGGAACGGTGGCTTTTTCCTCCTCCGGTTGCGAGAACATATCAGACACCTTGGGGTTCGGCAGGAACCCTCCCGACGAATTCGCCGTGGTGGACAGGCCGCCTTTGTCGATGCCTCCTGATTTTGCTCTGCGCCCGCCCCAACCCGGCGCGCCGCGTCCGCAAGAAACCAACATGACGCAACGCGCCGGAGAAGCTGTCTTCGGAAAAGGGACAGAGCTGCCAAACGCCGCGCCAAGGGGATCGGATAAAGGCGAGGCCGCTCCATCTGACGGCGAACAAGCCTTGCTTTCCGCCGCCGAGGCCTCGCGCGCCGATCCCGCAATTCGCGACATCATAGACCGCGAAGCCGCCAAAAGGATTGCCGGCTCCCGCCATCTGGCAGACGACCTGCTGTGGTGGCGCAAACCGGATTCCGGCGCGACCGTTGTGAACGCCGCCGACGAAGCCGATCGTCTTCGCGCCGCGAGGGAAGATGGCGCGCCTGTCAACAAGGGGGCAACCCCCACTATCGAACGCCAAAAAGGCGGTTGGCTGGAGTGGTAGGGATATATCGCCTTCCCAAAAGAGCTGCCACCCTTTGGTTTGGACAGCGTTAAACGCTGTCTAAACCAAAGGTGTGGCGGCTCGCAATGACAGCCATTTCGGAAAGGCAATACCCACCCGTTTTGCGTAAGAGCATTTTTGTCCATTATGCCTGTTTTAAAGCCGCAACGCCGACTTTTCTCTCGATAAAAATGGGCTGTGATTTCGGACAGGCGGTAGATTATCACACCAGCATGTCGACGATGCTCCCGCGCGGCAGGTTGCCGCCTTGGGCTGGCGCGGAAGACGATGACGCCAGAGTCATGCCCGCACTGGACGAGCCGCCTATGCCGGATTTCACGATTTCTTGCGAAGAGCGGACGGCGGAAGTTTGCGCGGCCTGAGATTCGCTTCGCGGCGCGGCGACGCCCACAGACGACCGCCCTCCGAAGGAGCCGTTCATCATCCCCGACATAGCACTTCTTAGTTGATCGACCATGGAGATAAACCACCGACGGTTGGCGAAACTCAGCTTTCGGTTGATTGCTAGCATATTTCTTCGGTTTTTTCAAACCCCGCGTGTCGCGATTTGCCGCAATGCGTGCTATACCTCTCATCTACCGTGGGCTTTCGCAAACAGACCTGCGGAGCAACAGACGCAACGGGAACGAACGGCATGAAGGACAGTTTCGCCTTGGGAGAAGTGCAACGCCGAGGATTGATGATGGTGCTGTCGTCCCCCTCGGGCGCGGGAAAGACCACCATTTCTCGCCGTCTGACCGCGTCGGATGCCGCTATCTCGCTTTCGGTTTCGATGACGACGCGTCAACCCCGTCCGGACGAGGTCGACGGGCGCGACTATAACTTCGTGGATATGACCGATTTCAACCTGATGGTGAACCGCGACATGCTGTTGGAATACGCCAGCGTGTTCGGAAACTATTACGGCACTCCGCGCATTCCGGTGGAAAACGCGCTGGCGGCCGGTCGCGACATCCTGTTCGACATAGACTGGCAGGGCACGCAGCAGTTGGCGGAAAAAGCTCGCGACGATCTCGTCAGCGTATTCATTCTGCCGCCGTCGTGGCACGAGCTGGAACGCAGGCTGTATTCCCGCGCCCAAGACGTTCCGGCGGAGATCAACCGCCGCATGGCCAAGGCGACGGATGAGATGAGCCATTGGGCTGAATACGACTACGTCATTATCAACCGCGACATCGACACGTCAATGCAGGCGGTAACTTCAATTCTTAACAGCGAAAGGCTGAAACGCCGCCGCCAAGTGGGATTGGCCGAATTCGTCAAAGGTATCCAAGCCGGACACTGAATAATCCGCGAGTTTTGCGTAAGAACAAGGGTCAGATCCAATACCCTTTCCACTTCCATTCCCTAACGCGGGCATAGAGTTCGCGTTTTATGGCGGCGAGGCATCCGGACTGGCGCATAGCGTCTATGGCTTGCAGGAGATTATCGGCGACGTATCCCGCGCGCAACGGCGGAGATTGCGCCGCCTTGAACGATGAGAGCGCGTCGCGCATCCCATCCTCGCGATGGAACGCTTCGTAATGCGCCCGCGCCAGACGGCCATGCTCCGCCAAAACGTCCGGGTTCAGACCTTTGACGAAATCATACAACTCCTGAGGATCCCTCCACACGAAGGCTTGGTCATAAGCCATGTCAATCGTGCTTAACAAACGATGGAAAGCGTGGCTGTGCAGAGCGATCGCAACGCCTGCCCCCATGGCTTCGATCAATGTGCGCGCCCCGCCGTAAGGGAACGACGTCAGGTAAAGGTCGACCTTGCGTTCGCGCAAAGCCGTCCATACGCTGGAAACATAAGGGATATATTCGAACGCCTCGTCGTTTACCCCCAACGCTTTCATCTTGCAGCGGATTCTGCGGATGTAGGCGGGGCTTAACCGCCCGATATGGATGTGCTTGCCGCCAGACACGCGCAGCAACTCCGGAATCACGTCGGCGTAGCTGATTATATAAGGAACGCTTATCTTGTTGAATCCTGCCGCCGTGCAGGTAATCAATCCCGCCTTCGCGCCCGCAGCGCAACGAGGAGGCGAGAGTGGAGCGGCGTCACCCAAATCCTTGACGACCAAAGGAAGATAGCGGTTGTCCTTGACGCCCAAAGCCTCGCGGCAGTTGTGGAAGCCCATGGGATGCGGATCGATATGATCGGCGTATTCCAGATGCACCCCCAGACACAGATGGTGGTCGCCGTGGTGGTAGAAATGCAGCCGATACCCGCAGTCGGGTTGAACGGAGGCCACGGCCACGCTGTCGTGGTGGTGATTGAAAAGCCAGACGTCGCGCGGGCGCAGATCGGACAAACGTCCTTGCAACCAAAGCAGTTTGCCGAGCAATCCGCCCTTGGGAGCGCGTTCGAAACTTACGTTGGGCAGGCCGGAAAACCTTCCGTCTATCGATTTTTGTTCCGTCGTCCCGCCCATTCCGGTCAGCAGCACGACGACTTTAACGGACGGAGACAACCGCGCGAGATCGGCTATGACCGCCGTGTGCCCTCCAGAGGCGTACAAAGTGCTGGCGATGAAAACAGCGTCCGCGCCGGAGGACGAGGCGGCGGAGCGCGTCCGTCCGGCGTCCGCCTCGGCCTCGCGCCTAACCTCCGCCCCTATTTTTTGGCAATAGCCGTCCAGCGTCTTGGAAGAAAAAACCCGCGCCGTGTTGGATGGTTCGCAGAATATCCGGTTCACCAGCGAGGCTATGGAAGACAGCGCGGCTTCCCAATCGCCAGCCGCGACGCGAGCGGATATTTTTTTCACGCAATCGGCGGAAACGCTCACCTGGCAGACCTGCGCGACAGAAACGGCGGGCGTTCCTCGACGGTCTGCGCCCCGCCGCATACGGCGTCTTGGAACAGCCTGTAATCGCGGAAATAGTCGTTCTCGTCGTAATGCAGCGACGCAAGCACCATGCACATCGCGCCGGACGAAAAATTGTCTATTTCCCTCCAGATCATCGGGCATACATACAGCCCTTGGAAAGGGCGGTTAAGCGTCACGGTTTTCGAGTTGTTCCCGTCGTCGAGGTGAATGTCGAATGAACCTGACATCGCCACAATAAGTTGTTGAAGCTGTTTGTGGGCGTGGCCGCCGCGTTCCGCGCCCGCCGGAACATCGTAGAGGTAATAGACGCGACGAATATCGAAAGGAACGTGGCCGTCGCCTTCGATGAAGGTCAGGTTGCCCCGAGGATCAGCGATCTTGGGCAATTCGAAGATTCGGCAGTCGTCAATCGGCATGAACCGGATTCCCAGATTTTTCCCGTATGGCACAAACCACATCGCCCACGTCGACGCAAAAATCGTCGTGTATGGCGAAACGCTTCGGCACTTTGCCTGCAGCGCGTCCCAAAACATACCGCGCTGCCACTCCGGCGGCGCAAGCCATGTTTTGCCAGTACCAATAGCTGGTGCCTTCGCATTCGGCTATCATAATAACAACAATCGCCTCGGGCTTGCAAAAGACCATATTGGCCAAGGCCGCGCCGGAAGTCCCCACCACCACGTCGGCGTTGGCGAACAGCCTGACCTGTTCAATAAACGACATTTTTTCCGGCTCTATGACAGCGAACCCGAACGAGACGAGCATCGCCTCTAACTCCGCGGAATTGGTGACGTTGCGAATGCCTGAATTGCGCTTTATAAAAACCTTGCGCGGCAGGTCTGGCGCATGTTCTCTCAGGCTGTCCACGTCTAGTCTGCGGATAAGCTCGCGGAAGGCGAAGGGGCTGAACATGCCTTGCGAATGGCCGTTTTTGCGTCCGGCGCGCCGTTCGAACGGAACGTATCCGGCGGGAGACAACGCAACCAGCTTATCGGCACGAACCGAAGCCCCAAGCGGCAACTTTACGATGCGGCGACCTGACCCCGCCACCTTTTCCAACGAATCCAAAATGTTTCCGTGGAGATTGTCGGGGACGAAAATGGGGGTTTCCTTGAATTCTTCGATGCCGCAGAAAAGGCATATCCTCGGCAGGACTTCGGTAATCCAATGCGCGTAATTGGAAGCGACCGGATCGAAGAAAGCGGCGGCGGAAGGAACCCTTATCGGCTCGATTTCCTCGAACGCCCAGCTGATGCGACGTTTTTTGACATCAATGGCCAGCCTGCCGTGCAATTCCTCAGCAGTGTAATCGTGTTCAATATCAAACAAATCGTGACAGATCACGGCATCTCCGGTTTTGGCGAATCCTATCCCCACTTGCGCCGTGGCGTTGGGAAACGCGACATAAAATATCGGGGGAAAAACGTAATTTTCCTTAAATGGAAGCATAACATCGCGCTTTTCTTTCGGAAAAAAGGAGGGGAATGGAGTGTTGACCTTTTCCGCCCCCGCTATTTTCTTGCGTTCTATATCCGACTTTTCGACGTAACCGGAAAAAGTTATCAAAGGCAGACTGGTTTCCTGCTTGCAAAGCCTGATAAAGGTTTCGGCGCTGGAAAAAGAACGCCCAGCCCACAGCGCTGCGGCCTTGGCAAAAGCGTATTTTCCAAGATGCTTGTTATAAAACTTGCCGAAAGCGGTTTGCGCTGGATCGAACCCACAGGGATCATCGTCAGCGAGCGATCTGCGTTTCGCTATGTAAATTCTGTGAAATTTAATAATACCGGAAATATAAAACGGAACCAAATTTCGCCACAGCCACGCCACTGCCGCCCTTGCGAACGGGTATTTCTTTAAATGGGTTACATATACCCTTCCCGCCATCGTTTGGCGTAAAAACGACAAGATGTTTTCGGGGGTAGGAAGCATTTCTTATCTGGGCATAAAATGGAAACTAAAGCGTCTTGCGCCATTCCGCCGTTGTTAACCGACTCGCGTAACCAACAGCTGGCGGAGGCTACTCCCCGCCGCCGCCTATTTCCATCATTATCGGCCCGTATGTCCATAATAAAAAGCAGCGGACGCGGCGGGAAGGGTATATTTCGCGCAACAAAGCCGCATAGGCCGCCATTTGGCGGCGATAAACTGCAGGAACCAGCTCGGGCGAGGGGGGCGGCGGGCGATTAGTTTTATAGTCCACAACCAAAACCTCGTCGTCCGTAACCCGCAAACGGTCGATCTGCCCCGATACCTCCGTTCCGTCCCGAGTAAATCCGGTTATCGGAACCTCCGCCCGACTGCCGGAGGCGAACAGCGGAGCAAACGCGGAATCCTGCAATATCGCCATGACCTCGCGGACAATCTCTTCCCTTTCCCCCGCCGCCAAGCCAAGTCCGGGGGCTGAAAGAAACCCCATCGCCGCTCTTTCCCGTCCGCCGTCGGGCATATCAGGCAGACTTTGCAGCAATCGGTGGATTATCCGGCCACGAGCGAAGCGGCGGTTGTCAGTCCCTGCCGCCAACGGCGACACCGATGGCGGTTCTTCGGCTTCCCCGCCGCCGCCCATGCCTGCCTCGTCGTTCACGGCGCGGGACGGGGCCAAAGGCCGCCGCAAGGGCGGCTCGGGCGCGGCGGGAATACGCGCCCACAACGGAACAGGCGTGTCCGTTCCGGCTTTGGCGACGGGCGCGGCCTGCGTTTGCAAAGCGTCGGGTTCGTTGTCGGCGAACGCCACCACTGCGTCGCCCTCAGCCGCAATCCACGGCTCGTGCAGCGGCCTGAGCGCGGCCAGAACCAGCCCGTACCACGATTCATCGGTTTTCGACTTTTTGCCACCGCCTCTTTCCCATCCTCCGACATACAGCCTGCGAGCGGAGCGGGTAAGAGCCACATACAACAGTCTGCGGTATTCCTGCATTTGCTTGCGGCGCGCTTCCCCCCGCATATCAGCCAAAATAGGGGGCTTGAAAGCGGCGGCGGCATAAAACGGCGTCCATTTTCCCTCGCCCTGATGCCACAGCACGCGCGGCAACATTTTGCTGTCCGGCATCCGCGTAGCGTCGGGAATGACGACCACCGGAGCCTCCAACCCCTTGGACGAATGCACCGTGGTGATGCGAACCTGCCCCGCCCCGCTGTCAAGTTCGCGCTTGATCTCGAAGTCCGTGTCGACCAGCCAATGCAAAAACGCTTGCAGCGAGACGGTTCTTCCGGCCACGCCGCCTCCGAATTCTTCGGCGGCGTTCACCAATTCGGCCAAGGGATCACGCGCGTCCGGCCCCAGCCGCGATAATATAGCCCTGCGCCCGCCCAAGGCGTCCGCAGGACAAGGGCGGCTGAGTATCCGCGTTATAACGTCCAAAGGAGCCGCCGTGTCGGCCATGGCCAGACAATCCCCGAGCCAGCGACACGCTTCGATCAACCGCCCCTGTCCGCCGCGCTCGCCTTCCTCGGCTAAACTCCGCCACAGCGTCCCCTTTCGGCGGACGGAAATCTCCATCAGGGCGTCTTCGTCGCAGCCGATAAAAGGTCCGCGCAGCACTTCGGCCAAGGCCAGATCGTCCTCAGGCAACAACATGAAGCGCAGGACGGACAGAATATCCAAGACCGCCAGTTGTTCTATCAGCTTCATGCGATCTACGCCGGTTACCGGAACTCCCATCCGTTTTAGGCGGCGCACCAAGACGGAGACGAAGCGGCCACGTCGGCTTTGCACCAAAACCATGACGTCGCCCGCACGCATGGCGCGAAAGTAGCCGGATTTTCCATCAAACAACGGCGTTCCCGACCGCAACCAGCATGAGATGCGCTCGGCCAGAATTTCCGCCATCTTTACTTCGGACGCGACGTATCTCTCCTCGCCGCCTTCCTCTCCGCCTTCCACTCCCTCCGCTACGCCTTCGCTTGATATTTCTTCGCCGTCTTCGTCTCCTTCCCCGCCAGTACTTTCGTCTTTATCCGCCACCAGCGGCCACACCTCCACCCGTCCCGCCGCGCGGGAATTGTATGGATAGTGCTTCACTTCCGCCGAAGAAACTCCGTCCCGCGCTTCGGGAAGAGAGAACACGGCGTCCACCGCCCTTAAGACGGCGGGAGCCGATCGGAAAGACACGTTCATCGGAACTTCGCGGTATTGCCTATCCGAAGCCGGAATCTTTTCGCTGAAATGTCTCCGCATATTCTCGAATTCCTGCGGATCGGCCTTGCGAAAGCTGTATATCGACTGCTTGCCGTCGCCGACCACGAACAACGAGCGCGAAACGCCGCCCCGCGCTCCGCGTCCCGAAAAAAATTCGTCGGTAAGGCGTCTGACTATCCGCCATTGCTCGGAGCTGGTGTCCTGAGCTTCGTCCAAAAGAACGTGGTCTATCCCGCCGTCGAGCTTGTAAAGCACCCACGCCGCGTCGCCGGAATCCTTCAAGAGCCTTCCGGCCAAGCGTATCAGATCGTCGTAGTCCAAAACGGCCAAAGCCGTTTTCTTTTCCTGATACCTTTTCGCCAAGGCCAAGGCCAAGCACATGACAGCCGCGCTTTTTCCGGCGGTTTGCGCGGCGTTCATGCGCTCCCGCATCGCCGCCAGCCGCGCCGCCTCGCGACGCAGAATATCGTCCGCATCGGGATGTTTCTCCCGCAGTTTCTTGTTCGCGAATTTTCCTCGCGGTTCGTCTTTCTTGGTCAGGAAAACGTCGCAGTATTCGCCGAATTTTTCCTCCCGTTGCGCATCGAAATCTGGCAACCCCAGCCATGACAGGGCTTTTTCCGCATTTTTAGCAAAACTGTCGGAGGAGTTTTCACTTACCAGCCGCAGCGTTTCCAGCAAGCCTTCCTGCCACGCGGCTTCGCGCATGGCGGCGCGGCGGATGCTTTCCTCGGTATCGGACGGGGTCAAACCGAGCAGGGCATATATCCGGCCTGCCATGGCTTCCTCGCCGCCCTCTTCCAAGGCTTCATCGACGCGCTGCATGTCGGATGTCGCCGCGTCCATGGCTTCGGCCAAGGTCGAGGCGGCCATGTCGCGCACGAGATAGCGCAACGCCCGGGAAACTTCGTCGTCTCCGCCCAAGGACGCCGCCTGCAACAACTCGTCGCGCGCCTCTTCGCGCAAGGCGCGGGCTCCGGCTTCCTCGATCACGGCGAAATGGGGGGGCAAGCCGGATTCGACGGGAAAGCGTCGCAGCAGCTCTTGGCAAAACGCGTGGATGGTGCGGATTTTCATCCCGCCGGGGCATTCCAGAACGGCGGCTAACAGGCGTCGCGCCCTCTCCAAGGCTCCGGCGGAGGCGATGGCGGAGACGGCGGCATCCTTGCCCATAAGCTCGCACAAGGCGTCGCGCAGGGCGTCGTCCGAGCAAATCGCCCAGTCGGCCAGTCGATCGGTTATGCGGATGGACATTTCGGCGGCGGCGGCGCGGGTGAAGGTCAGGCACAGTATCCGCGACGGGGAAACCCCCTCTAGCAACAGCCGCGTCACGCGATCGGCCAAGACCTTGGTTTTCCCCGAACCGGCGGAGGCGTCGACCCAAGCCGACACATTGGGATCGGAAGCCGAACGCTGGACGTCGCTCGGGCTTACCCCGACGCGAGGCGGCGGCGCGGAAGCGGGTTCTCCCCCTGCATGAACGGCTTGTTCGACCATAATTTTATAACCGCGTTTTCGGGCATCCTTCCCTTGCTCAGTCGTCAAAAAGCCTGCCCTTCCTGAGCTTGTCGAAGGAAGCTTGCGCGGTCAAGACGGACGATCTTGAGGGTCGCTCCGGCACAGCCCGTTCGACAGGTTTACCACGTACGCATGGTGCAAGGCTGGTTTCCTGTCAGTTTTAGCGCCATTTTCCATGCCTAAAAACGCGACAGATTTTTAGACCCTCCGATATCATCGCAGATTAACTAATTATAGGAAATCCACGCAAAACGGGTGGGGGTGCCTTTCCAAAATAGTCGTCATTGCGAGCCGCCCCCGGGCGGCGCCCCCCACCCAACCCGGTGCGCCCGCGGCCCCCGCGTGCGTCGCCCCCCCCGGGCG
>JAYRGC010000034.1:0-13875 GCA_041908065.1 Alphaproteobacteria bacterium | reverse complement strand
GGATCGAAGAAGGCGGCCTGATAGCTGCCGGATACGAAAGCCTTTAACGCCGTCCATCACAACCCGATGGACGGCGTTTTTACGTCTGCTATGGCTCTTGCCCAAAACAGTGGATAATTTTGCAGCCAACCGCCCCCTTTTGCGTAAAAGCCGTATTTTCATATCCACCGGAGTCAGGGCATGAAAGTAAAAAACTTACCAAAAAACTTGAATAAATTGCCTTATTTAGGTATACTTCTGTAGCTGCTGTAGAAACGATGATATGATGTAATCACCTGCATCTAAGGGGGCGTATTGAAAGAAGCCGATATTAAATCTACACTAAAAGACCAATTTAATTCTGTCGCAAAAATAGTTACTGGAATTGTATGCGCGGTTGCTATTGCGGCCGCGCCGGCTCCTGTTTTTTCCGCAGACAACAAGGGTTGCGGCAATAATGGAGCACATTCGACTTACGCTAAGAACTGCAAGCCAAAATCTGTGAAAGGATACGACAATCCCGTCATCGGCGATGGGGCAGACATAGTCGTGTCCACAATTGTCGATTCCGCTGGTCACTTCGGTGTGGATCCTGCAGCTATACTCGCCGTCGTATTGGTGGAGCATGGCGGCGTAATAAACCAAAAGATCTTCATGCAGCCGAATTCAAACGGCAGCGGAGCACTCGGTTTGGTTCAGTTCATGCCCATAACAGTGCTTGATCTGGTTGGAAAGCATCATGATCGCGTTGTCGCTCGCGTCAGGCAAACCAGAGGCGATAAGGCAGCCAAAATTGTTGGGGCAAGATTTAAAGAATTAATCGACGCTTATCCGCCGAATGCGAACGCCAACCAATCATATAACGGGTTAAAAACACGCGCAAAATCCGCGATAATATACTACAACGATATTTTTTTAACCGCTGAGGTGCAGGCCGCTCTTGCCCACCTATATATACTTGATGCCAATCCTAAAGTTCCTCCGACTACGGCGATCTTGTTGGGTCAAAACAATGTGGAGGGGATATTAAAAAGCACTAAAGCCAGTGATAATAGATTTTTAGCAAGCGCGAGAAAAACGTATAAGCAGTTATATAATACAGCGCAGGAAATAATCGTGCAATTATCCCCGAAGGCAGGCGAGCCAACGGCGGGATTGCCAAGCCAGAATCGCGCTGGCCCCTCGCCGGCCTAAATCACCGGTAAAAATCAACGAAATAAATACTTGGCTCTTTTTCAAAACGTGTGAATGCGGCTAAACGCCGTCCATCGAATTGTAATGGACGGCGTTTTTCTTCCCTGATAGCCTTGCGGCGGTGATTTTCCGATTTCTCCTGCCTTGAGGCTTCAATCAATGTCAAATCTTAGCGTTTCCCCCAGCTCGTCCGGTTCCGCGTCGGATTTCAAGGTGAAGGACATCGGCCTTGCCGCTTGGGGGCGCAAGGAAATCAACATTGCCGAGACCGAGATGCCCGGGCTGATGGCCTTGCGCGAGGAATACGGCAAGTCGCAACCGCTCAAGGGCGCGCGCATCACCGGCTGTCTGCACATGACCATCCAGACCGCCGTATTGATTGAAACCCTAACCGCCTTGGGCGCGTCGGTGCGCTGGTCGTCGTGCAACATATTTTCGACCCAAGACCACGCCGCCGCCGCCATCGCCGCGACGGGGGTTCCGGTGTTCGCGTGGAAGGGCTTGACCGAGGACGAATACTGGTGGTGCGTGGAGCAGACCATAACCGGCCCGGGCGGCTGGAAACCGAACATGCTGCTCGACGACGGCGGCGACATGACCCGCTTGATGCACGAGAAATATCCTCAGATGCTGGCGGATGTGCGCGGGGTGTCGGAGGAGACCACCACCGGAGTGCATCGCTTGTACGACATGATGAAGGCGGGAACGTTGAAGATTCCGGCCATCAACGTCAACGACAGCGTGACCAAATCAAAGTTCGATAATCTTTACGGTTGCCGCGAGAGCTTGGTCGACGGCATCCGCCGCGCCACCGACGTGATGATGGCGGGCAAGGTCGCCGTTGTGTGCGGATACGGCGACGTGGGCAAAGGCTCGGCAGCCAGCCTTCGCAGTGCGGGGGCGCGAGTGCTGGTGACGGAAATAGATCCCATCAACGCGCTGCAGGCGGCGATGGAAGGCTATCAGGTCGTGACGATGGAGGACGCCGCGCCGCAGGGCGATATTTTCGTCACAGCAACCGGCAATGTGGACGTGATAACGCTGGATCATATGCGCGTGATGAAGGATCGTTCCATTGTTTGCAACATCGGGCATTTCGATTCCGAGATCCAGATAGAGGCTCTACGCAATTACAAGTGGGAAGAGGTGAAGCCGCAGGTGGACGAGGTGGTGTTCCCCGACGGCAAACGCTTGATCGTTTTGGCCAAGGGGCGGCTGGTTAACCTCGGCTGCGGCACAGGACATCCCAGTTTTGTGATGAGCGCGTCGTTTACTAACCAGACGTTGGCGCAGATCGAGTTGTGGCAGAACCCCGGGCGTTATGAGCACCGCGTTTATACCTTGCCCAAGCGTCTGGACGAGAAAGTGGCGCGGCTGCATTTAGGCAAGATCGGTGTCGCCCTGACCAAGTTGACGGCCAAGCAGGCGGAATACATGGGACTTGATACCGAGGGACCGTACAAGCCCGATCATTACCGGTATTGATTTTATCGACTCTTTCTGAAAACGGGTGGTATTGCCTTTCAAATAGAGCTGTCATTGCGAGCCGCCACCCTTTGGTTTGGACAGCGTTCAACGCTGTCGGGCGGCGAAGCAATCCAGAGCCATGGAGCAACGGCTCTGGATTGCTTCGCCGCCAAGTGGCGGCTCGCAATGACAGCTCTATTTTGCCATAGACTTCGAAAAACGGTGCCTGTTGCTGCTATTGTGCGTAAACAGCATTCCTGTCGCCTTCATGCGCGTGGTTTTGCAATCGGGCTATTTTTTAGTTCGAACAAGGGGAGTACCCTGCTTTGCTCGCCACCCGCCTTCGTCGCTATTCGTGATGATAAGGGTGTCCGGCGGTTATCTGGATGGCGCGGTAGATTTGCTCGATCAGCATCACTCTTGCTAGGCGGTGCGGCCACGTTTTGCGCCCCAGACCCAGCGTGAAATCGGCGCGGGATTTGATCTTCTCCGACAATCCGCCCGCCCCGCCCACCACGAAGACGATGCCTTTGGCGCGGGATTCCTGCCATTTGGCGATCTTGGCGGCCAACTCGCGGCTGGAGAGATCCTCGCCGCGTTCGTCCAAGGCCACTGCCCACGCTCCGTCAGGGATGGCTGAGGCGATTGCCGTTCCTTCGGCCTCCGTCGTCGAAGCCGGAATCTCGCGGACGGCCAGCGCGTTGCCAAGCCGTCCGGCGTATTCGTCGCACAGTTCCCTATAGGCACCCTTGAGTTTGCCTACGGCCAGAACCTGCATCTTCATTTGCGGCGAGCCGTCTTTTTCGGAGTCGCCGCCTTTTTGGCCGGAGCCTTTTTAATCGCCGGTTTTTTCGCTGCGGTTTTCTTGGACGAAGCCTTGGCCTTCGCCGCAGTAGCCGGAGCGTCGCTCGGGCGGGATTTCCACATGCTTTCCAAGTCGTAATAAAGCCTGACTTCGGGGCGGAAGAGATGAACGATCACGTCGCCCATGTCCACCAACGCCCAATCGCCCTGCGGCAAGCCCTCGGTGGCTATCCGGCAGGGCGAGATCGCCTTCAGCTCCTCGGCCAAGCATTCGGCCATCGCCGCGACGTGGCGGCTGGAGCGTCCGGAGGCGATAATCGCCCAATCGGCCATGCAGCTTTTCCCACGCAGATCCACCGCGACGACATCGGCGGCCTGCCTGTCGTCCAACACCTTCAGTATAGCCGCCTTGAGAACGCTCACCGCGTCCAATGGCTTGGCCGTTTTCGCCGCCTTGGCGGCGGGCTTGACGACCTTCGCCGAGCTTTTCTTTTTAGCGGGTTGTTTCTTTATCGCAGCCATGACGCAAGTTTTCCTTTCCGATCAGTTTTAATATTGAACACGTCGTTTTTTCGCATCCTCCGCCCGTATCCGCGACGACGACAGCGGTTCTAGGCGGTTTTCCAACACCATCCAAGCCGGAGGCTCGGCCTGCGGCAGAGACGAAGCCGCGCCGCGCCGCATCCAAGCCTTGGCGAAACGGACGGCGGCTTTGCCCATGCCAAGTCCGGCGGAATGCCCGGGACGACGGAACACCGCTATGGGGACTTCGCGGAAAATATCAGCCCATCGCCGCCACTTTACGATCTGCTCCATGTTGTCCGCGCCCATCATCCATACGAAGCGAACCGCCGGAAAGCGGCTTTTCAGCTTATGCAAGGTGTCCACGGTATAGACCGTGCCCAGCTCGGCTTCTATGTCGGTGGCGATTATGCGCGGGTGCCTTTCCGACATTTTGCGCGCGCCTGCCAGACGTTGCCCAAGGGGAGACATTCCTTCGCGCGGCTTTAACGGATTTTGCGGGCTGACCAGCCACCACACCATATCCAACCGCAACCGTTTCATAGCGTAAAGGCTGATTTCCAAATGCCCCCGATGCGCTGGATTGAAAGATCCCCCCAACAAACCTATGCGCGCCCCGGCCATCGCCGCGCCGCTGCGGGGCAGGCGTTTTTCTCTCACTGCAACTCCGGCAACGCCGGAGGCTGGTCGACGCGGTGCTGGTTGCCCAAGTCGCGCCCCAGACCGGCCATTTCGTTGGAGACGGTGCGTGAATGCGCGGTTTCTCCGCTGCTCACCAAAATTCCTTTTTTCCAATAGACCACCGTCACGCTGCGCGGAGCTTCGACCGGAGGAATGCGGATGGTGTTGTTGGTCTGCGCCGAAAGGGAAATCCACGACGTGCAATCGCCAACCCCGCGCTTGCTTAAAACCACTATTTCGGGAACCACGTCTATTCGCGCCACGCCGATGACCGGAGGCTTCGCCCCGCTTTCGCGGATGACCGTCACGCCGGAGCTTTTCAGCGATTGCGCCAGAGCGTCCATAAATTCGCCGCGCCCCACGCCGCAGGCTTCAGCCGCTTCCCTGTTTCCGACGTGAGGGGAACGCAGCAGCATCTCGCCCACTCCCGACAGCGACGGGGCTGCGCCCTCGTAGGCCAGAGCCGGAAAGGACGCGGAAGAGGCCAAAACCGCCGCCGCCGCGAGCTTGACGAAACGCTTCAGCATGTTTCATTCCCTTTCGTCGCGTTGGGTTCTTTCCATTCTTTCGTGGCGTTCCTGCGCCTCGATGGTCAAGGTGGCCACGGGGCGGGCGTCCAGCCGCTTAACGCCGATGGGGTCGCCGGTTTCCTCGCAATAGCCGTACTCGCCGTTCCTGATGCGATCCAAGGCCTCGTCGATTTTGCCGATCAGCTTGCGTTGGCGATCTCTGGCCCGCAGCTCCAACGCCACTTCGGTTTCGACCGAGGCGCGATCGGCTATGTCCGGCTCCTGCAATCCGCCCTCGTCCTGCAAGTCGTGCAGCGTCGCGTCAGCCTCGCGGATTATCTCCGCCTTCCACGCCATCAGCTTTTGCCGGAAGTATTCCAGCATGACCGAGTTCATGTAGGGTTCTTTTTCCGAGGGGCGATACCCGGGGCCGCCCTTGGGCATGGGGAAAACCTTGGGCGGAGCGGCCGCCTTGGTCGCAGCCGGCTTGGCCGTCGCCGGCTTGGCCTTCGGCGCGGGTTTGGCTGCAGGCTTGGCCGTCTTAAGCGGTTTGGCGGCCTTCGCCGCTTTTTTCACCGGCTTCGCCGCCTTGGCCGGTTTGGCTTTCGCGGAAGTCTTGGTTTTTTTCATAACTTGCCTGCTACGCTTATGGTTTCCGTAAATCAGCCTCGGTCGGTCGATTATACCAGATAACCCCGTGCGACTGAACAGTTTTATGAACGATTGCGCCTTCCGATTATCCTTGACCGCCGCCGCCTTAAAATCCTACTGTGCGCCCTCGGCTTCGCGGGCGGAAAAGCCCAAGGCCGGATAAAAGGCGCGGTGGCAGAATGGCTATGCAGCGGACTGCAAATCCGCGTATGCCGGTTCGATTCCGGCCCGTGCCTCCAGCGCAGTTTTTGAAATTTTCGCCAGTGTCAAAATCTCTAACCCAATTCGTGTGCCAATCCTGCGGCTCGGCTTCGTCCAAGTGGGCGGGGAAGTGCGAGGCTTGCGGGGAGTGGAATTCTCTGGTCGAGGAGAAAGTCTCGGCCAGCGTCAGCGGCGCGCCTTTGGGCGGCGGCAAAGGCGGTTTGGCGCGGCGCGGCGGCAAGGCGGGCAAGGTCGAGTTCGTGCCGCTGAAAGGCTCGGAACAGGTCGTGCCGCGCCGCTTGTCCGGCATCGGCGAGTTCGATCGCGTGACGGGCGGCGGTTTGGTGCCGGGCTCGGCCACTCTGGTGGGCGGGGACCCGGGCATCGGCAAGTCCACCATATTGCTGCAAGCGGCCTGTTTGCTGTCGCAACGGCACTCGGTCGCCTATATCTCCGGCGAGGAAGCCATCGCGCAGGTGCGCTTGCGCGCGGCGCGGCTGGGGGTGTCGGACGCCAACTGCTCGCTGGCCAGCGCCACTTCGGTGCGCGACATAACCGCCGCTCTGGACAATGCCGACGCGCCCGACATTCTGGTCATCGATTCCATCCAAACCATGTACGTCGATATGCTGGACAGCGCGCCCGGCACGGTGGCTCAGGTAAGGACTTCGGCGCAGGAGCTGATCCACGTCGCCAAAAAGCGCGGCATATCCCTGATACTGGTCGGCCACGTCACCAAGGAAGGCACGATCGCCGGACCTCGCGTGCTGGAGCATATGGTCGACACCGTGTTGTACCTAGAGGGCGAGCGCGGCCACCAGTTCCGCATCCTGCGCGGGGTGAAGAACCGCTTCGGCCCCACCGACGAGATCGGCGTGTTCGAGATGACCGACAAAGGCTTGTCCGAAGTCAAAAACCCCTCGGCGATATTTCTGGCCGACCGCCGCGCCGACGCCTCGGGGGCGGCGGTGTTCGCGGGCATGGAAGGCACTCGCCCAGTTTTGGTCGAGGTTCAGGCCTTGGTCGCGCCATCGGTTTTAGGCACTCCGCGCCGCGCCGTGGTGGGATGGGATTCCGGACGACTGGCGATGGTGCTGGCGGTTTTAGAGGCGCGGTGCGGCGTATCCATCGGCAACAACGACGTTTACCTGAACGTGGCGGGGGGATTGCGCGTCACCGAGCCTGCGGCGGATCTGGCGGTGGCCACCGCCCTGCTGTCGTCGTTGAGCGGTGTGGCGGTTCCGTCGGGTACGGTGGTGTTCGGAGAAATCGGCCTGTCGGGCGAGGCAAGGCGCGTGCCGCAACCGGAATTGCGGCTGAAGGAAGCGGCCAAACTCGGCTTCACCCGCGCCATAACTCCGAAGATGGATACTCAGGGGCGGCCATTGTCGTTGCCAAGCGGCATCGCCCGCACCGAGATAGATTCCCTCGGCAGCTTGCTGCCGCTGTTCCATGCCGAGCTGTCTTCAGCCCAGCCGCAACGCCGCGCGCGTTAGAGCCTTATCCTGCGGTATGCATCGGGGCTCTATATTTCGTTTGGGAGGCGGAAGACTTTGGCGCGTCCGGTGTTTTTGTTTCAGGAGAGAGGAATTTCTTGAAACCCCCGTTCCGCTGGCCGACCTCCGCTAAAACCAAAACTGTCAACAGCGGTTGGACGCCTTGCATTACGGACTGCAATGTAGCGTCTCTATCCGTTCCGATGACGGCTCCGCCCCATAGATTCATGTAATCGCTTGTCACAGATATAGGCTCTTTCAACAGCATTTCCGGAATCTCGCGGTTTGGAAGAAAGCGTTGAGATAACGCCCCTCCGTCCAATAATCCGGCGTCGAGGACGTCTTCCACCGTCAGCTTTTTTCCGTTTTTGCTTTTATCTTTCCATGTCTCGGCGAGCATGGCGAAAGCGTTTTCGCTACAGGAAAGCCGCGACAGTTCCGTCAACGCCTTAATGATTTGTCCTTGGGAGGATAGCGAGGCCTGAAGCATGCGGTCGAAGGTCGAAAATCCGCGACTCAGTGCGGTGGCAGTTCTGGCGGCGGCGAGGATATTTCCTGATATTTCGGCAATGTTCTCGGGCGTTATGCCGAAATTTCGGCATGCCTGCTGGGCATCGGGGGAAATGCTGGCCATTTAAAATCCTCCTGAACTATCATTCTCATCGCGATGCGCGATTTTACTATAAGAACACGAAAATAATTAAACTATGGTTGCTTTGTAGGCTAAAAATATGGTTTACGGCTAATTAATGCCAAAAAGACCCCGTCATTAAGGGTGTTTTCACTATTAACCGGCGGTCGTTTGTGCTAAACGGCTTCGTGCGCGGGCGGGGGTGACGCCTGTTTCAACCCGATTTTCGATGTTGCGGACATGAACCTTTCAGGCGCGAACATAGTGGATCTTTCGGTGCTTGGCGTTTTGCTGGTGTCGGGGGTCTTTGCCTTCATAAGGGGGTTCGTGCGCGAGATATTCTCGCTGGGGTCGTGGATCGGAGCCTCGCTGGTCTCCGTTTTCATGTATCCGGTGGCGCGTCCTTGGGTGCATGAACATATCAAAAGCGAACTGGCCGCCGACGCGGCCACCGCCGTGGGGCTTTTCTGCGTCACGCTTATTATCCTCATCCCCATCGGCAGCTTGTTGTCGAGCCTTGTGCGCGGAGAGGCGTTGACTGCCATAGACCGCTCGCTGGGGTTCTTGTTCGGGCTAGTTCGCGGATTTCTGGTGATGTGCCTGTTGTATCTGTGCGTCAACTGGATGTGGTCGGACGTTGATCAGCAGCCGGAATGGATGGCGCAGGCCAAGACTCGTCCGATTTTGGCCTATGGCGCGGACGTGTTCAAAGGCCTGATACCGGAGGAGCAGCGCGACAAGATGGCTCGGGAAGTGGAAAAGAGCCGCGCCATCGCCGACGAAGCCGCGGAAAAGGCCAAGGCTCTGGAAACGCTGTCGGTTCCGCTTCCGGGCAACGGACAGCCTGCGCCGGCAGCTTCGCCTTCCTCGTCGTCGAACGGCAAGCAGAACGGCGGAACCTACGGCGAGGACGCTCGCGACCGCATGAACAATTTGATAGAGCAAAAGGCCAAGCCATGAACATTTCCACGCAGCCGTTCGACGACGACAAGCTGCGGGAGGAATGTGGCGTTTTCGGAATCATAAACTCGGATTCCGCCGCCGCGTTGACGGCCTTGGGGCTGCACGCGTTGCAGCATCGCGGGCAGGAAGCCGTTGGCATGGTCAGTTTCGACGGCGAGCATTTCCATTCCCATCACGCGTTAGGGCATGTCGGAGAGAATTTCAGTTCGGATTCGGTGGTGGGAAGCATGATAGGCCCCGCCGCCATCGGCCATGTTCGCTATGCCACTACCGGAGAAACGGCGTTACGCAATGTCCAACCACTGTTCGCCGACTTCGATTTCGGCGGTTTCGCCATCGCCCATAACGGCAATCTCACCAACGCCTACACTTTGCGCCGCCAGTTGGTCAAGCGCGGCTGCCTGTTCCGTTCCACCACCGACACCGAGGTCATAATCCACTTGATGGCCATGGCGCAGGGAGAGGTCGTGGATCGCTTCATCGAGGCGTTAAAGCAGATCGAGGGGGCTTATTCCTTGATCGGCATGGCAAGCGGGATGGTTATTGGCGCGCGCGATCCCCACGGCGTGCGTCCGCTGGTGCTGGGGCGGTTGGGCGCGGCGCATGTTCTGGCCAGCGAAACCTGCGCCTTGGACATTATCGGGGCCGAGTTCGTGCGCGACGTGGAGCCTGGCGAGATCGTGATTCTGGACGGAGAAAAACCGGTGGTCAGTTTGCGTCCGTTCGCCGGAACGTCCGGAGGGGACGGGGCTTGCAGCCGTTTCTGCATATTTGAATACATCTATTTCGCCCGTCCGGATTCTCTGGTCGAAGGGCGTTCGGTTTACGAGGCGCGCAAGCGCATCGGCGTTGAGTTGGCGCGGGAGTCCGCCGTGGAGGCCGACATCGTGGTTCCGGTTCCGGATTCCGGCGTGCCCTCCGCCATCGGTTACGCCGAAGAAAGCCACATTCCGTTCGATTTGGGAATCATTCGCAACCACTATATCGGGCGCACCTTCATCCAGCCCACCGACCGTATTCGCCATCTGGGCGTGCGCCTGAAACACAACGCCAATCGCCGCTTTATCGAAGGCAAGCGCGTAGTGTTGGTGGACGACAGCATAGTGCGCGGAACCACTTCGACCAAGATAGTCGAGATGATACGCGGCGCGGGGGCGAAAGAAGTCCATATGCGGATTTCCAGCCCGCCCACCAAGCATAGCTGTTTTTACGGCATCGACACGCCGGAACCGGCCAAACTTCTGGCGCACAACTATACGGTCGAACAGATGGCCAAGCATATCGGCGTCGATACTCTGGCTTTCGTTTCTGTCGACGGCCTTTACCGCGCTTTGGGAGAAAATGGCCGCAATGCCGCCCAACCCCAGTGCTGCGACGCTTGCTTTACCAACGACTACCCCATCGCATTGACCGATCTTGAGGCCAATGCCATGCAGGGCGAATTGTCGTTCCTCGCCAAGGCTTGCTGAGAGACCGTGTAAAGACCTTTCCTTCGCCTGCCGTTTTCTTCGACAACCGTTCGACAGGCTCACGGTGGCAGCTCAGGGAAAGACAAGCTCAGGGAACGGCGTTTAGCGCAAGCGTTACTAAAAATTAACCACTTGGCCCCCAGAGTCGTCGCATGATTCTGGATCGCTCCGATTTCCGTCGCGCGGTTGTTGGTTGTTCGTCACTTAACCACAGTGGCGAGCGTGGGCTTGCCATATCCGCGATCCTCTATCTGTTGGCGTTGGTCGGCGTCAGCGCGGGGGTTTTGGTCAGCGGCTATAGCCAAGTCTTGCGAACCGGAATCACGGTTTCCAATAATCTTAAGGCCAAGACTGATCTTAACAACGCGTCTTCCACTTTGGCCGCCACGGCGGAATTAAGCGCGGACGCCACCCTTTTTTGCCCGCCGCGCAGCGTCCACGAAAGCGTGGGCGCGCCTTGCAACTCCGCGCCGGTCAAGCTCTTGCAATTCGCCGACGTTCCCGGGGCGGATTCTTCCAGACTGCCGTCGGGATATGCTGCGGTCGCGTCCACCGGATCTCCGGTCGAGGCGGGGGTTTTCGCCGCCGGATCCGGTCCGGGCCAGCTCGATCCGTGGGGGCATTTCTATGTTTACTGTCGGTGGGAAAACACCCGCGCCACTCCGGCCAGTCCGGCTCTTACCCTGATTTCCGCCGGAGCCGACGCCACGCTCGACACCAAATGCGGCGACACGGCGGCGGCCAACGACGACCAGTTTATCACGCTTGACGTCGGATCCGCGATCCAACGCGCTGCGTTGTGGCAATCCACCGGAACCAATGACGTGCGTTACGGAGCCACCGGTTCGCAAGTGACGGTTCGCTCCGACGGAACGCTGGAGGCGGTGAATCTCGAGGTGACCGGAACCACCACCATGGGCGACGTCACCATGGGGTCGCTCACCCTTACCACTCCGTTGCCCATAGGCAGCGGCGGCACGGGCGCGGCGACGGCTTCGGGGGCGAGAACCAATCTCGGCTCGGGCGCGATAGGCGACGCCCTGTTTCTTGCCACCACCGCTTCGGGCGCGAGAACCACGCTCGGCGCCACGTCAATGGGCGATTACTTGTTCAGCTCTTCCACCTTGGTGTCGGCCACGGCTTCGAGCGTGCGCTCCACCTTGCTGGGGGCGAGCAGCGTGGGAGACTCGGTGTTCATCGCCGCCGACGCTGCCACCGCCCGCGCCGCTCTGGGCGCGTCCACCGTGGGCGACGCGGTGTTCACGGCGGCCAGCGAGGACGCGGCGCAAACCGCGCTCGGCGCGACGGCCATGGGCAAATATCTTTTCAGCTCTTCTACCTATGTCGCCGCTACCGCCACCGACGTGCGCTCGACCCTGTTGGGGGCTTCGACGGTGGGAGACGCGGTGTTCATCGCCGCGACGGCCACCGACGCCCGTACCGCCTTGGGCGGCGGGGCGGTCGGCAGTCCGCTGTTTACCGCGCCGGATCAGCCTACGGCTTGGAGCCTTCTCGGCCTGACCGGCTCGACCGCCACTTTGGACATCGACATAACCGGAGAAGCGGGCAGCGTGGACGGGGCGAACATCACCGGAATCGTTCCGGTAACCCACGGCGGAACCGGAGCTTCCACGGCGGCGGGCGCGCGTTCCAACCTTGGAACCGACGACGCGGGGAATTTGACCACCGGAACTTTGGACGTGGCGAGGTTGGGGGCTAACAGCATCTCCAGCGCGAAGCTGACCAATACCGGAGTGGTCGCGGGGGCTTACAACTGGGGCACGGTGGACGCGGCGGGGCGGGTGACCTACGCCGCCAACGTGGTGTCCAACGGCATCGACGACGGCGCGGGCGACAGCATTACGGCCTCGGGCGGGTATTTGTATTTCTCTACTTCCAGCACCGTCAACATGGTGTTGGATCCTTCGGGATATTTAGGGCTTGGCACGACCACGCCCGCCGAAAGGCTGCACGTTCACACCGGCAACATCCGCGTTTCGGGGGCGGCGGCCAGCAGCCGCGAGCTGCAATTCGCCACCGGAACCGATTCCAAACGCTGGACGATAGTCGCGGATTCCACGGCGGAGGGCGGCTCCAACGCCGGATCGGATTTCGTCATCAACAGCTTCACCGATGCCGGAGCCGCGCTCGGTTCGCCGTTGACCATCACTCGTTCAACCGGAAACGCGCTGTTTTCTGGATCGGTGTCGGCCACGGGCGGATTTATCGGCAACTTGACCGGAAATGTTACTGGCAATGTGACCGGAAACGTCACCGGCGGCATAATCGGCACTATCAGCTTGGACGACGGGGCCGAGGCCACGCCCAGCCTGTACTTCACCGCCGACACCAACACCGGATTATATCGCCCGGGGGCGGACAGCATCGGCTTTACCACCGGCGGGACCGAGCGGATGCGGGTGACGACCTCCGGCGTCAAGATCGGCACCGGTGTTCCGGCGCAGGAGCTGGATGTCACCGGAGACATAAACGTGGATGCGATCACGGGGGGATATTATATCGCGAACACGAAGATATTGTCGCAACCGGCGAGCGATACGACGTCCGTTGCGGTGGGCCCCAGCGCGTTGGCGGCGCAAAGTGCTACGGGACTAGGGAACACGGCGGTAGGTGCGGAGGCGTTGCAGGCGACCACAACTGGTTCATGGAATACGGCGAATGGGTATCGCGCCCTTTATTCTAATACCACGGGCTACGAAAATACTGCCAATGGGTATCGCGCCCTACGTTCCAATACTACTGGCAGTTTCAACACCGCCAATGGTTCTAATGCTCTTTATAGCAATACCAGTGGTCATAGTAATACGGCTAATGGCGTGTATGCACTTAACGACAACAACACAGGTCATTCTAATACAGCCAATGGCAGGGAAGCACTTTATGCTAATACCAGCGGTTATTCTAATACGGCCAATGGAGCGTATGCGCTTTATGAGAATAATACAGGTTATGCTAATACGGCCAATGGAGTTAATGCCCTTAATTCTAATACAAATGGTTATAATAACACGGCTGATGGTTTAAACGCGCTTTTTTACAATATAAGCGGCCATGATAATACCGCTGTTGGTTTGCGCGCGCTTTATTACAATACAGCCACATTTAATACGGCTGTGGGTAGTCACGCCCTCTTTGCCAACACCACCGGCAGCAACAACGTAGGCATAGGCTATCAGGTAGGATACGGGACGCTATCCACGGGTTCGAATAACATCCTGATCGGAACCAGCTCGGCGGTGGATACTCCGGCGGCGGGGACCAGTAACTGGCTGAATATCGGCAATCTC
>JAYRGC010000033.1:0-36545 GCA_041908065.1 Alphaproteobacteria bacterium | reverse complement strand
TCAACTACCCAGTTGCCTTTGTTTTTTCCGTGCCCCTGTCCTTTTCTATGTCACTGAAAAAAACAATCGGCAAGTGGGGGGATAATGTCGTTGGTATAACGATTCCCGAACATTAATGCCGCTGCGACTTATGTGACGTTTCGGAGAAAAAACCCATGCCAGATCACCTTATTGTCTCGGCGATTTTCGCGGCGGCGTTCGTCTGTTCCGCCATTTTGACGAAGCTGGCGCGCGGATGGTTGCTAAGGCGCGTCGTGATGGACATCCCCAACGATCGCAGTATGCACGCGGCTCCGATTCCTCGTGGCGGCGGGATTGCGGTGATGGCCACGATTATCGCCGGATTATGCGCGTTCGCCGTTTTGTTTCCTGCGGGGCGGGAAAAGATCTTGGCGATAGGCGCGGCCGCTATGTTTCTGTCCGGCGTTTCGTGGCTCGACGACAAACGCGGGTTGAGCGCGAAGTGGCGTCTGGCGGCGCACATCGTCGCCGCCGTCATCGGCGTGGCGGCGTTGCCGAGTGGCTTTTCGCTTGCGAACGGGTTGTTGCCGCAATGGCTGGAGCTGGCCGTTTTGGTTCTGGGATGGGCATGGTTCATCAACCTCTATAACTTCATGGACGGCATAGACGGCATCACCGGAACGGAAACCGTTTCAATCGCTTTGGGCGTAGCGGTCGTCGCGTTTATCGGCCAGTTGTCGGAGGCGTATGGAGTCTTAGCGTCGATATTGGCCGGAGCCTCCGCCGGATTTCTCCTCTTCAACTGGCATCCCGCCAAGATATTCTTGGGCGACGTGGGCAGCGTGCCGCTCGGCTTCGTCGTGGGATGGCTGTTGTTGTCGTTGGCGGGGGATGGATATTGGGCGGCGGCGTTGATATTGCCGCTTTACTATCTGGCGGACAGCGGCATAACGCTTGGCAAAAGGATAGCGCGGGGCGAAAGGATATGGGAAGCCCATCGCTCGCATTTTTACCAACGCGCCGCGCAATCCTTCAAAAGCCATTCCCGAGCGGTCTTATTGATAGCCGCCGCCAATGCCGCTTTGATAGCCTCGGCCGCCGTCAGCCTCGCGCAGCCTATAATCGGCCTAGCAATGGCCGTGGCGGCGGTGGCCGCGACCCTGTTTGTCATGCGGCGGTGATTATTAATATCGCCGTCATTCTTAAGTTACGGCCAAAGGCCGTCATTGCGAGCGTCGCCCTTGCGATGCGAAGCAATCCAGAGCCGTTGCGCTTGCGGCACTGGATTGCTTCGTCGCCTCAAGAAGGCGGCTCGCAATGACGGCCTTTGGCCGTTACTTAACAATGACGGTGATGGCTGCTATGTTTGGCTGCAAAAATACCCATGTGTAGAGCCATTTTCTTCATCCGATCGCGATTCTAACTTCCTCGGCTTCGCTGGTGTCGCCGTATACTTCCGATCGGATTATCTTTTCCGTTACTTCTTCCAGATGCTCGCGCAGGGCTGCGTTCAGCTCGCGGAACTCCGGCCATAAAACCGTGTCGAAAAATTCGCGAGGCACTTTGATTACCACGTTGTTGCGATGCATTCGCGGATAACGGTACGGGCGCACGCCATAGCGGCGGCACAAGGCGGTGAACAGCTTTTTTCCCCAAGCGTCGCCCGGGTTTATTCGCATTTCCTCGGGGCGTCCGTGCGATCCCATTTCCTTCAGGCGGGCGCGAATGCGCTCGGCGGCGGCTCCCGCCGCCGCTTTTTCCCCGCGCGTGGCGGCTCCGGCGAACAAGGCCTCTATCTTTCGCAATTTCTCGCGCAGTTGGCTTTCGGTGTCGGTGGGCATGGCGACATTAACCATAATTTATTGTTGAAAAATTCACTGCAAGAGCGCAGTAGATACCCTCAATCGGACATATAGTCCATGTTCAGCTGATTTTCGGGGAATTGAAAATGCTTTATATCAGCACACGCGGCGGCACTGATAACATAAGTTTCAGAGATGCCTCGATGGGGGTTCCTGAGGACGGCGGCCTTCTTTTGCCTCAATCATGGCCACAGATAGACATCTCAAATTTTTCCATCGCAACGTATCAAGATATAGCCTTTCAGGTAATGAACCCGTTGGTCGGCGATAGCATAACCCCATCTAAAATGAAGGAATTAATAGGTGCGTCTTACGGCAACGGAATATTCGTCAATCCCAAAGTGACGCCGGTAAATACGTTGAATGACGGCACAAATATTCTTGAACTTTTCCATGGTCCGACGGCGGCCTTCAAAGATGTGGGAATGCAATGGTTAGGCAATATATTCGGGCACTTCTTGCAGGAAAGCGGGGAAGAAATAACCGTGCTTGGCGCGACTTCCGGCGATACCGGTTCAGCCGCAATCGCTGCGCTGGCCAATAAGCCAAGGGTAAAGGTGTTTATATTGCTCCCCCAGAAAGGCCCCAGCGACATACAGCGCAAACAGATGACTTGCGTGGATGCCGATAATGTTTGGGCGATCAGGGTGGCGGGCGACTTCGACGATTGTCAAAGAATAGTGAAACAGCTGTTTAACGATAGTAAATCAAGGGAACGCTATAACTTTGCGGCGGTCAACTCCATCAACTGGGCGAGGATACAAGCCCAGATAGTCTACTACTTCGCCGCGGCGGCGCAGATGACGCTAAAGGCTGGCGAGAAACTCAATTTTGTCGTGCCGTCCGGAAACTTTGGCGATGCGTTTGCGGCGTATGCCGCCAAAAGAATGGGCGCGCCTATTGGCACAATCGTAGTCGCCACCAATGAAAACGATGTTTTGCACAGATTTTTGCGGATTGGCACAATGGCTCGGAAAGCAACGGTCATAACTCCAAGTCCCAGCATGGATATACAGGTATCGAGCAATTTCGAGCGTTATCTATCTTTGCTGTTGAACGGCAATGCCGCCGCTGTGAAAGCTAAAATGGCTAAGGGCGGAGAATATTCCGTCACGCCGGAGCAACTTGCGCAAGCGCAAGAGGACTTTTTATCCGGCGCCGCCAGCAATGATGATACGCTTGCTACCATTGCAGGCATGTACAAGGAAACTGGCTATTTGATAGACCCCCATACCGCCGCTGGAATCTTCGTAAAGGAGAAGCTGGTTGAGGCGGGTAAACTAACGGGGCCGACCGTGTGTCTGGCAACAGCCAGTCCCTGTAAATTCCCGGACGCTGTACTTAATGCTACCGGAGTAACGCCTCCGCTGCCGCAGCATATAGCCGAACTTACTGGAAAGCCGGAACGTAATTATGAACTTCCAGCCGATGCGGGGAAGATAGAGGGATTCATGCGCAGCCGCGTTCCGATGCCGAGGGCTGGTTTAAATCTATGACCCCCACGACAAACGATCCCCGCGTTCCCTTCACCGTTCTTACCGGATATTTGGGGGCGGGGAAGACCACGCTGCTCAACCGGATATTGTCGGAGAAACACGGCAAGCGTTACGCCGTCATCGTCAACGAATTCGGCGAGGAGGGGATCGACGGCGCGTTGGTCGTCGGCGCGGACGAGGAAGTGTTCGAGATGAACAACGGCTGCGTTTGTTGCACCGTGCGCGGGGACTTGATCCGCGTCGTCGCGGGGTTGCTGAAACGCGCTCAAGGGTTCGACGGCATATTGCTGGAAACGACGGGGTTGGCGGATCCCGCTCCGGTTATCCAGACATTTTTCGCCGATCCCGACATTGCGTCCAAGGCGAGGCTCGACAGCGTGGTGACGGTGGCCGACGCCAAGCATCTGGCGGACAGATTGGCGGATTCCAAGGAAGCGATGGAGCAAATCGCCTTCGCCGACGTGATAATCCTGAACAAAACCGATCTGGCTTCCCGCGATGAGCTTGACGACCTCGAAGACAGAATCCGCGAAATAAACGGATTTTCCTCGGTGATTCGCGCCCAACGCTGCGACGCTCCGCTTGAAAAGGTAATCGGTCTGGGAACCTTCGATCTGGAAAGGATATTGGCGCATACGCCGGAATTGTTGGAAGACGAGCCGGACAGCCACCACCACCACCATGAACATGGCCATGAATGCGGCGCGGATTGCCATCACCACCATCATCATCGCCATGAGCCGGAGTGCAAACGCCATAATCCCGAAATAACCAGCATTTCTCTCAAGTCGGAAAAACCGATGAACGCCGATAAGTTCGATGCATGGATAAGCGATCTTCGCGCCAACAAAGGGGGGGATTTGCTGCGTTACAAGGGAATAATCGCATTCTCGGGCAGCGACGATCGCTTTGTGTTGCAAGGGGTGCATATGATGGTCGAAGGCGAAAATGTGTCGCCGTGGCCGGAAAAATCACCTCGCGTCAGCCGGTTGGTGTTCATCGGGCGCAACCTCGACGCGGAGGGACTCGAAAAAGAGTTCCTCTCCTGCCAAGCGTAATGAAATTACGAACGCGCGTTAAAACGCTTTTCAACGAATTTTTAATCATTGGTCTGGACTTATCTTTTTTACCGTCTTAACATCCCCCGACTCTGCGCGCGGTTGGGATTCGCGCCGGTTCGGGATGGGGTGGATTGAATGTCTGTAGGACGTCATCGCGCGGGATGGGTGAACACGGCTGCAATGTCGTGGCGCACGCTGTCCGATAACCTTTCCTTCGCCGTCTTTTCTTTGCTTTCGTTGTTTTTATTGATTTTCAGCAGCTCCCAGCCCGTGGCGGTGGAAAAATTCAGGATGGCTTTGGTTGACAGGCTCGCTCCGGCCATGGACGTTTTAGGGCGTCCGGTGGCAGCGGCGGAAAACGCCGTTCGCAGCGTGTCCGAATATGTCCATATCAAGCAGGAAAACGAACGCCTGAGGCAAGAAAACGCTCGTCTGGCGCAGTGGCAGAACGCCGCCGTGGTGATGGAAAAGGAAAACCGCGAATTGCGCGGTTTGCTGAATTATAAGCCTGAACCCCAGTTTTCCTTTGTTTCCGCCCGTATCATCGCCGATACCGGAGGCCCGTTTATGAGGAACGTAGTTATAACGGCGGGGAAACTTGACGGGGCCAGAGAGGGAATGGCGGCGATAGCCTCAGGCGCTCTTATCGGACGGATCGTCGAATCCGGAGATTGGTCTTCGCGAATCATGCTGATAACCGACATTAATTCCCGCATTCCGGTTTCCGTGACCGGAAGCGGCGACAACGCCATTCTGGCCGGAGACGGCGCATCGGGGCTGAAGCTGCTGTATCTGCCGCAAAACGCGGAAATAAAGGCGGGGGATCGTATCGTCACCTCAGGCCACGGCGGGGTGTTTCCTCCCAATATTCCGGTGGGGACGGTCGTTGCCGACAAGGATGGCATGGGCTATAGCGTGGTTCCGCTGGCCGGACTTTCTCGCGTCAACCAAGTTCGTTTGGTCGATTTCCATTTGGCCGGAGGCCAGTTGAATCCCATGACTTCGGCCATGCGGCGCGGCGCGGATTGGCAGAATTGATGCTCCCCTTCGCTTGGCAAAGGGTCGAGGCCGGAGCAAGGTTGGCCATTCCCATAGCGGCATCGGCCTTTATGATCCTTTTAGGGGCGATTCCGTGGCCGCTGCCCGACGTAGGAGCGGTCGCTCCGGCATTTGGACTTATCGCCGTATATTACTGGGCTATCCATCGTCCCGACATCTTCGGTCCTGTTTCGGCTTTCGCCTTGGGATTGTTGCACGACGCCATTAACTTCATGCCGTTGGGAATCTCGTCGTTCATATTTCTGGCGTTGCACCAGCTGTTGTTGCGTCAGAGGCGTTTTTTCGTCGGACAAGCTTTTTACGTTTTATGGGCAGGTTTCGGGGTTATGGCGGTTTTTGCCCAGTCCGCGCAATGGGGTATCCTGTCTTTATACGAATGGAGATTGTCGCCTCCGTCGCCTACGTTGGCGCAAATAGCGATGACGATAGCCGTCTTTCCGATTCCGGCTTGGGCGTTGATCAAGTTGCATCGCTTGACGACGCCTCCGGCCTGAGCGTGGTTCATAAAAGCATGTCGCACGATTACGAAAACTCTAGGCTTTTCAACCGCCGCGCCGTTTTGCTGGGATGCGCCAAGGCCGGACTTTTTTCCGTGCTGGCGGGAAGGCTCTATTATCTTCAGGTGATGCAAGGCAACAAATACCGGACGCTGGCCGAAGAAAATCGCATCAATCTGCGTTTGATCGCTCCGCCGCGCGGACAGATACTCGATCGCCACGGGACCCAGTTGGCGTTGAACCAGCAAAACTACCGTCTCATATTGCAGCCCGATCAAGTGCATCATTCCGCCGCCGCCCGCTTGTTGGAGGGCGTGGAAAAGTACCTGCAACTTTCCGAGGCGGACAAAAAACGCGTCCTGAAGGACATTCGCTCAGGCGGGCAGAATCCCATAATGGTCAGAGACAATCTTTCTTGGGATCAGGTCGCCACTATTTCCTTGCGATCGCTTGAATTGCCCGGAATAGACGTGGAGGTGGGGGAAGCGCGCTATTATCCTTATGGAGACGCGCTTTCGCACGTCGTTGGATATGTCGGTCCGGTATCTGCGGACGGCGACGGCGAATCCAAGGAGACGGAGCTTTCCATCCCCGGATTCCGCATCGGCAAAAGCGGCGTGGAGAAAAAATACGACAGGAAGCTGCGCGGCGAGGCCGGAACGGTGCAGATGGAGGTGAACGCTCGCGGCAAAGTCGTCAGGGAATTGGCCAAAAACAATCCGCGCAACGGCGAAGATTTGCCGTTGAACATAGACATGGGATTGCAGGAAGCGGTCAAAAAGAGGATAGCGGCGGAAAAGGCCGCGTCCGTGGTCGTGATGGATGTGCACAGCGGGGCTGTTCTCGCCATGGTTTCCCACCCGGGATTCGACCCCAATATGTTTTGCTACGGCATCTCTCGCGACGACTGGAAATCGCTGAACGCCGACGAAACCGCGCCGCTTTTGAACAAATCGGTTAGCGGTCTTTACGCCCCGGGTTCGACATTTAAAATAGTCACGGCTTTGGCAGCCATGGATTCCGGAATTCTCGAGCCTGCGGATACGGTGTTTTGTCCGGGGCATTACGAATTGGGCAAACACCGCTTCCACTGCTGGAAACGCGGAGGGCACGGCACGGTGGCTTTCAAGGACGCCTTGGCTATGTCGTGCGATACCTACTTTTACGACCTAGGCCATCGCGTGGGAATAGACCGCATACAGGCGATGGCCAAACGTCTGGGATTAGGGCGTAAATCAGGCATAGACATACCCAACGAACGGTCTGGCAACGTTCCCAACCGCGCATGGAGATCATCCAAGGGCGGACAGTGGCAACAGGGCGAAACCCTGATAACCGCCATAGGGCAAGGGTATTTGCTGACCACTCCGGTGCAACTCGCCGCGATGGCGGCTTGCGTTGCCAACGGCGGCAAGGCAGTGACGCCCCGCATTGCCAAAACCATGGGCGGCGAGCCTGCGCCGGAACCCGTTCCCGTTGGGATCGAAAAACGCCATCTGGCCATGGTGCGCGACGCCATGAACGCGGTGGTCAACGATTCTTCGGGAACCGCCCATTCCTCGCGGATTACGACGGCGGGGATGGAGATGGCAGGAAAAACCGGAACTTCGCAGGTGCGGCGGATAACGATGGTCGAACGCGCCGAAGGGGTTATCGGCAACGACGAACTGCCTTGGAAGGAGCGCGATCACGCCCTGTTCATCGGCTACGCGCCGGTCGACAAGCCCAAATACTCGATCGCCGTGGTCATCGAACACGGCGGAAGCGGAGGGCACACCGCCGCTCCCATAGCGCGGGACATACTCGCCGAGTGCCAAAAGCGGGAGATATAGGTAGGCTCTTTCCCAAAATCGGTTGGTAACCTTGCAGCCAAAGGCCGTCATCTACCCTGTTACGTCCTTTGGCCGTCATTGCGAGCGGCCTTCTTCATGCCGCGAAGCAATCCAGAGCCGTTGCGCTTATGATTCTGGATTGCTTCGCGTCGCAAGGGCGACGCTCGTCGGCAGGAGAGATTCAGAGTTAGTTATGAAATATCACCAGATCAGCGTCGCGGCCATCGCCAGAGTTATAAACCCCATGACCGTCGTCGCCGTCCATCCCGTTATTTTCAAAGGCAAGGGGATGGTGTGCGCGCCCATGATGCGCGGCGAGGAGGCCATGTGCATCATCACCAGCATCAGCGGAACGGCGATTATGCCGTTTATCATCGCGCTGAAGAACAAGGCTTTGATGGGATCCAGTCCGGTGAAGTTTAGCAGCACGCCTATGACGGTGGCTCCGATAAGGGTGGCATAGAACGCCCGCGCCTCGCGGGGGCGGCGGCCAAGCCCGACGTGCCAATCCAAGGCCTCCCCCACCGCGTAGGCCGAGGATGCGGCCAGTATGGGGACGGCCAGCATTCCGGTTCCGATTATGCCCAAGGCGAAGACGGCGAAGGCGAAAGGCCCCGCCAAAGGGCGGAGGGCTTCGGCGGCTTGGCTGGAGGTTTGAATGTCGGTGATGCCGTGGGCGTGCAACGTGGCGGCGGCGGTCACCATGACGAACAGGGCTATCAGATTTGAAAAACCCATGCCGACGTAGGTGTCGAAACGGATGCGGCGGATTTCGTCCTCGGCTTGTTCGGGGGCGATCAAAAGGGGCTGAGCCTCGGGATTGGCCGCCACGTCCTCGGCTTCCTGCGTGGACTGCCAAAAGAAAAGATAGGGGCTTATCGTCGTGCCGAACACCGCCACGATCACGGTCAAATAGGCGACGTCGAACTTCAGGTTCGGCACGAACATCCCGCGCAAAACCTCGTCCCACGGAACGTCGACCACCAGCACCACCCCGACGTAGGCGAAAAGGCTTAACGTCAGCCATTTTAAGATGGAGGTATAGCGGCGGTAGTCGGTCAAAAGCTGAAGGGCGACGCAAACTCCGCCGAACGCGGCCGCCCACACCTTGGCGTCTCCCCCTACGACCAACTGCAGCGCGGATCCCATAGCCCCCAAATCGGCGGCCAGATTGATGACGTTGGCGAACACCAGCAACAGAACCATGAATCGCAGTATGGAAATGGGATAGAACAGGCGCAGGTTTCCCGCCAGCCCATAGCTGGTCGTGCGTCCGATCCTTGCGCTTATTTCCTGTATCGCCGCCATCAGCGGAAACGTCAGAACCATAGTCCAGCCGACGCTGAACCCGAATTGGGATCCGGCTTGGGAATAAGTGGCTATGCCGCTGGGGTCGTCGTCAGCCGCGCCGGTGACCAGCCCTGGCCCCAGCCTTCTCCAGAAATTGATAGGATAGCGATGGAGCCACCGTATCATCACGTTCGCCCGTTTACGGTTTTGGGATGGCAAAACGCCGCACGCGACATTACACTGGCGGCGGTCGAAAGCACAACGGTCTGATGGGGATTGCGATGATAAAAATAAACGAAAGTTTTACGCTGCTGCAATCGTCGTATCTTTTTTCCAACATTGCCAAACGGGTCGCGGCTTTTCAGGCCGAACACGCGGATCGTAAGATTATCCGCCTCGGCATCGGCGACGTGACTAGGGCTTTGCCCAAGGCTTGCGTGTCCGCCATGCACAAGGCGGTGGACGAGATGGCCGACGATTCCACCTTTCGCGGCTATGGGCCGGAACAGGGCTACGACTTTTTGCGCGAGGCCATAGCCAAGGTCGATTTCCGCTCTCGCGGAGCCAAGATCGACGCCGACGAGATATTCGTCAGCGACGGGGCTAAGTGCGACACCGGCAATTTTCAAGAGATTTTCGCCAAAGACGTCCGCGTGGCGATACCGGATCCGGTTTATCCGGTCTATGTCGACACCAACGTCATGGCCGGACGCGCCGGAGCCTGTCAGGACGGACGCTATCAGGGCTTGGTGTACATGGAAGGCAACAAGGCCAATGGTTTCGTGCCGGATTTGCCATCGCAGCCGGTTGATCTGATATATCTATGCTTTCCCAACAATCCCACCGGCGCGGTGATAACCCGCGCCCAACTGCAACGCTGGGTCGATTACGCCCGCGCCAACAAGTCGTTGATACTTTACGACGCCGCGTACGAGGCGTTCATTCAGGATCCCTCGCTGCCCCATTCGATATACGAAATAGAGGGGGCGCGGGAGGTAGCGGTCGAGTTCCGCAGCCTGTCGAAGACGGCGGGATTCACCGGAACCCGTTGCGCCTATACCGTCGTGCCGAAGGAATGCGTCGCCTACGCCGCGAACGGCGAAAAAGTAGCCGTCCACGGCCTGTGGAACCGCCGCCATACCACCAAGTTCAACAGCGTGTCGTATCCCGTCCAACGCGCCGCCGAGGCGGTTTACACTCCCGAAGGGCAGGCGCAGGTAAAGGAACTGGCGGCGTATTATCTCCGCAACGCCGCCTATATCCGCGAGCACATCGGCAAGCTGGGCTTCGATTGCATCGGCGGCGACAACTCGCCTTATATCTGGGTGGATGCGCGGCGCGATTCGTGGGAGTTTTTCGATTTGTTGCTGAACCGCGCCGGAGTGGTCTGTACCCCCGGGGCCGGATTTGGCCGCTGCGGGGAGGGATATATCCGAATCAGCGCGTTCAACAGCCCTGAAAACGTCCGCGAGGCGATGGATAGAATCAAACAGGCCATCGGTTAGCGGTTTCGAGCCCATAGGATAATGGAACGGTCACGCGAGGTCTTAGAGCCTGTTTCATATTTCCCGATTATGGCTATAATCCTGCGGATTTGTTTATCGAATAGGAGAATTCGAACATGGCGAAAAAACGCGTTTCAGATGCCCCGCTTTACAACCGCGTGCTGCTGAAGCTGTCCGGCGAGGCGTTGATGGGCAAGCGCGACTACGGGCTGGATCAGGAAATCGTCGACCGTGTGGCGGCAGAAATCCGCTCCGTCGTGGAAATGGGCGTCGAGGTTTGCGCCGTCATCGGCGGCGGCAACATATTCCGCGGCGTGTCGGGGGCGGCCAGCGGCATGGATCGCGCCACTGCCGACTACATGGGAATGCTGGCCACCGTCATCAACGCTCTGGCCATGCAGAACGCCTTGGAGAAAATCGGCGTGCAGACACGCGTGCAGTCAGCCATACCGATGTCTTCGGTTTGCGAGCCTTACATTCGCCGCCGCGCCGAACGCCATATGGAAAAAGGCCGCGTGGTGATATTCGCCGCCGGAACCGGAAACCCGTTCTTCACCACCGATTCGGCGGCGGCGTTGCGGGCTTCGGAAATGCAGTGCGACGCTTTGTTAAAGGCCACCAAGGTCGACGGCGTCTATAGCGCGGATCCCAACCGCGTAAAGAACGCCAAACGCTATGACAAGTTGACCTATATGGACGTGTTGTCGCGCGATCTGCAGGTGATGGACGCCTCGGCCATATCGTTGGCGCGGCAAAGCGACATTCCGATCATCGTCTTTTCGATATTCACCCACGGCGCGTTCGCCGACGTGATGCGCGGGCGGGGACGCTATACCATCGTGGAAAACAAGGGGAAAAAGAAATGAACATGGATCAAATGAAACAGCGCATGGAAAGCGCGGTCGAAGCCCTGAAAAAGGAATTCGCCGGATTGCGAACCGGACGCGCCTCCACATCCATGCTGGATCCCGTGCGCGTTGAAGCCTATGGCGGCGTCGTGCCGTTGAACCAAGTCGCCAACGTCAGCGTGCCGGAGCCGCGCCTGTTGACGGTGCAGGTGTGGGATAAAACGCTGGTCAAGGCGGTGGAAAAGGGCATCCGCGACGCCGGATTGGGGCTTAACCCCCAGCCGGACGGGGCCTTGGTGCGAGTTCCCGTTCCCGAGCTTAGCCAAGAACGCAGGCTGGAGCTGGTTAAGATCGCCGGAAAATATGCCGAACAGGCGCGGGTCGCGGTTCGCAACGCCCGCCGCGAGGCGATGGACGAGTTGAAAAAACTCCATAAAGATGGCAACATCTCGGAAGACGAACAAAAAAACCAAGGCGAGAAAGTCCAGCAGGCAACCGACGCCCATGTCGGCAAGATAGACGAGGCGTTGGCTCAGCGGGAAAAGGAAATAACGCAGGTTTAGCAGGTTTAGTGACGATTGGTGTGTTTGGATGTTCATAAAACAGCTTAAGGCCAAGATCCACCGCGCTACCCTTACCGGCGCGGATATGGAATACGAGGGCAGCATAGCCGTGGATTCCACGCTGCTTCGCATGGCGGGGCTGGAGGAGTTCGAGGCCGTCCACGTCTGGAACGTCAGCACCGGAGCGCGCTTGGAAACCTATGTCATAGAGGCTCCGGCTGGATCGGGGCAGATATGCTTGAACGGCGCGGCGGCGCGGGGAGCGTCCAAGGGCGACGTGGTGATAATCGCCGCTTGGTGTTGGCGCGACGCCAGCGAAAAATTCGCCCCGTCCATAGTGCTGGTCGATAAAACCAATAAAGGTAGACTGAAAGAATAATGGCAGGTGAGGCGTCATTGCGAGCCGCCACCCTTTGGTTTGGACAGCGTTAACGCTGTCGGGCGGCGAAGCAATCTAGTCTTGTTCTGCAACGACTCTGGATTGCTTCGCCGCCAAGAGGCGGCTCGCAATGACGGTGCTTGCCGTTGCGTTCGGATGCAAATACCCGTCCGTTTTGCATAAGAACCCATTAAAACGGTTTTTCATTGTGAAATAATTAATTGGTTAATTGCAGTATTAACCATTGCTATTTCTATCGGTTTTTCGGTATCATCGGACCGCTGATTTTTGTGTTTCGCAATCGAAACGCACATATGAACGTATTTTGATAATTTATCTGGAGACAAAACTATGAACGCTGAGATTAAAAATATTTATACTGAGCAAGGGACGAACGCTGGAAATCTGAACTTGAAAGACGCGCCATGGCGCGATCGCGACGAAGTTATTGCTGCGCTTAAAGGGAATGAGTGGGAGCAAAAACTTAACAGGGATTTCACCAGATACATATACACGCCCAAAAAATCTAGTAACTCTCCCGAAATAGGCCTTATCGTTGATGGAAGAGATTCTGGTTCAAATAAGTTCAAAGTCACTGAATTTGTATTTATGCCCAGAGGAAACGCTGTTCCAGAAATTGATGGCATAAAGGGTGAAAAGGTAAAGCTGGGTATAAAATATAACATAAACGATTTGGAAGCGTTCTTGGAAGGATGGTCGAAGTCATTAAATCCTGCGCCCGAAACCGGAGCACAACCAGAACAAACCATAGAGTTGGATAAGATTGCGGGGGATAGCAATCCCTCCGATACTTTGATTCTTCCAGAAAATTTTTTAGGCGATGAATTAACATTCGAAACCGTGAAGTTTAACGATGCGGCATTGCCCGAAGAAGGCGGTGATCTTGTTGAACCTGTTGCTAATTCTAATGCTTCGTCAGTTGCTTTGGATCAGCAGCCAGTTGATAAACAAACGCAACAGATTGCTAATATAAATGGTTGTTCTGACGACGATTTGAAAAAAGTCGAGGAAATTATAGATCAGACATACGAAGAGGTTTCCCAAAAAACATTAGTTCCTGTTGTGAAGCAAGTGCCAAGCTCCGCCCCCGTTAGAACAGGGAAAAACTGGGGGCAGATTGCCACCGGCGTGCTCGCCGGAGCCGTGGCCGGAACCGCAGCCAGATGGGCGATGCTGTCGTTGTTCAAGATGGCCGCCGTTTCCACCACTTTGGCCGGAGGAGCCACGACAGCAAGCGGATTGGCGGCTCTGGCCGCGCCCGCGTTGGCTATATGCGCGGCTGGCGGCGTGGCGGGAATGGCTTCGGAACTGCTGGTGTCAAAACTCGCCAAAAGAGAGCCTAACTACAAACGCGCGTTTGCCTTCGGCGCATTCGGCGGATTGTTGGGCGCGACGGTGCTTGAGTTTTTCTGGCCGAGCGAGGTTCAGGCTTCAGGGGCGCAAGAGGTTCAAAAATTAGTGGAAGCAACGCCTGCTGCCGAGCCTGCCGTTGAGCAGCAAAATACGGCAGTGGCAGAAACAATGTCTGCCGTCACCGAACCTGCCGTCGCGCCGTCTCCGGCAGTAGTGGGTGAATCCGTTATCCCGCAAAATCCGCCTGTAGCGTCCTCGGCTCCGCCTCCGGTTGAAGCCGTGCCGACAACCGCCGACATAAGCGCGCACGATTATATTTGGGGAACGGAACATCGGGTGAATCTGGCGGATTATTTGCGCGAACACGGATCCAGCATCGAAGAACTGAGAAAATCCGCCGCCGGCCTGAACGGGAAGGGCGGGCAATACATCCGCGATCTTCTCGCCGTAGTCGATAAACATAACGGCCAAGTTTCTCCCGGGGCGTTGGTGACGCTAACTCATGGCTGCCGCCTGACGGAAGTAGCTGCCGCCGCAGTCAACGACTCGTTGCAGAAATACGGCCCATCCGTATTGTTCGAAGAATTGAAGCTGGGCGAACAGGTGTTGGCCGACAGAGCCATACAACTGTCCGTAAGCGATATTCAAGCGGCTAAAGACGCTCTCCACCCCCTTAAGGTTTTGGAAAGCGATCGATACGCTTGGGCGATAAAACGGGCTGTGGGCTTGCATCCCTAAGTTAAAATATGTAATTTGCGGCACGAAAATCTTCGCGCTAAGGAACGTTCTTGCGCCGCGAAGCGATTTCGTTTGCGGAAAAAAAAGCAAAATGGAGAATTTTAAGATGATATCAGAAGATTTACCCCAATTTAATTTGGCGCGAATAGTCTTGCGTAAAGAAAAATCAAACTTGCGATTCTGGCAGGCTGCCGCCGGTGTTTTCGGCGCTTTGACGTTAACGGCGTTTCTCAACCATGGAACGGCGGCGTTTATTCCCCAGCATCAGCAGAATGATGGTGGCGTCGCCGGATCCCATGAGGTTCCTAAACGTCCCAATGTCGCAGTTGCCGCTATATTCCGCGATGAGCCGAAAAAATAAAAAGGCTCTTACGCAAAACGGGCGGGTAATTTTTCGTCCAAACGCAACAGCAAAGGCCGTAACAGGGTAGATGACGGTGCTTGCTGGAAGGCAGTCCCCACCCGTTTGGGGTGAGAGCCAAATCTAATAACATAAGGGAAAAGAAACATGATGAATCATACTCGGGCGATGCGAAAAATTATGGCGGCGGCGTGCGTTGCTACCGCAGGATGTCTCGTGTCCGGATGCGCCGCCCTGAGCGGTTGGGCGAAGCCGTCTGAAGTCTATGCGAAGCCTAACGATTGCGGCTCCATTGCCAACTCGACACTGACCGAATTATGCCTTGCCAAAGTTGATATTAAAAACGCTGTAAAACTGGTTGAAAAATCCGGCAACGCTTTTCTCGTCGAAACTTTGGAGACGGAAACCCCCAACACCGCCCAAAACATCACATTTTTGCATAATCTGGCTTTGTTGCTGATAAAAGACGGACGTTACGATGAAGCGTTGACGACCTTTAAAATGGCCAGCGGAGACCTGCCTGCCGATCCGGAACATCCCTTGGCCGCGTCGGTGGTGCAAAACCAGCGCGACCTGATGCGCGAACTCGGTCTTCCGGTTCGCGGCATGGATTTGCCCGATGTCGATCGCTCTAGGCTGGTCGTATCTCCCCGATAACCGCGTCGCCCATTTCGCGGGTCGAAACCGGCTTGCCGACGGCAAGCAAGTCCGCCGTGCGAACGCCTTTTCGCAGTACGTTTCGCACCGCGTTTTCCACGGTTTTGGCTTCGTTTTCCATGGCGAAGGAATAGCGCAGCATCATCGCCACGCTGAGAATCGCGGCCAACGGATTGGCGATGCCTTTTCCGGCTATGTCGGGGGCGGAGCCGTGGGCGGGTTCGTACATCGCCCTAGCGGCAACGGCCTTTCCTGAGCGCGTCGAGTTACCTGAACCTGTCGAAGGGAACGAGGGGGCGAGAGAGGTCGCTTCGGCAGGCTCAGCGATCATATTTCCCAGCGATGCCGAGGGCAGCATCCCCAGAGATCCGGTCAGCATGGCGGCTTCGTCCGACAGCACGTCGCCGAACAGGTTGTCGGTCACGATCACGTCGAACTGGCGCGGATCGCGCAAAAGCTGCATGGCGCAGTTGTCGGCGTACATATGGGAAAGGGTTATGTCGGGATATTCCTCGCGGTGGAGGCGGGAAACCTCCTCCCGCCACAGCAAGCCGGATTCCATGACGTTGCTTTTCTCGGTCGAACAAACTCTGCCGCCGCGTTTTTGCGCCAGCTCGAACGCGACGCGGGCGATGCGGCGAATTTCCGAGGTGGTGTAAACCTGCGTGTTGACGCCTTTGCGCTCTCCGCCGCCTATATCGAAAATTCCTCGCGGTTCGCCGAAATAAACCCCGCCCGTCAGCTCTCGCACTATCATCACGTCCAGCCCGCGCACCACGTCAGGCTTTAATGTCGAAGCGTCGATAAGCGCGTCGAACACCACCGCCGGACGCAAATTCGCGAATAAGTCCAGCTCTCGCCGCAACCGCAGCAATCCGGCTTCGGGGCGTTTATCATAGGCCGCGCCGCTCCATTTCGGCCCGCCCACCGCGCCCAACAACACGGCGTCCGCCGCCCGCGCCGCCGCCAAGGTATCGTCCGTCAACGGCACGCCATGGCGGTCTATGGCCGCGCCGCCCACGAGATCCCGTTCTATGGAGATGTCGAAACCGCGATTGTCGCGAAACCAT
This sequence comes from Alphaproteobacteria bacterium, assembly GCA_041908065.1. Taxonomy (GTDB): domain Bacteria; phylum Pseudomonadota; class Alphaproteobacteria; order UBA9219; family UBA9219; genus JAYRGC01. Next base: position 19,992 of record JAYRGC010000033.1, on the reverse strand, counting down.
TCTAGAACCCGCACAGCCTCCGCCGTCACTTCGGGACCTATTCCGTCTCCGGCCAAAACCAGAATGCGTTTTTTGGGCATTTTGCTTCCCTTTCGCCGTTGGAGAAAAATCTGTCGTATTAAGGTCTACGGCCAAAAATAGCGCGTCATTGCGAGCCGCCACACCTTTGGTTTGGACAGCGTTAGGAGCAACGGCACTGGATTGCTTCGCCGCCTGAAGAAGGCGGCTCGCAATGACGGCCTTTGGCCACATAGCCTTTATGACAGACCTTGCGGCCTATTTTGTCGAGGCTGGAAAGATGCCGCAACTGCCGTTATAAACGCAAGGGCTTAAGGCCGGATAATACATGAATACGGACGCGAGGCGGATGGCTGCTCAAGCTGCGAAAAATATCGTCGCCGAGGCGCGGGAAGCGGATTCCGCCGCCACACCTTTGCTTGCCCAATACCTTTCCATAAAAGCCCAGCATCCGGACTGTCTGCTGTTTTTCCGCCTAGGCGATTTTTACGAGATGTTTTTCGAGGACGCTCTGGCCGCTTCTCGCGCCCTCGACATCGCCCTGACGCGGCGCGGCCAGCATCAAGGCCGCGACGTGCCGATGTGCGGAGTGCCAGCCCACGCTTATGAAAACTACCTCTCGCGCCTTATCCGCAAGGGCTTTCGCGTAGCCATATGCGAACAGACGGAGGATCCCGCCGAAGCCAAAAAGCGCGGCGGCAAGGCCATCGTTTCCCGTGAAGTTGTGCGGGTGGTTACCCCGGGAACGGTTACGGAAGAAAGCCTGCTGGACTCTCGCGCCGCCAACCATCTGGCCTGTCTGACGGCGGCGGGCGGAGAAATGGCTCTGGCATGGATGGATTTGGGCGAAGGCCGCCCCCGCGTCCGTTCCCTCGATTCCAATGGATCGAATTTGGGCATGGCCTTGGCGGAAATCTCTCCCAGCGAGATCATCTTGCCGGAACGCCTTTTCGCCCGCGCCGAGGTATCGGAGAATTTGGGGGCGTGGAAAGACTGCGCCGCGCCGCAACCGGACAGCCGTTTCGACGCCGCCAACGCCATAGCTCGCCTGAAACGCTCCTACGGGGTGGACGATCTGGCGTCTTTCGGGGACTTCTCCCGCGCCGAGGCCGCCGCCTTGGGAGCGTTGCTTGATTACGTTTCGCTGACGCAGAAAAGGGACGTTTCCCGCCTGTCGCCGCCAATGGCCGCGCAAAACGCTGGAATCATGGCCATCGATCCCGCCACCCGCCGCAATTTGGAGATAACGCGAACGCTGGAAGGCGAACGCCAAGGCAGCCTTTTGCACGCAATCGATCGCACCGTGACCGGAACCGGAGCGCGAATGCTGGCGGCGCGGTTGGCGGCTCCGTCGACCTGCCCATCGGCCATCGCCATAAGGCTGGACGCCATCGACTTCATGTTGCGCGACAAGGCGTTGCGGGAAAAAATCCGCCGCTTATTGGCGGGAACCCCCGATATGGAACGCGCCTTGGCGCGGTTGTCGCTGGGGCGCGGCGGGCCTAGGGATCTCGCCGCCGTGCGCGACGCCTTGGCGCGGGCCGAGGAAGCCAAAGGGCTTACGCTTTCCGCCATGCTTTCAGCCCGAGAATCCGGCCATGCCGCCGCAGAGGAAATCGCATCAGCCGCCGCCGCTCTGGAAGGGCAGGAGGATTTGCGCGACGAGCTGGCGCGGGCGTTGGCTCCGGATCTGCCGCTTTTGACACGCGACGGCGGATTCATAGCCGCAATGTGGTCGCCGCAATTGGACGAACTGGTGGCGTTGCGCGACGACGGGCGGCGCGTCATCGCCGGATTGCAGCAGAAATACGCGCGGGAATCCGGCGTGGACAACCTGAAAATCCGCCACAACCAAGTCATCGGCTACCATATCGAAACCACTCCGGCGCACGCGGACAAGCTGCTGTCGCGCAAGGACTTGTTCATCCACCGCCAAAGTCTGGCCGGAGCCGCGCGTTTCACCACCGTGGAACTGGGAGAGATGGAGCGCAAAATATCCGAGGCGGCGGGGCGGGCTTTGGCCTTGGAGCTGGAGTTTTTCGCCCAGCTTGCCGCCGCAGTGATGGAAAGGCTGGACGATTTGCGTCGCGTCTCCGAAGCCTTGGCCACGCTGGACGTCGCGGCGGGGTTGGCCGAGCTGGCCGAAACCGAAAGCTACGTTCGCCCCGTGGTGGATTCCACGCTGGATTTTCACGTCAAAGGCGGGCGGCATCCAGTCGTCGAGCAAGCCCTCCGCAAGGACGGCCAAGGCGGCTTCATCGGCAACGACTGCGACCAAGATCCCTCGCAACGGCTGTGGCTTATCACCGGCCCCAATATGGCGGGGAAATCGACCTTTCTGCGCCAGAACGCGCTGATCGCTCTGATGGCGCAGGCGGGCTGTTTCGTGCCTGCCAAATCAGCCCGCATCGGCGTGGTGGATAAACTTTTCAGCCGCGTGGGCGCGTCGGACGATCTGGCGCGAGGACGCTCCACCTTCATGGTCGAGATGGTCGAGACGGCGGCGATACTCAATCAGGCCGGAGAAAGATCTCTGGTGATATTGGACGAAATCGGGCGCGGCACGGCCACCTACGACGGACTTTCCATCGCTTGGGCTACGGTAGAACACCTGCACGAAGCCAACCGCTGCCGCACCTTGTTCGCGACGCATTATCACGAGCTTACGGCCTTGGCCGCCCGCCTGCCCGCATTGCGTTTAGCCACCATGAAGATACGCGAATGGAAGGGAGGGATAGTATTCCTCCACGAAGTGGGCGAGGGAGCGGCGGATCGATCCTATGGCATCCATGTGGCGCGAATGGCCGGATTGCCTCCGGCGGTCACCTCCCGCGCCGAAGATGTGCTGGCCGAATTGGAGGGCGAAAGGGAAGGCGGCGCGGCGGGCGGAAAAGCCGGACTTGCCGATCTCCCCTTGTTTTCGGCCACGGGAGTAAAACCCTCCGGCCTCGAAATGCCGCAGGAAACTGCGGCGGCCATTGAATCCTTGAAGGCGGTCAATCCCGACAACCTGACGCCGCGCGAGGCCTTGGACGCCCTTTACCGACTAAAGGAATTGCTGCGGAAAAAATAGCCGCCCCTCCGGCTTGACAATGGGAAGGTAATAACCGATTAATGGCGCGCATGTGGCCAAATGGGTGCGTAGCTCAGCGGGAGAGCATTACCTTCACACGGTAGGGGTCACAGGTTCAATCCCTGTCGCACCCACCATTGTTCATGCTATTGATTAATAACGTGCGAATATATTGGCTGATAATATACAAGGAATACTTCTTATGAATAGAACTCACTATGAAATTCTTTGTGTTGATCCGAAAGCTACCAAAGAAGAAATCACGCTAGCTTATCGCAGGCAGGCCTTTAAATACCATCCTGATCGTTCCAGCCCTCATGCACAGCAAGAAAACACACAAAAATTCAAAGAAGCTAAAACGGCTTACGATGTCCTGAAAGATCCTACACAGCGCGCTGCCTACGACGAAGCCATTGTTAAACAAAATTTTTCTCAATCGCCACCTTACTCTGGCCAAACAGCACATAATCCTCGGCCTAACCCTCCCACCACGCCTTCGCACAGAAGGCCCCAAGGGGAGAACTATAACCTGCAATTATCTGAATATATTGATGCAATTAATCTTAACAATCCGCATGATCACCGCATTGCAGACGGCGTATCGTTCATAGTTCTATTGCTTGGCAAACTACCTGACTTGGCTAGCCGCTGCCTTCTGAATCTGTTGCCACAAGCATTGTTGACAGCCGCCTGCACGCCATTGCGTGAAAAGTTGAGAGCATTGGAGGCGACGAGATACGTCGAAGTAGTGCTGTCAAACATTCAGCAAGAAATCAACACTCCCCCCACACACCAGACAAATATCGAAATCAAGCAACGCGAATTGCTATGGATATTGGACAAATTCGCATCTGGTCGAGTCGATAGGACAAAAAAGAACGCGGAACGCTTTATTGCGGAGATAATTCCCTCATCGCTTATGCTGAAGCAAAACGAAGAAATACGTAATGCCTTTAAACGATATGCGCCAACAATATATATCTCTCATGTTATTTCTCACATTCTGAATGCTCTTAATGATTCGGATTTATCTAATGATGATATCAGTGTCGAACAAAACGAAATGATATGGGCGTTGAACGAGTTTGCCTCCGATGGCAGCGACACTTCACGGAAAAATGCGAAACGTATTCTCGTTCAACTGAGACCAGACGTGCTTATAAGCAATCGCTTAGCTGATATAAATGACAAGTTAAAAATGGTGATTGATCCAACTGATTATGCCGAACATATGGCGCAAAATTTAGCCAATACCCTAAATACACCGCCATACTCTTCAGAAAATAGTTCCACAAGGATTTTAATGGCTGAGCAAAATCTGATTTGGTTACTAAACTCTTTCGAGGATAAAAAAGAAACAGCCCAAACTATCCACGGCTTTTTAACCGATTATGGCCGCAATCGAGTTCCCTCCATTAATCAAATGTTGAGCGACATATTGACAACATCGCCGCGCCCCCCGAATTGGCAAGCCCCTCTGAAAAGATTCCTAAAAGACTTATTCTGAAAACAGTGGGACGCAAGCGTTCTGAAACAATGCTCTCGATTCCGTGGGGAATTTATGGGATTATGATCCCGAATTCTCCACTGCATCCGGCGGGGGTTGTATGCGTTCGGACTTTTTGCCGCCTTTTCGCTCTTTCGCGATTTTGACGTTCGGCCTTTGCCTTTGCGGTTTGCCTTTCGCGCCTTCTTGGGCGGCGGGGGTGCTTTTGCCGTCGACGGGGCAAAACAGCAACGCCAACCAACCCAACATTGGGATCGCTCCTGCGCCCAAGCCGGCTCCTGCGCCGACGGCTAATCAGCCCAAGCCTCCCGCCGCGACCGGAGCGGAACAAAAGATATGCGAAAACCCCGCGCAGGGATGCGGCCCGGGCAGCCCTTTGCCGCAAAAACCTTCTCCGGAATCCATAAAAGATTTTTCCATGCCTCCGATAAACATAACCCCGGGCGGCAAGACTACCGCTGACGGGGAAGATTTGGCGAAACAGATCACCGGATCCGCGAAAGTTCGCGACATAACGAGCGGCTTGGATAAAAACACCGCCGCATGGTTGACCAAGATGAAGGCGGATATAGATAAAAAGCAAAGCGAGAAGCGGGCTAAATACAGCTCACCTCCGATATTCAGCGACGAGGCCGACATCCCCAAGGAATACGAGACCGGCGGAAAAACCATGCCGTACAGCGTGAACGTGGCTGTTTTTCAGGAATACAGATGGGGGCGGATGGACGTAATGGCCATCAAAAACCTGCTGGGCTACGCCAAGGAACAGATTCCGGCCAACTGCCAACTTCGCATAACGTTTTCCGTCGCTACCGACGAGGCAGTTTCCGGCGGACGCGGCGGATCATATACCGCCAAGGTGTTTTCGGGACAGCGCGCGGCGATAGATTATTCGGGACGGTTGAAGTCGATCGACCTGATGCCGATGGCGATATGCAACAAGCCCGCTGGCGAATTGCCGCAGCGCGGAGGATTGATCTGGAAAATAGGCAATAAGTACGGCGTTCAGCTTGTCTCTTTTCCCAAGTGCCCCTTGCCGCAGTCCAGCGTCTCTCCGCGATCGCTGGAGGTGCAGTACCTAGGCGACGAGGCGGCTAAATGCCAGTACAAGTGACGGCTGCTCCGGCCAAAATAAATCTCTATCTTCACGTTTTGGGGCGCAGGCCGGAGGACGGCTATCATCTTTTGGACAGCTTGACGGTTTTCGTCGACGCCGGAGACGAATTGAGGATAGAAGAAGGCGAGGGGCTGTCGCTTCGCGTCGAAGGCCCGATGGCCTCGGGGTTGTCGCAAGAATCTCAGGAAAATAACTTGATCGTCCGCGCCGCCCGACGCTTGGGGGAGCGGTTGGGAAAGCCTTTGGACGTTTCGTTCACCCTGATCAAAAACCTCCCCATAGCCTCCGGCATCGGCGGCGGTTCCAGCGACGCCGCCGCCGCTTTGCGCTTGTTGGCGGAAAAATGGGGGATGGACGCGAACGACGGCCTGTTGCGCGAGGTAGCGGCTGAGCTGGGGCAGGACATACCTTGCTGCATAGCCGCTAAAACCTGCTATTTGCGCGGGGTCGGAGGCGAACTGGCGGCAGGGCCGCGGTTGCCGGAAACGCACATGGTGCTGGTCAATCCCAACCGTCCGTTGCCGACGCCCGAGGTATACAAACGCCGCAGCGGAAAATTCGCCGAAGCCGCTCCTTTAGAGCGCGATCCCTCCACCGCAGCCGAATTGGCCGAGATGCTGCTGCTGCGCGAAAACAGCCTTGCCGCCGCCGCCATAGCCATCATGCCGGAAATAGCCGAGATATTGGAATCGCTCGCCTCCACACCAGATTGCCTGTTGGCGCGGATGTCTGGCAGCGGAGCCACATGCTTCGGGCTGTATCCCTCTCGCGCCGCCGCCGAGGCCGCAGCCGCAGCCATAGCCATGTCGCATCCGTCGTGGTGGGTAAAACCTTGCGCGGTTTCGCGCTGATGCGTTCTCTTTCCGTTTATATCCATTGGCCTTACTGCGTTTCCAAATGTCCTTACTGCGATTTTAACAGCGCGGTGGCCAAAGACGCCGTGGATTTCGAGCGGTGGGCAAGGAGCTATGAGGCCGAGATAAACGCCTATGCCGCGCTTTTGCCGGAACGCGAGGTGGTTTCGGTGTACTTCGGCGGCGGCACGCCGTCGCTTATGTCGCCTCGCGTCGCCGAGGGCGTCCTAAACGCCGTCGCCAAAGGTTGGCGGATGGCCGACGACGCGGAGATAACGCTGGAGGCCAACCCTTCGTCGGCGGAGGCGGAAAAATTCGCCGCCTTCCGCGCCGCCGGAATCAACCGCCTGTCCTTGGGCGTGCAATCCTTGCGCGACGACACTTTGCGGTTTTTAGGACGGGCGCACGACGCGAACGAGGCGAGGGGGGCAATCGCGTTGGCGGCCAAGCATTTCCCGCGCTATAGCTTTGATCTGATATACGGCATAAGGGGGCAAACCCCGCAGGCATGGCAAGAAGAATTGGCGGAATCCTTGGCTTTTGGAGCCAAACATATGTCGCTTTATCAACTTACAATAGAAAAACATACAAGATTCAAGGCGTTATCTGATGGCGGGGAAATCTTAACAAGCGATGAAGACGCGGCGGCGGAAATGTACGAGGCTACGGCGGGAATCATGGCCGAGGCCGGTTTGCCGCTTTATGAAATCTCCAATTATGCCGCTGCCTCAGAACAAAGCCGCCATAACTTGCAGTACTGGAAATACCGCGATTATCTTGGCATCGGCCCGGGCGCGCACGGACGCTTTGCTGCAGAAAAAAACGGAAAAAATCCCGCGCGAACGGCTACGGAAAATCACCGCGCTCCTGATGCGTGGATGGACGCCGTTTCGCGATGCGGCCACGGCTCTAAAACCCGCGAGGAAATATCGCCTGACGCGGCCATGTTGGAAGCCTTGCTGATGGGACTGCGATTGCGCGAAGGACTATGCGCCTCCGAGTGGCGCGAGGAACATTCCTGCGAGCTTGTAGGAGGCTTTTTAAGCCGTGAAAAGGTATCCCGCATGAGGGATGAAGGCTGGCTGGAATGGGACGACGGAGAAGGAGGCCGTGATACAGCCTCCCGACGCTTGCGCACCACCTTGGCCGGAACCTTGCGCCTTGATGCAGTCATCGCCGAATTAACGCGCGGTGGTCGCTGAGCCGCCGCCGTGAGCCTGTCGAACGGTTGTCGAAGCACCCATGCAACAACAACCGCGATTGTCGCATAAGATATATTATGTTAAATCGAGTGTTGAATTGAAGCGTCGTTTGCTTAGATAGACAAAGCAACCGCTGCGAGAGCGGCGTAATTTTGCGGCTCGCGCAGGTGGTGATAAAGCCGCAAGGGCAGATCGACCATTTCACCGGATTTTGAGACAACTTTTGTCCAACGGCGGAACTGTTCCAGACAATGCCGGATCCATATCCATTTCCGTACCCAAGTTATATCACTGGTCTGAATTTTGGGGAGCGGCTTAGACCTGGATTTTAGTCGTTTGCCGACGATTAAGAATATCTACACGCTTTTGTGATAAACTTCCCGATCGTTTGATGTGCTCGTCCTGCATGCAGGGGAGAATGTTGTGGTCGACGATATAAAATATTCTCTGAATGACAAACCTCCCTCCGGAGTGCCTTTGGAGGAGATTGTCAGCTTGGTCATTGACGCCTTCAAAGATTCCAACTGGCCACATAGAGAGTACACACGGGATAAAGTTTTTTCTGGCTTGAAAGAAGCTTATGAAAGGCCGAACTTCTTCGGTGTTTATGCGCATACAAATGAGGGCAGACTTGTCGGTTTCGCGCTTGCATCGCTTGAGAAAAACAGGGAAGACGGCGCACCATACTGTTGGTTCTGGTCTACAGCGGTTGATCCAGATTTTCGGGGAAGAAAAATAGGTGCAGCCCTTGTCCAAAGAGGAATCGATGAGGCTTGTTCACGCGGAGCTCATTTTATTCGTCTTGGGACATTAAGAGGTGAAGCGGCTCATCACTTGCTCGAAAAACAAGGTTTTGAGATAATCGATGGAGGAGACCCTCATTCAAAACACATCGAGATGAGATTAGACCTTTTGTATGCATCTCCCGCTGCATTTCAATTTTCTCCTAATGTGGTTGTTACACTACCGGAGCCAGAGTCATGGATGGCAGGAAAAGCTATCAAGCTGAAGCGACTTGATTTTGAGCAAGTCAAAATATTGAGGAATTGCCTGAGTGATGGTTTCTCGAAAGCCCGTGAACAGGGAATGCCTGCTGATAGGGTTACGGTTGAGATCTTTCAGCGCACTGCACGTCCGGAACCAGATATGGGGTTGGGCATTCAAGCGGGCAACCACACAATCACGATGTCCGTTAATCCCGACAAAATTAAAACGCCCGGTTTTCAGAACGCTTTGAAACGTCTGATTCCTCACGAATGTAATCATATCGTGCGAGCAGACCATCTTGGCATTTCCGTTAACACCGTTGGCGACGCCATCCTTTCCGAAGGGTTTGCCCTAAAAGCCGAGGTGCTTGCCGGATTTCCTCCTGCTGACTTCAATAAGCCATCAAGCGTCGATGCCTTTGCGGCGTATATCGAGAGAGTGCTGCCTGTCCTTGATACCTCAAGAGAAGATAGGGCTTACAATTACTGGATGTTCGGCATGAAGAATGAGGGCGATAGGCCAAACGAAGCTTTTGGTGGGTATCCCCTCGGCCACGCCATTGTCGCTAATTATTTGACTTCCGGCCATTCCATGGATGACGCTATGCGTACACCTAATGATCAGATCCTCAATCACTGGAAATCAGACTTGGTGCAAGACGGAAAAATTACTTCAGACAGCATCCTGGCTTGGGCAGAAAGAAGTTTTCATTGGGTTGATCCTTCTTCGGCGAATTTTTCCTCGAATGACCGCAGTACTTCGTTTGCTGAAGATAGCCCGCCGCCACGCGATCATCTCATCATCCCGCTGCCCCGCGTTCCACTGTGGCGGCGCGTGCACAACGCTAATCACAAGGAAAGTCCTAACCAAAAATAGACAAAGCAACCGCTGCGAGAGTGGCGTAATTTCGCGGCTCGCGCAGGTGGTGATAAAGCCGCAAGGGCAGATCGACCATTTCACCGGATTTTGAGACAACTTTTGTCCGACGGCGGAACTGTTCCAGACAATGCCGGATATTGCTGTTATCCTGCCCTGTTGAATTCCAAACTGAAATTTGTTGCCCCAATTTAGCCATAGCCGCCCCATATGGTGCTTGTCCATTCCCAAAGAGGCCTCCCATGACGATTATATCCCGCCGCAGCTTTATAAAGACCACCGGAATGCTGGCTATGTTGGGGGCTGTGCCTCAGTCGGTGTTGGCGGCGGCCGAGTTGGCGGCTCCGGCGCGGCGATTGCGCGTCGCTTATCGCACGTTGGAAATCAACAAGCGATCCGCCAAAGTATACGGGCTGTTGGACGATCAAGGACGCAGCGGTTTGACGTTCAACAAAGGCGATATTTTCAACGTGGTTTTGGCGAACGAAACCGACGAAGCCACCCTTATCCATTGGCACGGATTGACTCCGCCGTGGGAAATGGACGGCGTGCCGGATGTCACTCAACCGCTGCTGAAACCGAACTCGGTCTACAGCTATAATTTTCCGTTAAACGCCGCCGGAACCAACTGGATGCACGCGCATACGTTGCAGGAGCAAAACCTTTTGGCGGCTCCGTTGATTATCCGTAACGACCCCTCCCCCGACGAGCAGGAAATAGTGGTTTTGTTGCACGATTTCTCCTTCAAGACGCCGGAGGAGCTGTTGGCCTATCTCAAAGGCGGCATGGCGCACGGCGGCGGACACGACATGGCCTCGATGCACCATGATATGGCGGGAATGTCGGCCAACGAACACGAAGCCATGATGAAGGAAATCATGGATATGGACATGGAAATCGGCATGAACATGGGCGCGGGCGGTCAGTCTGGCGGCATGGACGTGAACGATCTTGAATACGACGCCTATCTGGCCAACGACAGGACGCTGGACGATCCGGAGGTGTTCAAGGTGGAAGCGGGAGGACGGGCGCGATTGAGGATCATCAACGCGGCGACCTCCACCGGATTCACCGTGGATCTGGGCGAGTTGTCCGGCGAGCTGATCGCCGTGGACGGAATGGACGCCGTTCCCCTCTCCGGCAAAAGGTTCCCCATCAGCATGGGGCAGCGCGTCGACATTCGCATATCGTTACCCAAGGAAAAGGCGGCGTGGCCTGTTTTAATGCGCCGCGAAGGAGCGGTGGAACAGACCGGAATAATCCTCGCGGCGGCGGGGGCGGAAATAAGGAAAATACCCTCGGTTTCTCAGGCCAAAGCCCCGATACTCGATCTGGCGTTGGAAAAGAGGTTGAGATCCCCTGCCCCGCTTTCCGATAAACGGGCGGACGTTTCCGCCGTCTACGACTTGACGGGAACGATGGATCCGTACGTTTGGGGCATGAGATTGAGAAAGCCTGACGGGGCGAAAATTCTGGCGGTGAAAAAAGGCGATCGCGTCCACGTCACGCTAAACAATAAATCGGCGATGGCGCACCCGATCCATCTGCACGGCCACCACTTTCAGGTCGTCGCCGTCAACGGAAAGCCGATCAAGGGAGCCGTCCGCGACACCGTTCTGGTTCCGCCCAAGCAAAGCGTAAAAATAGCCTTCGACGCCGATAATCAGGGCAAGAAATGGCCTCTCCACTGCCACCACCTCTACCACATGGCTACAGGAATGATGGATTTCGTGGAGTATGGGATGGCGTAGGATGCCAAGCTGTCCGCCAAATGGAGCAACAAGGTATCTTAAATCAGGCTCTTACGCAAAACGGATGGGTCTTGCCTTTCCAAAATGGCCGTCATTGCGAGCCGCCTTCTTCAGGCGGCGAAGCAATCCAGTGCCGTTGTTCCATAAGGTCTGGATTGCTTCGCCGCCCGACAGCGTTTAACGCTGTCCAAACCAAAGGTGTGGCGGCTCGCAAGACAGCCTTTGGCTATAACTTCGCAAGACAGCCTTTGGCTGTAACAGGGTAGATGACAGTGATTGTTGTTGCGTTTGGATGTAAAACTACCCGCCCGCGTTTTGCCCTTGCTCAGATGTTCCCGCCAACGCATAGCTGGTGCTGCGTCCGCCGCCTTCGTTTTGCAGGAGGATGCCTCGTGATACCAAATCCTGAATATCGCGCAGGGCGGTGTCGTTCGAACACTTGGCGAGCTTGGCGTATTTGGACGTGTTTATGAAGCCTTTGAACTCGTCTTCAAGCATGCGGTTGATGACGTTGCGCTGGCGGTCGTTCACAGGGGATTGGTTGATCCTCGCCCACAACTCCGCCTTGAACAGAACATTGCCCAGCGTCGTTTCCGCGTTGGCGATGGCGTGGCCCATGCAGTCCAGAAACCATGACAGCCAATCCGTGATGTCGAGGTCGCTTCGCTGTTGGCGTTCCAGATGGTCGTAATAGGCTTTGCGCTCGCGTTCGATCTGGGCGGAAAGGCTATAAAACCGATCCGCAGTGCCGTCGGCACGCGCCAAGGCCATATCGCCAATTGCTCGCGCAATGCGCCCGTTGCCGTCTTCGAACGGATGAATCGTCACAAACCAGAAATGCGCTATGCCCGCCTTTAACACGGCATCAAGATCAGCTTTCTTTTCAAACCATGCGAGGAAGGTTTTGGTTTCCTTCTCAAGACGCTTTGCGTTGGGGGCTTCGAAATGAACCTTTTCGCGCCCTGCTGGGCCGGAAATAACCTGCATCGCGCCCGCTTCCGCCGTGCGCCAGCCGCCGACGGTGATTTTGTGCATGCCGCTGCGCCCGGTTGGAAACAGAGCTGCGTGCCAGCCAAAGAGCCGATCCTTCGTCAGCGGTTTGGAAAATTTCTGCGTGGCGTCCAGCATCATCTCGACAATGCCTTCGACATGGCGACTGGCGGGAACAAGCCCCGCAATATCCAGCCCCAAACGCCGCGCAATGGAGGATCGCACCTCTTCGGGATTAAGGATCTCGCCTTCGATGGCCGAGGATTTCACAACGTCGCTGGTGAGCGTTTCAAGGCTGGCCTCGCGCCGCAGGTCAAAGCCCAACCCTTCCATGCGCCCCAGCAAACGCCCCTGCTGGTGGCGAACGTCGGCTAGCTTCCCCGCCAACGCCTTGGCATCCCAAGTAAAATCAGGCCAGTTGTCGTGTTCGTGTATCCACATATTCGCCGCCTCCATTGCGGTGAATATAGCACAGATTCGCCGCAAAAGACAAGGTTATTCGCCGCAGGTTATGCGGTAAACAAGGGGCGTTTTCACCGCATACATGCCAGCTCAACCTCTCCCAACGCTTCCTTTTGTTGCCGCATCTCCTGATTCGAGGGTGTTTTTCAAGGATTTTTGGACTTATTGGGATGCTTCTAAACAGAAGCATGGCGGAGACGGAGGGATTTGAACCCTCGATACGGCTTTAGGGCCGTATAACGGTTTAGCAAACCGCCGCCTTCAGCCACTCGGCCACGTCTCCTCTAGCGGGGACTCCATATAGCCTTGCTGTGGGATTTATTCAAACAGAAAAGTTTGCTGGCTCTCACGCACGGGTGAGGAGGAAGGCCGTCATTGCGAGCGGCCTTACTCCATCGCCGCTTTTTGCTTTTCTATCAGGGTTGCGGTTCCGGCTCGGGCCAGGGACAACATTTCCAGAAACTGCTTTTCGCTGAACGGGGCTTGTTCGCCCGTTCCTTGGATTTCGACGATGCCGCCCTTCCCCGTCAGGACAAAGTTGGCGTCGGCTTGGGCGTTGGAATCCTCGGCGTAATCAAGATCCAACACGGACGCGCCGCGATACACTCCGCACGATACGGCGGCGACGTGATCGCTTAAGGGATTGCGCTTTACCCGTCCCGAGGCCATGAGATAGCGGCAAGCCAAGGCCAGAGCGACGTAGCCTCCGGTGATGGCGGCGGTGCGGGTTCCGCCGTCGGCCTGCAATACGTCGCAGTCTATCTTTATTTGCATTTCTCCCAAGGCCTTCATGTCGGCCACCGATCTCAGGGCGCGGCCTATAAGCCGCTGGATCTCCTGCGTCCTGCCGCTTTGCTTGCCCTTGGCGGCTTCGCGCTCGGTGCGGTCGTGGGTGGCGCGGGGCAGCATCCCGTATTCTGCCGTTATCCATCCCTGCCCGCTGTTGCGAAGGAAATGCGGGACTTTTTCGTCCACGCTGGCGGTGCAAAGCACATGGGTTTCCCCGAACTTGGCCAAGCACGATCCCTCGGCATAACGGGAAAATCCCGGGATAAGGGTTATTTCGCGGAGGCTATCGGCGGCGCGGCCTGATGGGCGCATGGTGGACTCCTTGGGTTGCTTGGTTGCCCCCTGCTTTACCGCAGGGGGCGAGAGGCAGGGCGGTATCATAATACCACATGGCTGAAAAGCGCGGAAAAAGTGAGTTTTAAGGCAATGCCGGATATTTTACGTGTTGACAGAGGAGTAAGGAAAGGGTTAGAAACCGCCTCGGTTGAATAACCTCAAATATAAGGAAACGGCAGTATGTCAGGTAAAACTCGGCTTTCGAGCCGCAGCGTGCAGACAAAGTGCTTCACTTTAACGCACCAAACCAAGCAAAAGAAGTGGGTGGTTTTCGACGCCGAGGGCATGATTCTTGGCCGTCTGGCCGCCGTGATAGCCCAGCGTTTGCGCGGCAAGCACATGGCGACTTTCACTCCTTCGGTCGATTGCGGCGACTACGTGATCGTCGTCAACGCCGAGAAGATCCGCATGACCGGCAAGAAGGCCACGGACAAGGAATTCTTCTGGCACACCGGATACCCGGGCGGGATCAAGGGGCGCACCCGCGCCAACATCTTGGCCGGACGTTTCCCCGAGCGCGTCATAACCAAGGCGGTCGAGCGCATGATGCCTCGCGGCCCCTTGGGACGCCACCAGATGTGCAATCTCAAGGTGTATGCCGGAGCGGAACATCCCCATGCGGCGCAAAATCCGGCGAAAATCGATTTCGCCTCGGCCAATTCCAAAAACAGAATGGTGAAGTGACATGACCTCGTCCAAGGAAACCAGCGGCGAAGGCAAATCGCCCAAGGCCGCTTCCGGCAGCAAGAGCAAGGCTTCGGCCGATTCCGCGAAGAAGGCTCCCGTCGTCACCACGACCGGCAGGCGCAAGCCCGCAGCCTCCCTCTCCGGCATCAAGACCGCCGTCAAAGAGGCGGCTCAGGTCGAGGAAAGCGCGGTCGCCGCGTCTTCGTCCTCCTCCGCGACGCCTGTGGCTTTGAACCCCGACGGCTCTCCGGTGCGCGAGCGCAAGGTCGACGCTCTTGGCCGCTCTTATGCCACCGGCAAGCGCAAGAACGCCATCGCCCGCGTGTGGATCAAGCCCGGCAGCGGCAAGATAACCGTGAATGGCCGCGACATCGCGGTTTACTTCGCCCGTCCGGTTTTGCGGATGGTGGTCAACCAACCGTTCGCCGTGTCGGATCGCGCCATGCAGTTCGACGTGGAATGTTTGGTCGACGGCGGCGGATTGTCGGGACAGGCCGGAGCGGTCAAGCACGGGATTTCCAAGGCGTTGACGCTGTTCGAGCCGGATCTCCGCAAGCCGCTTAAGGCCGCCTTGTTCCTGCGCCGCGATCCTCGCGTCGTCGAGCGCAAGAAGTTCGGCCGCGCCAAGGCTCGCCGTCGCTTCCAGTTCAGCAAGCGTTAATGCTAAGCGGCGAAAAGCCTTCGCCGCTTTTGCTACCCTATCGAGGCGTGATGCCGAGGATAGACCCCTCGGCGTTCGTCGCCGCCGGAGCCGTCGTCATCGGCGATGTGGTCATCGGAGCCGAAAGCTCGGTCTGGTACGGTTGCGTGATTCGCGGGGACGTGAACGTCATCCGTATCGGGGCGCGCACCAACATCCAAGACGGAACAGTGATCCACGTCGCCGCCGAAGGGCGCGGCGCGCACATCGGCGACGGCGTGACGGTCGGGCATATGGCGCTTTTGCACGATTGCGTATTGGAAGACGATTCCTTCGTCGGAATGCGCGCCGTGGCCATGGACGGGTCGGTGATAAAATCCCGCGCCATGCTCGCCGCCGGAGCCTTGCTAAGCCCCAACAAGACGATCCCTTCCGGCCAGCTGTGGGCTGGGACTCCGGCCAAGCTGTTGCGGGAGATGGGCGAAAAAGACCTGCGGGAGATTTCCAAACGCGCCGACCAATACGTCGATTTGGCGGCGGAATATCGGTAATAGCAGCCAAAGGCAGAGCGTCATTGCGAGCGTCGCCCTTGCGACGCGAAGCAATCCAGAGCCGTTGCGCTTGTGGCTCTGGATTGCTTCGCCGCCTGAAGAAGGCGGCTCGCAATGACGCTTAAAACCTAGAGAACGCTTGCATGACAGCCTTTGGCTGTAACAACGTAGATGACAGCCTTTGGCAAAACATCGCTTTTTACGAAAAAAAAGGGGGCGGATTTCCCGCCCCCTATCGTCGATTGCTTATTTGAAAAAGTGACGCTACGCCGCGACTATTGCGCTTTCGGCTTGCTCGGGGGATATGCGGCTTAGTTCATCCTTCAGGATCAGTTTTTCGCGCTTGAGCTGGTTTATCAAAAGATCGTCGCCGGATGGTCTGGATATTTCCCTGTGAAGTTCCTCATCAACCTCGGCGTGACGTTTACGAAGCGATTCCACGCGTTGAGCCAGTGCCATGGTCAATACTCCTTTTTCTGTGGTTGAATCCACTAACAGGAACCTGCATGGTATCATATTTTGGTGGAAATTTTGTAACTAAGTTGAATTATTGGCTAAAAGGGATAAAAATCCATAAAGAATCATATAGAAACGTGTATAGATCACATTGTCGAAAACGCTCTTCCAGACGCGGAAACAGCCTCTTATGCCGGAAACGCCGCTCCATATGTCCCCGATAGCCCTGCGCCGTTGGAAGGCATTCAAGTCCAATCGGCGGGGGTTTTTCTCGCTTTGGATATTCCTCGCGCTGTTCCTGCTGACGCTTTGCGCCGAGTTCATCGCCAACGACAAGCCGCTGCTGCTGGTGATGGACGGGCAGGCGCGGTTTCCGGTTTTCGTGAGTTATTCCGAAGCGTCCTTGGGCGGCGAGTTCGAAACCGAAGCCCGTTACCGCGACGCCTATGTGCAAAAGCTAATAGAGGAGAAGGGCGGCTGGGCGATATGGCCGCCCATAAGGTTTTCCTACGACACCATCAACTACGGACTGGCGCAACCCGCCCCCTCCCCGCCTTCGCGGGAAAACTGGCTGGGAACAGACGACCAAGGCCGCGACGTGCTGGCGCGGGCGATATACGGCTTTCGCATTTCCGTGTTGTTCGGCCTGACCTTGACTCTGTTGTCGTCGGTGGTAGGCGTGGCCGCCGGAGCCGTTCAGGGATATTTCGGCGGCCTTACCGATTTGATAATGCAGCGCGGCATCGAGGTTTGGGGCGGCATGCCGGTTTTATACCTGTTGATAATAATGGCTTCGCTGGTGCAGCCCAATTTCTGGTGGCTTTTGGCCTTGATGCTGCTGTTTTCGTGGATGTCCTTGGTGCATGTCGTGCGCGCCGAGTTCCTCCGCGCCCGCAATCTCGATTATGTTCGCGCCGCCCGCGCGCTTGGAGCCAAAGACTCCTCCATCATGTTCCGCCACATGCTGCCCAACGCCATGGTAGCCACGCTGACGTTTTTGCCGTTCGTGTTGAACCATTCCATCACCACGTTGACGGCCTTGGATTTCCTAGGCTTCGGCTTGCCGCCCGGGTCGGCTTCGCTGGGCGAGCTACTCAATCAGGGCAAAAACAACCTGCAAGCTCCGTGGCTGGGGATAACCGCCTTCATGGTTTTGGCCAGCATCCTTACCTTGTTGATTTTCGCCGGAGAAGCCGTCCGCGACGCCTTCGATCCTCGCAAAGTGTTCGGGGAGAGACGGTAGGGCAGAGAATAGTTCTTGATACGTACCACATATCGTATTACCATGGACAAGCCGATGATACGCTCTTTCGCATGCAAAGAAACGGCGAAGATTTGGGAAGGCCGTCCATCGCGCAAATTGCCGCGAGACGTCCAAAATCGCGCTTTTAACAAACTGCGTCAGTTGGACGCTGCAATGACGCTGGACGACCTTAAAATCCCCCCGGCAATCATTTGGAAGCGTTAAGCGGCGATCTTAAGGGGAAGCTGAGCATCAGAGTTAACGATCAGTGGAGAATTTGTTTTGCTTGGAGAGACGGCGAGACAACCGAGGTTGAGATAGTGGATTATCATTGAGAACCTGTTCATGGTCACAACATGCTTAGGAGGACGTTGACATGCTACGCAACCCCCACCCGGGAGAAATCCTTAGGGAAGAGTTCTTAAACGAAATAGGCATGAGCCAGAATCGGCTTGGCCAAACCATCGGCGTTCCGCCAAATCGCATTCACGCCATCGTGAACGGCACCCGCGACATAACTGCGGATACGGATTTACGGCTTTGCAAGTTCTTCGGATTGTCGGAAGGTTATTTCCTGCGATTGCAGAACGCTTATGATATGATGGAAGCCAAGCGAAAAATCGCGTCGATGCTGGCCAAGATTAAACCGCTCAAGGCTGCCGCTTGGCGCGAGCGTCTGAAAGAGGCTTAGGCGTGTCACCAGAATCTAATATGACGGTTTCTCCGCTTCTGGAAATCTCCAACCTCTCCGTCGCGTTCGGTTCCGACGTCGTGGCCAAGGGCTTGTCGTTCGCGATGGAGCGGGGCAAGACCATGGCCTTGGTGGGGGAATCCGGCTCCGGCAAGTCGGTGACCGCGCTTTCGATATTGCGTCTGCTCCCCTACCCCAACGCCAATCATCCCGATGGACGGATAGCCTTCGACGGCAGGCCGATACTGGGGACGGGCGATGATCCTTGGCGCATGGAGGAGTTGCGCGGCAACCGCATCGCCATGATATTTCAGGAGCCTATGACTTCGCTCAATCCCCTGCATACCATCGGACGGCAGGTAGGCGAGGTCTTGCGCCTGCACAAGGGGATGGATGAAAAAGCCGCCTCCGCTCGCGTGTTGGAGTTGTTGCGCCTTGTGGCGTTGCCCGATCCGGAAAAGCGCGTGGACGCCTATCCGCACGAATTGTCGGGCGGACAGCGGCAGCGCGTGATGATCGCCATGGCCTTGGCCAACAATCCCGACATCCTCATCGCCGACGAGCCGACGACCGCGCTGGACGTGACGATACAGGCGCAGATACTGGATTTGCTTAAGGATCTGCAAGGCAAGCTCGGCATGGCGATTTTGCTGATAACTCACGATTTGGGAATCGTCCGCAAGATGGCGGACGGCGTATGCGTCATGAGGCGCGGCGAAATCGTGGAACAAGGCGAAACCGCCGAGCTGTTCGCCGCTCCGCGCCACGAATACACCAAGATGCTGTTGGCTTCGGAACCGAAAGGCCTGGCTGAGGCAATACCGGACTCCGCCGTCGAGGTGGTGCGCGCCGAAGGCGTAAAGGTTCATTTTCCCATTCGCAAGGGGTTATTGCGCCGCGCCGTGGACTACGTTCGCGCCGTAGACGGAGTGTCGTTTGCGGTGCGGGCGGGGGAAACCGTGGGCGTGGTGGGGGAATCCGGCTCCGGCAAGACGACGTTGGGATTGGCCGTGTTGCGGCTGTTGTCGGGGATAAAACCCGAAGGCGCGGTCGCGTTCATGGGCAAAACTTTAGGTGGCGCGAACAAAGAAGAAATGCGCCGCTTGCGCCGCTCCATGCAGATAGTTTTTCAGGATCCCTATGGCAGCCTAAGCCCGCGCATGACGGCGGGCGACATCGTGGCCGAAGGGCTGGACATTCACGGATTGGCGAAATCGCCGGAAGACCGCGTGGCGCGGATAGACGCTATTTTGAACGAGGTAGGGTTGGACGCTTCCATGCGCGACCGCTATCCGCACGAGTTTTCCGGCGGCCAACGCCAACGTCTGGCCATCGCTCGCGCAATGATACTTAAACCCAAGTTCGTGGTGCTGGACGAGCCTACCTCGGCGTTGGATATGTCGGTGCAGGCGCAAATAGTGGAGCTTTTGCGCGGATTGCAACGCGCCTATGGCTTGGCGTACATGTTCATCAGCCACGATCTGCGCGTCGTCCGCGCCATGTCCAACCATGTGATCGTGATGAAGGGCGGCCAAGTGGTGGAACAGGGCGCGGCGGAAACCGTCTTCTCAGACCCCCGCCACGAATACACCCGCAAGCTTCTCGGCGCGGCATTGGCCTTCAGCGGTTCGCAGACGCGGGCTAGAGCATTTCCCGATTAGGTTGATATACGAAAATCGGCAACTTGCGACGGTGGAATACCGCCCCCCTGTGAGGGGGTGTGATTACAACCTAGCCAACGGCAAGATAATACCATCGTAAT
>JAYRGC010000032.1:0-45890 GCA_041908065.1 Alphaproteobacteria bacterium | reverse complement strand
CTTGGCGGCGAAGCAATCCAGTGTCATAGAGCAACGACACTGGATTGCTTCGCCGCCAAGGGGCGGCTCGCAATGACGGCCTTGCTTGCTGATGAAGGCGGCTACAAAATTACCCACCCGTTTTCAGGAAGAACCGAAATAATGGAGTCCGAAGTTGTCTGTTTCCGCGCGTTATGTGCGTGCTGTTTACGATCTGGCGCAAGAGCGCGGCTGCCTTGACAAGGTATCCGCAGACCTGCGCCTGATAGGCGACGTTTTATCGCAAAACGCCGAGCTTCGCGGCGTCTTGAAACATCCCCGTCTTTCCCGCCAAGAGGCCGAGGAAGTGGCCGCTAAAATAGCCGAAGCCTGCGGCGCGTGCCAGTTGACGCGGGACTTTCTGGTTCTGGCGGCGCGGGGCGGGCGCATGGCTTTGTTGGGGGCTATGGCATCGGAGTTTTTAGCCGCGACTGCCTCAGGACGCGGGGAGACGGTGGCGTTGGTTCGCTCCGCCCGCCCGCTTTCAGCAGCGCAAAAAGAAAGACTGGCCGCCGAATTGTCGGCTCTCTCCGGCGGAAAGGTCAGCTTGGAAGTGTCCGAGGATCCGGAACTGCTGGGCGGCATTGCGATAAGAATGGGTTCGCGTTTCATCGACGCGTCGGTCAAAGGAAGGTTGGAGCGCGTCGGGCGTTCCCTGAAGTCGCAACAGGAGGCGGCATAACATGGACATTCGCGCGGCGGAAATTTCCTCGGTTTTGAAGCAAAAGATCGTTCAAATAGGCTCCATGGCGGCTGCTGAAGTGGCGGAAGTGGGGGAGGTGCTGTCGGTTGGCGACGGCGTCGCCCGCGTCTATGGCCTCGACAACGTTCGCGCCGGAGAGATGTTGGAGTTCAGCTGCGGCGTCAAGGGCATGGCTCTTAACCTCGAGCAGGACAACGTCGGCGTCGTCATCTTCGGCGACGATCGCGGCATCCGCGAAGGCGACATGGTCAAGCGCACCGAAGCCATCGTTGAAGTTCCCGTCGGGCGCGGGCTGTTGGGGCGAGTCGTCGACGCTTTGGGCAATCCCATCGACGGCAAAGGGCCGCTGAAGGACGTCAAGACGACCCGCGTCGAGGTCAAGGCACCGGGCATCATTCCCCGCCAATCGGTCAGCGAGCCGATGCAGACGGGATTGAAGGCCATCGATTCGCTGGTTCCCATCGGGCGCGGCCAGCGCGAGCTTATAATCGGCGACCGCCAGACCGGAAAGACGGCGGTGGCGTTGGACACATTTATCAACCAGCGCGAGATAAACAAAGGCAACGACGAATCCAAAAAGTTGTACTGCATCTATGTCGCCATCGGGCAAAAGCGTTCCACCGTCGCCCACATCGTCAAATCGTTGGAGGACGCGGGAGCGATGGAGTACTCCATCGTGGTGGCGGCTACGGCCTCGGAACCGGCTCCGCTACAATTCTTGGCTCCTTACACCGGTTGCGCGATGGGCGAGTTTTTCCGCGACAACGGAATGCACGCGCTTATCGTTTACGACGATTTGTCGAAGCAGGCAGTGGCCTATCGCCAGATGTCTCTGCTGTTGCGCCGTCCCCCCGGGCGCGAGGCTTACCCGGGAGACGTTTTCTATCTTCACTCCCGTCTTTTGGAACGCGCCGCCAAACTCAGCGACAAGCACGGTGGCGGCTCTCTGACCGCCTTGCCGGTCATTGAAACTCAGGCGGGCGACGTTTCGGCTTATATTCCGACCAACGTCATTTCCATCACCGACGGCCAGATATTCCTTGAAACCGGACTGTTCTATAAAGGCGTGCGTCCGGCCATCAACGTCGGCCTCTCCGTCAGCCGCGTGGGCTCGGCGGCGCAGATAAAGGCCATGAAGCAGGTGGCGGGCTCCATAAAGCTGGAATTGGCGCAATTCCGCGAAATGGAAGCCTTCGCCCAGTTCGCCTCCGATCTGGACGCTTCGACGCAAAAGCTTCTCAATCGCGGCAAGCGTCTGACTGAGCTGCTAAAGCAACCCCAATACTCGCCGCTGCCGGTCGAGGAGCAAGTCGCCGTGATCTACTCCGGCGTGAAGGGCTACCTCGACAAGATAAAGGCCGAGGACGTGCAGAAGTACGAACAAGGCCTGTTGCGCGAATTGCGTGGGCAGGGGGCTGAGATTCTCTCGGCCATCCGTTCGGATCGCCAGATAAAGCCCGAAACCGAAGCCAAGCTGAAGTCGCTTTTGGAAGGCTACGGCAAGGTGTTCGCATAGCGCGACGCTTGGCCATAAATCCGAAACTCCGCGTTCCCTGAGCGACCAAGGCGCAGCAATCCCTCCTCTCCCTCTGGGAGAGGATAGGTTTGCCCGAATTTTCGCCTTCGAAAATTCGCGGCAATACCTTGGTGAGGGTTCTTTCTCAAACCCAAGTCGGCAACCACCACCCAAACGCGGTCGCGCATAATCCGCCGATAACATCTTGCCGAAATCGCCGCATCCTGTCATAAGGGCGGCGGCGACCTCGTAGCTCAGCCGGTAGAGCATCTGACTTTTAATCAGGGGGCCGCGGGTTCAAATCCCGCCGAGGTCACCATTTGCTGTTGCCGTCCCTATTATGTCCGCTTGCATGGTTATAATCATCTGGACATAATGGCGCGGGCGGAATAGAGAGATGGTCGACTGGTTCGGCGGCGTCCGGTTGTTTGGATCGGTTCGGATCAGCTTTTCAAACTTCAACAACAGAAGGTCGAACACCATGAGCGATGTCGCGGAACGCGTTAAGAAGATAGTCATCGAACACTTGGGGGTTGATGCCGCCAAGGTCACCGATAACGCCAGCTTCATTGACGATCTCGGCGCGGACAGCCTTGATACGGTCGAGCTGGTCATGGCGTTCGAGGAGGAATTCAGCGTTGAAATCCCCGATGACGCCGCTGAAAAGATCGTCACGGTGAAAGACGCCGTGGATTTCATAAACCAAAAGAAGGCGACCTGATAACGGTCCGGCCTCGTCAAACAGGATGAGAAGAGTAGTCGTAACAGGGTTGGGCGTTGTCTCGCCTCTCGGCATGGGGGTTGGCGTCAATTGGCGTCGCCTCGTGGCCGGAGAGAGCGGGATATCGCGCATATCGGGCTTCGAGGCGTCGGATCTGGCGTGTCAGGTCGCCGGACAGGTTCCGCGCGGAACCGGCGTCGAAGAATTCGACGTCAACCGCCATATCGAGCCTAAAGACCAAAAGAAAATGGACAACTTCATCCACTTCGCCATGGCGGCGGCGGATGAAGCCATGGCCGACAGCGGATGCGCTCCCTCGACCGACGAGGAGCGCGAACGCATAGGCGTGATGATCGGCTCCGGCATCGGCGGGTTGAACGAGATATACGAAACCTCGGTGGTGCTTTACGACAAAGGGCCGCGCCGCGTTTCCCCGTTCTTTATCCCGCGCAGCCTCATCAATCTGGCTTCCGGCCAAGTGTCCATCAAGCACGGATTGCGCGGCCCCAACCACGCCGTCGTTACTGCCTGCGCTTCGGGCGCGCACGCGATAGGCGACGCCGGACGTCTTATCGCCTTGGGCGACGCCGACGTGATGTTGGCGGGCGGGGCGGAGGCGGCGGTATGCCGTCTGGGCATCGCCGGATTCTGCGCGGTGCGGGCGTTGTCCACTTCTTTTAACGACCAACCGACCCGCGCCTCGCGCCCCTACGACCGCGCCCGCGACGGTTTCGTGATGGGCGAAGGTTCCGGCGTCGTGGTGCTGGAGGAATACGAACACGCCAAAAAGCGCGGGGCCAAGATATATGCCGAGCTTATCGGCTACGGAATGTCCGGCGACGCTTATCATATGACTTCGCCAGCCGAGGACGGCGATGGCGGCTATCGCGCCATGAAGGCGGCTTTGGCGCGGGCGGGCGTATCCACCGAAGACATCGACTATATCAATTCCCACGGAACTTCCACGCCCATGGGCGACGAGATCGAATTCCGCGCCGTCAAACGCATCATGGGCGCGGCGGCGGGAACCACTTCGATGTCGTCCACCAAATCGGCCATCGGACACTTGCTGGGCGCGGCGGGCGCGGTGGAGGCCGTTTACTGCGTCAAGGCAATCCGCGACGGCGTGCTGCCTCCCACCCTCAATCTGGAAAATCCGTCGGAAGAATGCGTCGGCATCGACCTCGTTCCCAACAAAGCTCGGGAAAAGAAGGTCAACGTGGTTATGTCCAACTCGTTCGGATTCGGCGGAACCAACGCCACTTTGGTGTTCAAGGCGTTTTCCTGAAAATCCTGAAGGTTTTGCTCTCGTCTCGAACGGGCGGGTTTTCCCGCAACTAAGATCGTTCGCCGCGCCTGTTTCTGCTATACTCCGCCGTCGGCAATTTATGCGGGCGGACAGGGAGGATATGGCATGGCGCGTTTGGCTGTTTTTGGTTTGATTCTGGCCTTATGGGCGGCTCCGGCCTTGGCCGAGGGGCAGACGTTCACGGTTGCCCGTCAAACGATCGAGGATCTTAAGGCGGTTATCGCCACCGTCGAATCCGTGCGCGAGGTTCAGGCGCGGGCGAGAATCAGCGGGACGCTAAGTTTGTTGGCGGTCAAGGAAGGCGATCGCGTTCGCGCTGGCGATCGTCTGGCCGTCGTCGGCGATCCCAAGCTGGCCATCAAGGGGCAAGGGTTCGAGGCCAGAATACAGGCTGCGCAATCGGCTTATGACAAAGCGAAATTGGATTTCAGCCGCGCCAGCGAACTGCGGCAAACGGGCTATGGCACTCAGGCGCGGGTGGACGAAACTCGCGCCGCCCTAGAGATAGCCGAACACAACCTTCAAGCAGCGAAGTCGGAAAAGCAGGAAGTCGCGCAACAGGCCACCGAAGGTGTGGTTATATCTCCAAGCTCGGGACGGGTTTTGAAGGTTCCCGTGGCCTTGGGCAGCGTGGTTATGGCGGGAGAAACCGTCGCCGTATTGTCTCAGGAAAACTATGTTCTGCGCGTCGAGTTGCCGGAACGTCACGCAAGATTTCTCAAGGCCGGAGATTTGGTGCGAATAGGATCCCGCGGTCTTGGAACGGAAGAGGGAGACGAGATAAAGGCCGGAACAGTCCGCCTTGTTTATCCCGAGATCAGGGACGGGCGAGTGATAGCCGACGTTACCGCCGCCGACTTGGGCGACTATTTTGTCGGCGAGCGCGTCAAGGCCTATGTTTCGGCGGGGCGGCGTCCGGCTTTGGTCGTTCCCTCGGATTACGTGTATCGCCGCGCAGGAGCCGATTACCTAAAGCTGGCCTCGGGCGTTGAGATAGCCGTGCTGGCCGGACAGTCGTTTGACGGCAAGATCGAGATACTATCAGGGCTGAACGACGGCGATGTTCTCGTCAATCCGGAAACTTCTGAAGCGCGCACAGAAGCGGTGCGGCCATGAGAGTTGGAATATCAGGCCGCTTGACGCAGGTGTTTATCCGCTCTCCGCTAACCCCGCTTTTGCTTTTCGCGTGTTTGGCCGTGGGATTCCTGGCCTTGGGCGCGTTGCCGAGGGAGGAAGAGCCGCAGATAAGCGTTCCGATGGTGGATATAATGGTTTCCGCCAACGGCTATCGCGCCGCCGACGCGGTCGAGCTGATAACCCGCCCGTTGGAGGACATCGTCAAAGGAATACAGGACGTTGAGCACGTCTATTCCCAAACCGAAGACGACAAGGTGGTAACGACGGCGCGTTTCGTAGTCGGCACGGATCAGGACGCCGCCATCTTGCGGATACACGAAAAGATCCGCGCCAACATACTCGATCTGCCAAAGGGCATTCCCGAACCTGTCGTTATAGGTCGCGGCATAAACGACGTGGCGATACTAACGCTTACTTTCTCGGCCAAGCCGGAAAGCGCGGCGCGGTGGGATGACAATGCCCTGCGGCGTTTGGCGCAGGAGGTGCGCCACGAACTAGACAAGACGGAAAACGTCGGCCTCAATTACATAACCGGCGGCGCGCCGGATCAAATACGGGTGGAGCCTGATCCCGAAAAGCTCGCGCTTTACGGCGTTACCCTCAGTCAACTGGCTGACAAGCTCGTCAACGCCAACCGCTCTTTTCAGGTAGGCGCGTTGCGCCAAATGAACCGCCACGTTCCGGTGGTGGCCGGACAAACGTTGCAAGGAGTGCCAGACATAGGCCTGTTGCTGGTGACCACCCGCGACAACCGCCCCGTATATCTGAAGGACGTGGCGAACGTCAGCATAGGCGGCGCGCAGCCCGACGCGAGGGTATGGACGATGGAGCGCGACGCTTCCGGCAACTTGACGCGCCGGCCAGCCGTGACCTTGGCCTTCGCCAAACGCAAGGGAGCCAACGCCGTTGAAGTGGCTTCGTCCATAATGGAAAGGACGGAGACGCTTAAAGGTCGGATAATCCCGCCCGACGTGGAGATAGCCGTTACCCGCAATTACGGCGAAACGGCCACCGAAAAAGCCGACGAGCTTATGTTCCACCTGTTTCTCGCCACCGCGACCATAGTGATTCTTATCGCTTGGTCTATCGGATGGAGGGAAGGGGCGGTGGTGATGGTGGTGATACCAACCACCATACTGCTGACCATGTTCGCGGCATGGATGATGGGGTACACCATCAACCGCGTAAGCCTGTTCGCGCTTATATTTTCAATCGGCATCTTGGTGGACGACGCCATCGTCATCGTCGAAAACATCGTGCGGCGATGGAGAATGGATCGCAATCACGACGGCAGTTTGCCGGATTTGGCCGACACGGCGGTGGACGCGGTGTCGGAGGTGGGCAATCCCACCATCGTCGCCACCCTTACCATCGTCGCCGCTCTTTTGCCGATGATGTTCGTCGGCGGCATGATGGGGCCTTACATGAGCCCCATACCGGCCAACGCCTCTATGGCCATGCTGTTCTCGTTCTTCGTGGCCGAAATAATCACTCCGTGGCTGTTGTTGAAAATATCCGGCAAGCATTTCGCGCACCTGCCGCAAGCCTTGGCCGATGAACACCGCGACGGCTTTCTTCCCCGCCTTTACCGGCGCGTCGCCGCACCGTTGCTGTCCGATCGGGGCAAGTCAAAGCGTTTCGTCATTTACACTGCGATCGCCACTTTGGCGGCCTGCCTGTTTTTCCCTTTGAAACTGGTTACGGTGAAATTGCTGCCCTTCGACAATAAATCGGAAATGCAGGTGGTGGTGGATCTGCCTCGCGGCTCGACATTGGAAGCCACCGATCGCGCCCTTTGGGACATCGCGCAACGCCTTAACGGACTGCCGGAAGCGGTTTCTTTTCAAGCGTATTCCGGAACTGCCATGCCGTTCAACTTCAACGGGCTTGTGCGGCATTATTTCCTGCGTTCCTCGCCCGAGCAAGGCGAGCTGCAAGTAAACCTGCTGCCCAAGGACGAACGCCGACGCCCCAGCCACGCCATAGCCTTGGACGCGCGGGAGAAGATAAAAGGGCTGAAACTGCCGGAGGGAACCGCGGTCAAGGTGGTGGAAGTTCCCCCGGGGCCGCCGGTCATGGCCACGCTGATGGCCGAGGTCTATGGGGCGGACGCGCAATCCCGCCGCGACATGGCGCGCAAAGTTCGCGAAGCCTTCGCCAAGAACGAGTTCGTCGTCGACATAGACGACAACTTCGACAAGAAGGGGGAGCGTCTGCGCTTTTCCATCAATCAGGAGAATCTGGAATTCTACGGCGTCGACGAACAGGCGGTCTACGACACCGTCGCCGCCGTCGTGGGCGGGGTGAAAATCGGCTATTCCCAGCGCGGAGAGGGAGCCAAGCCGATAGACATAACCTTGGCCATGCCCAAGGAAGGCTTGTGGTACGGGGAAAGAATCCTTTCCACCCCTGTGCCCGCCGGAGGAACCAAGCGCGCCGGAAAGAACGTCGAACTTGGCGATGTGGTTGCCATAAGCCGCGAACCTGCTTCCCCGCCGATATTTCGCCGCGACGGACGCTATGCCGAGGTCGTGACCGCCGAGATGGCCGGACGCTACGAAGCTCCGATATACGGGATGCTGGCGGTGGAAAGCGCGTTGAAGGAAGTTATCCCCGATGCGGCGCAAAGGCCGGAAATACGTTATCACGGCCAACCGTCGGACGAATCCAAGCCTGCGTTGCTGTGGGACGGGGAATGGGAAGTCACTTATGTGACATTTCGCGACATGGGGGCGGCCTTTATCGTCGCCATATTGGCGATATATCTTTTGGTTGTGGGCTTGTTCCGGTCGTTTTTGGTTCCTCTGGTCATCATGGTTCCGGTGCCATTGACGCTGATCGGTATCGTCTTCGGCCACGCGCTGTTCGGCGCGCCGTTCACCGCCACTTCGATGATCGGCTTCATCGCGCTTGCCGGAATCATCGTCCGCAACTCCATACTTTTGGTGGATTTCATTCGCCATCTGCGTAAAAGCGGGATGCCGCTTTACGACGCGCTGTTGGAGGCCGGAGAAATCCGCGTCCGTCCAATAGTGCTGACGGCGGCTGCGGCGATGATCGGAGCGATGTTCATATTGGCCGATCCGATATTCCAAGGCTTGGCGATCTCGTTGGTGTTCGGAATCTCCAGCGCGACGGTCTTGACGTTGTTGGTGATACCGGCGATGTACGTTTGGCGCAGCGGCGCGGCGGCTGCGGAGGATCCGCGTCCATAACAGGAGGCTAAGGCACTAAGCCATGACCAACGTCTTCACCATTCCCGCCGACGTTTCCTTCGTCGACGCTCTGGCCGCGGGGCTGTGGAATGACGCGGACGGCGATCCTATGCGTTTGGCGGAAATGCTGGTCTTGTTGCCGACGCGCCGCGCCTGCCGCAATCTGCGCGAAGCATTCCTGCGCGTCTCCGGCGGCAAGGCATCCCTGTTGCCGCGCATGCAGCCCTTGGGCGACATGGACGAAGGGGAGATGTACTTTGCGGCCTCAAGCGGGGGAGGGGATTTGATCGCCGACATTCCTCCCGCCATGCCGCCGTTGCGGCGGCGGTTGCTGCTGGCGCGGCTGGTTATGGCGAAGGACGGCGGGCAGTCTCCGGATCAGGCTTTGCGTCTGGCCGAGGCGTTGGGCGATCTGCTCGACCAAGTGCATACCGAGCGCGGAAACTTCGCCAATTTGGCGGGGCTGGTTCCCGATAATCTGGCCGAACACTGGCAGGAAACCCTGAAATTCTTGGAGATAGTGACCGCGATATGGCCTCGGGCTTTAGAGGAGGAGGGCTGCGTCGACGCCGCGGCGCGGCGCAATCTGGTGCTGGAGGCGCAAACCGCGTTGTGGCGCGAACAGCCGCCGCGATTTCCGGTGATAGCCGCCGGGTCCACCGCGTCGATACCGGCGGTGGCCGAGCTGTTGGCTGTAATCGCCCTCATGCCGTCGGGGCGGGTGGTGTTGCCCGGGCTGGATACCGTCATGGACGAGGAGGCGTGGCAGTCCGTCGACGAAAGCCATCCCCAATACGGCATGAAAAAATGGCTGGAAGACTCGGCGGGATTGCGCCGCTCCGATGTCGCGTTATGGGAGGGAGAAGGGACGGCGGTTGCGGATTCCCCGCGCCTGCGGCTGTTGCGCGAAGCCATGCGTCCGCCGGAGGTGACGGACGGTTGGCGCGATCTGTCGGCGGAACGCATAGGTTCCGATGCGATAACCGGTCTGAGCGTGGTCGAGGCCGAGAACACGCTGGAGGAAGCCGAGGCCGTAGCCTTGCGAATTCGCGCCGTCATTGCCGAGGAAGGGCGGACGGCCATGCTGGTTACGCCTGATCGCGCCTTGGCGGGGCGCGTGGCGGCGGCTTTGCGCCGTTGGGACATCGACGCCGACGATTCCGGCGGCGCGGCGTTGTCGGTTATGCCTTTGGGCGGCTTTTTGACGGCGGCCTTGCGCGTGGCCGATCCCTGCGCCTCGGCCATCGATTGCCTGACGTTGCTGAAACATCCCTTGGCCGGATGCGGCCTCGCCCCGCCGGAATGCCGCTTTTTGGCGCGGGTAGCGGAGCTTAGGGCTTGGCGCGGCGTAAGGCTGGCGGGCGGCTGGCAAGGCGTGGCCGCAGCGTTGGTAAAAAAGGCCAACGCGATGCTGGCATCCGGCAAAAACGGCGACACTGAGGCAGCGGCGGTCGCGGCGACGACGGAGGCGGAAGAAATCGAAAAGGCGGCGCGTTTCGCCCGCCTTATGGCGGAATGGACATCGCCGCTTGCCGCCGATTGGTCGCGGCCTATGAAATTGCGAGAACGGCTGGATTTGCACATAAGGCTGGCCGAAAAGCTGGCCTCGACCGATACGGCGGATGGCGCGGCGCGGCTATGGCGCGGGGCTGAGGGCGACTCTGCGGCGTCGTGGATCGACGATTTGCGCCACGCCTCCGACGGATTTCCCGAACTCGACGGAAGGCAGTACGAACGGGTTTTCGCCTGTCTGTTAAGCGGCGTGGTGTCGCGCCCGACGTGGGGACGGCATCCGCGCGTGGAAATACTCGGGCCTCTGGAGGCGCGTTTGCGCCATGCCGACGCGATGATCCTTTCCGGCCTCAACGAAGGGACATGGCCGCCGGAACCTGCGGTGGATCCGTGGATGTCGCGCCCGATGAAGCGCGATTTCGGCTTGTCTTCGCCAGAAAGGCGGGCGGGGCTTTCGGCGCACGACTTCGTCCAGTTCGCCGCCGCCAAGGACGTGACCATCACGCGATCGCGCCGGACAGGCTCGACTTTGACGGTTCCGTCGCGTCTGCTGGCGCGAACGGAAATCGTGCTGTCCGCCCTCGGACACGGAAAAACCGTCGCCGAGGCGGGGCGCGTATGGCTGGACATGGCGCGGGCGTTGGACGAGCCGGAAAAGGTGTCGCCGTGCGATCCTCCCTGTCCGCGCCCTCCGTTGCCGTCGCGTCCGCGCCGCTTGAATGTGACCGAGATAGGATTGCTGCGGCGCAATCCTTACGCCATTTATGCCAAGCGCGTGCTGCGGTTGAAGCCGCTGGAGGACATCGACGCCGACATCGACGCCGCCGATCGCGGCAACATCGTCCACGCGGCGTTGGAGAAATTCGTCCGCGCCGTCAATGACGCTTGGCCGAAAGATCCTTTGTCGATTTTGTTGGAGGCGGGACGGGAGGAATTCGCCCGATTTTCCGACCGCCCGCAGGTCAAGGCCTTTTGGTGGCCTCGGTTCGAGGCTATGGCGGAGTGGCTGATCAAGGAAGAGGAGAAAAGGAGGGCTGCAGGCGGCAGGATTTTGGCAGCGGAAGCCAAGGGATCGCTGGCGTTGCCGTTCGCGGACGGAACCTTGGTATTGGAAGGGCGGGCGGATCGCGTCGACGCCATGCCGGACGGCGGGTTGGAGATAATCGACTACAAGACCGGATCCATCCCCTCCGGCAAGGATGTGGCGGAAGGTTGGGAGCCGCAATTGCCGTTGTTGGCCATTATGGCGGAAGACGGCGCGTTCGGCGGGATTGACGCCAAGCGGGTGTCGGGGCTGGGTTATTGGAATATCTCCGGCGGCAATGGCGCGAAAATCAAAAAAATAACCGCGCCGCGCCGGAAAAAGGAAAAAACTTCCGCAGGCAACAACGATGAATACATAGATGAACTGATAAAGGAGGAAAGGGCGCGCCTGTCGGAGCTATTGCAATCCTTCGCTCTCCCCGAAACGCCGTACGAGGACACGCCTGATCCTCGCCATGCCCCCCGCCACAACGACTACCGCCATCTTTCCCGCACCGACGAATGGGAAGGATAACGTGTTTCCCGAGCTTATGTTCCCTGTGCTGCCACCGTGAGCTTGTCGAACGGCTGTCGAAGGGAGCTTACGCGACCAAGGTTCAGCAATCCCCACCTCTCCATCTGGGAGAGGATAGGTTTGCCCGAATTTTCGCCTTCGAAAATTCGTGGCAATACCTTGGTGAGGGTTTCTTTTATAAACCCAACTTGTGAACCCTCACCAAGCTGCGGCTAAGGATTTTCGCCTTAAGAGGGCGAAAATCCAAGCCGCGCTATCCTCTCCCAGAGGGAGAGGAGTCGCCGCTGCGCCAGACGGTTCAGTTTGTTAGGTGGTGGGTGCGGCTGCGGCTGCAGGTTTTTGGCTAGTGTTGGGCGCGCTGGGTTTTGCTGAATGCGTCTGCTCAAACTCTTCGATGGCTTTCTTAAAAGCATCCGAAGGCTCGGGAGCAGCGGCGCCAGCAATGGCGGCCTTTACCCCATCTCTAAGTCCGGCAGTGTCGAACTTTACCGCCAGTTTTCCATCATTGCTTGCGGCGATTTGTTCTTTGATTTCCTTTATCAGAGCAGGCTTTTGAGTTTCATCGACAGATCTCAACTGCGCGATATTCGCCAGCAGCTTATCCCGCGCCACTTCTATGCTCGCCTGTTTGAGGATTTTAGCATCGGCCTCGGATATGTTTTTGCTGCGTACGATGAACCCGCCCCATTTCCTGTCGGCCATGGCGACCATGAACTTGGCGGCGTTCAGATCCAAATCCCCCCCATTTTTTTTCTCGGCCTTGATGTATTGGGAATCTTTCTTGAAACCCATGCAGACGGAACAAAGATTGCCTGTGCCGTTGAAATTCAACACAGCCAGATGTCCGCCATTGATGGCTTCTTGGTAATCCACATATTTTCCGGCCTGCTTGCCGACAACACCTGTGTGGCCTTTAGGCATATTTGATTTAGTGCTTTTTATGGCACCATAGTCATTGGCCATTTGAGCCAAATAATCCCAATCATCCCGCGAAAAAGTATTCGCATCGAATATTTCTCCAAGATTATTTTTCACCCCAGTTCCTGCGCGGGTGGATTTCTTCTCGAGTCGAGGAGCTCCTAACTCAACAGTGCCGCCGATTTTGGATGCTTCGTTTGCTTTTGCCAGGATTTCTGTTTTCTGAGATTCCAACACATCAATCACTTCGCCAATGCCATCCCCGCCGTCGCGTTGGCCTGGCGCGAAGTCGTGTTGGTTCAAAAAATCGACAAGTATTTGTTTGACTACGTCAGCGTCTACGCCGCTTGCCGCAGCTATCTGGCCGATGTTCAGATTGAGGGTTCCGGCTTGATCGGCATTTGGGTGAAAGAAAGAATTCTTAAGAAAGCTCAAAACCGTAGCTCGCTGCTGCGCCGCATCTGGTTTAGACGTGTCGACCATGAAATCCTCCACCCAAGAATACCGCCCGCAACAAACAGGATCGGGAGATTGTACCACAGGGCGGATATTTTAACAACATGTTGAAAGTTAACAAAAAACCAAGGCTGCATCCAGTTGAAAAACTTGATTTTTCGCTGTTTTCCAGCCGGATAACGCCGGAAACATCAGGCAAACCCGCGACGGCGCAGGGCGGCTATTCTTTCGGGGGCTTCGGCCAGCTCCGACGAGATCATGCCGCCGGCGTTGACGCCTTTCAGCTCGTTTTCGGCCTTTTTCAGCAAATGCTCGGCGTCAGTTTCGACCTGAAGCGCGTCGCTTACCAGGCCGCACAGAGTGAGATAAACATCGGGAGACAGTTCCACCAGCACGATCAGAAATCCTTATTCAACGGGTAATCCGCGATCCATTTCGCGGCTCTCATCGGGCAAGCTATAACAAAAACATGAAAGCAAAAAATAGTTTATGAAAAACAGGCGGTTATCCCCAAAAAGGGGTATGTTATTGCCATTATTTGGTAGTTGGTGGCGGCTAATCCGAACCGGTGCGGGAGATACGGGCGTCGCGGTTGATGGATATGCCCAACAGCAAACCGCATCCCGCCAGCAGAGTAAGCATGGCTGTGCCGCCGTACGACACCAGAGGCAGCGGGATGCCCACCACGGGAATGGTTCCCGTCACCATCGCCACGTTGACGAACACGTAAAGAAAAAGGCTGGTGGTTATGCCGATAGCGGTTAGCCGTCCGAACTGGCTGCGGCAGGTGAGGGCGATCATATAGCCGTAGGCCAGTATCAGGGCGTAGAGCAGCAAAAGCCCCACTCCTCCCGCCATACCGAATTCCTCGGACAGCACCACAAAGATGAAATCGGTGTGTTTTTCCGGCAGAAATTGCAACTGGCTTTGCGTGCCAAGCCCGAACCCTTTGCCGAAAATGCCGCCCGCGCCCAAGGCTATTTTGGATTGCAGGATGTTGTATCCTGCCCCCAGCGGATCATCGTCGCTAGGATTGACGAACGTCAACAGGCGGGCGCGTTGATAGTCGTGCAGATGCTGCCATGCCACCGGCGCGGCGAGAGCGGCCAAAGCCGCCACGATGGCGAATTTCCACCACCGCACCCCCGCCGCAAAGAATATCGCCGCGCTGGCCAGCATCAGCAGCAACGAAGTCCCAAGATTAGGCTGCAACAGCACCAAGGCCACGGGAGCCAAGACCATGGCTATCGGTATCAGCAGTCGCAGCGGATTGCCGATTTCCTCGGTTCCCAATCCGTGAAAATATCTCGCCAACGCTAGAACCAAGGCTATTTTCATCAGCTCGGACGGCTGGAGGACGAAAAACCCTAGGCTTATCCAGCGTTGCGCCCCCATGCCGATATGCCCTACCAGCTCGACGACCAAAAGCAGGAGCAAAAGCGCGAAGTACAGCGGGTACGCCGTTCGCAGCCAGACGCGGATGTCGACCATGGCGATGGCCAGCATCAGAACCGTTCCCGAGGCCAGCCGCGCCAGTTGCGTTCCCGCCCATGGTTGCCAGCTTTTGCCGCCTGCGGAATACAGCATGGCCACGCCGACGAGGCCGACCAGCACGATAAGCGACACCATGCCCCAGTTCATCAAACGGAGCTTGTCGCCTAGCCCAAGCCTTTCCGAACCGCTTAAGCCGACCACGCTTTGGTTCCTTTGAACAGGCTCAGGCCGCCATCGCTTTTTGCATCGTCGTGCCGAGCGCGGCGGGGCTGTCGGAAACCATGATTCCGGCGGATTTCATCGCCTCGATCTTGTCGCCCGCCGTGCCTTTGCCGCCCGAGATGATGGCTCCGGCGTGACCCATGCGCCTGCCCGGAGGGGCGGTGACGCCGGCGATAAAGCCTACCATCGGCTTCTTGCGGGAGCTGCGGCGATAGAATTCCGCCGCTTCTTCTTCGGCCGAGCCGCCGATCTCGCCGATCATGATGATGCCTTGGGTCTCGTCGTCGGCCAAGAACATCTCCAGCGCGTCGACGAAATTGGTGCCGTTGACCGGATCGCCGCCGATGCCGATGCAGGTCGTCTGCCCCAACCCCGCCGCCGTGGTCTGCGCCACCGCCTCATAAGTAAGGGTGCCGGAGCGCGACACGATGGCGATCTTGCCGCGTTTGTGGATGTGGCCGGGCATGATGCCGATCTTGCACTCGCCCGGGGTTATGACACCCGGACAATTGGGGCCGATAAGACGAGTTTTCGAGCCTTGCAACGCGCGTTTGACCGTCACCATGTCAAGGACGGGAATGCCCTCGGTGATGCACACCACCAGCGGAATCCCCGCGTCGGCGGCCTCCAATATCGCGTCGGCGGCGAACGGCGGCGGCACATAAATGACCGAAGCGTTTGCCCCCGTCTTAGCCACGGCCTCCGCCACGGTGTCGAACACCGGAAGATTGAGATGCGCGGTTCCGCCCTTGCCGGGGGTAACCCCGCCCACCATCTTGGTGCCGTAGGCGACGGCTTGTTCGGAATGGAACGTCCCCTGCGAGCCGGTAAAGCCCTGACAGATGACCCGAGTTTCCTTGTTTACGAGAACGGCCATTTAGGCAGCCTCCTTCCTTACGGCTTTGACGATTTTTTCTGCGGCGTCGGCGAGGTTGTCCGCCGACAGGATGGGCAGGCCGCTTTCGGCCAGCATTTTCTTGCCCAGATCCACGTTCGTGCCTTCCAGCCGCACCACCAGAGGCACGCGCAGGCTGACCTCGCGCGCGGCGGCGATAACGCCGTCGGCGATGATGTCGCAACGCATGATGCCGCCGAAGATGTTGACCAGTATGCCCTTCACGTTCTTGTCGGACAGGATGATCTTGAAAGCCGCCGTGACGCGCTCTTTCGTAGCGCCGCCGCCGACGTCGAGGAAATTGGCCGGTTCGCCGCCGTACAGCTTGATGATGTCCATGGTGGCCATCGCCAGCCCCGCGCCGTTGACCATGCAACCTATGTTGCCGTCCAGACGCACGTAATTGAGGCTGTGCTTGGACGCTTCGACCTCCGCCGGATCCTCCTCGGATTCGTCGCGCATGGCCTCCACGTCCTTGTGGCGGTAAAGCGCGTTGTCGTCGAACGACACCTTGGCGTCGAGAGCGATTATCTCGTCGGAACCTGTGACCACCAAGGGGTTGATTTCCACGATCGAGCAATCCAGATCGACGAAAGCCTTATACATGGCCGTCAGGAATGACACGCATTTTCCGACCTGCTTGTCTTTAAGCCCCAACCCGAACGCCACTTGCCGCGCGTGATACGGTTGCAATCCGGTGGCCGGATCGACGACCACGCGCAGGATTTTTTCAGGCGACTTGGCCGCGACTTCCTCGATCTCCATCCCGCCTTCGGTCGAGGCCATGACGGTGACTCGCCCCGTAGCCCTGTCCACCAGCAGCCCAAGGTACAGCTCGCGCTTGATGTCGCAACCTTCCTCGACGTACACCTTGCCAACGCGCTGTCCCGACGGCCCCGTCTGATGGGTGACGAGGTTCATGCCGATCATGCGCTTGGCTTCGGATGCTACGGCGTCGAGCGACTTCACGACCTTGACGCCGCCGCCTTTGCCGCGCCCGCCCGCATGGATCTGCGCCTTAACCACCCATACCGGACTGGAAGACGACTGAGCGAGGCTGCGAGCCGCCTCCACCGCCTCCTCGGGCGTAAACGCCGCGCTGCCGCGCGGAACCGAAACCCCGTATTTTCTAAGCAGGCCTTTGGCCTGATATTCATGGATGTTCATGGAGGACACCGGAAAAGCTGGATGGCTGAACGATGGAGCAAACAGGCAACATGGTTACCGCGTTTGCGGCGCGGCTTCAAGGAGTCTTTGACAAAAAACATGGCTTTTACGCAAAACGGGTGGGTATTGCCTCCCCAAAAGCACCGTCATTGCGAAGTTACAGCCAAAGGCTGTCATTGCGAGCCGCCACCTTTTGGTTTGGACAGCGTTGAACGTTGTCGGGCGGCGAAGCAATCCAGACCTTATGGAGCAACGACACTGGATTGCTTCGCCGCCAAGGGGCGGCTCGCAATGACGGTGCTTTTGGCTGTAACTTCGCAATGAAGGTGCCTATGGTTGTGTTTGGCTGCAAAATTAGCCACCCGTTTTGCGTAAGAGCCAAAAACACGCGAACGCGTTCGGCGAACTAAACGCGCGCATCGAAGGATATAGAAGGTGGGATTATGAAGACGGGAAGGGGTATCAGCCCTGACGCGCCTTATAGCGGGGGTTCTTTTTGTTTATGACGTAAAGACGCCCCTTACGGCGCACGATTTTGCAAGCCGCGTCGCGCTTCTTCAAGGATTTAAGAGAATTCGCTACCTTCATAACCATATCCTTTGGACAAACAAAAACACTCGGGCAACAGCCCGACAGGGGCGCAATCTAGTGTCAGGCGGCGGGGATTGTCAAGGGCTTACAAATGTATTTAACCCAACCCCATACCGAGATGATGTTGTTTGCCGATGGGCAACTAGCTCCTGCGCTGTGGTACAAAAAAGAACTTTTCACCACCATGCCAACAGGTTAGCTGGAATGTGGTTATCCCCTATAAATAATCATAGCTCTGTGCAAAAGGCTCGTGCTGAGGATCCACGAGTGCGGGATTCTACCCCGCCTTCACCTGCATGCGTATAGGTCCCTCGGCGCGGCCATTGATGAACTGGTCGACGTAGGGGTTGCCGGAATGGTCGATGTCGCCTTTCGGCCCCTGCCAGATTATTCTTCCTTCGTGCAGCATCGCTATGCGGTCGGCTATCTTGCGCGCGCTGGCCATGTCGTGGGTTATCGACAACGCCGTGGATCCCAATTCACGCACGCATTTGACTATCAGCTCGTTGATCACGTCGGCCATGATGGGATCCAGCCCCGTCGTAGGCTCGTCGAAAAAGATGATCTCCGGTCTGGCGGCTATGGCGCGGGCGAGGCCGACGCGCTTCTGCATTCCGCCCGACAGCTCCGACGGCCACAGATCGGCCACGTCCGCCCCCAAACCTACCGAAGCCAAGGTGGCGATGGCGCGTTCCTTGGCCTCGCGGCGCGGCACGGAATGGGCGCGTAAAAGTTTGAACGCCACGTTTTGCCAGACGGGGAGGGAATCGAACAACGCCCCGCCTTGGAACAACATCCCGAATTTGTCCAAATGCGCGTCGCGGCGGCGTCCCCTTATGCCGACGCTTTCCTCGCCGTCGACCTCGATGGAGCCGGAATCGGGGCGCAAGATGCCCAGTATGGATTTTAGCAGCACCGACTTTCCGGTTCCCGATCCGCCGATCACGACCACGGATTCGGCTTTGCCGATGGAAAGATCCACGCCGCGCAAAACCCGCTTGCTGCCGAACGCCTTGGCGACGCCGGACAGTTTTATCTTCGGAAGCACGCTGTCATTTTGTGGCAAAGAGAATCCCCGTCAGAACGTAGTTGGAAACCAGTATCAGGATCGACGCCGACACCACCGCGTTGGTGGTGGCCGCGCCCACGCCTTGCGCCCCGCCTTTGGAATTGAAGCCGTTATAGCTTCCCATCAGCGACACTATGAACCCGAACGCCGCCGCTTTCCACAAGCCCGAAGTGACGTCGCTCATTTCAAGGAATTCCCAAGTCTGGGAAATATAGTTGGCGGCGTTGAATTGCAGCCGATAAACCGACACCACGAATCCGCCGAACACCCCCACGATGTCGGCGATCAGCACGAGAAGCGGCAACATGATGGTTCCGGCCAAAATGCGCGGCACGATCAGGTATTTGTAAGGATTGGTGGACAGCGTGGTCAATGCGTCTATCTGCTCGGTGACGCGCATGGTTCCCAGCTCGGCGGCGATGGCGGCTCCGATGCGTCCCGCCACCATCAATCCCGCCATAACCGGCCCCAGCTCGCGGGTGATGGACAAAACCACCACGGTGGGAATGGCGCTTTCGGCGTCGAAGCGGGAAAAGCCGGAGTGGCTTTGCAAGGCCAGAACCATGCCGGTGAACAGCGCGGTCAACCCCACCACCGGAAGCGAGTAATACCCGATGTCGAGGAATTGCCGCCCGATCTGGCTGAAATAGAAGGGGGGGCGGAAGCAATTTACTATCGCCAATCCGGTGAATTCCGCCAATCGTCCGGCAGCCGCCAGAAAATTCAGGAAAGCCCGTCCCACCATCGCGAGGAAATTCATGTTCACTGCTCCCCCCCTCCGGTATAGACGCGCTCGACCCTCGTCCCCAGTCCGGTCAGCAATTCATAGCTGATGGTTCCGGCTGCGGCGGCCACGGAATCGATCGATATTCCGTCTCCGATTACGGTGGCCACAGCCCCCGCATAGGCTGCGGATTCCGGTATGCCAGTGACGTCGACAGTGGTTAAATCCATTGATATGCGCCCGATTACAGGGGCGGAGAACCCGCCGATATTGACGACCCCAAGGCCGGACAAAGACCGAATATACCCGTCCGCATACCCCAAAGCCAGCGTCGCCACGCGACCTTTGCTCGCGACGCGATGCGTTGCACCGTAACCAACGGCCATGCCCGTGTCAACGTTGCGGATTTGCAAAACCGGAGAAATCAGCTTTACGACCTCGCGCATCGGGTTTGGCATATGGGGAACGGGGTTGCCGCCGTAAAGGGCGATGCCCGGGCGCGCCAGATCGAAGTGAAAACCCTTTCCGTGGAATATGCCGGAGGAATTGCACAAACTGGCCGGAGCCTTGGGCAACCGCGCCAGAACAGCCGCGAAGGCGTCCCGCTGCGCGTCGTTTTCATCGCGCCCGAATTCGTCAGCGCAGGCGAGATGGCTCATCCACAGCCGCACCTCCAGCCCGTTTAACAAGCCTTGGGCTTCGGCGATCAGAATTTCCTGTTCGTCTGGCGGCATTCCCAAACGGTTGATGCCGGTATCCAAGTGGACGGCTATTCGTATCCTGCGCCCGATCTTGCTGGCCAGACGTCTCCATTCTTCAAGCGCGGCGAGGTGGTTGACGACCGGAACTATGCCCGCCGCCGCCATTTGCTCCATGTCTTGGGGATGGCCGCAAGCGTCGTGAAGCGCGAAAACCGTCGCGTCGTCGCCAAGGTTCGGCCTGATGTTCGAGGCTTCGTCCGGCGTGGCCGCGAAAAAGTTCCGGCATCCGGCGGAATAAAGGGCGGCTGCGACGCGCTTGTCGCCCAGCCCATAGGCGTTGGCCTTTACCGCTGCCCCGATAGTCGTTTCCGCTCCCGTCAATCCGCCGAGGAAACGGTAATTCCAAGCCAGATTGGAAAGATCTACGACGACTTGAGGATTGCGCGGCGGCATGGGGCGTTTTGTTCGTCAGTTGAATAAGAAAGGGCGTGAATGGCGTCGGGAGCGAATTCGGGAACCAGATACGAAAGCCGCGAGACGGCTTCGGCGTCCTTAACTTCCTTCAGCGTCGCCTCTAAACCTTCAAGCTCCGCGCCCAGTTTGCGGAGATCCTTTACTTCGGGCATGGCGATGCGTACGCCGTCGGCGGCAGACGGAACCGGCTCCTCGTCGGGCGCGAACAGTTCCTCGTGCAGCTTCTCTCCGGCGCGGAGTCCTGTGAATGATATTTTCACGTCCTCGTCCGGCTTCAATCCCGCCAGACGGATCATCTGCCGCGCCAGATCGACGATTTTCACCGGCTGTCCCATGTCCAGAACCAGCACCTTGCCGCGAGCGTCGTCCGGCCTCGTCCCCAGCGCGGAGGCTTGAAGCACCAGCTCCACCGCCTCGCGCACCGTCATAAACCAGCGCGAAACCTCGGGGTGGGTGACGGTGATCGGCCCGCCTTTTGCCAACTGATTCCTGAACAGCGGCACGACCGAGCCGGTGGAGCCCAGCACGTTGCCGAAGCGAACCGTCAGGAATCGCGAGGAGCGCGAAGACTTGTCCAAGGCTTGGCAATACATCTCCGCCAGCCTTTTGGTCGCGCCCATAACGCTCGACGGACGCACCGCCTTGTCGGTGGAGATCATCACCATCGCCGCTACTTCCGCCCGCATGGCGCAGTCGGCCACGATGCGCGTTCCCATGACGTTGGTCAGGATCGCCTCGCGCGGGTTTTCCTCGGCTATCGGCACATGCTTGATGGCGGCGGCATGGAAGACCAGCTCGGGTCTTTCGTCATCGAATATCTCGCCGATGCGCTTGGCGTCGCGCACGTCGGCTAAAATGGACTTGACGCATATATCGGGAAAAGTTTCGCGGATTTCGCGGTTGACGAGATAGAGGTTGTACTCGCAGGAATCCAACAGCAAAAGCCGCGATGGTGCCAACGCCGCTATCTGCCGCGCCAGCTCGGACCCTATGCTGCCTCCGGCTCCCGTCACCAAAATTGGCTTGGCGTTGATCAACGCGCTTATCGCCTGCCGATCCAGCTTGGTTTCCGGCCTTCCCAACAGGTCTTCGATGGCTATCGGTTGCGGCGACGAAGCCGCGCCGATCGTATCGCGGGGAGAGGACAGATCCGGCATCCGCGACAAAGCCAACCCCAAGGCGGCGCAGCGTTCGATTATTTCTGAAGTCAGCGCGGAATCGGCGCGAGCCACCGAGCGCGACAGCACTAGGCGCGAAGGAGGCAATCCCCTCCGCCGCAGCTTTTCCACTATGGAGGGCAGATCGCTTGCCGAGCCAAGCACGTCCACGCCGTGGATGGATCGTCCTACCCGCTTGGCGTTTTCGCCCACCACCCCTACGATGCGAAGCGGCGATTGGGGGTTGCTCGCGACGGCGCGGATGAACAGATCGGCTTCGTCGCCCGCGCCGAGGATTATGGCGTTGACGCGGCCTCCGCCAGCGCGATCCCACAGCGCGCTAAGGCGTCTTTCCCTTAATACGCGAAAAGCCATCCGCGATCCGCCCAGTCCGGCCATCAGGATGAACCACGCGATCACCGGAGCGGTGCGCGGAACTCCCTCCAGCCGCGCCAACAGGAAACCGGCCACGGTGAAGGCGGAGGCGGATATAAGCGTGGCGTAAAATATCCTCAATAAATCCGACACGGACGCGAACGCCCATACCCCGCGATACAGGCCGGAGGCGAGGAACACCACAGCACCGGTCAAGGCGAACAGCGATATCGACCAAACGAAAGTGCCTTCGGGCAGCAAGTGGATGTCGTCGCCCAACCGCAGCCATAAGGCCAGCGCGAACGCCGCCGCCGCCACTACGACGTCATGGACGAAGGCCAGCCACCTGCGGCCTGAACTGGGAGAGAGAATCCTCATTTAACTTAACCCCTGCCACGACAAACCGTTTTTCTGGCCCTTACGCGAAACGGGCCGGTCAAAGAATCGCTCTTTTGGCAATCACGGTCTGTTCCTCCCCCTTACTTAGGGGGAGGTTAGGTGGGGGTTGGTTGAGCAAGAACCCAAGCATAGGGTTTGCTGCGCCGACCCCCACCTAACCTCCCCCTAAGTAAGGGGGAGGAACAGACCGTGATTGCTGTTAGAACGTCGTCTCGACCATAGATAAAACCAACACTACCTACCCATTTTGCGTAAGAGCCTTTTTCTATTGCCCAGTGGATGCGGTTTGGCAATAGGGAAAAGGAATCAGCAGAAGCCACGGCTAAATCTGTCGGGCTATCGTCATTTCCGCGCTTTCTCCAATCCATCCAGCACTATTCCTCTGGTCAAAAGTTCGGGAAGAATCAGTCCTTCGGGAGCCTTGGGGCCGAATACGGCGTTAAAGGGAATGCCATAGCGGCCATGCTTTTTCAGAAACTCGGCGATGGCCGCGTCTTGCCGCGTCCAATCGGCCTGCATCGCCACCACGTCGGGCGAATCGAACAGGGCGGACGTCACCTCGTCGCCGGAAAGGCCGATTTTTTTGTTGACCTTGCACGTCAAGCACCAGTCCGCCGTCACGTCGACGAAAACGGTCTTGCCTTCGCCCACCAAGCGGCTGATTGCGGCTTCGTCGAAGGGTTGCCATATTTCGCCTCTGCTCGACGCTTGCTGAACCCCTGCGGGAGAGGCATAGGCCGCGACCACGAACGGCAAAACGGCCATGGCCGAGATTATGGCAAAGGCCATCCGCTTGCCGCGCCGATGCCCGTTCCCATGGGCGTTTCTTCGCAGCATGAATCCGCCCGTTAAGGCCGCCATGCAGGCCGCCGTGGCCAATCCCGCCGCCGCCGAGGTTTCCATGGCCAGCACCCATGCCAGCCATAAGGCGGTGGCCGCCAACGCCACGCCCAGCAGGCGGCGCACGGTCATCATCCATGCCCCGGGCTTGGGCAGGATGCCGTGCAATTTGGGATGCGCCGCCACCGCCAGATAGGGCAGGGACATGCCGACGCCCAAGGCGGCGAACACTACGATGATTTCCGTTTGTCCCGCCGCCATCGCCCAGCCGACCGACGCTCCGAGGAAAGGAGCAGAACAAGGCGTGGCCAAAAGCGTGGCGAAGGCTCCGGTCAAAAAATCTCCGGCGAACCCGCCGCCGCGCTCGTTTCCCAGCCGGTTGGCCAGACGGTGTGGCAGGGAAATCTCGAACAGCCCCCATAAATTGCACGCGAAAGCCACCAGCACGACGATCAAAAACGCCAGAAAAACCGGTTGTTGGAATTGCGCCCCCCATCCGACGGCGGCTCCGGCGTTCTTCAGCGCGATGGCGGACATGGCCAGAACCAGAAACGAAAATTCGATTCCGGCGGCGGTGAGAAGGAACGATTTTCTTATGTCGGATTTGTGCCCGCCGCCGTGGCGAAGCGCGCCCAAAACCTTAAGCGATAATACCGGCAGGACGCATGGCATAAGGTTGAGTATGAATCCGCCGACGACAGCCAAGAACGCCATCAGCAGCAGTTTCCATCCTCCGGCCACTGCGTCGGAATTTTCCGGCGTTGCCGCTGTTGTTGACTGATGAGGCGAGTGCGCCGTTGCGGAAGCCGAAGTCTTTTCCGCAGCGCGTCCGGAATCCGTGACAGTCACCATTATCGGTTGTGTTGCCAGCGTCACGCCTTCGGGCAATGGGGAGGAGAGCTTGGCCGTTAAAACCGC
Organism: Alphaproteobacteria bacterium; assembly: GCA_041908065.1. Taxonomy (GTDB): domain Bacteria; phylum Pseudomonadota; class Alphaproteobacteria; order UBA9219; family UBA9219; genus JAYRGC01. The sequence goes on along the minus strand of JAYRGC010000032.1, from coordinate 21,801 downwards.
CGAGGTTCCGTCGGCGGCTATGGCTGCTTCGGGTTTGGCAAAGGCCAGCCCCGCCGCAGTTTCGATGAACATGTCCGGCGCGGCGAACGGTCTTCGGCTCGACAGGGACACCTTTACGCCGTCAGACTCGGCCTCTATCGCGTCGATTGAAATGGAATCCTCTCCGTTCGCCGCCGCGGACGGCACTTTGGCCAAGGCCTCGGACAAGGCGGCGGCTTCCGCTCCGTGGGCTGAGTTGCCGGAAGGAAGCGCCAACTCCAGATCGAAACGCTTCGGCAGGCACAGCGTCCCGCACACCAGAATTTCCACAGCGGCCTTGATGCGCGCCGGTTTTCCGGCCTCCATCAACTCGGCCTTGACCGGAAACAGCACATGCTTCGAATAGCCAATGGTCTCCATTCCCATTACGCTATAGCGAGTGGGGGCGGGAAACAGCAGCTCGGCCTTCGCGACATTGCTGGCTTCCTTGTCGCCCAAGCCCTTCCATTCGACGCGGGGAGGGATTCCGGCGTCGCCCGGGGATCGCCAATAGGTATGCCATCCCTCGTCCAAGGCTATCTCTATGCCCAGAATAATTTCCGAACTTCCGCCCGCCGCTCCGGTTCCATCGAGATCCGACACCAGCCTCGCGCTGGCCATCTCGTCCCGCGCCCATTCTCCGCTTGCCGCATGGGCGGGCGAAGGCGAAAAAACCAAGATGGCCGCAATCAAGGCCGCAAGGCGAAAAACCGCGCTCATTTTTCCTCCAAGCCTTCCCCTTCGAGCTTTATGTCGTGGGCGCGCAGCCAGTACGGCGATCCTTTTGCCAGCTGTTTCATGGCGCGTTCCGCCAACTGCGAAGCCGATTTCCGGTTGCCCCGCGCCGCCGCTTCCTCGGCCAAGGCGTAGGTGGCCAGTCCGGCGTATTTTCGCCCTGCGCCGTCGGCTTCGGAGGTTCCGGCGGCTTCCGCCTTTTTCCCCCAAGCGGCGGCTAACAACCGCCAAGTTTCGGAATCTCTCGGTTCGCGGCGCGTGGATTTTTCAAGCTGTTCGATGGCTTTTTCGACCAGAGCGGGATCTGATTTTCCTCCTCCGCCGGATTTTTCCAGCAAGGCGTGCCCGTAGGCCGTCAGCAACAACGGCGAATCCGGCAGCAAAGCTACGGCCTTCGCGTATTCCTCGACTGCCTCCGCCACTCTCCCGTTTTCGAAAAGGGTTTGGGCTTTCAGTTCGTGGAAAAACGGATTGTCCGGCTCCTCCTTGAGCAGTCCTTCCATCAACCCCACGGCGCGATCCAGCTTTCTGGTGCGGTACAGGGCGATGGCGCGGGCGTAACGGGCGGGGATTCTGGCGTCGCGGTCGGTATAGCGCAATAACGCCACTTCGGGCTGCAAATATCCCAACAGCTTGGCCTTCATCCGTTCATGTTGGGAATGAATGGAAGCGTCCAGATCCGACGACTTGGCCGCAGCTTTTTCGAGATGATGCCTTACGGTGTCGATGCGGTCGATTGTCAAAGGATGGGTGCGGGCGTATTCGGTTCTCCTGCCGGCAAGCGAGGCTTCCTGCGTTCCCAGTTTCTTCATAAAATCCAACATGCCCTGCGACGATACGCCAGCCCTGTCCATGAACGACAACGCGGCGGCGTCGGCGGCGGATTCCTGCGTGCGGCTGAAGCCTAAAATGCCGCGTTGGGCCATGTCCTGCGAAGCTCCGAGGATAGCGGCAGCGGCCTGTCCGTTGCCGGTCGCCACTCCGGCGGCCATGCCGATTATCATGCCCAAAATGGCCTCGGCTGAGGCGTTGTCCATGGCCTCGCGCCCGCGCACCAGATGGCCGCCGGTTATGTGGCCGGTTTCGTGGGCTATCACTCCGGCCAGTTGTTCCGGCGTGTCGGTCGACTGCAACAGTCCGGTGAAAAAGAACTCGTTCATCCCCTCGGCCACGAAGGCGTTCACCGCCGGATTCTCGATGATAGAGATGTGCACGCTGTCGGGATCTATTCCGGCGGCGCGGTATATGGGAGAGGCGAGGGAGCGCAGGTAATGTTCGATCTCGGCGTCGCGGATAAATCGAAACCTGTCTCCTTCGGCCTCGCTCCGTGCCGGATAAGCCAGCAAAACGGCGGCGATGGCAACCGCCGCCAGCAGCGCGGGCAAAGTCGAAAAAAGAACGCGGTACAGGCGCGGCAAAACAAATCTCCCTTCACAGCGACGCACAGGAGGCGCGGCAATCCTAAAAGCCGAATGTGGAGCAATCAAGGCGCAATTCTGGATGCCGCGTGTCGGTCGAGCAAGTTTTGGCTCTTACGCAAAACGGGTGGGTACGGCCAAAAGCCGTCATGTTAGGTCTATAGCCAAAAAAGGGGGGCCGTCATTGCGAGCCGCCACACCTTTGGTTTAGACAGCGTCAACGCTATCGGGCGGCGAAGCAATCCAGACTTTACGGAACAACGGCCCTGGTTTGCTTCGCCGCCAAGGGGCGGCTCGCAATGACGGCCTTTGGCCGTATACTCTACATGACGGCCTTTGGCCGTATACTCTACATGACGGCCTTTGGCCGTATACTCTACATGACGGCCTTTGGCCGTATACCTCACATGACGGCCTTTAGCCGTCTACTTCACGCATGAAGGCCTTTTTTGCTTCTAGAGTTTTTGCAACCAATCAAACGCTCGAAGGAACCGAGCCGTGGCGGGTTTCGGCGTCGGAATGGATCTTCATGGCAGCTTGGGGTTCCGCGCTTTCCTTGCGGACTATCGGTTCCCCGCGCAGTATCTTGTCGACCTCTTCGCCGGAAAGCGTCTCCAGCTCCAAAAGGGATTCCGACAGCTTGTGCAGATCGGAAAGTTTTTCGGTTAGTATCCTTCTTGCCGTGCTTTCCCCGCCTTCTATCAACCGCCTCACTTCCTCGTCGAGGAGATTGGCGGTTTCCTCGGACAGGTTGCGTTGCTGCGCTACCGAATGGCCGAGGAATACCTCCTGCTCGTTGGAGCTGTAGCGCACGCGCCCCAGCTTTTCCGACATGCCGAACTCCATCACCATTCGCCGCGCCAGATTGGTCGCCTGCTGGATGTCGCTTCCGGCTCCGGTGGTGACGTTGTCGTCGCCGAAGATCATCTGCTCGGCCACGCGTCCCCCGAACAATATGGCCAGTCTGGATTCCAGTTCGGTCTTGGTCTGGCTGTATTTATCGCGCTCCGGCAAATTCATGGTAAGCCCCAAGGCGCGGCCACGCGGGATGATGGTCACCTTGTGCAGCGGATCGCCCTGCGGAACGTTCAGGCTGACCAAGGCGTGTCCGGATTCGTGGTAGGCCGTGAGCTTGCGCTCCTTTTCCGTCATCACCATGGACCGCCGTTCGCTGCCCATCATCACCTTGTCCTTGGCGGATTCCAGATCGTCCATGCCGACCGCGCTTTTGTTGGCGCGAGCCGCCTGCAACGCGGCTTCGTTGACCAGATTGGCGAGATCCGCGCCCGAAAACCCGGGAGTGCCGCGAGCGATGACGCGGGCATCGACGCTCTTGTCCAAGGGAACCTTTCTCAAATGCACCTTCAAGATGCGCTCGCGTCCCAGTATGTCGGGATTGGGAACCACCACTTGGCGGTCGAAGCGTCCCGGGCGAAGCAGGGCGGGATCCAAAACGTCGGGGCGGTTGGTGGCGGCGATCAGTATCACGCCCTCGTTGGCTTCGAAGCCGTCCATTTCCACCAGCAACTGGTTCAACGTCTGTTCGCGTTCGTCGTTGCCGCCGCCCAGCCCCGCGCCGCGATGGCGTCCCACCGCGTCGATTTCGTCGATGAAGATGATGCAGGGAGCGTGCTTTTTGCCTTGTTCGAACATGTCGCGCACGCGGCTCGCTCCCACGCCGACGAACATCTCCACGAAATCAGAGCCGGAGATGGTGAAAAACGGCACGTTGGCTTCGCCAGCCACGGCGCGGGCGATAAGCGTTTTTCCGGTTCCCGGCGGCCCGACCAGCAACACGCCCTTGGGAATTTTTCCGCCCAGACGTTGGAACTTCTGGGGATCGCGCAGGAATTCCACCACTTCCTGCAATTCTTGTTTCGCCTCGTCCACTCCGGCCACGTCCTCGAACACCACCTTGCCGGTTTTCTCCGTCAACAGGCGGGCGCGGCTGCGGCCAAAGCCCATCGCCTTTCCGCCGCCGCCCTGCATCTGGCGCATGAAAAATATGTACACGCCCAACAAAAGCAAAGTTGGCAGCCACGACAACAGCAAGCCCCAGAAGGTGGGCGAGCCGGAATCGTCGGGCAAGGCCTGAACCTTGACGTTCTTTTCCAGCAGTTTTTCCACTATTCCGGTTCCGTCCGGCACGAAGGTGGCAAACTGCGTCCCGCCGTCCGCGAGATGTCCGGTGACTATTCCACCCTTTATGATAACGTCGCTGACCTTGCCCTCGTTGACGCGAGCCACGAAATCGCTGAAAGGCATCGCCGATTGCAAGGCTTGGTTGCCGCCGCTTTGAAAGACTTGCCACAAAGCCATCAACAGCAGGCCGATGACCGCCATAGTGGCGATGTTTTTACCGTTGTTGTTCATAGTTCTTCAAAACCCGAGATCCGAAAGCCGCCGCCGCCCCCAAAAGGCCTGTAGCTTCAGGATATAGCATGTTTGCGGCTTTTCAAGGGATTCCGGACGCAAAAAAGGGGCTCTTTCTGAAAACGGGAGGGTAATTTCGTAGCCGCCTGCATCAGCAAGCAAGGCCGTCATTGCGAGCCGCCCCTTGGCGGCGAAGCAATCCAGAGTCATATAGCAACGACACTGGATTGCTTCGCCGCCCGACAGCGTTAACGCTGTCCAAACCAAAGGGCGGCGGCTCGCAATGACGGCTCTTTATTCCCACCTGTTTTGCGTAAGAGCCAAAAAAGGCGACGCCTCAGGCGTCGCCTTTTCGTTCGATCGGATAACGAGATTATCCGGCCTGCTTTTTAGTCAGATCCTCGCCGGTCTTCTGGTCTACGGCCTTTATCGACAGCTTGACCTTGCCGCGATCGTCCATGCCCATGACCTTGACCTTCACCTCGTCGCCGACGTTCACCACGTCGGAAACCTTGCCGACGCGCTGCTGCGAAAGCTCGGAGATGTGAACCAAACCGTCCTTCGCGCCGAGGAAGTTAACGAACGCGCCGAAGTCCATGATCTTGACCACGCGTCCCGGGTATATCTGCCCCACTTCCGGCTCGGCCACGATGCCTTTTATCCAAAGTATGGCGGCTTCTCCGGCCTTTTGATCCACCGCCGCCACCTTGATGGTGCCGTCGTCCTCGATGTCGACTTTCGCGCCGGTGACCTCGCATATCTCGCGGATAACCTTGCCGCCCGAGCCTATCACTTCGCGGATCTTGTCGCGGGGGATATGGATGGTGGTGATGCGCGGGGCGTTTTCGTTGACACCTTCGCGGGAATGCGTCAACGCCTTGGCCATTTCGCCCAAGATGTGCATGCGTCCGTCCTTGGCCTGCGCCAGAGCGATCTTCATGATTTCCGGCGTGATGGAGGTGATCTTGATGTCCATCTGCAGCGAGGTTACGCCGGATTCGGTTCCGGCCACCTTGAAGTCCATGTCGCCCAAGTGATCCTCGTCGCCCAGGATGTCGGACAACACGGCGAAGCCGCGATCTTCCTTGATAAGCCCCATGGCGATGCCCGCTACCGGACGCGTCATCGGCACTCCGGCATCCATCATCGACAGCGAGGAGCCGCACACCGTGGCCATGGACGAGGAGCCGTTGGACTCGGTTATCTCCGACACGATGCGAATGGTGTAGGGGAACTTTTCCTTGGCGGGCAATAATGGACGCAAAGCGCGCCAAGCCAGCTTGCCGTGGCCGATTTCACGGCGTCCCGGGCTGCCCATTCTTCCTGTTTCGCCAACGGAATAAGGCGGGAAGTTATAGTGCAACATGAAGTGTTCGCGGTACTCGCCCGTAAGCGCGTCGACCCGCTGTTCATCGTCTCCCGTGCCGAGCGTGGTGACCACCAACGCCTGCGTCTCGCCGCGCGTGAACAGGGCGGAGCCGTGGGTGCGGGGCAGAACGCCGACCTCGCACACGATGGGGCGCACCGTCTTGGTGTCGCGTCCGTCTATGCGCTTGCCGTTGTCCAGCACCATGGCGCGGACGTGGTCGTATTTCATCTGCTCGACGCATTCCAGAACGTAATCGGAAGAGAACTCCTCCGTCGGAACGGCGGCCAAAGCCTTTTCCTTGGCCTTATCCAAGGCCGCGTAACGCTCCTGCTTGACCGTCCTGCCGTAGGCGGCGGCCAGATCCGCGCCTATGGAGGCGTTCAGCTTAGCCAGCAAGGCCTTTTTGTCGTAGGCGGGAGGAGGAAGCTCTCTCGGTTCCTTGGCGGCCATTTCGGCCAGCGAGATTATCAAATCTATGACCGGCTGGAATTGCTGGTGGCCGAAGGTGACCGCGCCCAGCATGACTTCCTCGGACAATTCCTTGGCTTCGGATTCCACCATCAACACGCCTTCGCGGGTTCCGGCCACGACCAGATCCAGCGCACTGGTTTCCAATTCGGCCAAAGAGGGGTTCAACAAGTATTGCCCCTCGCGCCAGCCGACGCGAGCCGCGCCGATGGGGCCTAAGAACGGCACGCCGGAAATAGTGAGCGCGGCGGAGCAGCCGATCATCGCCGCGATGGCGGAATCGTTTTCCAGATCGTGGCTCAACACCGTGGCGATCACCTGCGTTTCGCACAGGAAGCCTTCGGCGAACAACGGACGTATCGGGCGGTCGATAAGGCGGCTGACCAAGGTCTCGACTTCCGACGGCCTGCCTTCGCGCTTGAAGAAGCTGCCCGGGATCTTGCCGGCGGCGAAAGCCTTTTCCTGATAATTGACGGTGAGGGGGAAGAAATCCTGTCCCTCTTTGGCCTTTTGCGCGGCCACTACGGTGCAAAGCACTGTCGTGCCGCCGAGGGTGACCATGACAGCCCCGTCAGCCTGCCGCGCCACCTTGCCGGTTTCCAAAACGAGGCGTTTGCCGCCCCAGTCCATTTCCTTGCGATAAACCGTAAACATCTACGTCTTTCCTTTCATTGTGACGTCCCGCCGGCCCCTATGGCACGGCGGCTTTTCATGCTGCTAGTCGCTTCATGAATCCTATGCGCTGGTGTCCGGGGATAAAGTCCTCCATGACAACAAAGCGTTTGTATCCTTGCTTTTCATAAAACTCAGGTGCTTCGAAGTCTTGCGTCCAGAGATACGCCGAGTGGCATCCCCTTCGCGTGGCCTCGGTTTCAGCCTCCCGTAACAAGCGTTGTCCCATTCCATTACCGCGTTGTTCCTTGGCGACCCATAGCAGGTCGATGTAAACCCATCCCGGGTGGAGATAAGCATACGCTCCGCCGATTATTTGTCCGGCATCATTCTTTGAGACAACGGAGAAAGTCTTGTAGTGCCTATCAACCGAGGGATTGTCCGCAGGACGCACCGACAACAGCTCCTCGCGCAGCATGTCATGGACGGCATCGTTTTCTTTGCCTTCTATGATATGAGTGCTGCCGCTAAAACCCATATGCCACCATCTCTCCGCCGACTTTGAGAAAATCGCGGGTGAACGCTGAGGCTTTATCTGCATCGAATTCTTTGCAGGTGTATATGACCACGGAAAAGAACCGAGCCTTGCCCCAGAAATATCCCGATATGCCGGAATCTATCAACGGAACGAAAGCATCAAAACCGGCGTTTTCTTCTTTTCCCATGCCGGACGCAGGGGAAAACACTATAGGATCTCCGTATGTTCTCAAGTCAAGATGCGCGGCCAAGCCCAACAAGTAGGCTTTGACCGCCTCGGCATCAATGGCAATCGTCCAATACCCCTCGATAAGCAGGCGTTGCCTGACTATGTCAGGGGCTAGATTCTTAGTGGCAAGATGCGTCAAGGATTTTACTTCCTCAAGCCCAGATCTCCGATCAGCTTTTCATAGCTGGCCTTGTTGGTTTTCTTCAGATAGTCCAACAGGCTGCGGCGGTTGCTGACCATCATCAACAAGCCACGGCGGGAATGGTGATCCTTTTTGTGGGCTTCGAAATGCTTCATAAGATCGTTGATGCGCGAGGTCAAAAGCGCGACCTGCACTTCGGGCGAACCGGTATCGCCCTTCTTGCGTGCGTATTTCTGGATTACCGCCTGCTTGGCGGGGGAGGTGCTCTGCGACATCGTATCTACTCCTTCACAAGTTCAAAAATGAAATCCGCGAACGACGCGGAACAACCCGTCCTTGGCCTCGACGATAGCCACCGGAGTTCCCTGATATTCCGCCAGTATCACCGGCTCTTGCGTCAGGGCAATCTGTTGTGGCCGTATCAGAAGGCCTTGGCCGGAGCGCAACCGTTGCGCTTCGCTGGCGGTAAGCGTCAGGCCCGGGATGTCGTCCAGTGCCGCGCGCAGATCCAGCAACGCCGTCAAGGCGGCCCCGTTATGCGACAAATCCTCCAGTTTTTCCAGCGAAATCGCATCGGAAACGGAAAAACCCGCCACCCGCGTCCGCCGCAGGGCCGACACATGGCCGCAACACCCCAATTTTTCGGCCAAATCCCGCGCCAGCGAGCGCACATACATGCCCTTGCCGCAGACCACCCTGAAGTCGGCGTGATCGGCATCGGGCGCGTTAACCAATTCGAGCGAAACTATCCAGACCATACGGGGGGCTATTTCGACCTCGCCGCCGGATCTTGCGATGTCATAGGCGCGTTCGCCATCCAGTTTGATGGCTGAATACTTGGGCGGAGTTTGCAGTATTTCTCCCGTGAATAGGGGCAGGGCGGCGGTTATGTCCTCAACCGAGGGGCGGATGGGAGAGGATTTGACGACGTTTCCCTCGGCGTCGTCGGTTTCGGTGGTTTCCCCCCATTTTATCGTAAATTCATACTCTTTCTCGCCGTCCATGACGTAAGGGATTAACTTGGTGGCCTCCCCGAAAGCCAAAGGCAGAACGCCGGTAGCCAACGGATCCAGCGTCCCGCCGTGTCCCGCCTTGCTGCCGCCCACCAGCCGTCGCGTCCGCCCTAAAGCCTGAGTAGAAGTAAGTCCCAGAGGTTTATCCAAAACCACCCAACCGTGAACAGTGACCTTTTTATCCCTCACTTGAACACCATCTTTTTCGAAGTAAAGAAATTGACCAGCATTCCGGCCAGCGACCCTGTCGCCACCCCCGCCCAAGGATGCGCCGCCACATAGGGCTGCGACGCCACCAGAGCGGCGTAGACCAGATAATTGACGATGCCGCCGCCGATATTGACTACCACGAATTTAGCCCATTCGGACGGCATGCTGCCGGATTTCTCATGGCGGAAGGTGAACGTGCGGTTTAACGCCCAAGTGGTAGTCACTGCGGCCATGAACGACACCAGCCGTCCCGCGTAAAGCCCCAGCCCCAATTTGTCCGAGCACAAAGCCAGAACCGCAATATCGACGGCGAATCCGGCAACGCCCACCAAGCCGAAGCGGAAGAATTGCGCCTTCACCGCGTGGCCATGCAACAACGCGCGCAATAGAACGGCCAGCCGCGCTCCTCGGCTATGTTCCAATTCTTGTTCGTCGACGCCAAGGCTTTTCGCAATGGAAAAAAGGGCTTGGTCTATGGGATTGATGTGCTGCGTCATGGCCGTTTTCTTTTGTTCAGGGATGGCGGGAAACGCCATTATAGCCCATGGGATATAAGATATACCCGCAAAAATCCCGCCAGTCATGGCCGAAATCCCTTTGGGTTGTTATGGACGCGGGAATGTTCATATGGTATTGCTCCGGCCTTCTTAAGGTAACGGCGGCTGTAGCTCAGTGGTAGAGCCCTCGGTTGTGGTCCGAGTTGTCGTGGGTTCGAGTCCCATCAGCCGCCCCATGCTTTAAAAGCACGTGTTTACGCGCTCACTCCCCCGCTTTTTCCAACGCCGCCGCGATGGCGAATGGCGACAAAGGAACCAAAAGCGCGTTCATGGCCGCCAGCAACAAAAGGTGCGGCGCGGCGGAAGCCCCTCCCGCAGCAGCGTCGGCTGCGGACACCGCGAAAATCAAAACCGGAACGTAAAAAGGTGTCAACAGCAGCAACAGCAACGCCGCGCCGCGCTTTGCCGCCAGCGTTATCGCCGCCATAACTCCGCCCATGGCGGTTATCAACGGCGCGCCCAACGCCAGCGAAGCCGCCAGAACGCCGATTGTGGCGGTGTCCATGCCCCCCATGAACAGCGCGGCCAGCGGCAACGCCGCCGCCAACGTGGCGATCAACGACAGGCTGTGCGCCGCCAGCCGTACCGCCACCAAAAGCGGCAAGGGGAGGGGAGAAAGCAGCATCATGTCCAGCGTGCCGTCGCGTTCGTCGGGCGCGAATAGCCTTTCCAAAGCCAGCAAATTCATCAACGCCGCCGCCAGCCATATCAACCCCGGCCCCAATCGCCTCAAGGTTTCTTTATCCGGCCCCACCGCGAAGGGGAGCATGGCCACGACCAAAATGAAAAACAGCACTAGCGTCGCCCATTCGGCCTTGCGGCGGGCGTTCAGGCGCAGCTCGTAGGCGAGGAGAAGGAACAGGTTCGCCGTCATAGGCTTTCCCCCGAAAGACGCAGATGGCGCGAGTTTTCAGGTTCGGCCTCGTGGTGGGAGGCTATGATCGCCATCCCCCCGCTCTTGCGATGGGCGGTCAAAGCCGAGAAAAAAAGCCGCTGCCCCTCTGCGTCCAAAGCGGTAAGCGGCTCGTCCAAAAGCCACAAAACCGCCTTTTGCGAAAACGATAGTCGGGCTAATGACAGCTTCTTTCTTTGTCCGGCGGACAGTTTCCGCGCCTCGGTTGCGGCCAGACGCCCCATATCCATAGGCTCCAACGAGCGCGGGTCTGCGGCTACGCCCATGATGGCCGCCCAATACGCGACGTTTTCCCGCGCCGTCATATCCGGCTTTATGGGATCGTTATGCCCGATGTAAACCACGCGGGATTTGTGGCAGTGCGATCGCAGACAGGTGGCCGCGCCGTTCCATTCCGCTTCGCCTTGATGCGCGGGGATCAGCCCCGCCAACACCCGCAGCAGGCTGGATTTGCCGCTGCCGTTGGCCCCCGTCACCACAACGGCCTCGCCGGAGGCTATGGCAAAGCCGATGTCGCGGAAAACAGACTTGCCTCCGCGTCGGCAGGACATGGATTTTACGGAAAATTGCATGGCCGGATATTAGACCGGCTCTCAGGCTTTAGCCAGATACGCCTTTTCTTCAGGCGTGCTTTCGCGCCCCAAGACGGCGTTGCGTTCGGGAAAACGTCCGAATTTCTGCACGACGTTTAGCCTATGTTCCGCCGCGTCGACCCAATCCGGTTCTTTGGTGCGTTCGCGGATATAGAAAATCGCCAGCCGCTGATCACCTATGCGCTCGGAATGCGAGAAGGGCAGATAGAAAAACAGCTTGAAGCCTTTGTCGATGCGATCGTCGAAATGCCTGATGATGGCGGCGCGGGCGAGATCCAGTGCCAAATCCTCGGTGGCGTAGGCCTTGGGATCTCCGCGAAACATCAGATAGGGGAAATAGCCGACCAGAAGCACCAGAGCCAGCATCCCCTCGGGGGTGTCCTCCCATTTTCTCAGCTCGCCGCGCACGGCAGCTTCGTAAGTTTCCAGAAAATTGGCGCGCAACTTGCCGTCAAGCGCGGGATCGTCGGAAAACCAACGCTCCGCCCCAACTTCCGAGAACCAAAAGTTCAGTATATCGTCGCAATCGTGTGACATGATGCGGCGAGGCTATACGAAAACAATTACCGAAAGGTTACCGCAGGCGTTATTTATTGTCGGCGGCGACGCTGAGTTTGACGATTTTCGAGGGATTGTCGACTGTTCCGTTGTCGAGCGGCGATCCGGCCTTAACCTTGTCCACCAGCTCCATCCCCGACACCACCTGTCCCCAAACCGTGTACTGGCCGTTCAGATGGGGGGCTGAGGCGAAGCAGATGAAAAACTGGCTGTCGCCCGAATCCGGATCGTTGGCGCGGGCCATGGAAACCGTGCCGCGAACGTGTTTGGCGTCGCTAAACTCGGCCTTCAGCTTCTTGCCCGATCCGCCGGTTCCGTTGCCCTTGGGATCGCCGGTCTGAGCCATAAATCCCGGGATGACGCGATGGAATTTCAGCCCGTCGTAAAACCCCTGCCGCGTCAGTTCTTTGATGCGGCTGACGTGGTTGGGGGCGAGATCGGGGCGAAGCTGGATGACGACGCGGCCATCCTGCAGTTCCAGATAAAGCGTGTTTTCGGGATCGGCTGCGGTATCGGCGGCGGAAGCGGTCATGGGATAAACTCCGATCAGGGACAAGACGAACGCCAGCACTAGAAGCGATTTACGCATGGATAAGCCCTCCGTTTGTTCTATCATGGCGTCGGTTACCTGATACCCTTTTTTTCGGAGAGAGGCAAATGCGCGGACGCGGACTTTTTCTGGATAGGGACGGGGTGGTGAACGAGGATCGCGGATACGTCCATCGCCGCGAGGATTTCGTCTTCATGCCGCGCATATTCGAATTCCTTCGCGCCGCGCAGGACGACGGTTGGCGGCTGATCGTCGTCACCAACCAGTCCGGCGTGGGGCGCGGAATGTATTCGGCCTCGGATTACGCGGAGATTGATGCGTGGATGCGCGAGCGATTTCGCCGCGAAGGAATAACGATAGACGCTACGCTCGCCTGTTTCGTCCACCCGACGGAGGGCATGGGAGAATACCGGCGCGGCAGTTTTTGGCGCAAGCCCAACCCGGGCATGATCCTAGAGGCGGCGTTGCGGCTTAATCTGGATTTGTCCCGCTCGGCCATGATAGGCGACGGCGAGCGCGATATTCAGGCGGCTGAAGCCGCTGGGATACGCCGAACCGCGCTTTTTTCCCAACAGGCGGAAACCGCCACGCATTCGCGCAAAGAAAGCGGCCGGTCTGTGGGTTTTAAGACGGCGGCGGACGCGCTCGGCATACCCTTTTCGTATTGACGCGGCTTGGTTTTTGAACGATGCTGCGCTGCCCGTCGCGGGAGGGGATTTTCCGCGAAGGGGTATTGCGTCAACTGAAACGAAGGGAGAACAGCCATAGCTCGTCCACCACTGCCGGGTCGCGATCGTCAGGAGACAGGCGTCCGCCGGGAAAAGAACGACGGTCCGCGCATGAACGGATCCATAACCGCCCGCCAGATCCGCGTAGTAGACGCGGACGGAGAAATGCGCGGCGTGATGACAGTCAGGGAGGGGATCGCTCTTGCCGAGGAAGCGGGGTTGGATCTAATCGAAGTTTCCCCCAACGCAGATCCGCCGGTATGCAAGATTCTGGATTACGGGAAATATAAATACGAAACCCAGAAGAAAAACGCCGAGGCGCGCAAAAAGCAGAAGGTCATCGAGATAAAGGAAATCAAAATCCGTCCGATGATCGACGATCACGATTTCAACATCAAGATGCGGAACGCCAAGACCTTCCTGTCCGAAGGCGACAAGGTGAAGATCACCATGCGGTTTCGTGGCCGCGAAATGGCGCACCAAGACATCGCCAATTCTGTTCTGGCGCGGGTGAAGGCCGAGCTGGGCGAGCTGGGCAAGGTGGAATCCGAACCCAGCTTCGAAGGTCGCCAGATAGTGATGATCCTGTCGGCGCGGTAAAACCCCGTCGCATACGATGGTTCTTGCCTAAAACGGACGGGATATGAGGGGCGGCGTCATTGCGAGGGGCGTTCTTCACGCCCCGAAGCAATCCAGATTCATGGGCGCAACAGCACTGGATTGCTTCGCCGCCCGACAGAGTTCAACGCTGTCCAAATCAAAGGGTGGCGGCTCGCAATGACGGCCTTTGGCCGTAACAGGGTAGATGACGCCGCCCCATCTACCCCGTCCGTTTTGGGCAAGAACCCATACCATAGTATTGTCGCAGTTTACCTAGGGTTTATCGCCATAGCGTCAAATGCTCTCCTCGCGCAAAGCAGAATAAAGAGAGGGGAGCATGGCCGGAATCCGGTTTCTGGGAAACATATCCGCCGTCGCGCGGATAGTTTTCGTCGTGATGATTCCCGTCGCGGGATTATTGTGCGGCGCAGCCTATGAGATGGCGCAAAAACGCGACAGTTATCTCGAAGCCGAACGCCTTATCAGCATAGGCCGTCTGGCCGTCAGCATCAGCGGCGTCATCCGCGAGGTGCAGTTAGAGCGCGGCAAAAGCATGTTGTTCATGGGGCTGCGCGACGACAAATCGCGATCGGCTGTGGAATCCCAACGCCGCCAAACCGATGCGTTCGTCGAGCAGCTCGGCGGCGACGTCAAGGAAATGCCGCAGGCGCATATCGGCGGGGAGTTCGGACGAAGCTATGCCAAGGCCGAAAAACTTCTCGCCGCCATATCCGAACGCAGAAAGGACGTGGATTCCGCCGCGTCCTCCATATTCCAAGTTATGGACGGCTACGGCGAGATAGTGGAGGCTTTGATAGGCGCGGTCGGATCTTTGGCCGGTATGGCCGCCGACGGCGACATTGCCATGAAGGTGGTGGCCTATGTCAGCGTCATGCAAGCGATGGAAAACGCGGGGCGCGAACGCGGCGGCGGAGTTTTTCCCATCATCGCCGGAAAATTTTCCGGCGAAGATTATCGGAGAATAATCGGATACACGGCGGCGCAGGACGCCTATTGGGCAGCACTCAGGATCTATGCGGACGAAGAGCAGGCCAAGGCCTTGGACGCCGCGCTTGCCGATCCCATAGTTAAGGAAGCCCGAAAGATGCGAGCCGAGGCGTTGAGCGGCGGGGAAGGGGGCGTCGTGCGCGGCATCGACGCGGCCACATGGTTTTCCAAGCACAAGGCGGCGCACGAGGTGTTGCAGGCGGTGGAAGACAAAATCGGAACCGACATCCAGACGGCGGCGCAAGATTCTTACCGGCGCAACAAATCGCTTTTCGTCCGCACGTTGTGGACGACTGGCGGCATACTGGGATTCGTGCTCGTTTTGCTGGCCGCTATATTGCACAGCATCGTCGCCTCGCTGAAAAGGCTGAAAAAGGCTACCGACGCCTTGGTCAACAACACCAGCATTTCCCGCACGGTCGAGGAATTGCAAAACGCCTTTTCCGAGATGCAAAAGACCTCGACGACCATATCGACCAGCGCGGATCAAACCCTCAAGCAAAGCTCGGAGCTTTCCGGCGTGGCCTGCGACATGAACGACATGACGCAAAGCGTGGCCAGTGCCACCGAGGAGCTGTCCTCCAGCATCGCCTGCATCAGCCAGCAAGTGTCGCATTCGACCGAGATAGTCAACGAGGCTTTACGCGAAAGCAAGCACAGCGAAACCGCCATGTCGTCGTTGGCGGAGGCCGCCGGACGCATCGGCGATGCCGTCAAGCTGATCGGCAACATCGCGGGTCAAACCAATCTGTTGGCGTTGAACGCCACCATAGAGGCCGCTCGCGCCGGAGAAAGCGGCAAGGGCTTTTCCGTGGTCGCCTCGGAGGTGAAGACGCTGGCCGGACAGACCGAACGCGCCACCGGCGAGGTCAGCCAACTGGTAGCGTCCATCCAGACCGGCACCGAACAGGCCGTCGCCGCGCTGAAGCGCATGATTCCGGTGATTAACCGCGTCAACGCCGTGGCGTCGGAAATATCGTCTTCGGTGGACGAACAAAGCACGGCGACGAAGGAAATAGCCCGCAACATCCAGCGAGTGTTGCAAGGCTCGAATAGCGTGCGCGACGGCATGGGATGCGTCAGCTCCGCCGCTTCGCAGTCGAGCAAGATAGCCGAAGAGCTACTGTCCACATCCCAAGGACTCTCCCAAAAAACCGGAGATCTCCGCGTGGAAATAGAAGGGTTTATGGCGGCAATAAAGGGGTAAAACCGAAACCCTGCGTTCCCTAAGTATGTCGAAGGGAACTTACGCGATCAATGTCCGGCAATCCATCGCGGTCGCTCCGACAGGCTCAGCGACCGCTATCGCCGTCCGTTACGACGTGCCGTTCTTCTTGTCGTCTTTGACTTCGCTGAATTCGGCGTCGACCACCCCGGGTTCGGAGGCGGACTGCTGGCCTGCCGCCGCCGCGCCGCCTTCCTGCTGGCTCTTGTACATCGCTTCGCCGATCTTCATCGAAACTTGCGCCAAAGCCTCGGTCTTGGAGCGCAGGACTGCGGCGTCGCCGGAATCCAACACGCCTTTCAGATCGGCAATCGCGCCTTCGACGGCGGACTTGTCCGACGCGCTGATTTTGTCGCCAGCATCCTTAAGCGTTTTTTCCGCGCTGTGGATAAGGGCGTCGGCTTGGTTGCGGGCGTCGACCGCCTCGCGCCGCTTCTTGTCCTCAGCGGCGTGGGATTCGGCTTCTTTGACCATCTTTTCGATGTCGGCGCCAGACAATCCGCCCGAAGCCTGAATGCGTATCTGCTGTTCCTTGTTCGTGGCCTTGTCCTTGGCCGTGACGCTGACGATGCCGTTGGCGTCGATGTCGAACGTGACCTCGACTTGCGGCACGCCGCGCGGAGCCGGAGGAATCCCGACCAGATCGAATTGCCCCAACAGCTTGTTGTCGGCGGCCATTTCGCGCTCGCCTTGGAAGACGCGGATGGTGACGGCGTTCTGGTTGTCCTCGGCGGTCGAGAACACTTGGCTCTTGCGCGTCGGGATGGTGGTGTTGCGATCGATGAGGCGGGTGAACACGCCGCCCAAGGTCTCGATGCCCAGCGACAACGGCGTCACGTCCAACAGCAACACGTCCTTGACGTCGCCTTTCAGCACGCCGCCTTGGATGGCCGCGCCCACGGCCACGACTTCGTCGGGGTTGACGCCGCGATGGGGCTCGCGCCCGAAAAACTCCTTCACGGTTTCGATTATCTTGGGCATGCGCGTCATGCCGCCGACCAGTATCACCTCGTTGATGTCGCTGGCCTTCAATCCCGCGTCCTTGAGCGCGAGGCGGCACGGCTCCACGGTCTTTTGCACCAAATCGTCCACCAAGGATTCCAGCTTGGCGCGGGTGAGCTTGACGCTGAGATGCTTTGGTCCGCTTTGATCCGCCGTGATGAACGGCAGATTGACTTCGGTTTGCACGGAGGACGACAACTCTATCTTGGCCTTTTCGGCGGCTTCCTTCAGGCGTTGCAAGGCGAGGCGATCTTGGCGCAGGTCGATGCCTTGCTCGCGCTTGAACTCGTCGCATAGGAAGTCGATGATACGGGCGTCGAAGTCCTCGCCGCCCAAGAAGGTGTCGCCGTTGGTGGACTTCACCTCGAACACGCCGTCGCCGATTTCCAGAACCGAGACGTCGAACGTGCCGCCGCCCAAGTCGTAGATGGCCACCGTGCCGGACTTCTTCTTTTCCATGCCATAGGCCAACGCTGCCGCCGTCGGCTCGTTGATGATGCGCAGGACTTCCAGCCCCGCTATCTTGCCCGCGTCCTTGGTGGCCTGACGCTGGCTGTCGTTGAAGTACGCCGGAACGGTGATGACGGCTTGGGTCACCTTTTCGCCCAAATAGGCTTCGGCGGTCTCCTTCATCTTGATTAGGATAAAGGCCGATATTTCGCTGGGGCTGTAGTTCTTGCCGCTGGCTTCGACCCAAGCGTCGCCGTTGCCGTTGCGGATAATCTTATAAGGCACAAGGCCGCTGTCCTTTTGCACCATCTTGTCTTCGAAATTGCGGCCTATCAGGCGTTTAATGGCGTAAAGGGTGTTGGATGGGTTGGTGACGGCTTGGCGTTTGGCCGACTGGCCGACCAGACGCTCGCCCGCGCCGGTGAAGGCGACGATGGACGGGGTGGTGTTGGCTCCCTCGCTGTTCGGTATCACCTTGGCGGTCGAGCCTTCCATAACTGCCACGCAAGAATTCGTCGTGCCAAGATCTATGCCGATGACTTTTGCCATGTCCGGTCCCCCGATTGCAGAATCGCCCAAGGAGCGTCGCCGCCCCGACTGGGTTGTATATAGTGACGCCGTGCGCTGGGTTCAAGGTTGATGGTGGAAAATATGGTTAATTTGGAAGAGATTTTTATGCATGAAAGTATTTTTTGTACTGCATTAAAATGGGTAATTTGTTATATATTATCGCAAGCCGTTTACGGCATATGTTGTTTCCATTGCTGTGCATTTGAAACTGTTGCTTCAACCCTTTAATTAATAAGGAGAGAGATATGGCCTGGAATTTTAATAATGAAACCGCTGCCGTAGATCCACAGTTGACCGTGGGAGTATTGTCAAAAGTTGATTTTTTGAACACGGATGAGGAAGGGAATACGACTGCTGGCACACGATACTACAGGAGCGGCGGTTATAGAAAGGTAAGGTCGGCAGATTTCGATCGTGTCCGCGACCCCTATGCCGGCCGGCCTAGCCCTGTGGCAAGAAAGACTAGGAAGAAGATAGATGTTCCACTAAACCGCTTTGGGTTGTGATATTTGATCCATTAGAAACAAACAAAAGAGCGTGGGCGAAGACGCCTGCGCTTTTATGTCGTCGCGTAAATTACTAGTTCCGTCCGACTACTTTATCGCCATGCGTCCGCCATGATGGAGGAACGCACAATTTTTCCCTTGCGCCGGATATGACCGTGACGCAACATGCGCCGCATGAACCTGAAAGAACACATTCGCGGAGTTCCGGACTTTCCCAAGCCCGGGATTCTATTTTACGACATCAGCACGCTTTTGGCGCACGGCAAGGCATGGCGCGAGGCCGTGGATCGTCTGGCCGAGGTGGTGTCCGCCGAACGCCCCGACGCGCTTTTGGGGATAGAATCGCGGGGATTTTTGGTCGCCGCGCCATTGGCGGCCATGCTGGGCACAGGCTTCGTCATGGTGCGGAAAAAGGGCAAGCTGCCGGGCAAAACCGTGCCGCACAGCTACGATCTGGAATACGGCAGCGACACGATCGAGATACAAGAAGGCGCGTTGGCCAAAGGCCAGCGGGTGGTCGTGCTGGACGACCTTTTGGCCACAGGCGGCACGGCGGCAGCCACGATAGCCCTAGCCCGCAAAATGGGCGCAATCGTCACCGGAACGGCGTTTATCATCGAGCTGACGTTCCTGAATGGCCGCGCTAAACTCGACGTGCCCGTCAGCAGTCTGGTGCAGTACGAGGAGTAGGGCTACATGTCCGTGTATCTGATACAATGGATTTCCTTGATCGCGATATTTTCTTTGGCAGTCATTTCGCCCGGGCCTGATTTCATTATGGCTGTAAAAAACTCCATCGTTTATTCCCGCCGCGCCGGAGTTTTTACCGCGTTGGGATTTTCGCTCGGCATTTTAGTGCATGCCAGCTACACGATGCTTGGTTTGGCGGCCATCATATCCCAATCCGTGTTCATATTTAACGCCATAAAGCTATTAGGCGCGGTTTATCTCATTTACATCGGGGCGCAGGCCTTGCGTTCCAAGGGAGCTGGCCGTTCAGCTGTGGAGGCCGCCCTGAAATCCGGCGGCCAGCACGATAACAAAAGACTTGGGGATTTTGCTGCCGTAACCTCAGGATTCTTGACCAACGCATTGAATCCTAAGACAACCTTGTTCTTTTTGGCTGTTTTTACCCAGATAGTGAATCCGCACACCCCGACGGCATGGCAATTTGCCTACGCTATTACATGCATGGCGATGGTTTTTATGTGGTTTTCGGCTGTCGCTCTAGTGTTGACGCAGAGTCATATAAGAATGGCCTTCTTGAAATTTTCCAAATGGCTGGATCGCCTTTGTGGAGCTGCCCTGATCGTTTTAGGATTCAAAATCGCTCTTAGCGAGAGTTAATCGTCATTATCTATCCTTTCTTTCTTCAACACCTTCATAATCGGAATACAGGCCGTGCCGAAAGAGGGGGGCGCGGGGACGGCCTTCAGTTCGCCGCCGCTCCACAACGCGGGTAGGGAGGCGCGGACGCGCCCCTTGGGAGCTAGCTTCCGCAGCCACGGAGCCGCAGCGTCGAGCGCGGCATGGGGATGCGTACCCAACGCCCGTATTTCCATCTGGCCGTCCGCTTCCGGCGCGGAAAACCCCATAGGCAACGACACCGCCCACCTTTCGTCCCATATGACGGTCTGTCCGGCGGAGATGCTCATCGGCAAAGCGGCGGCCGCCGCCGCAGGTTCGCGGCGGAACTCTACCCTATCGGCGGACGCGCTTATCTCGCAGCCGTTGAGGGTGCGGGCAGGCAGGAAAGCGTTATCCTGCCTGGCGGCTTCTACCAGAGGCAACAGCGATGCGCGTTCTGTCGGATAGCCCCCGTCGTGAATCGCTCGCAGGCAGGCGTCCGTCGCCCGCAACGCCACCGCCATCGGGGATTTTCGCAATTCGGCGCGGTTAATCCGGATCGCCCCGAATTCGTCCATTTCGGCAAAGTCCCGCAGCAAGGCGTCCGTGTAGTAGTCCAGAGCCTCGCCAGCCTCGCGGGCGCGAACGCCGAGATCTAGGATTCTTTCGCGGGTCAGCCCCTCGGCGGCCAAAAACGGCATTATCTTGCGCAACCGCCCGCGAGCGTACTTTTCGGCGGCGTTGCTGGGATCGCTTACGTGCTGAACGGCGGCGGCGGCGCAGGTGGCCGTCAACCGCGCCTTGGGCAGATTCAGGAACGGCCTGATGATAGGCATTCCCTCTAACGCGGTTGCCGCCGCCATCCCCGCAAGGCCGTCTATCCCGCTGCCTTTGGCCAGCCGCATGGTTATGGTCTCGGCCTGATCGTCGGCGTGATGCGCCAACAAAAGGGCGTCCGCCCGCCATCTGCGGCAGGCTTCCAGCAGCAGGGCGTAACGCGCCTGCCGCGCCTTGACGTGGATGCGGGATTTTACCACGTCGTGGTTCCAGACGAGGATTTCGGCGTCTATGCCCAACGCGGCCAAACGCGCGGCCACGGCGGCGGCTTCGGTCGAGGATTCCTCGCGTAGCTTGTGGTCGACGATGAAGGCGCGAAGCGATCTGTCGCCGTGCGAGGCCTTGGCCAACAACGCCAAGGCCATGCTGTCGGGGCCGCCCGACACGGCTATGGCCAACCGCCGCGCCCCCGCAGGCAAAAGCGGGGCGGCCAAAGCCGAAAACTCCTCGGCGGAGACGGGAGAGCCTTCCTCGTTTTCATGCGTCGCGGTCATGCGGGCTTAATACCCGAAAAAACCGCAATTCCCAAGCAAAACGCAGAATCCGGAAACTAAACGCCATGGAAATCGCCTGCGGGAAGCAGGCTGCGGAAGGGATAGTCTGGTATCAGGCCGTTTGGCGGCTGGCGGGCAATGTCAACCCTACCTCATGCACGGCGCGGACTATGCGTTCCCCGATGCTGCCGACGCGGGTAGCTGCTACGGCATAGCTGGTGGGAGAGCGTTTTATCGCCGACATAGTCTTGTCGAGGGCTACAAGGGTGGTCTGGTTGGTCATAGCCACCAGACGCTCAAGCGTTTCGTCGGCTGAGCTGGCGAGCTGCTCGAATTCACGTTCTTTGGCCATGGTACTTTCTCTCGGTTGGTTGCACAAATCATCGGTGATGATTATCGACCGTACACGCTATTCTTGAATTACTGGTTAATGAGAAACGGATAATCATCAGAAAAAGCGAAAAAAACGATGTAAAATCGTTCATAAATTAAAAGGAATTGTTTATAATCGGTTAAATCTCGTAAAAATCATGCGGTTGGATGAGAACGCTCGGTTCTTTAACCTTACGGCAAGGTTTTTATGTGAAAAATCCACCTTGAAGATTCGAAAAGTTTGGATCTTGCGCAAAACGGGCGGGTAATTTTGCATACAAACGCAACAGCAAACGCCGTCATTGCGAGCCGCCCCTTGGCGGCGAAGCAATCCAGAGCCGTTGCTCAGCGACTCTGGATTGCTTCG
>JAYRGC010000031.1:0-16679 GCA_041908065.1 Alphaproteobacteria bacterium | reverse complement strand
GGTGTGGGCGTGGGGTGCCCCTCCCCTTTTTTTGGGGGGGGGACTCCTCCGTCGCAAGTTGCCGATTTCGTATTTCAACCTAATCAGGAAATGTTCTAACGCGCGCTGATTCCGCCGGACACGCTTACGGCCTTAAATCCCAAATCAGACAGGATTCTGGAGGCCTCCAGACTGCGCCATCCGTGTTGGCAGTAAACCGCCAAGGTGGCGTCGCGCGGCAGCCCCAATCCCTCAACAAACGGCCTCGGTTTTTCGATCAGCTTGGAAAGCGGCGCATGCACCGCCCCCTCGACATGCCCCGACAACCACTCGTATTCCTCACGCACGTCGACGTAAGCGACTTTTTGCAACGCCGCCGCGTCTTTCCATGAAATCTCCACGACCGCGCCGCCGCACCTAGGCGAAGACTTGTCCAGCGCCACGCTATCTTCGGGAACGCCGCAGACCGGACAGTCCGCTTTCTTGGGAACGCTGAAAAAGCTGCTGCGCCAGTTGCGCGCGTCCACGACCATCAGCCGCCCCAGCAAAGGCTCAAGCCCGTGGGTGGCGCAATGCTCCGTACCCAAGGCCAGTTTGATGGCCTCCATCGCCTGCATTGTTCCCACCACTCCCGCTACCGCGCCGATCACTCCCGCTTCGGCGCAACTGAACACCCGACTGCGCGGAGGGCGGGGATTGAGACAGCGATAGCACCCTCCCTGCCGCCCCCAAAACACGGCCACCTGCCCCTCGAAACCGGAAATCGCTCCGTAAACCGAGGGAATACCCAGCTTCACAGCGGCGTCGTTTATCAAAAACTTGGCCGAAAAATTATCCGTGGCATCTATTACAATATCATATCCGCTCATGATCTCGACGGCGTTTTCGGCGTCCAAAAACCCGCGATGAGCGACGACGGTTATGTCGGGATTAAGCTCGGCCAGCTTTCGCGCCGCCGTCTCTGCCTTGCTTTTGCCCACGTCGGCGGTCGAAAACAGAACCTGCCTTTGCAGGTTGCTTAAATCTACGGGATCGTCGTCGATTATCCCGACCGAGCCAATTCCGGCGGCGGTCAAATACAACAACGCCGGAGAGCCAAGCCCTCCCGCCCCCACGCACAACACGCGGCTTTGCGCCAACCGCGCCTGCCCATCCGCGCCTATTTCCGCAAGGGCGATTTGCTTGACATAGCGATCGCTCATAAAAGAAAACCCCTTTTCAGTGAAACGGCCAACCGCATCCTGTCACGCATGACAGCTAAAGGCGATGCCAATTAACAGGCTGATTGATCATGATCAATTACGTTTTCAAACCGCAAACATACAGTGGCCGGCGCATTTTCCTTCCTCAAAACAGGAGTTCCCAAATGTCTAAATCTGAGGTTTTCTTTAAGCAACACGAAGAGATGGTTGGAATCGTCGGACAGATAAGCGCGAAGCTCAACGAAATCACCATAGCGGCGGATGCGCATGAAGTCAGGTCGTTACTAAACGTGCTGTTCGGAAAATTGAACATGCACCTCGCGATGGAAGACAATACGCTATATCCATTGCTCAAGGAGCATCTGGACGCCAAAGTGCGCGAAATCGCCCAAAAATTCTCAGCCGAAATGGGTGGCCTGAAACCTGCAGTTAAGGCCTTCAGCGACAAATGGGCGGAATCCGCGATCAAAAGCGATCCCAAGGGCTTCTGCGCCGCCACCAAGGGGCTATTCGGCGTGTTGGCAGATCGCATCAAGCGCGAAAACACCGAGCTTTACCCGCTGATGGATAAATAAATCAGGACATTCGCCAAAAACAGGTGAATATGACCAAAGGAGAACGTCATTGCGAGCCGCCCCTTGGCGGCAAAACAATCCAGTGCCGTTGCTCAATGACTCTGGATTGCTTCTCGCCGCCCGACAGCCTTTAACGCTGTCCAAACCAAAGCGGCGGCTTGCAATTACAGCCTTTGGCTGTAACATTTGTAAATGTCAGCCTTTGGCTGTAACTGCGTAAATGTCAGCCTTTGGCTGTAAATTCTCAAATGACGCCAGACCGTTAGCCGTAGGCCTCGCATGACGCGCTGCCTTTGGCCACAATTCTCTCCGCATTAATTGTGCAAGATTTCTATTCTCACACCTTTATCTGCACGCCCAGCTCGACCACCCGCGCCGCCGGAATGCGGAAGTATTCGAAGGCCTCGGTGGCGTGGTTGGAGAGCCAAAGGAAAAGTTTCTCCCTCCAGCGCGGACGCAAAGGATGCGATCCCTCGACGAACTTGTCGCGCCCTATAAAGAATGAGATTGTCTTAGGGTCTACCCTGCATTCCTTCGGCAAGTGCTTGGCCAGATCCCGCATCACGTTGGGTATTTCCATGAATCCATAATGCAGCGTGGCTTGCCATATCCCCTCGCCGATGCTCTCGTAATTCACTCGCGCCGCTTCTTCTATCCTCGGATCCTCCTCGGTGACTATGGTCAAAACTATGACGCGCTGATGCAACACGCGGTTGTGATGCAGATTGCTTATCATGGCCTGCGGCATGAACGACCGCACGCTGGAAAGATATACGGCTGTTCCGGCGACCCGCACCGGCCTTTCCGGTGTTAAAGTGTCAAGGAACGACGACATCTTGCGGCCACGCGAACGGCGTACCGAACGCACGATCTCCCGCCCTTCCCGCCAAGTTAAGAACACCGTGAATATCCCCACTCCGATGATAAGCGGCAGCCAGCCGCCGTCGGGTATTTTGATGGTCGCTGCGGTGAAAAAAGCGATGTCTATGGCGAGAAACATTCCGAACACGCCTATCGCCACCGGAAACGGCCAATGCCAAACCGCTCGCGCCACGCTGTATACCAACAGCGTGTCGACCAGCATGGAGCCCGCCACCGCGAACCCGTAGGCCTCGGCCAAGGCTCCCGAGGAGCGGAACATCAGCACCAAGAACAGCACGCCGGCGCACAACAACCAGTTTATCTGGGGGATATAAATCTGGCCACGCTCGTGCTCTGAGGTGTGTTGAACCTCGAACCTCGGCAGATAATCCATCTGCATCGCCTGCTTGACCACCGAGAACGTCCCCGAAATCACCGCCTGCGAAGCGATGATGGTGGCCGCCGCCGCCAAACCGATCATCGGCATCCTTAAATTTTCGGGAGCCAGCATATAGAAAGGGTTATGCGCCGCCGCCGGATCCGCCAGCAGCAACGCTCCCTGCCCGAAATAGTTGATGGCCAAAGAAGGCATGACCAACCCCAGCCAAGCGTAGCGTATCGGACGAATGCCGAAATGTCCCATATCGGCGTAAAGAGCTTCGGCTCCGGTAAAGGCCAAAAGCGCAGCCCCTAAAATGATCAACGCCAGCGTTCCATGGTTGGAGATCAATTGAAGCGCGTAAAACGGATTGGCTGCGGCAAGTATCTGCGGATTTTCCGCTATTTGCCGCCCCCCCAACACCGCCAAAACGGTAAACCACACCACCATGATGGGGCCGAAGTAATTGCCCACCTTCTGGGTTCCGTGCTTTTGGAAGAGGAACAAAGCGAAAAGAATGCCTATGGAAACCGGCAAAACAAGGTCTCCGGCCTCGGGATCGACGACCTTTATTCCCTCCACCGCGCTGAGAACGGAAATCGCCGGAGTTATTATGCTGTCTCCGAAAAACAGCGAAGCCCCGCACATCCCGACTATCGCCACCGCCTTGCCCATCGCCCCGCGCTTGCGCGCGCCGCTCGAAGCCAAAGACATCAACGCCAAAATCCCGCCTTCGCCGCGATTGTTGGCGCGCATGACGATGAAAACGTATTTTATCGTCACCACGATCATCACCGCCCAGAAAATCAGAGAGGTGACTCCGAGAATATTCTCCGCCACCGGCTCCAAGCCGTGGGTGAAGCATTCCTGCATGGCGTAAAGGGGGCTGGTTCCGATGTCGCCGAACACCACGCCCAACGCCCCCAGAGCCAAAACTCCGGTTCGATTCTTATGGCCGTTTTCCGTTGTCGCGGAACCGGCGTCGACTTTGGCGACCATAGCACTATCCCTCTCGTATGATGACAGGAACGACACTAACGCCGGATGGTTAACAAAAAATCACGACTTTCGGATATTACGTAAAAACACGTACCACGCGCCCGCGCCGCCGTGGCGCGGGGCCGCCGGACGGATAGCCAAAATATCCTTGGCCAAAGCGACCTCGGCGCACCAACGCAGGAATCCGGTTCGTAAGACCGCCTCGCCGTCCTTGCCCTTGCCGGTTATAACCAAAACCGTCCGCCGCCCCGCCTGCGCCTGCGCGGAGATGAAACCGGAAACGGCCTGATGCGCGGCGGCCTGTGTGAGCCCATGCAAATCGAGCCGCGCCTCGGGCGAAACGCCCCCCTGCCGCGCGGCGCGTTCCCTCCGCCTTTCTAGAATCTGGCCTTCCCACGTCTTTTGCTTTTCCGGAGTCTTAGCGGCGGAAAGGGTTTTCAAGCGAGCGCGGTTTTCGGACGCGGAGAAAACCCTTGGCGCGGACGATGGCGGGCTGACTTTAGGCGCGGCGGGCTTTTGCCGCTTTAGCGGCTTACGCGGCAACGGCTTGGCCTTGCCGATATACGCTTCCCATCCGCCATCGTCCGACATTGGTTAACCGCTATTTCGGCAATAACAAATAATACGCCCCTCGGCTCTGCATCGCTCCGGCGCGACCCTCGGCGGCCTTGCCGTGCCCCCAGAAAACGTCGCCGCGCACTACGCCTTTGATCGCCCCGCCGGTATCCTGCGCCACCATCAGGCGGTTGATGGCCTTCGTCGCTCCATCGTCCTTGGTTTCCAGCCAGACCGGCGTCCCCAAAGCCACAAACGCCCGATCCACCGCCAAGCTGCGTTCGGGAGTCAATTCCGACCCCTCAGCCCCCACCGCTCCGGAGCGCAAAAAGCGGAAAAACACCGCCGAGGGATTGGCGTTCATCGTCGCCTGCGCCCGTTCGGGATGCGATCTCAGCCAATCGCGTATCTTCGCCATAGTGACAGGCCGTTCCAATT
This sequence comes from Alphaproteobacteria bacterium, assembly GCA_041908065.1. Lineage (GTDB taxonomy): Bacteria > Pseudomonadota > Alphaproteobacteria > UBA9219 > UBA9219 > JAYRGC01. Next base: position 11,691 of record JAYRGC010000031.1, on the reverse strand, counting down.
CGCCGCTGTCGGCCAGAACCTTGCCTATGGCCACATATTGCCGCCCGTTTTGTCCGGCGTATCCCACCCTAGCCGTGGAGCCGTCATCCATCTTCACTCGTCCCGACCCCTGAACCTCGAGGAAAAACACGTCGACCGGATCGTCAGCCCACAGCAGCGGCTGCGCCCTCTCGCCCTCGGCGAGAGAGCCGGAGGCTATAGCAGCCCGATCATCGTAAGGCACGAAGGCGTTTCCCTCCGCCTTGCCGCTTATCTTTTGTCCCTTAAGCGACGGACGGAATGCCCCCAGATCGGCGGTCAGAAAATCCCGCGGCGGCTGCCATAGCGGAGTTTGATATTTTCCTCCGCGCCGCAAAGAACCATTCAGCTCAGCCTCGTAGTAGCCGGTGAACAGCCCCTCCCGTCCGGCCTCGCCCGATACCGACCATGGGCGGAAATTAGCCTCGAAAAACCGCCGCGCCGCCTTATGGTCTTTATCGTCTACACCAGCCGCGGCGGCGCAAGACGCGCCCCACTCCGACTTTTTTCTCAGACCCGCCGAGCAGGAACGCTTGAAGGCGGCCAATGCTTCCCCATGCCTGTCGCCTTCCCATCCCCGCAGATCCGAAAAAGCGGCGGGATCGAGCCGCATCTTGTCGACGGGCGCGCTTTCGGGCGGAGATACCGGCGCGGCGCATCCCGACAGCAGCAAAACCGCCGACGCGAAAACAAGCCGCCCTTTTTTCCGGAAATTCATTCGGTCTCCGCCAATTGCCAGTTCGGGTTGGAAGACGACAAGTCGCGGCAGAACGTCCACACGTCGCGGATTTCCTCGATCAGGTTCGGATCCCCGCTTATACGCTTGCCGTTAGCGTCGAAGGTGGCGTTGCTCTGGTTGCTGACGAAATCCACCGTGACGAAGGCGGTATTGCCGTCAAGTCTGGCGCGGATTATGTCGGCGGAAGACACCGAAGCCACCAAGCATTGCTGCTTCCGGCCTTCGTTGTTCCTGTCTTCCACCGCCAGAGCGAATCTCTTAAGCACGGCGGGAGCCAGCAGCTTTTCGATGCGCGGCATATCGCCTTTGGCGAAGGATTCCACGATCATGGCGAAAGCCGCTTTCGCGCCTTGGAGGAATTTCTTTTCGTCGAACGCCGCGTCCTTGGACTTTATCTGATCCAGAATCCCCGCCAAAGACGACGAAGCATGGCCGCCCGCCGTCAACGCCGGAGGCTGTCCCGAGGCCGCCGCCGATTTCGCCCCGTCCGACAACACCACGACGTCATCGTCGCCGTCGCTGTCTTCCGGCTTTTGCCCGGGATGCTGCGCGAAAGGATTGGGGCGTTGCGGCTCGTCGTCGCCGCGTTGTCCGAAAACCGACCACAGCCGCGCCAACACAAAAGCGGCGATAGCCGCATATATGATGATTTCCATGTATTCCATATCTTTCGTCCGACCGCCTGCCAACCAACGTCGCGCCAGCGCGACGTCTCCCTGATGATCGGGTATTTTATCACCTATTTACGCGCCGTTCATGCTATATCTGAGAGCCTGTTTCCGCGCAAACGGCGGGGCTATCCTCTTGCCTGAAAAGCTCGGGCATGGTAACGCCTTGCGCGATGGCAATTTTCAATATGGGGTAGTAGACATGACCGAACAAACCGAGGCTCCGCTGCAAGTTTCGATTAACGCTCAATACATCAAGGACTTGTCGTTCGAGAACCCCAACGCTCCCCAAGTGTTTTCGCAAACCTCGACAGCCCCAGAGCTGAACATGGGTGTCAACGTCCAAACCCGCGTTTTGGCCGAAAACGTATACGAAGTCGTGCTGTTCCTGCGTCTGGAAGCGCAAATAGAGGGAAAGGCCGCGTTCATCGCCGAACTGGCCTATGGCGGCGCGTTCACCATGCCGAAAATGCCGGAAGAACATCTGAAAGTATTCCTGTTGGTCGAAGGCCCGCGCATGTTGTTTCCGTTCGCCCGCAACATTATGGCCAACGCCGTGCGCGACGGAGGCTTTCCGCAGATACTCATAAACCCGATAGACTTCGCCGCCATGTACAACGCGCAACAAGCCCAAGCCGCGCAAATGCCGGCCGGCAACGCCTGATACTTGCCGCCGCCGCCCCTGTAGCTCAGCTGGTAGAGCAACTGATTTGTAATCAGTAGGTCGTTGGTTCAAATCCGACCGGGGGCACCATCATCAACATATTGATTCTTAATGTTTTTTGTTCAGGGCAAGAAACCCCGTCTCGTTAATTGGCTTGATTCAACCATTTGACATCGTACCCAAAAAATAGATTTGCAGAAATTCTGCAAATCTGCTATGCTCCAAAGCATGGAAACCACATTTTTAACAGAGCGCGGAACACTGACCTTGCCCGCAACCGTTCGCAAAGCCCTTGGGATTAGCGGCAAGCAGCAGTTTATCGTCGAAATGACAGCACAGGGAGAAATTCTCCTTCGCCCGGCTATGGTTATTCCGACCGAGCTTTATACCGAAGAACGCATCATTGAATTCGAGAAAGACGATAATGCCTTGGGCGCGTTGCTGGACAAGGCAAATCTGTAGCAAGCTATGTCCATATTTCTAGATGCCAACATTCTTTTTTCCGGCAGCAATTCCGCCAGCAACCTGCACCGCTTCCTGTTCTGGGTTTGCAACAAAGAAAACCTTGTCACCAGCCGCTACGCCGCCGAAGAAGCTCGTCGCAACATCATAGCGAAACGCCCAAAGTGGCAGAAGACCTTCGGTGTTTTAATGGAAAAAATTCGCATTATACCGGACAAGCCGCTCCGCCTCGAAGTGGGATTGCCAGATAAAGACCAGCCGATTCTTGGTGCTGCGATTGCCGCGCAATGCGATTATCTCTTGACGGGTGATAGGCGGGATTTTGGGCATCTTTACAGCAAAGTGATCGAAGGCGTAACCGTGATTGATGTTCTATCCCTCGCTCGAATTATGTTTGATAAGCACGGTTAAAGAACGCGCCGTCACATGGCACCATCGCCGCTCGTCAAGCTTCGCAGCTTTTCCATCAGGATTTCCAGCCGCCCCGATTTTTCCACGGCGGCGGCGGCCACCAATGGAACCTTTATCGAACGCGAATCCGGAAACGTGAGTTCCAGCTCGCCCATCTCCTGTCCGGCCGAAACCGGAGCCGGAACCGGTTGACGGAAACGCGCGACCGCCTTCAATCCAGCGCGTTCGCCGCGCGGCAGGCTCAATACCGCGTCGGCTCCGGCCACCAGCGGAACCGTCTTTTTAACGCCGTTCCACACTTCGGCCTCGGCGAACTCGTCGCCCAGCTTCGCCAGATTGTAAAGCCCGTATTCGCGATAAGCCCAATCCAGCAAGCGCGCCGTTTCGTCGGCGCGTTCCTGCATGTTCTTTAGCCCGTTGACAACCAAAACCAGCCGACGCCCGTCGCGCAAGACCGAGGCCACCAGTCCGTATCCGGCGTCCTCGGTATGTCCCGTCTTCATGCCGTCCACGCCGATGTCGCGGTACAACAAAGGATTGCGGTTGCCCTGCTTGATGCCGTTATAGGTGAACTCCTTCTCGGAGTAATAGTGATGGCGATCGGGAAAATCGCGCAAGGTGTGCAACGCCAAGACCGCGAGATCCCTCGCCGTGGAATAATGCTGCGGATCCGGCATTCCGGTAGCGTTGGCGAAATGCGATCCGGCCATGCCCAAAGCCTTGGCCTTTTCGTTCATCATCTCGGCGAAATTGGCTTCCGTGCTTCCCACCGCCTCGGCCAAGGCCACGGCGGCGTCGTTGCCGGATTGGACTATCACCCCTCGCGCCAAATCTTCGACCGAAACGCTGTCTCCCTCTTTCACGAACATGCGCGAACCCGCCTGTTTCCAAGCGTTCACGCTGACCGGAACCTTTTCCTCCAAACCGAGCTTGCCGTCCTTTACCGCTTCGAAAACCAAATACATGGTCATCAACTTGCTCATGGACGATGTGGGCATGGAGGCGTCGGCGTCCTTGTCCAACAAAACGTCGCCGGTGGCCGCCTCGATTATCGCGGCGTGCTTGGCGGCTGTGGGGATTCCTGTCGCTGCAAAGGCAAATGATTGCGACAAAGCGCACGACAATAGAGCGGAAACACACATAAACACTGCGGATCGCACCGATTTTTGAAAAAATTTTTCCATTTCTTCCTAAACCTCCATCCGATCTTTCCTGCGAGCTAGCCCCGCTACCAAATCCTGAACGTCTTCAGTTTTAAAATTTTTGCCGTCATGCTGAGGATATTGAGCCGACATCGCGGAACTTACCGATACCAATTCTCCCCCCATCTCAGCAATGACGGATAAACTATCATCCACACAAACATCGTCTCCAATGTATACCGGATTACGTCCTAAAAACCCCGGTATTTTCATAATGTGCTCGATGCCGGATCCCTTACTGATGCCGCGCCGCATTATTTCGTACGTCCTCCCGACTTTGCGAATCACAAAATCGCCGCCGCACTCATCAATGACCGCCATTATCTCTGGCTTCAGATCATCATCCATGTGCATGAAGGGCTGATGAAGGGAAACGCAGTAAACCTTATCTTCAAAAAAACACGAGTTAGAATCGCTGACGTCCCGCAAAGCCTCGCGCATATGATCTGACAATGGCTGAGACATAACATATCCGCTGCTATCGCGACGCAATCTTATCTCAGCCCCATGGCTTCCTATAGTCGGCAATCCCACGTTCGGTAAAAATGCGTCAAGCTGAGACATACCCCTTCCCGAAACTATGGCCATCACACACTTGTTATCTCTAGATAACAGAGCCAAATCATCGATTAAATCTGATGGAACGTCGATTTTATCGGGATGGGGGGCAAGATTCACAAGCGTTCCGTCGAAATCTAGAAAAAACGCCGACTCGCCAACGGCATTTTTAAAAGATTCTATTTGTTCCTTAATTGTAGCGGCCATGAAATCACATTTTCCGTAGTAGAAGTTGAATCGTATACGCTCCTGCCTTCCCGCAACATCTTGTTAAGCCTGCGGCGATTGTGCAACCTAGCAGCATCTCCTAATATCCGCGCCGCCCACGCAAAAACATTGTGCGATTTCACATGGTCGCGCATGCTCTTCATGCGCACAGACTGCTCATCCTCGCCCATAGACACGGCAAGAGACAGGCTGCGAGAGAGGCCAAGCTCATCGTATGGATTGACTATTATCGCGTCAACCAATTCTCGCGACGATCCTGAGAATTGGCTGAGAATTAGCACGCCCCTATTATCATCTCGCGCCGCCACAAATTCTTTTGCAACCAAGTTCATCCCATCGTGCAATGACGAAACCACACAAACGTCCGCTGCGCGAAAAAACCTGTAAACTTCGCGCTGGTTGAAATTACGCTTGAGAACATGAATCGGAGTCCATGCCGATGTGCCGTGTTTTTTATTGACCAGTTCAGCCGCTTTATCCACCTCTCTGTCTATATCAGCGTAAGCTGGTATGATGGATCGCGAAGGAGAGGCTATCTGCACAAAATGGATACGTCCCGCAAACTCCGGATTGTCTTCTAGAAACACGCCAAATGCCCGCAATCTCTCCGGAATCCCTTTGATATAATCCAAACGCTCGACACCTAGGATTATTTTCGCGTCCTTATCAATTCCCAGCATGGCCGCTATATCGTTTCGGCAAGTCGTCACACTGGGTAACGACATCGAATCAAAATCAGGCCATGCGATAGATATCGGGTATGGCATTACCATACAGAAATCGTCTCCGTGCCGCACTGTGTCGTGTTCCCTGTCTATAAGGCCCTCGACGTGCGTATCGATACAATCGAGAAAATTGTTGCAAAAATATTGGGTGTGGAAACCCACGATGTCTGACGCGAGCATGCCGGCAAGAAATTCTTCGCGACAAGGCAATATCCCCAGCGTTTCCGAATTAGGCCAAGGTATATGCCAAAAAACCACGATCAAAGCCCCCGGCAACCTTTCGCGCACCATCCTTGGCAATAAACCAAAATGATAATCTTGGATAAACACTATCGGAGAATCTGACTTTGCTTCAGCCACTATGGAATCCGCAAATTTGCGATTCACGCTTTTGTAAGCCTCCCAATCTGCGGCGCGAAAACGTGGTTTAACATAAGCCATATTGCATAATGGCCACAGCCCTTCGTTAGAAAATCCCGCATAAAATCCGGCCTCCTCCGCCTCTGAAAGCCAGATCCGTTTCAAACGGTACACTGGATTTTCCGGAGGAACCATCAAAGCGTCATCGCTGTCCACGACGAGTTTATCGGCATCCCCCGATGCCACGGCTATCCACGTGCCGCGACAGGCCTTCATTATCGGTTCTATGGCCGTCACTAGACCGCTGGCCGGCATGTTCCAAACCAAACCGTCGGGGGATTTGCTGTGTGTATAGGGTTGCCTATAGGAGACGGTAATAATCTGCTCCGATGGCAAATTATTGCGCACCAAAGCAAATAAAGTTTCCGCCGACCATTGCGTTCCTATTAATGACGCGCGTTGCTGCTCGCGCTCCAATTGGCGCATTCTTTTTTGGATTTCACGAGTAATGCCCAATGCCTCGCGTGGCAACCCATGCGAACGTTTGCCGGTGCGCACATAATCGCGCAATCCCAGCATCCACTTGCTCATGGTTAGGCGGGCTACCAGCAACGTTATAAACGCTGCCAATAAACTGATGCCTATCAAAAATCCAAGAACATAAAATCTAGTGTTATCGCCCCGAAGTTCGGCATATGCCATATCGTGCACTATCATCAGATAGTTGCTCTTCGGAATGATCTCTGCCTCGTTTATATCCCCTTCATGGCCAGAAATAGGAAATATGGCCACCAGCACCGACCCCCCCTTGATTGTCTTACGGCTGAAATAAGGTTCTTTATAAGTAGTTAGATCCGGACAGTTTATATCTGATGGAAAATCCTTGTTTCTATATTTTGGCGCTCCACCTCCATCGCAATACCCTATCCCGACAAGCCGCTCGTCTTTGGCCAATTCAGTAAATTTCTTAGTCAACTGCCCGCCGCGCTCTGCGTTCAGCACTTCCGATAACCCGTCCTTTATTGATGAAAACACCAATCCTGATCTGATCCGCAGGTCGGTTTCTGACCAACTTAGAAACAAGCGGTCTGTCCAAGGAAGCATAAAATATGCGATCAAACACAATATAATAGCTAACGGAGCAAAAAAACGTAACATAGTCATGGTTGCGCTCCCTTTCTATTTTTATTGGATCGCGCGCGCAGATGGAAGCGTACTATTGCAATCCTGTTGATCTTATGCCGCCTGCACATCTGCCAGCGCGGCGGAAGCGGCGGCGTATTGCTCGGCTCCCTCTTCCAGAACCGATTTTTCCGCGACGACTCCGCCGTCGCGCATCGCCACCGCCGCAGCCAGATCCACCGAGACCAGCTGCGACACCCCCTTTTCGCCCATTGTCACGCCGTACAACCGGTCCATCCGCGCCATGGTCAAGCGTTGGTGCGTGATAATGAGGAAACGGGTTCCGGTTTCCCTCGAAATCCTCTCCACCAAATCGCAGAAACGTCCGATATTGCTTTCGTCCAGCGCGGCTTCGGCTTCGTCCAGCACGCAAATGGGCGAAGGATTGGTCTGGAAAACCGCGAACAGCAACGCCAAAGCCGTCAGCGTCCGCTCTCCCCCCGACAACAGCGACAACACCTGCATCTTTTTGCCCGGAGGACTGGCAAAAATCTCCAGCCCCGCGTTCATGGGATCCTCGTTGTCGATCAGCTCCAGATGCGCCTTGCCGCCGCCGAAAAGCCCCGTGAACAACGACTGAAAACGTTCGTTGACGGCGGAAAATGCGCCTTGCAGCCTCTCCCGCGCTTCGCGGTTCAACTGGCCGATACCGTGACGCAGACGGGAAATCGCGGACGTAAGGTCGTCCTTTTCCTTTTGCAATTTATCGATTCCAGCCTGCATCGCTTCGGCTTCAACGTCGGCGCGAAGGTTCACCGCTCCCATATTGTCGCGCTCGCGTAGATAACGAGCCAAAAGCTGCTCCAGTTCGGCGGCGTCGCGGAGTTCCTTGTCGTCTCCGTCGCCGGCCTGCGCCAACAACTCCTCAGCCCCGCAATTCAGCTTTTCCGCGATGCGTTCGCGCAAGGCCGAGAAATGCTCAGCGGCGGCCGCCACCGCGGCTTCGGCGCGGATGCCGTCTTCCCGCGCGCGGTTAAATTCGGACTCGTCGTGGCGTAATCTGGCCTCCGCCGTCTCCAAGGCGCTTTCGGCCACGACAAGCGCGTCCGAAGCGTCGCGCCGCGCCGCTTCCGCCGCCGACAAATCGTCGAGCAGCTTGCTCCGTTCTGAAGCGAGTTCCGATGGGCGCGATCGCGATTGCGACAGGGCGGTTTCCAATTCGGCTACGCGCTCGGCCAAAGCGTCGGCGTGCGCCATAGCCGTAGCCATTCTTTCCCGCCATTCCGCGATTTCCCTCGCCGCCGCTTCGCGGCGGGAAGCGCACGATTGCGCTTCCCGAGTCAGGTGATCTCGCTCGCTCTTGCGTTGGGCGTATTGCCCGCGCAGTTCGGCCAGAGCAGCGCGGCGGGAGCTAATGTCCAAACGCATCGACGCCACATCGGCCAATCCTTCCAGCATCTCCGCTACGGCGGCGATGCGGGCGTCGGCCTGCCGAGCATCTTCCTCCAACTGCCTTAAACTCTCTTCTACAGCCGCCAAACGCGAATTGTTCGCAGCCGCGTCGCGCTCTTGCCGCGCATTAAGCGCGCGCGCGTCGTCCAAAGCGCGGAAGGCCAAACGCAGCGATTCCCGCGCCTCCTCGTCCAATGCTCGGCATTGGGCTAGTATTTCCGAAGCGGAGTCCGAAGCGGACTTGGCCGCGGCGGCGGCGGCCTCCGCTATTTCCGCCTCTCTTCGCAAGGCGTCCAAGCGGTTGCGTTGCTGCAACCGCAAAGCCGTGGCGGTCTTGGCCTGCGGCGTAACCGTAAAGCCGTCCCACCGCCACGCCCATCCGTCGCGGCTGACGATGACCTGTCCCGCCTTCAGGACTTGCGCCAAAGCCTCGCCTTGTTCGCGGCTCTCGACCAATCCTATTTGCGACAATCCACGCGCCAACGCCGCCGGAGCGCGGATATGCGCGGCAAGCGGACTAGCTCCGTCCGGTAACGCGGCGTCGTCATCCGAAAGCCGGACTTCGCGCCAATGCATGGCCGCCTTGTCGTCCAATGCCGCCGATAACGCCTCGCCCAACGCCACCGCCAACGCGCCTTCAAGGCCGGGTTCGACCGCGATAAGATCTATCACCTGCCCCGCCGCGCCGTTTTCGTCGTGATGCCGCAAAAGCGAAGCTATCGCATCGGCTTCCGCCTTGATTTTGGTAAGCGCGGATTCCGCCTGTTGAGAGGCCTCGCGGCGGGAATGCTGGGCCGCTTCGGCGTCGCGCAACGCCTGTTCGGCCTCCCGCGCCTGTGCTTGCCTGCGCTCCAACTCGGTCTCGCAGGCCGACACCATCGCAGTCGCCAGCGACAGATCCGGACGCGACGCGGCCTCGGCAATCAACGCCGCCTTTTGCGCCGCCGCCTGCTCGGAGCGCGAGGACAACTCGGCGCGTCGCCGCGACAAGCCTTCAGCTTCCTGTTGCAACGCCTGCGCTTGCGCCTCGGCCTTAGCCGCTTGTTCGGTCAATTCCGCCAGAGCCGCGTCCATCGCGGCCGCCTCGGCGGCGGCTTTTTCTTCGGCCTCTATCGCCGCCGGCAAGGCCGCCCGCGCCGCATCCTCGCTCGCGGCGAGCCGTCCGGTTTCCTCGTCCAAACGCGCCAGCGCGGATTCTCCATCGCTCCGCCTCGCCTGTTCGCGTTCGGCGTCGGCATGGGCTTGCGCCAACCGCTGTTCGCAGGATCTTATCTCTCCCTCGATGCGGCGGATCTCGCCGTCTATCCTTTCGCGCTCCAGAGTCAACCGCTGCACTATCGCCGCCGCCGCCGCCTCGGCTTGCCGCAAATCAGGAAGTCCGGCGGCTATTTCCACCCTCGCGGTAGTGCTGGCGGCCACTATTCCGGTCAGATCCACGGCGCGGGTCTGGGTTTCGGCATAAGCCGCCGCGGCCTGCGCCGCACCAGCCTCCGCCTCCTGCCACTTCAGGCGCAGCAACACGCTTTCGGTATTGCGTATATGATCGGCCAGATTGCGATAACGGGAAGCCTGCCGCGCCTGCTGTTTCAGACCGCGCAATTGGGCGTCCAACGTGTTCAGCACCTCGTCGACGCGGGAAAGATTCTGCTCGGCGGCCTTCAGCTTCAACTCGGCCTCGTGACGGCGGGTATGCAGTCCCGCCGTGCCCGAAGCCTCCTCCAATATCTGCCGCCTATCCTGCGGCTTGGCGCGGATTAGCGCGTCTATCTGCCCCTGCCCCACCACGCTGGTGGAGTGCGCCCCCGTGGCCTGATCCGCGAACAACAACTGCACGTCGCGCTGGCGCGCCGGCTTGCCGTTGATGCGGTAATCGGATCCGCTGCCGCGCTCGATGCGGCGGGCTATCCTCAGCTCCTCCTCGTTGTTGTGTTCGGCTGTGGCGGAGCGATCGGAATTGTCCAGCGTCAACGCCACCTCAGCCAGATTGCGCGATGGCCTGAGAGCGGTTCCGGCGAATATCACGTCGTCCATATCGGTTCCGCGCATCCGCCGCGCCGAGGTCTCGCCCATCACCCAGCGCAACGCCTCGACGAGGTTGGATTTTCCGCAGCCGTTCGGCCCTACGATGCCGGTCAATCCCGACCGTATCTCAAGCTCGGTCGGCTCGACGAACGACTTGAATCCTTGAAGCTTCAGATTGGTGAAAAGCACTAGGTTATTTCCCCTTGCTCTCGGTTTTCCCCTTTTCGGCCAACGCCTTGTCGAAAGCGGAGACGAATTCGTCGACATTCGAAGAAGCGTTCAGTTTTTCCTTGCCGTTCAGGATGAAAGTCGGAGTGCCCTGAATATCGTATTTTTCCTGAGCTTCGGTGCGGGCGGCGGCCAAAGCGTCAAGGATCTTAGCATCAGACACGCACGCCTTGGCCTTGTCGTCCGGCAATCCCCCCAGCTTGGCGTATTGCGTCATCACCTGCTGCGGATCCTTGGCGAAAGCCCATTTTTCGAGATTTTCGTACAACACCTTGATGAAGGGAAAATACTGCTCCTCCGGCATGCAATGCGCCAAGGCCGAAGCCCGCAACGCCGTTCCGTCCAAAGGAAAATCGCGCAGCACGAAACGCGCCTTGCCGGTGTCGACATAGCGGGTTTTAAGCTCCGGCATGATCTTCAGGTAAAAGTCGGCGCAATGCGAACAGGTAAGGGAGACGAACTCCTCCACCACCAGCGGAGCGTCGGCCTTGCCGATGGAGCGTTCCTGAAGCTTGACCATGGGCCCCGCCCCCATGGCAGCCTGCGCCTCCGCCTGTCGGGAAGGGTTCAAAGCCAAAAACGCGATGCCGACTCCTATAACCGCCGTCGCTATCGCCAACGCCTTAAAAGCCCGCATATCTATGCCTCCCTCATGATTAAGCGGCCTTCGCCGCAACCCGAATCCTCGCCGCCTCGCCGAGTATAGGTTACAGCGGGCGCGGCACTCAAGAACGCTGTTGCGGCCATGGTACGAGGTTATTGGCTCTTACGCAAAACGGGTGGGTACGGCCTTCCGGCAAGCGTCGTCATTGCGAGCCGCCCCTTGGCGGCG
>JAYRGC010000030.1:0-2929 GCA_041908065.1 Alphaproteobacteria bacterium | reverse complement strand
GGGGCCTATCTTGCCCCCCAACATCCCAACAACCCCCGGTGGTCGCGGGCCCCCGGTGGGGGCCTACCAACCCCGGTGGGGTGGCTCTATCCCTCGGGTTGGGTCCGCCCCAACGGGGCGGCTCGCAATGACGGCCTTTGGCTGTAACTTCACACTTTTGGGAATGCAATACCCGCCCGTTTTGCGTAAGAGCCAAATTTTAACCATAGTGTTAGCCCTATTTCCGGCAAGAACGAAGAAAAAGTTTGCATCTTTCCGTTTTAGGGGCTATACGACCCCGTCTCTTGAAGAAGAGACAGCCTGTCAAGGACCGCTGGCGTCGGCGTTGCGCTCGACCCAAGCTGGCCGCCAAAGCGGCCTGCCAGCGCAGACGGGAAAGCCCGAAGGCGGAGATCCCGCCATGGTTTTTCGCGGCGTTCCGGTTTGCCCAGCAAATTCCTTGTCCGGCTTCCAGCCTTAAAACGGCTGATTTGGTCGCATGTCAAGGAGCCTGTGCAGATGAACAAACTACGCGAAGACAAACAGCGCAAAATAGACGCTGCCAACGCCTCCGCCAAGAGTGCCGAGATAGTTTTGGCCTTGTCGCAATCGGGATTGAACGCCTCCCAGACGCTGGAACTCCGCCGCCAGATGCGCGCGGCAGGGGTGGAATTGAAGGTGGGCAAAAACACCTTGGTCAAGCGCGCCATAGAAGGAACCGGCGCGGCGGGGCTGTCGCAACACCTCAAGGGGCCGATAATGCTGGCCTTCGCCAAGGATCCCGTGGCGGCAGCCAAGACCGCCGTTGAATTCGCCAAAAAGAACGACAAGCTGAAGATCGTCGCCGCCGTGTTCGGCGGCGAGGTTTTGGACGCCAAGCGCGTCGCCGCTTTGGCCAGCCTGCCGTCCTTGAACGAGCTCCGTGGGGCTATCGTCGGCCTGCTGGTTGCTCCGGCGACGAAGATCGCCCGCGTTCTGCGCGAACCCGCCGCCCAGTTGGCTCGCGTCGTCGCCGCGCGTGGCCGTCAGGAGGCGTGATCCATCCGATATGGCCGGATATGGTTGCTTACGGCCAAAACCGTTTTGTTTGAAACTGCGACCAACCACTAACTAACCAACTGTGAAACGTGAGGAGAAAGAGAAATGTCGAAGATTGAAAAATTGGCCGAAGAATTGTCGACCCTGTCCGTCCTCGAAGCCGCCGAGCTGTCGAAGATGCTGGAAGAGAAGTGGGGCGTCAGCGCGGCCGCTCCGGTCGCCGTGGCCGCCGTCGCCGCTGGTGGTGGCGGAGCCGCCGCCGCCGAGGAAAAGACCGAGTTCACGCTCGTGCTTGCCAAGTCCGGCGACAAGAAGATCGAGGTCATCAAGGAAGTCCGCGCCATCACCGGCTTGGGACTCAAGGAAGCCAAGGATCTGGTCGAAGGCGCGCCCAAGACCCTCAAGGAGGGCGTGGCCAAGGCCGATGCCGAGAAGTTCAAGAAGCAGCTTGAAGCCGTCGGCGCGGTCGTAGAGATGAAGTAATAAGAACGGCCTTTCAGGCCGGACTTTTAGCCACGGACGCGGTTAATTCCGCGTCCGTGGTTTTTTATTAGGCCTCTTGAATAATCGCGCACTGGGCGCAACGTATTTTAAGTTGAGAGACCAAGCAGCCGTACCCTGAGCCTGTCGAATGGTACGGCGGGACGCAAGAAACACTGGTCAGCTTGCCGCTCGTTCGATTCGACTGGCTCAGCGACCGAGCTGCTTGCTCTCTCAACTTAAAACACGGTGTCCGTTCCACTCACTTCCGCGCATAAGGTGGTTTATGCAAGAGGTCTATTGGCGAGGAGTCACGCCAGAACGCGGCTTTTCATGGCTTCGGCGGTTTCCACTATCGCGGCGCAAGTTCCTCGTATTTCCTCAGTGGTAACCAAAAGATGCGATATGCCGTTGGTCACCGCGTTGGTGGCTTCGGTGGCGGAATGCGCGCTGGCGGCTATTTCCCGCGTGGCCACTGTCTGTTGTTGCAGGGATTCCTTTATCGCCGTGGTTATGCTGTTTATCTGCTGAATCACTTCTTGCACGGATTGCATTTGTTCCCGCGTTTCCGACGAAGACGTTCGCACGGCGGTTATCTGCGATTCTATTTTGCTGGTGGCTTCTGCGGTCTGTTGCGCCAAGGCTTTCACCTCGTGCGCCACGACGGCGAAGCCGCGCCCGTGTTCTCCGGCGCGGGCGGCTTCTATGGTGGCGTTGAGAGCTAGAAGGTTGGTGCGATGGGCTATCGAGCGTATAAGCTCTACGATCGAGCCTATGTCGTCGGCGCGATTTGACGTTTCGCTGACGGCCTCGACGGCCTTTCCGGCCTTTTCCACAGCTCCTCCGGCGATGCCTGAGGCTTCGTCGGCCTGCCGTCCTATTTCGCGTATTGAACTGTTCATTTCCTCTGTTGCGCTGGCGATAGTAGTCGCGCTCTCGGTGGCCTTGGCGGCGGCGGAGGTAGTATTTCCTGCGCGATCCTGATGTTCTTCCGCCAGTTTGGCAAGGCGCGACGAATTGTTCAACATCGAGGCCATGGAATCCGAAACCCGTCCCCGCAGAGCGTTCGCCTTGGCTGCGGCGGAATCCGATGCTTCGTCCATGGATTTACGCTCCGCAGCTTGCGAATAAAACGCCGAGCCGCAAGCGGCGGCAATGCTCGCAAAAGTCGTCCATGCGGTATGCATGTCGAACGTCGAACCGCCAGACAGCCATGCGGAAAACCATCCCAGCGTTAGGCACGACAAGGAAAGCAGGATGAAAACAAGATAATGGCGCATTCGGATGACCTTTTTGAGCGGAAAGACGCCGCATCATCCATCTGCAACGATTAATGGCGTGAAAACATACGGCATACTTTCGTATGCCGGCGAGACCGGAAAAATATTAGACCTCTTATATAATTGCCGTCATTGCGAGCCGCCCCTTGGCG
>JAYRGC010000029.1:0-42819 GCA_041908065.1 Alphaproteobacteria bacterium | reverse complement strand
TAACCCGCGCGCTTTAGACCTTTGCGGGATTGGGTTCAACTACGACCGGGCCATGGGGGGCGGGGGGGGCCCCCCCCCCTCCGCGGGGGGCGGGACTCCTCCGTCGCACGCGGCGAGATAAGCCCATCAACCTACTTGGGAAATGCTCTAGCGGCTTTTCAGATCTATTTCCAAAGCGACCAGTTTATCCCCCATGGCGGCGGAGACGCCTTCCCGAGGAGATTTGGGAGCCGAGAGTTCTTCCAAAACCGCCGCGGATACTAACAGCGTCAGAAAATTTCCTTGAACGCTCAGGTTCAGGCCGTCTTTCGCGTCGCCTGCGGCTATCGCGTATTCCGGCGGCGAAAGGAGCGTGGTCGGCATTTTTCCTTCTATCCGGCCATTCCGTTTAAGGGTTTCAAACTCGCTTCGCTTGATGCGGAAGCGCAGTCCGGCTTCGTCAATTCGCAGATTCATGGCTCGCCTTTCGAAAATTCGCCCATTCCTCGGGCGTGTTGACGTTGAGAAACGATGGCTGGTCGGGGGCGGAGGCCGCTTCGCGCCGCAACTCCAGCTTATCCAAGAAACTCGTCAAGGACAGATTTTCTCCTTGGCGCAAACGAAAGGCGGCGGCGTTGGCGGCGGCGATGACGGCGGGGGTTTTTCGCAGGAACAGCGGCAAGGGGGATCCGGCGAAAATCGCCGCTTCGCCGCCGGAGTTCGGCAACCGCCGCAGCAGTGACGACGACAGCGCGGGCATGTCGGTAGGGACGAACAGCCAGCCGGAAACGCCATGGTTTTCAGCATCGCTCAGTATGACCGTGCAAACCCCTGATATGGGGCCGGAGGGGGGAACGGCATCGGGGATTCCGTTCGCGTTGGTTCCGCTCGCGGTAACTTTCCGGCATCCGGCGGCAACCAATAACGCCTTCATGCGCTCCAGCATGGTTTCGCCGCCGCCGCAATCCAACGTCGCCTTGTCGCGCCCCATTCGTCGCGACAGGCCTCCGGCCAGAACCACGCCTGAAATGCCGCCCAAGCTATCCGGCATGGGAAGAAGCGGCGGCGGAGCGCAGGCTTTGCCCGCTTTTCCAGCCGCTTTCCCCGTCGGCGTAACGCTCGTGCTTCCACACCGGAACGCGGCTTTTGACGTTTTCGATGATATAGCGGCACGCTTGGAAGGCCTCGTCGCGATGGGGCGAGGCCACGGCTATGACGATGCTGATTCCGCCTATCTCCAACCGGCCTTGGAAATGTTCCAGCCAGATGTTCAGGTCGTTGTCCCATTTGCTTTGCGCCTCGGAAGCGATGGCCGAGAACATTGCTACCGCCAAGGGTTCAAAGGCGTCATAGTCGACCGCCTCGACTTCCCGTCCCAGTTCGTTGTCGCGCACGCGGCCTACGAACAGGCACGACGCGCCGTGCGCCGGATCGTCGACGAAACGCAGCGCGGCGTCGCAATCTATTTTTGCAGACGTGATGCCTACGTGGATTTTTCCCGCCATTTCAGCCACCGCAGACCGGAGGCAGGACGGCGATATTTTCTCCGTCGGACAAAAGACGTTCGTCGTCGATGAGGGAACCTTCGTCGGCGAAGGCCGAGTCTTCGACCAGCCCGAAATCGTTGAAATTGGGATAACGGCCTAGAAGCTCGGTTTCAAGTATGCGGCGCAGGTCGCCGACTTTCGCGCCCGTGGGGGCCGACACGCAAAGGTTATGACCGTCGGCGTATTTGCGGAACGCGCCGTAAAGGCAGATCGTCACGCTGATTTTTTTCGGCTCTTCCATGGCGGCAATCCTCGCGCTTGGTTTCGATGCAAGATTATAATGAATTCACACTGACCGGAAAAGTGGCTCTCACCCAAAACGGGTGGGTGGTTTACTTCAGGGTTGAGACGAAGTTCTGCCCGCCAGTGCGGTGGTGTCCCTCCCCCTTCTTAGGGGGAGGTTAGGTGGGGGTTGTCAGAGCATCCACCCAAGCATGAGGTTTGCTGCGCCAACCCCCACCTAACCTCCCCCTAAGAAGGGGGAGGGACAGACCGTGATTGCTGAAAAAAGCGACTCTTTACCCACCCGTTTTGGGCAAGAGCCGGAAAAGTCATTCGGGTTCAGGGAGAGAGAGGATAGGTTTCCACCAGAGCGTCTTGTTCTATTTTCCCGTCGTTTTCCCCGAAAACCGCCCAGCAATTGGCGGACAAGAGCGGTTTGACGCGGAAGGATTCCTGTCCGGCCAGAATCTGCGCCCTGACCGTTCCGTCCGCGCCGATCTCCCGTTTAGCCTTCAGAAAACGGCGCAGCCCCGCCTTTCCGGCGTATTCGCCGGATAGCCGCGCCGGAGAGGGGGATTCTTCAGGCATTTCCAGCAAAGCCCGCAGGAAGGGGACGACGAAAAAGCGGAACCCGACAGCCGAAGAGACCGGATTCCCGGGCAATCCGAAGAAGCAATCCCCGTTTTCAAGCGCGGCGAACAAGATGGGCTTGCCAGGTTTTATCGCCACTCGATGAAACGCCATTTTTGCGCCCAGAGCGTCGAGAGCGGAAGGCACGAAATCGAAATCGCCCATCGAGACCGCTCCGGTGGACAGGATTATGCGCGGCGCGGCGGATTTTTCGGCCAATATCTTTTCCATGGCGGCTATGAACGCCGGCATGTCGTCGCGCACGATGCCTTTGTATTCGCATTCGGCCCCGACGGCTTGGGCGGAGGCCAAAAGGTAGGGGGAGCTGGAATTGTATATCCCGCCGCCTTCGGGACGGATTATAGAGCCATCGCCGGATTCCTCCGCATCGCGGATCTCGTTGCCGGTTGCCAGCACTACGATCTTCGGGATAGCCATAACCTCGATTTTTGCCACGCCCAGCGCGGCCAACGCCATGATATGGGCGGGGGTTATCGTTTCTCCTGCCGCGACAACGGCCTCGCCTTGTCGAAAGTCGCTTCCGGCCTCGCGCGCGTGTTGACCGCGTTCGGGAGGCTTGCGTATTTTTATGGATATTGCCCGCCCGCTTATGGCGCGGACGACGTCGACGTCCTCGATCGGTATGACGGTGTCGGCGTATTGGGGGACGACGGCTCCGGTCATGATCTGGGTCGCCGTTCCCCGATCAAGCTTCAACCTCGCGTTGCCGGCCGGGGCCATGTCGCGCACCGCCATGTCGTCTCCTCCGGCGCGGCGGAGGATTTCCCAGTCTTCGTAGTTTAGGGCGAAGCCGTCCATCGCCGAATTGTCGAAAGAAGGCAGGGAAAATCCGGCGCGGATCTCCTTAGCGGCGACGTGGCCACAGGCTTGGCGCAACGGCACGGCCATACGGGGCAAAGAAGCGGTTAAGGCTTTTTGCTTCAACAAGGAGAGGGCTTGGGCGTAGCTAATCATGCTTTTTTCCGGCGATGGTGTTGAGCAGATGGGGGATGATGGGCAACAGGCATTCCATGCCTTCGCGCACCGCCTTGACGTTGCCGGGTAGGGCGACGATCAGAACCCCATTGGCCTCTATGGCAAGGGAGCGGCTGCTCCACGAATTAGGGGTGTATTGTGAGCCATGCAGGCGCAATAATTCTCCTACGCCAACGATTTCTTTGCCACCGATTTCCCGCAAAGCCTCCGGCGTAACGTCGCGGTCGGATACGCCGGTTCCTCCGGTGGTGATGATGAGGGATGGTTTATCTTCGCCTTTAAGAGCTGCCGTTATCTCGCTGACAATGCGCGATTTATCGTCGGGAAGCACAACCGTTTTATCAACCTCGCTTCCGGCCTCTTCCAGCAAGGAGCGCAGCACAGCACCCGATTTATCCTCATAGACGCCGGAGGCGGCGCGGTCGCTTAGGGTGACGACGAGGGCGCGGCAGTTCGCGAGTTTGGGGGGACTGATTGAGGTGATGCCCATTTCCTGCCGTACCCATTCCGGCGCGCCTTGCGGACATACCCAGACCCCGGACTTGCCACCTGTCTTGGCCAAAAGATAGCAATCACCGATGGTCAAAGCCGCGTTCACCATTTTGGTCAGGTCGTAAATGGCCAAAAGGGCGGCTTGGACTCCTGCCATCGCCTCCATTTCCACGCCGGTCTTGGCGAAGGCGGCGGCCAGACAATAGACGGTTATGGAATGCACGTTTTCGTCCAGCTCGTGCGCGATTTTGACCTGATCGAGCGGCAGCGGGTGGCAGAGGGGTATCGTGTCGCTGGCGCGTTTGGCCCCTTGGATTCCGGCGACTTCCGCCAAGAGCAGCGCGTCGCCCTTGGGAAGTTTCCGGTCGCGTAGCAGCGCGAAGGCTTCCACGCCTACGCTGATGGTTCCCCGCGCCATAGCAAGACGGCGCGTCGGGCGTTTTTCTCCCACGTTCACCATATTGAAGGATCGAGAGACCGCCATTTTCTTCATCCTCCTAACGACGCGAGATGCGAGGTCATTCCGGTTATTCCATCGCGCAGGTAGTGCGACGGCTTTTTTATCCGCAGCAAGCCGCAAATGCGTTCCTGCAACTTCGCCGTTTGGTCGTCGTTTTGCAGCAGATCCCGCAGCGAATGGCTGGAATCCCCGAAAAGACACAGTCGCAGATCCCCTCGCGCCGTGACGCGCAGGCGGTTGCACGAAGCGCAGAAATCCCGCGAATACGGGGCGATTACGCCCACCTGTCCGGCGGCGCGGGGGTGGCAATACACCGCGGCGGGGCCGTCGCCTTCGCGGCGCGGACGTTCTTGCCATCCGCTGGACAGCAAATGCGAAATCAAAGCGTCCGCGCTTAGATGATGGCGGCGGAAATACTCGGCGTTGTCGCCGGTTTGCATCAACTCGATGAAGCGGACTGAGACGGGGGCTATGGCAGCCCAAGCGATGAAACTTTCCATCTCGTCGTCGTTGACGCCTTTCAACAACACGGCGTTTATCTTGACGTTCATGCCGGACGAGGCGGCGGCGCGCACGCCGTCCAGCACTTTGTCCAGTTTGTCGTGTCCGGTTATCTCTCGAAAACGCTCGCTTTTCAGGCTGTCGACGCTGACGTTGACGGAGGATAGGCCGCAAGAACGCCAACGCGCGGCGTTTGCCGCCAAGCTATAGCCGTTGGTGGTGGCGGATATTTTTCTGACGCCGGTGGTTGAGGCTAAGGCGGAGATTATGTCGGGAAAGTCGCGGCGAACCGAAGGCTCTCCGCCGGTGAGGCGGATTTTCCACACACCCAAGCCCGCCATGGCCTTCGCCAGACGGGCTATTTCGGACGATGTCAGAAATCCGTCGCCCAAGGTCTTGCCGTGCCCGTTGGGCAAGCAGTACCGGCAACGAAAATTGCATTTGTCGGTTATCGACAGACGCAGATACGAAAAAGTTCGGCCTAGGCCGTCCTCTAGCTTCAAACCGGCTTCCCCTTTCTAAAGGCGAGAGGCCGGCGGCTTTCGCCGCCGACCCTGGCTGTTCCCCTTGTCATTTAGGGAATGCGGCAGGGAACAGCGGCTTGCGCTCCGTGTCGCGGCGTCGCGCTGATTTAGGAGAGCAAGCTCGGAGATAGTTAGGCTATGCTAACGCGCTTGAAGCCGTCGCGAATTGACGTATATCAAGACTTGCGTGAGCTGGGGCGGTTGGCGGGGAAAACCCCGTCGCGGCATCGCTCGGCTTCTTCGCGCATGCAGTGTTGCGCCAGATCCTGATCGCAAAACTCGCACAAGGCGTGGATTTCCGGCATTCTTAAGACGTGCTTTCCGGTGTCGAAACCGCGTTCGCGGAAAGATTGCAAGGCGCGGGAGAAAGTCTCCGGCTTTATCCCGAGCAGGGAGGCTATCAACGATTTGTCGTACGGCAGGTTTATATCAAGGCTTTTTTGATCGCCGGAGAGGCGCAATTTCAGGAGGAACCAGCCGATGCGCTGTTCCGCGCTTCGCAGAGTCAATTGCTCGATGTGGGCGATGAAATTACTAGATTGCAACGCCAGAGACGACAACATGTTTATAGCCAATATCTTGTTGGATTCCAGATGCTCGCGCAAAGCGGCGGCGGGCAGGGAAAACAGATGCGTTTTTCCTACTATTTGAGCGTTAGCCTGAGCGGGTTGGGAGTTCACCACCGCAGGTTCCAGCACGTTTTCTCCGGTCCCCAGTATTTGGATCACGGCTTCGCGGCCGTCGGTGTCATTTTTGAAAATCTTTACCCAGCCGGCTAACACTATGTAGAGGCGTTGCACCGTCTCGCCTTGTTCCAACAGCCTGTTTCCATCATCGTGGCAGGAGATTCTGGCTTGCGAGGCTATTTCCCGCAACGCGCTGTCCCCGATTCCGGCGAACAGGGGGAGTTTTTTGATGTTGTCGAGGTTGTCTTCGATGGTTTTTTCCAGATGCGCCTTTGACGATACGGAGTAATTTTCTCCCTCGTTTTTTCCGTTAAGGCCCATAGCCATCGACGCGGCTATTTCCTGCAAAAGATCCATTTTGGCGGTGAAGGCGTCGAACCAATCGCGCGCCGAGCAGCCGCAGGTCAAGCGAACTACATTACCGCTCGCGGCTATTGCGTCGTTGATGGAATCTATTTTTCTGAAGGCAGGGGATTTTTCCTTCAGTTGGTCGTACTCCTGTTTCTGTTCGGATTTAGCCAACTTGAGAAAAAGCGTTTCGTATGATTTTTGTTCTTCTACCAAGCACTTGACGCGGATGGAGACGTCTTCGTCCGCGCCACCGCTTTTCGCGAGCAAGGCCACGCCTTCGGCACGTTCTTGGCCAATCCTTTCCTTCATTTGCATGAAGTGGAGGAATGCGCTCGCTTTCGATGGGTCGAACGCCTTTCCTGCCGATAAAACGCCTCCCAGCAAATCCATCGCCGGTTGCATTAGCTCGAAGGTGTAGAAGGCTATGGCTTCGCAGGGAGCCAGTCGCCTGTTTAGGATTTTCTCGCGTCTTTCGGGAAGCTTTTTAATCCCCATTTCCATAAGCCGCCAATTTCCTGAGATTCCGGCTGGGGAAGCGGTTGAACGCATGTTTTCCGATAGCTTGGCTATGGCGTCGTCCAGCAGTTTGTGGTTTTCCACCAGATCTTTGCGGTCGCTCTGATTGTCGTCTCGGAGAAAAAGCGACGACAGGCCGCGCTCTTTCTGGGCGTGGTGGATAGCGTCGATTAAAAAGATCAGCAAGTCGGTCATCTTGTCCTATGGCATGAGGAATGGTCGTTCTTCTTTCTCCATTCTAATTTCGAGAAAATAATTGATTTTCGTCAAGTGGCGAATCTTAAGGACGTGACATGAACGAATTTCGATTTTTATCCCGCTTTATCCTGTCATATCAACCAACGGATAGCCAGACATGTCTTCACCAGCTTCTACCGGAGACCAGTTGAGGGCATTGATCTCCAGCACGCTGTCCTTCACGGTTTGCTTCGCGGTTTGGACTATTTTCGCCATCATCGGCGTGCAGATAAAGAAGGATTTGGGGCTGACCGACACCCAATTCGGGCTTTTGGTGGGAACCCCGATACTTACCGGATCGCTCAGCCGCCTGTTTTTAGGCATTTGGACGGATCAATACGGCGGGCGCATCGTCTATACCGCCGTCATGATTTCGGCGGCGATCGCCACTTGGCTTTTGACCTACGCCACCACCTACAACGAATTTCTCGTCGCCGCCTTGGGCGTGGGCATCGCGGGCGGCTCGTTCGCGGTCGGCATAGCCTACGTTTCGCGCTGGTACTCTCAGGCGCGGCAGGGCACGGCGTTGGGCATCTTCGGCATGGGCAACGTTGGCGCGGCGGTGACCAAGTTCGTCGCCCCGTTCGTGATGGTGGCGTACGGCTGGCAAATGGTGGCCAACGTTTGGGCGGTGGCCATGGCGGCCACGGCGGTGCTGTTCTGGGTTTTTACCAAGGACGATCCGGTTCTGACGGCGCGGCGCAGCAAGGGCGAAAAGCCCAAATCGACCGCCTTGGCGTTGGAGCCGTTGAAGCATCTGCAGGTCTGGCGGTTTTCCCTTTACTACTTTTTCGTGTTCGGGGCGTTTGTGGCCTTGGCCTTGTGGCTGCCGCGCTACTACGTCGGAGCCTACGGCCTCGACATCAAGATGGCTGGCATGTTGGGCGCGGCGTATTCGATACCGGCTTCGATATTCCGCGCATTCGGCGGGTGGCTGTCCGACAAGTACGGGGCGCGGCGCGTCATGTATTGGACGTTTATCGTCTCGGTCATCTGCACGTTCCTGCTTAGCTATCCATCGACCGATTACGTGGTTCACGGCATCACCGGAGACATCGCGTTCTCCATGACGATGGGGTTCATCCCTTTCACCATTCTTACCTTTGTGCTCGGCTTTTTCATGTCGCTCGGCAAGGCGGCCGTATACAAGCACATTCCCGTCTACTATCCCGACAACGTGGGGTCGGTGGGCGGGATCGTCGGCCTTATCGGAGGCTTGGGCGGTTTCGTGCTGCCGATAGCGTTCGGATATATGAACGACATTATCGGCGTGTGGACCAGCTGTTTCATGCTGTTGTTCGCCGTCGCCGCCGTTTCCCTCGTATGGATGCACTTCGCCATCCGCAGGCTGGAACGCAGACAGCATCCCGAGCTGAGAGGCCCCCAATTCCTGCCGGAGTTGGAACGCCGCTCGCAGCCGAGAACATAAGGCCTACATGACCTGAATATCTGTCCACCGGTTCTACCAAACGAAAGGAAATTCTCATGGCGCAGGACATTCGCGAATGGAATCCGGAGGACGATTCTCTCTGGCAAAAGGGCGGAAAGTCGGTCGCTTTTCGCAATCTGTGGATCTCCATTCCCTGCCTTTTGTGCGGTTTCGCGGTGTGGATATACTGGAGCGTTATAACCGTCCAGATGCTCAATCTGGGGTTTTCCTTCAGCCAAAGCGATCTGTTCACGCTTAACGCCATAGCCGGATTGTCGGGGGCGACGTTGCGCATTCCCAGCACGTTCTTTATCCGTCTGGCGGGCGGGCGCAACACGATATTCTACACGACGGCGTTGCTGATAATTCCGGCCATCGGCGCGGGGTACGCCTTGCAGGACATAAACACCCCCCTGTGGCAGTTCCAGCTTTTGGCTTTGCTGTCCGGTTTCGGCGGCGGCAATTTCGCGTCGTCGATGTCGAACATCAACTTTTTCTTTCCCAAGCGGATGCAGGGGCTGTCCTTGGGGCTCAACGCCGGATTGGGCAACTTCGGGGTGACGACGACGCAGGTGCTGGTTCCGCTGGTCATGACGTTCGGTCTGTTCGGCGGCGATCCTATGGTTTTGAAAAGCGCGAGCGGCACGCTCATCGGCAAGATACCGGCTGGAACCGAGACCTACATCCACAACGCCGGATACGTCTGGGCGGCCATATTGGCTCCGCTGGTCATATTGGCGTGGATGCTGATGAACAACATCCGCACAGAAAACGCTTCGCCCAACACCGGTTCGCCTCCGGCGGCCTTCTTTCGCATATCGGTCATGCTGGCCATCGGCCTCGTGACGGCGGCGGGCGGGTTGTGGATGATGCTTCCGGCCAGTGCCAATGGCGCGGGCTGGGCGGTCAGCAAGTGGATAATCATGCCTGCGGTCATAATCGTCACTATCGCATTGTTGAGGATTTTGCCCGGGGCTATACGCGAAAACCTTAAACGCCAGTACAAGATTTTCGGCAACGCCCACACTTGGGTGATGACGATCATCTACACCATGACGTTCGGTTCGTTCATCGGCTATTCGGCGGCGTTTCCGCTGTCGATACAGGTCATCTTCGGGTTTCAGCACATAACCGACGCCGCCGGAGTTTTGACGCATACGACGGCAAATCCCAACGCGCCGAGCGCGCTGATGTACGCTTGGATAGGCCCCTTCATCGGCGCGCTTATCCGTCCCATAGGCGGCTGGGTTTCCGACAAGCTGGGCGGCGCGTTGGTGACGCAGATCGTGTCGGTGGTCATGGTGGGGGCGGCCTTGGGCGCGGCGCACTACATGCAACTGGCCTATCAGTCGCCGACGCCGGAGCAGTACTTCACGCCGTTCTTCCTGTTGTTCATGACGCTGTTCTTGGCTTCGGGGATCGGCAACGGCTCGACCTTCCGCACCGTGGCGGTGGTGTTCAACCGCGAGCAGGCGGGGCCGGTGTTGGGCTGGACTTCGGCCATCGCCGCTTATGGCGCGTTCATCATCCCGCAGATCTTCGGCGAACAGATAAAGGCCGGAGCCCCTGAATTGGCTCTCTACGGTTTCGCCATCTTCTACGGCGTGTGCGTGGTTTTGAACTGGTTTTACTATCTGCGTCGCGGCGCGGCTTTCCACAATCCGTGATCGACAAAGGCCAATTCGCTGAACGGCGGAGTTTCGCAACATGAGCCATTTTCTGGATCGCCTTACGTTTTTCTCCCGCAGGCAGGAGGCTTTCTCCGGCGGCCACGGCGTCAAGACCGAGGAAAACCGCGAGTGGGAAAACGCCTATCGCCAAAGGTGGCAGCACGACAAGGTGGTGCGTTCCACCCACGGCGTGAACTGCACCGGCTCGTGCAGCTGGAAGATCTACGTCAAGAACGGTCTGGTGACGTGGGAGACGCAGCAGACAGACTATCCCCGCACGCGCCCCGACATGCCCAACCACGAGCCGCGCGGCTGCGCTCGCGGAGCCAGCTATTCGTGGTACCTCTATAGCGCGACGCGCTTGAAGTATCCGTTGGTTCGCGGCGGGCTGATCCGCCTGTGGCGCGAGGCGGTCAAGCGGCATCGCGATCCCGTATCGGCGTGGGCTTCGCTGGCGTCGTCGCCGGAAAAGCTCAGGTCGTGGCAACAATCGCGCGGCTTGGGGGGCTTTGTCCGCAGCGATTGGGACGAAGTGAACACTATCATCGCCGCCGCCAACATCTATACCACGAAGACCTATGGACCTGATCGCGTCATCGGATTTTCGCCGATCCCCGCGATGTCCATGGTGTCGTATGCGGCGGGCAGCCGTTATTTGTCTCTGATGGGCGGCGTGTGCATGAGCTTTTACGATTGGTATTGCGACCTGCCGCCCAGCTCTCCTCAGACGTGGGGCGAGCAGACCGACGTGCCGGAAAGCGCAGACTGGTACAACTCCACCTTTATCATGGCGTGGGGCTCCAACGTGCCGCAGACGCGCACGCCCGACGCGCATTTCTTCACCGAGGTTCGTTATAAAGGCGCGAAGACGGTCGCGGTCACGCCCGATTACAGCGAAGTGGCCAAGCTGTCCGACATATGGATGCATCCAAAGCAAGGCACGGACGCCGCTTTGGCTTTGGCCATGGGGCACGTGATACTGCGGGAATACCATCTTGCCGGAAAGAGCGAGTACTTCGCCAACTACTGCCGCACTTATACGGACATGCCGTGTTTGGTGCGCCTGCGCCGCGAGGGCGACCGCTTCGTGCCAGAGCGCATGTTGCGCGCCTCCGATTTCGCCGACAACTTGGGGGTTTCCAACAATCCGGAATGGAAGACCTTGGTCGTGGATTCGGTCTCCGGCAACGTGGCTGTTCCCAACGGCTCCATCGGTTCGCGTTGGGGCGAGAAGGGCAAGTGGAACCTTGAGGAAAAGGATCAGCGCACGGGGGCTGAGATAAAGCCGGAGCTGTCGCTTTTGGGACACGCCAAGCGCGAGGCGGTATCGGCGGCGTTCCCTTATTTCGGCAACATAGAGCACGAGCATTTCCGCAGCACCGACCACGCCAGCGTGTTGGAACGCAAGATCCCCGCCGTTCGCATGGCGACGCGCGATGGAGAGATTTACGTCGCGACGGTGTTCGATTTGTTCGTGGCCAACTATGGATTGGATCGCGGTTTGGGCGGGGCCAACGTGGCCATCGGCTTCGACGAGGATGTTCCCTACACTCCGGCGTGGCAGGAGAAGATAACCGGAGTGCCGCGCGCGCAGGTGATAGCGGTGGCGCGGCAGTTCGCCGAAAACGCCCACAGAACCCACGGCAAGTCGATGGTTATCGTGGGCGCCGCGCTTAACCACTGGTATCATATGGATATGATCTATCGCAGCATCATCAACATGCTGGCGATGTGCGGATGCGTGGGGCAATCGGGCGGCGGCTGGGCGCACTATGTCGGGCAGGAAAAGCTCCGTCCGCAGACCGGCTGGGCTCCGTTGGCGTTCGCTCTCGATTGGGGCAGGCCGCCGCGCCAGCAAAACAGCACCTCGTTCTACTACGCGCATACCGACCAATGGCGTTACGAAAAGGTGGCGGTCGGCGGCTTGCTTTCTCCGACGGAGAAGTGCGGCGATTGGGGAGAGCTTTCGCTGATAGATTTCAACGTCCGCTCCGAGCGCATGGGCTGGTTGCCCTCCGCGCCGCAGCTGGAGACCAATCCGTTGACGATCGCCAAGATGGCGGAGGCGCAAGGCAAGACCGCGCCGGAGTACGTCGCGGCCTCGCTTAAGAGCGGATCCCTCAAGATGTCGTGCGCGGATCCCGACAATCCGGCGAACTTTCCCCGCAACCTGTTCGTATGGAGATCCAACTTGTTGGGATCCAGCGGCAAGGGGCACGAGTATTTCCTCAAGCATCTTTTAGGCACGCAGCACGGGGTGTTGGGCAAGGATTTGGGCGAAATGGGGGAGCGCAAGCCCCGCGAAGTGGTTTGGCGCGACGAGGCTCCGGCAGGAAAGCTGGATCTGCTGGTGACGCTTGACTTCCGCATGTCCACCACCTGCCTTTATTCCGACATCGTGCTGCCGACCGCCACTTGGTACGAAAAGAACGATCTTAACACCTCCGATATGCACCCCTTCATCCATCCGTTGTCGGCGGCGGTCGATCCGGCGTGGGAATCCCGCAGCGATTGGGACATTTACAAGGGTCTGGCCAAGCGGTTTTCCGAGCTGTGCGTCGGACACCTCGGGGTCGAAAAGGACGTCGTTCTTTCCCCCATCCAACACGACAGCCCGAACGAGCTGGCGCAGCCTTTGGACGTGAAGGACTGGAAAAAAGGCGAGTGCGAGCCGGTTGCGGGCAAAACCATGCCCAACGTGGTGGTGGTGGAACGCGATTATCCCAACCTGATAAAACGCTTCACCTCGCTGGGGCCGTTGATGACCAAGGTGGGCAACGGCGGCAAGGGCATCGCATGGAACACTGAGGACGAGGTTAAGTTTCTGGGCGAGCTGAACCGCGTCGTGCCCGCCGGCGAGCCTACCGCAGGCTTGCCGCGCATCGAGACCGCGATCGACGCCGCCGAAGTCATCCTGTCGTTGGCGCCCGAGACCAACGGCCACGTAGCCGTCAAGGCCTGGACGGCGTTGGGGGCTGTGACCGGACGCGACCATCGCCATTTGGCCTTGGCGCGGGAAGAGGACAAGATACGTTTCCGCGATCTTCAGTCGCAACCGCGCAAGATCATCTCCTCGCCCACATGGAGCGGCATAGAATCCGAACACGTAAGCTATAACTCCGGCTATACCAACGTCCACGAGCTTATCCCGTGGCGCACCTTAAGCGGCAGGCAACAGCTTTATCAGGATCACCCGTGGATGCGGGCGTTCGGCGAGGCTTTGGTCGTTTATAAGCCGCCGGTAGATCTTCAGACCACGGCCCCGATGTTGCTGGAGCATGGCGAGGAGAGGCCTACCATCGCGCTCAATTTCATCACTCCGCACCAGAAATGGGGCATCCACAGCACCTATTCCGACAACCTGCTGATGCTTACGCTGTCCCGCGGCGGGCCTATCGTGTGGATTTCCGAGGCCGACGCCAAGAAAATCGGCGTCGCGGACAACGATTGGGTGGAGGCGTTCAACGTCAACGGCGCGCTTACCGCCCGCGCCGTGGTCAGCCAGCGCGTGCCGGAAGGCATGATGATGATGTACCACGCGCAGGAAAAGATCGTGAACGTCCCGGGCAGCGAGATAACCGGCCATCGCGGCGGCATCCACAATTCCGTCACCCGCGCCGTCGTCAAGCCCACGCACATGATCGGCGGCTATGCCCAACTGTCTTATGGGTTCAACTATTACGGCACGGTGGGGTCTAATCGCGACGAGTTCGTGCTGCTCCGCCGCATGGAAAAGGTGGATTGGATGAACGAGGAAAAATACGAGACGGCTTCCGCCTCGGAAACCGCGAAGAAGGGGACTGCGCTATGAAAGTCCGCGCTCAAATCGGCATGGTGCTAAATCTCGACAAGTGCATCGGGTGCCATACCTGTTCGGTCACTTGCAAGAACGTCTGGACTTCGCGGCGCGGGGTCGAATACGCGTGGTTCAACAACGTGGAAACAAAGCCGGGCGTGGGCTATCCCGACGAGTGGGAAAACCAGAAACGCTGGAAGGGCGGATGGAAGCGCGACGAAAAAGGGGCGATTTCTCCGGCGATCGGCGGCAAGGCGAAGATATTGTCCAACATTTTCGGCAATCCCGATCTGCCGCAGATAGACGATTATTACGAGCCATTCACCTTCGATTACGGCCATCTTCACAACTCGCCGGAGGCCAAGACACCTCCAACCGCCCAGCCGGTTTCGGTCATCACCGGCCAGAAGATGGACAAGATAGAAAGCGGCCCTAATTGGGAGGAAATACTGGGCGGAGAATTCGCCTCCCGCAGCCGCGACGCCAATTTCGAAAACGTGCAAAAGGACATCTACGGCGAGTTCGAGCGCACGTTCATGATGTACCTGCCGCGCCTGTGCGAGCATTGCCTTAATCCGGCGTGCGTGGCCTCGTGTCCATCGGGGGCGATATACAAGCGCGAGGAAGACGGCATCGTTCTTATCGATCAGGACAAATGCCGCGGCTGGCGCATGTGCGTCAGCGCGTGCCCTTATAAGAAGATTTACTTCAACTGGGATTCCGGCAAGTCGGAGAAATGCACGTTTTGTTTCCCGCGCATCGAAAACGGCGATCCCACGGTATGCTCGGAAACCTGCGTCGGGCGCATACGTTATCTCGGCGTCCTGTTGTACGACGCCGATAGGATAGAGGAGGCGGCCTCTGCGGAAGGGGATGGGGATTTATACGAGTCCCAACTGGGCATTTTCCTCGATCCTCGCGATGGGGAAGTGCAGGCGGCGGCTCGCGCCGAGGGCATCCCCGAAAGCTGGATAAACGCGGCCATCAATTCGCCGGTGTACAAGATGGCGATGGAATGGAAGATCGCTTTCCCGCTTCATCCCGAATATCGCACGTTGCCGATGGTCTGGTACGTTCCGCCGCTAAGCCCGATTCAGACGGCGGCTGAGGCCGGACAGGTGGGGATGAACGGGATAATTCCCGACGTGTCGTCATTGCGGATACCGTTGCGGTATCTCGCCAACCTGTTGACGGGCGGCGACGAGGCTCCGGTTCGCAAGGCTCTGGAAAGAATGCTGGCCATGCGCGCCTTCATGCGCGGCAAGCATGTGGCGGGCGATGAAGAAGGGGCTAATACTGCCTTGGCGGCGGCGGGCGTCAGCGAGGCGCAGGTCGAAGACATGTATCGGCTGTTGGCGATCGCCAACTACGAGGATCGCTTCGTCATCCCGTCTTCGCATCGCGAATACGCCGAAAACACCTTCGACGCGCGCTCGGCCTGCGGGTTCACCTTCGGCAACGGCTGTTCGGGCGGCGATAATTCGGTCGATCTGTTCGGCAAAAGCCGGAACCGCAATTTGTTCGGCGGCACGCATGTCAAATGAGCCGTTGAAAACCCTGAAGGCCATCGGCCTTCTGCTCAGCTATCCCGAAAGCGAATGGGTGGCCGAACTGCCTGCCGTGTTGGAGATGGTGCGCCGCGAGGCCGCGCTTTCTCCTGAGGCGTTGGCGGAGATGGAGGCTTTGGCGCGGCGCATCGGCGGTCAGGATCTGATAGAGGCGCAGGAGGCCTATGTCGCGCTGTTCGACCGTTCGCGCCCCTTGTCGCTTTACCTGTTCGAGCATGTACACGGCGAATCCCGCGATCGCGGGCAGGCGATGGTGGATTTACAGGAAACTTATCGCGCGCGCGGAATGGAGCCGACGGCGAACGAGTTGCCGGATTATCTGCCGCTGTTCTTGGAATTTCTGTCGGTCTTGCCGCGCTCCGAGGCGTTGGGGATCTTGGGCGACGCCTCGCATATCGTGAAGGCGTTGGCGCAAAGGCTGGCCGATCGCGACAGCGACCATGCGGCGGCCTTGCACGGATTGGAAGCCTTGCTGGGGATGCCGTTGAGCCGCAAGGCGGCCAACGCCGACGTCGCGGCGACCGACGCCGCGATCGACGAATTGTGGGAAGAACCGCAGGTGGGCTTTTTGGGAAGCCCCAATCCTGCGGAGTGTTCAACCGCCTGCTCCGCCGGATGCGGGGTTGGCCGATAAACCGTTGTTCGCGAGAGGCCGTCATGCACGCATACGCCAACGAATTTTTCTTCGGGATATACCCGTACATCGCTCTGGCTGTGTTCCTGCTGGGCAGCTTCGTCCGTTACGAGCGCGAGCAATACAGCTGGAAGGCGTCGTCCAGCCAGTTGTTGTCGGATCGCGGGCTGCGTTTGGGCAGCAATCTCTTTCACATCGGCGTTATCATGATATTGGTCGGGCATTTTGTCGGACTATTGACTCCGCACGAGATTTACAGCCGCTTTATGACCCCGCAAACCAAGCAACTGCTGGCGATGGCGGCGGGCGGAGCCTTCGGGGTTTTGTGCTTCATCGGCCTTACCATTCTGATCATCCGCCGCATGTTCAATTCCCGCGTCCGCGCCACCAGCCGCCTTTCCGACATCGTGGTGCTGTTGCTGTTGTACGTTCAGCTGATAATGGGATTTTTGACCATCAGCGTTTCGGCGCAACATCCGGACGGCTCCAGCATGATGGCGTTGGCGGAATGGGCGCAGCGCATCGTGACTTTTCGCGGCGGCGCGGCGGAGCTGGTGGCGGGCGAGCACATCATCTTCAAGATGCATATCATCATGGGGCTGACGCTGCTGGTGGTGTTTCCCTTCACCCGTCTGGTGCATATCTGGAGCGCGCCCGTGGCCTATCTTTTCCGCACCGGATACCAGATAGTCCGCAGCCGCGCGGCGCGGTGATAGACCCCTTGCATAACCGCCGTCATTTGCGAGTCTTACAGCCTTTGGCCGTCCACACATGACGGCGGTTAAAGAATCGTCCTTTCAGCAATCACGGTCTGTTCCTCCCCCTAAGAAGGGGGAGGAACAGACCGCGCTGTCGAACAGGACGTCGCCTCAACCCCGACGCAAGACCTCTAAAATCTCTCGGTTTTAGTTCACCCCAAGAGGTTTTCCGCTAGCCAAAACCCTCCAGCATTTTTATGCATTGGCTAGTCGGATTTGCGCAAGACATCATGATTGATTTCCGAGTTTATGCGCCAGTTTGGCTCCCCATCCAGCGGAGCCGAAGCTTATTATGCGATTTTCGCAAACTTTCTGCATGGCTTCACGAGCAGGGTTGAGATAGTCGCGAGGATCGAAGCGATCCGGCTGAGTGGCAATTTCATGAACGCCAGAAATCAAGCGTTCGTTCTGATTTTGCAGTCGGTCGATCTGGCGGTGATAATCTACGGCCATGCACGCTGCCGCCGCGACGAAACAGCCGAGCATTATGTTCGTAAGCACGGGGTCAGAAAACAGAGTGGAAAGATAAGGCATATGCCGCGCTACAAGCCCAGTAGCGGGGCATTGCACAGCGCGGCGGGCTTGCTGTGCGCCATAGCGGATGCTTTTTGACAGTGAAAACATGCTGGCAAGCGCATGGGGAAACGGGTGGATTGTTGGCGCGTTTGCAGCGTTTTATGCCGTATTTTTGCCGTATAAAATAAGAAAGCCGCCCGAAGGCGGCTCTAACTTATTGAAATATATGGCGTCCCCTACGGGATTTGAACCCGTGTTACCGCCGTGAGAGGGCGATGTCCTAGGCCACTAGACGAAGGGGACGCTGTTGCGGGGATCGCGTTGTCCGGCCAAAATCTCGATCATGTCGCCCCCATGTGTCACAGGTGGGCAGCCCCGCCGCGCCGTGTTTGTAGCCTATAACCCGACGGGCTTCAAGGCTTCTCCCGCAGCTTTTTCGCCAGACTGTCCAGCACGCCGTTGACCAGCCCGGGTTCGCGGCCATCGAAAAAGGCGTGGGCGACATCCACATAATCGCTGATTATGCTGCTGGTGGAGGCCGAGGGGCTGTTGTGCAGCTCATAAGCTCCGGCGCGGAGGATGGAGCGGAGAAGTATTTCCATCCGCCCCGCCGACACTTTGGCGGCCAACGCGCCGCCGATCATTTCGTCGACCATAGCTAAGTTTTCCGTCACGCCGCGCACGATGCCGTCGCACAGCTCGCGATCCGGTTCGGCCAATCCCGCCGTTTTCATGGCTTCGCGGGAGGATTCCACGGCCATGCCTTCGCGCAGTATTTCCGCCGTCGGCTGCTGGCCGTAGCTGTCCTGATACAGGGCTTGCACGGCGGCCAGACGGGCGGCGCGGCGAGGCGAATTGGAATTGGCCGCAGTTTTCGGCGCGGGCGATTTTTGCATTTACCGCGCCACCCAGCGACGCTTGGGAGAGAGGTGGAACTTTTGCTTCAGCTCTATCATCCGCAGGCAGGCTTCCGCCGCCGCGCCGCCGCGATCCAGCTGCGCCTTGTCGGCGCGGGCCAAGGCTTGTTCGCGGGTGTCGCAGGTCAAGATGCCGTTGCCGATGGCCAGAGCGTGGCTGTTGGCCAGATCCTGAAGGCTGCGCGCGCTTTCGTAGGCGATGACTTCGTGGTGGATGGTCGAGCCGCGAATGACGCACCCCAAGGCGACGTATCCGTCGTAACGCCGTCGCGCCGCGTCGTAGTTCAGCGAGCGCATGGCGTAGACGATGGCGGCGGGTATCTCCAGCGAACCCGGGACGGCGTGGACGTCGCAGGTGGCTCCCGCGCGGTTCAGCACGCTTTTCGCCCCGTCCAAAAGCATATCCGCCAGATCGTCGTAATGGCGGGCTTCGATGACCATGATGTGCGGCTTTTCGTCGAAGCGGAACACCGCAGGTTGGCGTTTAGTTTCCATTTTGGATTACCCCGTAGCTATCATTAATCTGTCACGCCTCGGGTTTAGCACATCGGGGGGCGGATGTTCCATAGCCGCGATTGCCGAGGAAGGCGTTCGCCAACGGTATGGTTAATATATCTTCCGGAGCCCTCGCCAGATATGTCGGCGAATGCGTTTCCAATTCCTGCCGCGCACCGTAGCCCCATAAAACCCCGCAAGAAGCTAACCCGTTTTGTTTGGCGGCGATTATATCTACGTCGCGATCGCCTATCATCACTGCCTTGTCGTCAATAGCTCCGTCAACCATCATTTGCCGCAGTTGTTCGCCCTTTGGAATGCCTAACAATCCCACGGGATGACATGACAATATCGGAAAGAAATCGGCGATGCCGAACATCGCTAGTATCTTTCGTGTAAATACCTCAGGTTTGGCCGTGCACATGGCCATCGGCGCGCCAGCGTTGCGTAGGCGAATAAGAACCTCTTTCATCCCCGCGTACATGACGTTTTCGGCATATCCCGTTTCGCTATAGCGTTCGCGGTATTTGGCGATCAGCGGGGACGGATCGTCGACGCCGGTCATTTCCACGAACGATTTGGACAGCGGCGGACCTACATATTTCGCCAATTCCGCGAATGTTCTTTTAGGATAGCCAAAGTGTTCGAGGGCGTGGTTTATGGATTTTGCCATGCCTTCCAAAGGATCGCTGATGGTTCCGTCCAGATCGAAGACCAGCATTCTCGCTCCGCCGTTTTATCCTCTTATCGGCCTCTGCTCTACCACACGCAGGCCGTATCCTTCCAGTCCCACGATGTTTCTGACCGAATTAGACAGCAAAATCATGTTGCGGATGCCGAGATCCAGCAATACTTGCGCTCCCACGCCGTAATCGCGCAGATCGTTGCCGAGCGGCAGTTCGGAGGAGAGGGGGCGGGTTCTTGAGGCCGCCTGCGCCGAAAGGCTGTCGGGGCGGGCTTCGCGCAGCAGGACTATGGCTCCGCGTCCGGCTTCGGCTATCATCCGCATGGAGGCTTCCAATTCGCCGCCGTGGCCGAGGGCGCGGCAGCCCAGCACGTCTTCCAGCGCGTTCAGCGCGTGCATTCGCACGAGACAGGGGGCGGGGCCCGAAACGTCGCCTTTGACCAAGGCCGCGTGTTCGGCATAGGCGATGCGGTTGACGTAGACGTGCAGCGCGAACTCGCCGCCGTGGATCGAGTTTATGGCGGCGGAGATTTTCCTTTCCACCAGATTTTCGGTGCGGCGGCGGTACTCTATCAGATCGGCTACTGTTCCCAGTTTCAGGCCGTGCGTTTCCGAAAACCGCGCCAGATCCGGCAACCGCGCCATGGAGCCGTCGTCGTTCATTATCTCGCAGATCACGCCAGCCGGGGCCAGACCCGCCAGACGGGCTATGTCCACCGCCGCTTCGGTGTGTCCGGCCCGCACCAGGACTCCGCCGTCGCGGGCGGAAAGGGGGAAAACATGTCCGGGCGTCACGATGTCGTGGCGGCAGGCCGTGGCCGCGATGGCGGCCTGAATGGTGCGGGAACGGTCGGCGGCGGAGATGCCGGTGGTGACCCCTTCGCGGGCTTCGATGGAAACGGTGAAGGCGGTTTGGTGGAGGCTGGAGTTATGGGAGGACATGGGCGGCAGCCCCAGTTTGTCCACCATCGCCTGTTCCATGGCGAGGCAGATCAGTCCCCGTCCGTGCCGCGCCATGAAATTCACGGCTTCCGGCGTGGCGAATTGGGCGGGAATGACCAGATCGCCTTCGTTCTCGCGGCCTTCATCGTCGGCGAGAACGAACATCTTGCCGTTGCGGGCGTCATCGATGATTTCTTCTATGGGGGAAATCCGCGCCGTCACCGCGCTTTGCCGTAGAGCGTTGGGCTTCACAGTTTTTCTCCCTTATGACCTATCGCGCAACGCCGCCGCGACGTAACGCGCTATGACGTCCGCTTCCATGTTTACCATATCTCCGCTTTGCAATCTTCCCAGCGTGGTGGCCGTTCGGGTATGGGGGACGATGTTCACCGTGAAGCGGTTGCCGCTCACCTCGTTCACCGTCAGCGACACCCCGTCCAAAACCACCGAGCCTTTGGGGGCGAGGAAGCCCAGCAGCTCGTCTTTCGCCTCGACGCTCAGGCGCAGGCTGCCGGCCTCCTCGGCCACGGCGGTTACGACGGCTATGGCGTCGACGTGGCCGGACACTATGTGGCCGCCCAGCTCGTCGCCCATCCGCAATGCCGGCTCGAGGTTCAGGCGCGTGCCGACGCCCCAGCCTTTGGCCGTGGTGCAACGCAGGGTTTCGGCGGATATGTCGGCGGAAAAGCACGCTTCGGAGGTTTCCGTTACCGTCAGGCATACGCCGGAGCAGGCCACGGACGCGCCCAGCGAAGCCGCCGAAAGCGGCATGGCGGTTTTTATCCGCGCGCGCCTGAGGCCGTTTTCTTCTCCGCCTATGGACAGCACCTCGCCGATGTCGCGGATTATTCCGGTGAACATGCGTTCAGTTTTCCGGCTTGATGGAAGCCACGAATTCGTTGAAATCCTCCGGCGATCTGAAATCGCGGTACACCGAGGCGTAGCGGACGTACGCCACATGGTCGAGGCGGTTGAGTTCCTCCATAACCATTTCTCCGATCTTGTCGGTGGATATTTCGCCTTCGCTGGCCGTTTCCATCCGGCGCACCAGATTGTTCACGGCTCTTTCAATCGTCTCGTCGTCTATCGGACGTTTGCGAAGGGCTATGTGCATCGAATAGGACAGCTTGTCGCGGTCGAAGGGCTTGCGGGAGCCGTCGCGCTTTAAAACCGTCAGCTCGCGCAGCTGGACGCGCTCGAAGGTGGTGAAGCGTCCGTCGCATTTGGGGCAGGAGCGGCGGCGACGAATGGCCGCGCCGTCTTCGCTGGGACGGCTGTCCTTTACTTGGGTGTCTTCATAGCCGCAAAACGGGCAACGCATATTTTTGACTCTATTGGTAATAGTCAGATGGTTTGTTTAACATATATGTAACTGTTAAACAACTATAAGGGATTAACCGGTTATTGGGATGTAAAGGGGTAGCGGCCATGAAAATATCCTTCGCGGCTTCGCCGACGCAAAACGCCAAGGAAGCGCAGGTGGCCTTGGAAAAGCGTTACGGGGCGTGCGCTTCCGAAGACGCCGATTTCCTTGTCACGGTGGGCGGCGACGGCATGGTTTTAAAGGCCTTGCACGCCATGGCGCGGCGGGAGGATGGACGGCGCATTCCCATCTTCGCCATGCGAAAGACCGGATCGGTGGGGTTTCTTTGCAACGAATATGCTGTGGAGGATTTGCCGGAGCGATTGGGGCGGGCGCAGAAAGTGGCCTTGAATCCCTTGAAGGCGATAGCCCGCACGGTGGGTGGCGCGGATTTCGAAGCGATCGCCATCAACGAAGTGACGGCTTTGCGGGATTCCCACCAATCGGTGAAGCTGAAGGTGTTCGTGGACGGCGTGGAGCGGTTGGCCGATTACAGCGGCGACGGGCTTTTGCTCGCCACTCCGGCGGGCAGCACCGCCTATAACCACTCGGCGGGCGGCCCCATCATGCCGCTCGACGCCAATACCTTGGTGATGACCGCCATTTGCGGATTTCGCCCGCGCCGCTGGTCTTACGCCGTCTTGCCGCAGGATTCGACGGTGGAAATCCGCGTCATGGAGCCGGAAAAACGCCCCGTTCGCATCGAGGCCGGCAGCAGCGAGGCGCGCAACGTGGCAACGGCCAAGATATGGCGCGACAAGTCGGCGCAGCTGCAAATACTTTTCGACCCCAGCCAGCATTTGGGCGAACGGATAGTGCGGGAACAGTTTATGATGTGAGCGATTGTTTCTGGTTTAATCCTTTAACAGTCTGCTGAAAAACTCTGCAAGCATCGGTTTTATGTGCATGTTCGCAAAAAAGCCCTTACGCAAAACGGGTGGGTAATTTTGCAGCCAACCGCAACAACAAGCGACGTCATCTACCCTGTTACGGCCAAAGGCCGTCATGCGAGCCGCCACACCTTTGGTTTGGACAGCGTTGAACGCTGTCGGGCGGCGAAGCAATCTAGAGCCGTTGCTCCATGATTCTGGATTGCTTCGCGTCGCAAGGGCGACGCTTTTTGCGTTTGTGGAACAAAAACTGAAGTTTTTCAGCAGACTGTTAATCCTTCGCTGTTTCCGACAACGCCAGAGCGTAGACCTCTTTGCGCTTCATCCCCGTTATCTTCGCCACCTCGGCCACCGCGTCGCGGACGCTAAGGCGCGGCAGGCGTTCGGACAGCAGTTTGAGGGCGGAGGCTCTTTCGTCTTCGCCGCAGCTTTCCGCCGCCGCTTCGGGACGGCCTATCACCACGACGATCTCGCCTTTGGGCAGGGGGGAGCTGGCGTAATGCGCGGACAGCTCCGCCAAGGTTCCGCGCCTTACTTCCTCGAAGAGCTTGGTAAGCTCCCGCGCTACGGCGGCTTGGCGTTGGCCGCCTAAAACGGCGGCCATGTCGGAAAGCGAGGCCGCAAGCCGCGGAGGGGTTTCGTGGAATACCAGCGTGGCGTCCAGTTTTTTCCAAGCGTCCAGCTCGATGCGGCGGGCGGAGGTTTTGGGCGGCAGGAATCCTCCGAAGCAAAAGCGATCCGATGGCAGGCCGCAGCAAGCCATCGCCGTCAGCATTGCGTTCGCTCCCGGGACGGCTATCACCGCCAGACCGGCTTCTCGGCACGCGACGACTATTTTATATCCGGGATCCGACACCAGCGGAGTTCCGGCGTCGCTGACCAAAGCCACCGCTTGGCCTTCGGATATGCGGCGCAGCATTTCCGGCTGCCTGTTTTCGGCGTTGTGGTCGTGGTAGGACAGCAGAGGTTTTTTGATGCCGTAGGCCGTCAACAGCTTGGCCGTCACCCGCGTGTCCTCGCAGGCCACCACGTCCGCCGCCTTCAAGGTAGCCAAGGCGCGCAGCGTCACGTCTCCGAGGTTGCCTATGGGCGTGGAAACCACGTAGAGTCCGGAGGGCAGCTTTTCCTCCATAGGCGCAACGCCTGAGGCCATAGAGGGGTAATCGCAAGATGTCTTTCGTTTTTCGCGCATTTCACCACCGGTCGTTGGTCGCATCGTTGGTTTTGTCGGCGTTGGTTGCGGCGTCGCTTTTGGGCATGGGCGGGTGCAGTCCGCAAACGTCCCAGCGCGGCGCGCAGACCGCAACATCCGCCGCCGCTTCCGCCGCGTCAAGGGATCCCAACGCGGCGGCCTATTCCCGCCAAGTCTATGCCGGAGCGCAACGCCTCCCCGTTTACGCGCCAAGGGCAGCCGCGCCCGAGCGTTACGCTCCGCCGATGCCGTACGCCGTTCCCCAATACCCTTCGCCGAAAGCGGAAAACGTTCCCCCCAAGGTCGCGGTTTTGCTGCCTTTGTCGGGGAAGAACGCCGCCTTGGGGCAAGCCATGTTGAACGCGGCGCAGATGGCGGTGTTCGATTTGGCCGACGGCGAGTTCGAGCTTATGCCACGCGATACCGGAAACTCGCCCGCAAGCGCGGCTTCGGCGGCGCGCGACGCTTTATCCGGAGGAGCGAGGCTCATCATAGGTCCGGTCTTCGCGGCGGACGTGGCGGCGGTCAAGCCGTTGGCCGCTGCGTCCGGCGTCAGCGTCCTCGCCCTTTCCACCGACGTTTCCTTGGCCGGAGACGGGGCTTATGTCATGGGGTTCGCCCCGTTCCCGCAGGTCGAGCGCGTCGTCGCCTTCGCGCGTTCCCGCGGCCTGTCGCGCCTAGCCGCCGTCATGCCCGATGGGTCTTATGGAGAAATCGTCCGCAAAGCCCTCGATTATTCGGCAAGGCGGCACGGCGCGACGGTGGTAGCCGAAACGTCTTTGGCCGAAGCGGGAAAGTTGGGAGCTGCCGCGCACCGGATCGACGCGCTGCTATTGCCGTTTGGCGGCGGCGAAGCGCAGGAGGCCGTTCGCAAATTCGCGGCGGCGGCGCGGGAGGCGGGCGCGGCGAGCAGCCCCCGTCTTTTGGGAACCGGATTATGGGACGAACCGAATATCGGCGGAACCGCTCCCGCTTTGGTGGGAGGTTGGTACGCGGCGGCAGAGCCGGATTCTCGCGACAAGTTCATTTCCTCCTATCAGAAATCGTATGGGCAGAAGCCGCCTCGGTTGGCCACGCTGGCCTACGACGCGACCGCGTTGGCTATAGCCCTAGCCCGACGCGGCGGAGGCTTTGGGCGGGGGGGGCTGGAAAATCCCGATGGTTTCGCCGGCATCGACGGCATATTCCGCCTGAATCCCGACGGAACGGTCGAGCGCGGTCTGGCCGTCAACGAGATAACCCCGTCCTTGCCGCAGGTGGTGGATCCGTCTCCCGCCTCTTTCGCCCGCGGCGGATATAGGCGATAAACGGCTATCATGCGCAAAGCAAAGAAAGAAAAAACATGTCGATAGTGCGCCCGATTTACGACTGGACACTCAGGCAAGCCGAGGGGCCTTACGCCGTTCCGGTTCTGTTTATGATCTCTTTTGCGGAAAGCTCGTTTTTTCCTATCCCTCCCGACGTCATTCTTTTGCCGATGGCTTTGGCACGTCCCGATAGGGCGTGGTTTTACGCCTTGGTTTGCACTGTGGGATCGGTTTTGGGGGGATTGCTGGGCTATGCGATAGGGGCGGCGTTTTTCGCCACCTTCGGCCAATGGATAATCGACGTCTACCATTTGCAGGACGCTTTCCAGAGGTTCCACGACGATTTCAACGAGTGGGGGGTGGCGATAATTCTGGCCAAGGGATTGACCCCCATTCCCTTCAAGCTGGTGACGATCGCCAGCGGCGTGGCCGAGCTTAACCTCGTTTCCTTCGTTTTGGCCGCCGCCACTACTCGCGCCGCGAGGTTCTTTCTGGTGGCGTTTTTGGCCAAACGCTACGGCCCGCCCATTAAGGTGTTCGTCGAGAAATACCTGACGTG
Organism: Alphaproteobacteria bacterium; assembly: GCA_041908065.1. Taxonomy (GTDB): domain Bacteria; phylum Pseudomonadota; class Alphaproteobacteria; order UBA9219; family UBA9219; genus JAYRGC01. Next base: position 16,957 of record JAYRGC010000029.1, on the reverse strand, counting down.
GGTGTCGTTGGGGGTTTTGGCGGCCATCGTGTTCGGATTCTGGCTGGTGTTGGGATAAAACCGCGCATGTCTTTCGTTTTCTCCAAGTTGGCGTGGAAGATCATATCGCCCGTCGTCGCCCTTTTGCTGATGGCGGCGGCGGGGATGATCGCCCGCAACCGTTGGATAAGACGCGCCGGAGCGGCGGCTTTGGCCGCGCTTTTGCTGGCCGTTTTTCTTCCCGTCGGCAATTGGTTGCTGGTTCCTTTGGAAAACCGCTTTTCACCCGCTTTGCCGTCGCGGGTGGACGGCATCATCCTTTTGTCGGGAGATGAAAGGCCGTCGGCCACCGAGGCGAGGGGACAGGCGGTGATGGGGGGAATATCCGCCGGACGCTATCTCGCCTTCGCGGCCTTGGCGCGGGAATATCCCGCCGCCAAGCTGGCGTTTTCCGGCGGCGACAACTCGGTTTTGCGGGGGGACGAAACCGGAGCTGGCGTTACGGACGTCGCCAAGCGGACTTTCGCCGCGTTGGGGCTGGAGGGAAGGAACATAATCTACGAAGGAAAATCGCGCACCACGCGGGAGAACGCCGTTTTGTCGCGCGAGGCGTTATCGCCCGCCAAGGGCGAAAACTGGGTGCTGGTCACTTCCGCCTTTCATATGCCGCGGGCGATGGCGGCTTTCGTCCGCGAGGGTTGGAACGTTTATCCCTATCCCGCCGGATACAGGACATCTGGGCGTTTTGCGGCTGGGGTGAGCGGGGGCGTAGCGTCCAATCTCGAAGACCTGACTCTGGCGGCGCACGAATACTACGGCTTGGTTTTTTACAGGATCAACGGATGGATAGAATGACGAGGATATTCAAAGCCTCGGTTTTCGCCGCCGCATTGTGGGCGGCGTCGGTTGCCGTTCCGGCTTTGGCGCAAGGCGCGTTTCCGCCGAACGAGGAAAACGAAGCGTTCCGCCTTTGGCTGAATGATTTTTCGCCCCGCGCCGCCGCCGCCGAAATCTCCCGACCGACCATCGACGCCGCGCTGGGCGGGCTTTATCTGGATTATCGGGTGTTGAAGCTGGATCGCAGGCAACCGGAATCGTCTATCTCATTCGCTTCGTATATTGACGGAATATTGACGAAGTCCCGCGTGATCCGAGGGCGGGAGATGCTGTCGCTTCATCGCCGCGTCTTGGATGATTTGCAGAGGCGTTACGGCGTCGCTCCGGCGGTTATCGTCGCCTTGTGGGGCGTGGAAAGCGGCTACGGAGCCAACACCGGCGACTTCGACATAATCAGATCGCTGGCCACCTTGGCCTTTGAAGGCCGCCGCGCCGAGTTCTTCGGCGGCGAGCTGATAGAAGCCTTGCGTATCGTGGATTCCGGCCAAAAGGAAGCGAACGCCGTGAACGGATCGTGGGCGGGCGCGTTGGGGCAGTTCCAGTTCATGCCATCCACCTATTCCCGCTATGCCGTGGATTACGACGGCGACGGGCGGCGCGATATTTGGGACAATCCTATGGACGCTTTGGCTTCGGCGGCCAATTATTTGGCCGCCGAAGGCTGGGTTTCTGGCCAAGATTGGGGGGCGGAGATCAGGTGGAACGGTTCAGCGTCCGAGGATGAAATCGGTCTTAAGGCATCCGGCAAAAGCGTGGACGATTGGGAAAGGGCGGGGGCGCGCATTCTGAAAAAGGGCGGATTGTCTTGCTCGCCCGACGGTACCGCCTATCTGGTCTTGCCGGACGGACGGGGCGGGCGGGCTTTTCTGGCTTGCTCCAATTTGAAAGCCCTGATGCGCTGGAATCGCTCCACCAACTTCGCGCTTTCCATAGGGCTTTTGGCCGACGCGATCGCCGCGGCGGATTGAACGCTTGCGGCGAGGCGACGGCAATCCTTTTTCCGCCCTTGCCGCGCCGGATAATTCCGGTTTTACTGGCGGCGGAACGGTTACGGGACGGAAACATGGCCATGCGCGGAAAATTCATAACTCTGGAGGGCGGCGAGGGAACCGGAAAATCCACGCAGGCCAAGCGATTGGTCGAGTGGTTGAATTCTCGCGGCGTTGAAGCTGTGGCGACTCGCGAAGTGGGGGGATGCCCGAATGCCGAAGCCATTCGCGATCTGTGGCTTTCCGGAAACGCCGAAAACTGGGATCCTTTGACGGAGGCGTTGCTGGTGACGGCGGCGCGGCGCGAGCATTTGGTCAAGACCGTGTGGCCTGCTCTGGAGCGCGGGATTTGGGTGGTGTCGGATCGTTTCGCCGACTCGACGCACGTTTATCAGGGCATAGGCTTGGGGCTGGGGATGGAAGTCATCGACCGGCTTTATTCGCTGATAGCCGCGGATTTCCGCCCCGATCTTACCCTTTTGCTGGACGTCGAAGTAGATACCGGCATGTCGCGGATGGCGGCGCGGCGCGGACCGGACGACCGCTATCAACAGCGCGGCCGCGATTTCCACGAAAAGCTGCGGCGGGCGTTTCTCGACATCGCCTCGCGGGAGCCCGAGCGTTTCGCGGTCATAGACGCGGGCAAGACGGCGGACGAAGTGGCGGCGCAAATAACCGCCGCCGTTTCCGACGCGTGTTGGGCGGCGAAAGGCGGGCGAGCATGAGCGGCGAGATTGCGCCATCCGCCAATCCGTTTCTGGCCGGACATTCCGCCGCCATCGCTGCCGTCGTGGATGCCTTCTCGTCGGGCCGGATGCACCATGCGTGGCTGATCTGCGGCATGGACGGCATCGGCAAGGCCACGCTGGCCTTCCATATCGCCCACTTCATCCTGTCGGCGGGAGCCAACCGCCCGGGCAATCTGGATATGCGCCATCAGGCGGCGCGGCTTATCGCGGCGGAAGCCCATCCTGATTTATTCATCTTGCGGCGAAAAACCGACGAAAAGACCGGAGCGGCGAAAAATTCGATCGCGGTCGAAGACGCTCGCGCCGTCAACGAGTTCATGCATAAAACCGCCGCTTACGGCGGTTGGCGGGTGGTGATAATCGACGAGGCGCACGCGCTAAACAACTTCGGACAGAACGCGATACTGAAATTCGTCGAGGAGCCGCCGGAACGAACAGTCATCCTTATCACCGCGCGTTCGCGGGGATCGTTGCTGCCCACCATCCGTTCGCGTTGCCGTTTGCTGCCGCTGTCGCCCTTGTCCGACGCTGAAATGCGCGAGGCCTTGGCCAGATGCGGAGCCGGAAGCCGCGATCCGCAAGACGTGGAGCGGGTGATCCGCCTGTCGGAAGGGAGCGTCGGTTTCGCATCCTGTTTGCTGAACAGCGACTCCTTGCCATTTTACGACGAGATACTGGGATTGATAAAAGACATGCCGCGTTTTGACGTGGCCAAGGCGCACGTTCTGGCCGACAAGCTTGCCCGCAAATCCGAGAACGACAACTTTCCGATCGTCATGCGGCTGCTGGGGCAGTTTTTGTGGAATGAAACGCGAGCCTTGGCTATGGGCGGCGGTGGCGAGGGTAAGGCCGTCAGGATAAGCGCGGATGTGGGCGGAGCCGTTCGCTTGCGCGACGCCGTGGCGCAGACGCTTGAGATGGCCGAACGCTCCAACCTCGACCGCAAACTGGCTTTTCTCAATGTCCTTTCCATCCTGCAATCCGCCAAGGCGGCGTAGAGCATTTTAAAAAGATAAGATCGGCCTTCTTTGTTGCCCACGATCCGATCATTCGGGTATCCTTGGTCGGTGTATTGTCGAAAGCGTTTGGAGAGATCGTCGTGGATCGCATTCCTGCCCTGCGTCCTTTGTTGCCGTCCGCCGAACGGGTTATGCCGTATCTGGAACGGATAAAAATGTTTGATGAATTCCGGAGCAGTCATGACATTAAAACTTGTTGAATTACTCCCCCCCGATGGTAGAGCGGACGCTTGCCCGTTCGCCCGCCGCCTTCTCGCGCCATAACTCTCAGGCAGACAGATGAAGAAACCATGGAACATACTGATATTTCCCGGCGGCATGGAAAACGGCCTGGAAATACATAAGGCACTGAAATATTGCAAGGAAGTCCGGCTTTTCTCGGCTTCGAGCCCGGTAATGAACCACGCTTTTTATGTTTATAAAAACAACCATATAGTACGGGATATCCGCGAGGATGGATGGGTTGACGACCTTAACGCCGTCATAGCGGCGCAAGACATAGATCTGGTATATCCCGCCAATTCGCTGGTCATAGACCATCTCGCGGCCATGCAGAACAGCATACGCGCCCGCATATTGCTGCCGGACGCGGATGTGTTGCGGGTGACGCGCTCGAAAAAGGCCACGTTGCGGGAACTGGCCGACGTTGTCCCGGTTCCCCGGGTATATGGTTCTGCGCAGGAAATTGACGGTTATCCCATATTCGTAAAGCCCGACAAGGGCTATGGCGCGCAGGGCGCATACGTCGTCGAGACCCCTGAACAGGCCGGAAAAATAGACTTCGCGAGTTTCGTGGCGCAGGAACTTTTGCCCGGACGCGAGTACACCATTGACTGCTTTTCCGACGCCCGTGGAAAACTTCTGTTTTCCGGCGCGAGGGAGCGCTCCCGCGTCCGCATGGCCACTTCCATGCACGCCGAACCTGTGGCGGCGGAGCTGGAAGAAAAGCTGCGCGGTTACGCCGAAAGGATACTGGGCCGGATACCTATTACCGGGGCGTGGTTTTTCCAGATGAAGGAAGACAAGGACAGCGAGCTGCGACTGCTGGAAATAGACGTGCGCATCGCCGGCACCATGTGTTTCAACCGCGCGCGGGGAGTGAATTTCCCCATGCTGTCAATTCTTCAGGCGATGGGAGTTCCCGTCTCGACGATGGTGAACGCCGCCCCCCTGTCACTGGACAGATGCCTGAAGAACCGCTACGTGCTCGACTATGAATACGACACGGTTTATGTGGATCTTGACGATACGATAGTGGTGCATGAACAACTGAATCTGGAGGTGATCCAGTTCCTCTATCAGTGCGTCAACCGACAAAAACGCATCGCGCTGCTGACGAAGTACAACGGAGATGATTTGCTCGCATATCTGAAAAAGTGGCGCATTTCTGAAATTTTCGACGAGGTCCTGCACATGGGCGAGCATCAGCGCAAATCAGATCATATGAAGGATCGCAGATCCATCTATATAGACGACAGCTTCTCTCAACGGCTGGAAGTGCATAATGCGCTCGGCATCCCCACGTTCGATTGCTCGATGGTGGAGGGGTTGCTGGACGAAAGAATCTAGAGTCTCAACTGCAGGACGAGAATCCGATGCGCGTAAAAAAGAATGGGTTCGTCTTCAGACCTTCGGGCGAATTGCCCTGGTGGAGTTCCCATGCCATGGCCCCCGCCCCGATACGCCGCGGAGACAGGACGATACGCGTTTACCTGGGGGCGTGGACCGCCGACAAGATATCGCGCGTCGGTTATGTTGACGTGGACGCGGAAGATCCGGCGAAGATTCTGGGCGTTTCGGAAAAACCCGTCCTTGATATTGGCCGCGACGGCTGTTTCGACGAAAACGGCGTGTTTCCCGCGCATGCCTACGACCTGGGCGACGGAAGGATATATCTTTACTACACAGGGTTTCAGCTGGGCCATAAAATCCGGCATTACAATTTCGGCGGACTGGCCATAAGCGTGGACGGCGGCGACAGCTTCACCCGACACAGCGAGGCGCCGCTTCTTGACCGCGCTGACGAAGGCCTTTTCGTGCGCGCCGGGCAGTCCATCGAGCGCGCCGACGGCGGCGGATATCACGTTGTATATTCCGCAGGAAGTTCATGGCACCCCTGCAAGGGAGAACTGCGCCCGGTCTATGACGTGTTTTACCAACGTTCCGGCGACGGGTTAACGCTGGCAGACAAGGGCCGAAAGATAATCGCCTGCGACTTCGCGGTGGAACACGGGCTGGGACGTCCGCAAATCATCCGTCTGGGCGAATATTTTTATGTGTTCTATACCCGCAGGATAATCAAAAACATGCGGTATTTCATGGGCTGCGCGCGATCCACGGATTGCGTGGCGTGGGAGCGCGTGGACGCCTTGTTCGACGACATCGCGTTTGGCGGAGAGGGAGAGTTCGACAGCGAGATGGTGTATTTCCCCGCCGCGGTAAAAACGTCGGAAACCCGCGCCTGGATTTTCTATAGCGGCAACTACTACGGCCGCGACGGCATGGGGGCGATAGAGGTCAGCATCGCATGATCGTCAGCGAATTGTCCCCGGCCGAGTACGCCAGAACGGCGCAATGCCCCTTCACCGTCTTCGACAGCGTGGAGTTTTGCGCTATCAACGCCCACAAGGTCGAGGCCGTGAAGCACCTTGTGTTCAGCGATCAAAGGCTGCGTTTCGGACTTATCGCCGGAATCAGGGATGGCGTGCTGAAAGCGCCGTTTTCGGCCCCTTACGCCTGTTTCTCGGAAATCAGCCGCAACAACAAGATAGCTTCGTATTCCTCGCTGGCCGCCTCTCTGGCGGATTATGCGAAGGGGATGGGGCTGAAGAAAATCCGCATAACATTGCCGCCAACGGTTTATAACGAGGTGCATATAGCCAAACTTTACAACAGTTTTTACACCGCTGGGTTTCGTATCGCCGGATGCGATCTGAACTTCCAGTACGATCTGGCGCAGTTCGACGCGCAGTACGAAATGCGGATCGATCCGAAGGCGCGGCAGAAGCTTCGCGCCGCGATAAAGAACGGACTGACGTTCGAGAAGACCGAAGACGTCGAGGCGGCCTATAAAATCATCCACGCCAACCGCGCCGCCAAGAACTATCCTTTGTGGATGACATTGGAAAACGTGCGCGACACGGCTCGCGTGGTTCCGGCAGACTTCTTCCTTGCGCGCGACGACGCGGCCATGCCTCTAGCGTCAGCGATGGTCTATCATGTCACCCATGACAAGGCGCAGGTGATTTACTGGGGAAACCTTCCCGAAACCGACGCGCTAAAGCCTATGAACTTCCTTGCTTACCGGATTTTCGCCCATTACAAGGGAGCGGGAATGCGCCTGATTGACACCGGGCCCTCGACCGAGTTCAGCGTTCCCAATCTCGGCCTGTGCGATTTCAAGCAGGGTCTGGGGTGTGATGTCTCGACCAAGTTCACCTTCGAGCTGGATGTATGACATGGCCAATATATTGCTTTCCCATTTTTCCCCCGTGGTGAACGGGGGATATTATCGCCCTATATGTTTCTTCGATGCTTTGGCCGAGGGTTTGGCCCAAGGCGGCCACAACGTAATGCAACTCGTCTCCACGGCGTTTTTGCCCAGATACTGGAACGGCCACAACGGATTGCACGATTACATTGATATCACGCGACTAACGTCGGACATAGCTGCGTTCAAGCCGGATTTATGCATCTTCGCCAACAACTCTGTCCCGGACACTGCCTATAAGGTGACCGACTGCCCTGTGGTTTTGTTTCTGTCGGACACCGTGAAGTTTTTCAACGACAAGGACAAGATAGCGCAGCGCGCATACGGCGACCGCATCTATTTCTACGCCCCGTTCCAGCGCGATCTGGACGAGATCGGGGAAATGTTCCGTATGGGCGAGGAACGCATCATTCACGCGCTTCCGGCGACCGGGGTCGTGTCCGAGGCAGTTCCTGTGGACAAGAACGTTTCCTTCATCGGAAACACGTTTCAGAACCAGAAAAACACGGCGGAGCTGATAGGCGAGTTTAAGGACAAGGAACGTCTGAACCAGCTGTTCTCCATCATCAGGCAGAACCATGCGCAACTGGCCGGGGCGTTGACCGAAGATGAAAAAGCGTTAATCCAAAAACATATGCCGATGTCGCATTTCCAGAGCATTTTTTCCCCGCGCGACCGCCTGCTGAGCCTCGCATTGCTCGCCGAGTTTGGCCTTTCGCTTTACGGTCCCGACGAATGGCTGCAACGCGCTGATTTCTTTCCCGACGTGGCGGCGGCGTGGCGTCCCGACATCGTTTATTCGCTCAAGCACAATCAGGATATATACAACTCCAGCAAAATTTGCCTCAGCGTGGCGCACGGGCAAGCCGTCGAGGGGTTTCCCTGGCGGGTAATGGACGTGATGGCTTCCAACGGTTGCCTGCTTTCCGACTACAGGCAGGGGATAGCGGATTTTGCGAAGGGCTACGTGGATCTTCCGATGTTCGATTGTCCCGCCCGGGCATATGAACTGGCGCAAAAGATGCTGAAGGACGAGGCGTGGCGGCGCGACTTGGTTCTCGGCTCACAGGCGTGTATCGAGGCCAAGGGGCGCTGGCACCACCGTTTCAGGGACATCGAGGAAAAAACCGGAGTCGCCCTGACCCATGCCACGCCCTGCCCCCCCCCACGTGGCGAGATTTCGTATATTTACGGGGAGGATTACGGGATAGGGAGCTGAAGGGAAGACGGCGGTTGATTGGCCTGCACAATGGTTGAATTTGCTGGGTTAAACAACAGGCGTCCACATCACCTTTTTCATATTGCTTTCCGGTCGAATCATCACAACAGATCAAGAAGCCTACGTCTGCGAACGAACAGAAAAAAACGGCATAATGGACAAAAGTGGGTGGGAGATTTCAGGATAAGGCATCCATATCGGGATTGGGGCATACCGCGTTTTTATCTCCATACGCTGTCAGCAAGCACGCGGTCATGGGTTTGGTGCGGATGGCGGCGCGGGAAGCTGCTCCGTTTGGCATTCGCTCCAACTGCGGCGATCCGCGCCGCAATGTTTCCATGAAACGCTACTCCCACGACGAAGAGGTTGCCGCCGCCATCGCGTTTCTTTGCTCGGATGCCTCTGGCCATTGTTCGGGGATGGCGTTTATGCGATAGGCCATTAGCGTATGGCAAAGAGGCGTAAGGGTGGATCATGACGGCGGTTATATCATTGGAAGATTATTCGGGAAACGCTTTGCCGTCCGGGGCGGGTTGCAACAATTTTTTCAGTTTCACTATTTCAAATCCTTCGGATTCGGCGGCGGGCAACCATGCCTCCAACGCCGCCAAGGTGGCGGCGTGGGGATGGCCGATGGCTATGGCATATCCTTTGCGGCGGGCGGCGGTCTCGGTTTTTGCCAACTGTCCCGCAACGTCGTGGGCGACTGAGGGATCGTCCAAGAACACGTCACGCGACAAGGCCGGAACCCCGCGTCGTCGGGCCACGGTTTCGCCCACCGAGGCCGAGCTGGTGCGGGAATCGAGGAAAAACAGGCCGCGTTCGGACAGAACGTCGGCGACGACCTCCATGCCTTTTTCGTCGGCGGTGAAGCGGCTGCCCATGTGGTTGTTGACGCCGTCGTAGCCGGAAAAAGACGCTATAGCCTTTTCCATGCGCTCGCGGATGGCCGCGTCTTCCATGCCCAGCATCAAGGCGTCCGGCCCCGTGGCCTCGCGGCGCGTCGGCTCCATCGGCAAGTGGAGGATTATCTCGTGCCCTGATTCGGCGGCTTTTTGCGCTTGCTTGCCTACGTTGGGGGCATACGGCAGGAACGACAGGGTAATCGAGGACGGAAGCCGTGTGGCGCGTTGGCTTAAGGCGGCGTTTAAGCCCATATCGTCGATGACTATCGCTATGCGAGGTTTCGTTCCGTGGGCGCGGCGCGGTTCAGGTTTCGATTTGGGCGCGGGAGCCTCCTGCTGCTGCGGCGCGACAGTCGTGGTTTCTCCGGTCTTGGGATATTCGGGCGGTTTTTCAGCGGATCCGGGAAGAAGCGGGGGGCGGAACTCGCGGGATATATGCGTCGGAGGTTGGGACGAAACCGTGGCGTGTGGCGCGGTCTTTGCTCGGCCGATCTTTTGGCTGGGATGGACGAACCACGCCGCGATTCCGCCGACGGCAAAGATGATCGCCGCCGCCATGATCAGCCACAGCGGTTTTTCATAGCGTTTGTTTTTGCTTTTTCTTTTTTTCGTCGGCATGAGAAACTGAGGATGGAGGCCAATATTTTCCTAAAAGAGCCGTCATTGCGCGTTACAGCCAAAGGCCGTCATGCGAAGTTACGGCCAAAAGCCGTCATTGCGAGCCGCTACCCTTTGGTTTGGGAAACGTTGGACGCTGTCGGGCGGCGAAGCAATCCAGACCTTATGGAGCAACGGCACTGGATTGCTTCGCCGCCAAGGGGCGGCTCGCAATGACGGCTTTTGGCTGTAACGCGCAGCGACGGCTCTTGCTGTCGCGCTTTGCTGCAAAATTACCCACCCGTTTTTGCGTAAGAGATATTTTTACCCGTTTACTCCTCGCCCTCGGCATTTCCGCCTTCGTTGTTGCCCAGCATGGCGTCGGCGACCAGTCCGGCGTTGGCGCGGATCTTGGCTTCGATGGCCGCCGCGATTTCCGGATTGTCGCGCAAAAAGGCGCGGACGTTTTCGCGTCCTTGCCCGATGCGCTGGCCGTCATAGGCGAACCACGCGCCGGATTTCTCCACCACTCCGGCTTGCACGCCCAAGTCTATCAATTCGCCGGTTTTGGAAATGCCCTCGCCGTACATGATGTCAAATTCCACCACGCGGAAGGGCGGGGCCATCTTGTTCTTTACCACCTTGACGCGAGTTTGGTTGCCGACGACCGTTTCCTTGTCCTTGATGGCTCCGATGCGGCGGATATCGAGGCGCACCGAGGCGTAGAACTTCAACGCGTTGCCGCCGGTGGTGGTTTCGGGGTTGCCGAACATCACGCCGATCTTCAGGCGGATTTGGTTGATGAAGATCACCATCGCCTTGGAGCGGGATATGGAGCCGGTCAGCTTGCGCAGGGCTTGGCTCATCAGGCGGGCGTGGAGGCCGACGTGGCTGTCGCCCATCTCGCCTTCCAATTCGGCGCGGGGAACCAAGGCCGCGACCGAGTCCACCACCAGAACGTCGATAGCCCCGGAACGCACCAGCGTGTCGGCGATTTCCAAGGCTTGTTCGCCTGCGTCGGGTTGGGAGATCAGCAAATCGTCGATGTTCACGCCTAATTTGCGGGCGTATCCGGGATCAAGCGCGTGTTCGGCGTCGATGAAGGCGCAGGTTCCGCCCAGCTTTTGGGCTTGGGCTACGACTTGCAAGGCCAAGGTGGTTTTGCCCGAGCTTTCGGGGCCGTATACCTCGATGACGCGGCCTCGCGGAAGGCCGCCGATGCCCAAGGCTATGTCGAGGCCGAGGGATCCGGTCGAGACGACTTCGGTTTCGGCCACGCCTTCGCGCGCGCCCAGCTTCATCACCGAGCCTTTGCCGAAGGCGCGCTCTATTTGCGACAAGGCGGCGTCCAATGCCCGTTGCTTTTCGGGATCCCGCGCCGCCGTTCCGGCATCTTTTCCTTTTTCCACCACCTGAAGATTGCCGCCGCGTCCTGCTGTAGCCATGATTTTTGCTCCGCAATGATGATGAAGGTGCCAAGGTGACGAACATGAAACGTATGCTTTTTGATACCCTGTCGGGGCGGGATAGGGCAAGAGATATTCCGGTCGGCGTCTTGCGGAGAAATAGTTGGCCGATGCCTTCGACAAGCTCAGGCATCGGCCCTGGAAGCTACATGGCTGCTTACCTATATGCCGGAGCGTAGTAGTAGAATCCGGCGGTCGGGGTCGCTATCACCACCTGTTGGCGCGGAGCCGGACCGTAGTAGACCAAGCGGGGCGGAGGCAGGGGCATCGGTTTGTAAAACATATGGGAACGATGCCAGAAATTATTATGATGCTTGTCGTGGTGGCGATCTCTCCATTCATCGTGACGTCCTCCGCGGTCGTCAGACCAACCGTGTCCGTCGCGATTGTAGTTTCCGCGACTATCGGCCATCGCGTTTCCTGAGAACATGGGCAACATTGCCGCTGACAGAGCCATGACGGCGAGAAACCCTTTCATCTTAGCCTCCACTTGACAGAAGCGGCAGATTCCACACCGGATCCTGCCATGAGAACGATATGACGCCTGCATCAAGGCTAAAAAATGTTCTTTTGCGTACATTTTGATGGCGTTATGGAAACATGCGGTCTTCGGCGAAGGCCTAGATTTCGCCGATTATCGAGAAAGTTACAGAAAATTAACGACATTCCGTATAGAATTCGCCCGCGCGTCCCCATCTTGTCGGAGATGCGAGCGGGTGGGGTTTTCCTGTTGGCAGCCAGATAATGACAGATTCTTTCGACACCTCGACGCCGAAACAACAACCGTCTCTGACCGACGTTGTCGAGTCCGTCGGTTGCGTCGGGTATCACTGGGATCTTCTGAGCGACCGCCTTTCGTGGTTCGGCGATTGGCGCAAGATGTTCGGTTCTTCGCGCCAATCCCCGCCTTCCGGCTCCGACGAATTCGCGCAATGCATATTTTCCGAAGACCGCCATTTGGTGTTCGTGGACGGCGGCGACAGCTTTGAACGGCAGTACCGCTTGCGAACCGAGGACGGGCGGACGCTTTGGATCCACGAAAGCGGAGCCAGCAGACAATCCAATGGCCGCGCCGTATGGCAACGCGGATTGTTGCGCGTCATATCCGGACCGCAAAAAAGCGCGCGCCATACCACGGCGGTCACCTTGGAATGCGACGCCTTGACGGGACGCCCCAACCGTTCGTTTATGATCGCCCAAATAAACCACTTGTTGTCCGCTTCGGAAGCCGTTCGCGCCCACAGCTGCTATTTGGCGGTCAGCATCGATAAAATGGCTTTCGTCAACGAGGCCGTCGGCATGGAATCCGCAGACGCTTTGCTGCGCGGCGTGGCGGATCGGATAGCCGGATTGTTGCCGGAGAAGGCGACTTTGGCTCGTGTGGGCGGCGATATGTTCGGCGTCTTGCTGCCCGAAGCGGGGGAGGATGCCCACCGTTTCGCCGATCGCATACTGCAAAATTTCAGGGACAAGCCGGTCAATACCGCCACCGCCCCTATCCACGTCACGGTTTCCATCGGCGGCGCGCGTTTGGACGGCGCGCATTCCGGCGCGCAGGACGTGATAATCCGCGCCGAACAGGCGTTGCGCGAGGCCCGCAACAAGGGGCGCAACCAATACGTCGAATACAAGGAATCCGCTTCCCGCATCGAAGAAAGCCGCACGCTGTTGCGCTTGGGCGAAACGGTCAAGCACGCTTTGAAGAACGACGAGCTGCGTTTGGCGTTCCAGCCCATAATAGAGGCTAAAACAGGCAAGGTGTTGTTTTATGAGGCCTTGGCGAGGATATTCGGCGAGGACGGCAAGCCGATACCGGCGGGACAGTTCATTCCCGCCGCCGAAAGGCAGGGGTTGGCCTTGGATTTGGATCGGCACGTTCTGGCCACGGCGGTGAAGGAGCTGGAAGCCTGTCCGACGTTGACGCTGGCCATCAACATATCGGGATTGACGGCGGCGCAAGCCCATTGGCCGGAGCATGTCCAGCGCGTTTTGGGATCCAAGCCCGACGTAGCCCGACGGCTGATAATAGAGATAACCGAAACCGCCGCGATAATGGACGTCGCCGAAACCAGACGCTTCGCCGAGGCCATGAAGCAGCTTGGCGGGCGCGTCGCGCTAGACGACTTCGGGGCGGGCTTCACCTCCATCCGCCATTTGCGCGCCCTTCCGTTGTCGATAATGAAGATCGACATGGATCTCTTGCACAATCTGATGGAAAACCCCGAGCAACAGCATCTGGTGCGGATGCTTATCGGCATCGCCAGCGGCTTGGGGCTGCAAACCGTGGCCGAGGGCGTGGAGACCGAGGACGTTGCGAATTGGCTGCGTAAGGAAAACGTGGACATGATGCAGGGATATTTCTTCGGACGCCCCTCCCTTGATCGCCCGTGGCAGGCGCGATAGCCGTTTTTTTTGGTTATTACGCAAAACGGGTGGGTTTGCTTTCCGAATTAAGGAGAGAAGTTACAGCCAAAGGCTGTCTGCGAGCCGCCACACCTTTGTTTTGGAGAGCGTTAAACGCTGTCGGGCGGCGAAGCAATCCAGAGTCATGTAGCAACGGCACTGGATTGCTTCGCCGCCAAGTGGCGGCTCGCAATGACGCCCCCCCCGTTCCGCTCCCACGGGAGGCGCGGGCGATTGGTGGGATTTTACCCTTAAATTTTTATTGAAATGGGAAATTACCCATAGTAATACCGCTCTATTGCAACCAGTTGGGGGCGGGACATGGTGAAAAACTTGCGGATCGACGGCGGCGGAAAGCGTCGCGCAAGGAAGGCTTTTTCGCGCATCGCGCTTTCTTCGCGCAATCCGGCGGTCAGCGTCGAGGATTTGGCCTTGATGCTGGAGATAGATTTGGGAATGGGGCGTAGGGACGAATTCGTGTCGCGCCTGAGGCGCGCCCTGAAAGCCGCCGCCGAGGGAGGGTATTCTGAGTATGGATAGGATCTGTAGAAAACCGTTTCGCGATATACCTTCGTATGTCTGCGCTTAACCGCTTTTTGCATACGTTGGTGTTTCCTTTCCTCCTATGTCCAGACTCGAATCCTCCTCATGCTGTTCCTTGTTCCGCTGGGGCGCGAATGCGGCCATCGCTGCGACGGCGGGGGCTTTGGCGTGGCGGATATTCGTCTGCCATAATTGCGGCCAAGACATTGGCGATGTCGTGGCGGCTTTGGCCGGATGCTTGGTGCTGGGCGTGATTTTGCGCTGGGCGATAGGCGCGGGCGGCGATGAGGCGCGGCGGGCGAGGGATACGGCTTATGACAGGGAGTTGTTCGCCAAGGCGTTGCAATCGGTGCAGGCGGGCGTTCTTATCCGCGATTTGATCGTCGATCCCAAGCCGGTGGTTTTCGCCAATCGGGCTTTTTACGAAATGGCGGGATACGATGAGGGGGAGATTATCGGCAAAAGCCCCGAAATCCTTTTCGGATGGCAGACCGACAAGGGAAACGCCGAGGAGTTCCGCAACTCGGAGGAAAATGGCCGCGATTTTATCTCGGAAACGCTTACCTATCGCAAGGACGGCTCGTCTTTTTGGTGCGCGTGGCGGTCTACCCATATCGCCGGAGCCGATGGCCGTCGCTCCCATCAGGTCATATTGCTGTCGGATGTCACCGATGTTCGCCGGACGCAGGAGACGTTGTTGAAGGCGAAGGAGGACGCCGAGCGCGCCGGAGCGGTCAAGGCGGCGTTTCTCGCCACGATGAGCCACGAGATCCGCACGCCGATGAACGGCGTCATGGGAGTTTTGGATCTGCTGGGCGACGGCGATCTGAGCGCGGAACAAAAGAAGCTTTTGGGGGTGGCGAAATCTTCAGGACGCGCCTTGTTGGACATAATCAACGACGTTTTGGATTACTCCCGCATCGAAGCCGGAAAGATGCGCTTGTCGATCAAGCCGTTCCGGCTTCGGGAAATGGTGGAGGACGCCGTTTCCGTGGTGCGCTTGGAGGCCGAGGCCAAGGGGTTGGAAATTACTGTTGAGGCGCAGGACGCAGTTCCCGGCATAGTGTCTGGCGACGCCGGAAGGATAAGGCAGATATTGCTCAATCTTTTGTCCAATGCCGTCAAATTCACGGAAAAAGGAACCGTGGCGACGCGAGTTATACATCTTATGGACAGGGACGACAGCGGCCATAAATACAGCCTTTTGCGTTTCGAGGTCTCCGACACCGGCCTCGGCATAAGCTCGGAGGATCAGGAAAAAATCTTCCGCGATTTCAGCCAAGTCGAGCGTTCGTTTTCCCGACGCTTCGGCGGAACCGGATTGGGACTAGCCATCACTCGGCGGATGGTTCGGTTGATGGACGGCGAGATAGGAGTGGAGAGCAGGATAGGGCAGGGCAGCAAGTTCTGGTTCATGCTTTCCCTGCCTGTGGCCGAGAATTTGCAAGCCGACGAGAATGGCGATGACAAGAACGAAGCCAAGAGCGAAGAGAACCATTCTTGTAGAGAAATCAAGGTGTTGCTGGTCGAAGATAATCCAACCAATCAGATGATCGCCGGATGCTATCTGGACAAGGCGGGGTTAAAGCACGACATAGCCAACGATGGGGCTGAGGCCATAAGCCGCGTCAAATCCGGAACATACGATCTGATACTAATGGATGTTTCGATGCCGGAAATGGACGGGATGGAGGCCACCCGCCGCATTCGCGAGATAGGCGGTTGGGCGGAAAACGTTCCCATAATAGCCCTTACCGCCCACACGATGGCCGGAGACAAAGAAAGATGTTTAGAGGCCGGAATGAACGACCATCTGGCCAAGCCGATGAATTACAAGGAGTTATGCGCCGCTGTCGCCAAATGGACGAAAAAGGGAGGTGTCGGAGAAGCGGCAGAGGACGGAACAGCCGAAGCCGCTGCCGAGGACGGCGGGTTGCCCTTGTTGAATCCGGCGTTTTTCGCGGACATGCGAAAAATAATAGGACGCGAGGCGGCGCGGAAGGTCGGCGAGACTTTTTTGCGCGACGGCGACGAACGCATAGGGCGGTTGCTGGACGGTTGCGGGGCTGAGGCCAAGGATTTCGAGGCCATAGCGGCGTTGGCGCACGCCATGAAGGGGGGCGGGGCAAGTTGCGGACTGGAGCGTTTCTTTTCCATGATGTCCGAGTTGGAGCGCGCCGCAGCCCGAAAGGACGACGCGGGCGTAACCGCAATTGCGGGCAAGGTCGGCGGGGTTTATGCCTTTTCGCGCAAGCTGTTGCAGGAGGAAATTTCCGGTTCTTTCTGAAAATTAGCGGGTAAAGAATTTCTCTTTCAGCAAACACGGTCTGTTCCTCCCCCTTCTTAGGGGGAGGAACAGACCGTGCCGACAGGCAGAGCGTTGCCTTAACTCCAACGAAAACCAATTACCAACTCGTTTTGAGTAAGAGCCGGGTTGTGATTATTTGGCACGGAATTCGCATATTGCTGGGTTGTCGGCGGTAAGCCGCGTTTTTCACTCGGGCAACACAGCATGATCAGATTTATGGCTCTTACGCGAAACGAGTGGGCTCGGCCTTGCAAAAAAGGCCGTCATTGCGAGCCGCCCCGTGGCGGCGAAGCAATACAGAGTCCTGCGGCAACGGCACTGTTTTGGGTCGCCGCCCCGGGGCGGGGCGCAAAGGCGGGCGTTGGCCGTAACCGTGCCGTGGCGGCGCGTGCT
>JAYRGC010000028.1:0-72670 GCA_041908065.1 Alphaproteobacteria bacterium | reverse complement strand
ATGGTGGCGGTTTCGACGCCATCAAAATAACTTCTCAAAAATAGCCATTGCCTTGTTCTTAAACAACATAAATGTTCGGACATTTTCAGTTTAAGCCGCTTGGCGTTCCCGTTCCAACTCGTCCAATTGAACATAGGCATCCTCAAGGCACGTTAACGCCTTGCGTTTTGCAGCGTCCAGGCTCTCCTGCCAAGCTGGCCATGAGGGGCTGTATTTCGTCGGAAGGTGGACGAGGTGAACCAACCAGCGCCCTTTGCTTTTCGGGTAGAGATCGATGCTGAAATCATCCACGACAGCGGAAACCGTCCCGTTGGCCTGCCGTTGCCATTTAAGGCCGGTGTATTTCTTTTCCCGGCGCCGCTGCTGCCTGAGCAGCGCTCTCACGATAACCCGCATTTCACCCGATACGCCCGTATCCCCGGCGGCCATGCGCTGGATGCTTCGCAGGATCGCCTGGAAAGAACGATGGTCGCCCATATCCTGCATGCGCTTGGCAAGCTCGACCATGGATTCCTCCAGCTCTGCCAGATCCGCGCGGAAGGATTCTGTAATTTCCTCTGGGGTGGGCTGATAGTCGAAAATGCTGGCCGCTTGGCTCTGGGTCATGGCGCTCTCCTTGTGGTCATTCTGACATCTTAAATAACGTCATTTTGTCATCTTGTAAAGCGTCATTCTGTCGTGTATTAAGATGGTACCCATTAAAATAACCGAGAGACAGGATTTAAAATGGCCAGCGATAAGGCCGAACCGCAGACGGTGTCGGAAAAAATCATTGATAAGTTTCTTCAGACTCTCGCTGTCGAGAAAGGGTTTGAAGAGACTGCCGTGCGCCTGAGAAAAGCCGTCCTCGAAGATAAATCAACCAGCGAGAAATCGATCCGCGACGCTTTATTCGGAGAAAGCGACGCATGATCCGCATCCAGAAAATCCAAATCCATGAATTCCGAGGCATTCGTGATCTGACCCTGGATTTAGGCGGGGAAAATTTCGCGGTTTGCGGGCCGAATGGCACAGGCAAAAGCGGCGTAGTCGACGCAATCGAATTCGCGCTCACGGGCAATATCTCCCGCCTTTCTGGTCGCGGCACCGGCGAATTATCCGTCAAAGACCACGGCCCGCACGTTGACAGCCGCTCCAAACCCGAACAGGCTTTTGTTGCACTGACTTTCAAAATTTTTCCGCTAAATAAAGAAGCGACTATCACACGGACGGTAAAGGCTCCGAGCAAGCCAACCATTACTCCGGATGACGCGGACGTTAAAGCCGCGATTGAACATATGGCGCAACACCCCGAATTCGTATTATCGCGCCGTGAGCTTATTCAGTATGTTTTGGCGGAACCGAGCAAGCGGTCGGAGGAAGTCCAAGCGCTTTTGCGGCTGGAAAAAATTGAAGCCCTGCGCGGCACATTGCAGAAGATTTGCAACGCGCACACCAAGGGAGTCAAACCTCTCGAAAATGCCAGGAACGTAGCGAAGGAAAGTCTGATCACAGCGTTAGGCATTGCAAAATGGTCGACGCCGGAGGTTTTGGTTGAAGTCAATAAGCGCCGCGTCATTTTAGGATTGCCAGAGCTGAAAGATATTGAAAAAGATACATCTTTTAAAGATGGCCTGGCAACGGCGGAAGGCAGTCAAACGGCGGCATCGCGTGTGCCGAAAGCGCAGGCGCTTAAAGACATTGAGGCTTTGCAAAAACTGCTCGACGGGTTGAAAGAAAAAGCCTTTATCGAATCCCGCGCGGCTATTTTGAAAGACCTCACTGATTTGAACGCGGATGCCGATAGTCTCGGCAAGCTGACGCATGAAAGCCTTCTGCAATCGGCATTAAAATTATATGACGATGAACATTGCCCTGTGTGCGATACGGAATGGAAGCCGGAAGAATTCAAGTCTGTTGTAAATCAGAAACTTCAAAAGCTGGCCGCAGTAAAAGAAAAAAAGGAAAAGCTGGAAAAACGGATTTTGCCCATCGCTGCGTCGTTGGAAGGCTTGGCGGCCGCGCTCGGTACCGTGGCGAAATACGGCCCGCTTTTCACGGCACCGATCGATGTGCAGGCGCTCAAGGATGAAAGCAAGACGCTGACGGATGCTGCCAGACAGATACGGGCATTCTTGCCTTTGGCAGACACAATAAAAGCGTTTGAAGGCGATGCATGCAACATTGCCGCCATTGAAGAAAAACTTAGCGAAATCAACAAAGCCGTAACTGAAATCCCTGAACCATCCCTGCAGGTTGCGGCCCGCGATTATCTTGTCGAGGGGCAAGTACGGCTGGAGAATTTCCGCACCCAGTCGCGGCAACTGGAAACATGCAAGGCGGCAGCAGAACATTCTGCGAAGGTGCTAGAAAAGTATGGGGAAGTCGTAACCGCCGAACTCAACACTATTTACAAGAACGTCGAAACCGCTTTCAGAAATCTTTACCGCATTATCAATCAAGACGATGAAAGCAAATTTGAAGCGCAGTTGACTCCTTCGATGGGCAAGCTCGGCTTTGGCGTCGACTTTTACGGGCGCGGCTTTTTCCCGCCCGGCGCATATCATAGCGAAGGCCACCAGGACGGCATGGGTCTTTGCCTTTATCTTGCGCTCATGGAGCATTTGCTCGGCAAGAATTTCACCTTCGCCGTTCTCGATGACGTTCTTATGTCGGTTGATTCCGCGCATCGGCGTGAAGTGTGCAGCCTGTTAAAACAGAAGTTCCCGAATACCCAATTCATAATGACGACACATGATGATATCTGGCTCCGGCACATGCAAAGCGCGGGTTTGATCAAGAAGAACGCAGGATTCGCGCATTTCAGAACATGGAGCGTTGATCTCGGCCCGACAGAATGGAATGGCCGTGACGTATGGAAGGAAATTGAAGCCGATCTCGCTAAAAACGATGTCAGAGCGGCAGCCAGCCTGTTGCGGCATTATCTAGAGTATTTCTCGAAAGAGGCCTGCCACCGCCTGCGCGCGCAAGTCGTTTTCCGTGGTGACGCACAATTCACACTTGGTGATTTAATGCCGCCCGGCGTATCGCGCCTAAAAAATCTTTTGAAGGATGGAAAAAAAGCCGCAGATTCATGGGGACAAGCGGACAAGAAAACCCAAATTGAAGCTTTGGATACAGCCATAGATGAGGCAAAAAAAGAAACCGATCTTGATCAATGGCAGATAAACGGCTCGGTTCATTACAATGAGCAATGGGCATCCCTGAATAAAAACGACTTTCAGCCAGTTGCCAGTGGCTTCAAAAAACTGACAGAGCTGTTCGAGTGCCAGAAATGTAACGAGCTGCTTTATGTGGTTCCGGATCGCGGTGATAAGGAAGCGCTGAGATGCGGCTGCGGGGATATCAATATCAATCTGGTCGCCAAATCATAGATAGACTTAATGCATCTGCTTTTTATTTAAGTCTTCAATAATATCGGCAGCGGCATTCCAGATGTTCTTGATCCACGGCGACATATAAGTAAAGCGCTGATATCGATCATCCCCTGCAGCCATCAGCCTTAACTCCGCCGCGATGATTTCAGGGGAATTTGCCGCGCCGTCCAGTCCAGCGCGCATGGGGTCTTTTTTATTATCATTCGTCATAACGGTCTCCTTAAAACCAAACGATCACCAGAGAAGATCTCTGGTGATCGGGGTGTTAATAACCGTCATGGACGGCGCAGCGTATTCACGCGAGCGCTATTGTATTCCGCCGCCACCCCGACCGTAATCGAGAAGGCGCATCGGAGATTTACGGGCTGATGCATTGCCCGCCATGAGAGGTTATTAAGCCCCAGGCCAGCCTTTTTCGCTGGCGTGAGTGTATATTAGACAATCAAACCCTTCTTAGCAATTAACGAAAGTGGCGTTATGGTTATTTTTTGCCGGGAATTCATTGCTAAGGACACCCCTTGCGGATTTGTATCCTTAGCAAAGCGTAATCCTGCAGCGCGATCGGAAAAGCCGCATCGGCAGACGCGACCTCGATTTCTTCAGCCAACTTACGTTGAAATTCCCGGTCATACTTCCTGATCGGTGGGCAAACGCAGGCCGGATCAGAATTTGCCGTCGCGCAGGCGGTCAACAAGCTCACCGCGATTGCGAGGAGCATCCAACGTCGCACGAAGTTGAGCATCTTTTACCTCCAATGATTTTCTAAGTTGATCGACACGCTCGGCATTGCGGCCAGCCTGCCGCGCACCGAACAGCACCGCGGCCACCGACAACGCCGCCACGCTCCACCCGATAAGGCGCAGCGCGTTGCCGGAGAGCCAGGCTTTAATGACCGTCCACATCAGCGCAGCCCTTTGCGGCGGTCATCGATCCGCGCCCAGAGCATGACGCCGATGCCGATCAAAGTGACGGCCAGCAACAGCCATTTTGCGGTTTCCAGGTACGGAGCAAGCCCCACCAGCGCGTCGCGGGCAGGATCAATAGTCTGCTGAACGGCTTCCACCACGCCCAAGCCTGCCGTGGCAGCCGTCGCGGCCTGTCCGCCCTTGACGGTACGGGTTTGCTGCAGGCTGGGTTTTGCCGGTTCTACACCCGCCAATACCAGCGCCTTGGTGAGTTGCGTGTCGGTGTAGGGCTGCTGGCCGTTCTCATGCCGGATGATCGCCTTCGCCAGAGGCAGAAGATGATCGAAACGGTGCATGTCGAGAGGCTGATCTGCATCCAATCCCGTATTGGCCGCCACCGCCCGAACATAGGCATTGGTATTGTTCTCCACCGGCGGCGCCCAGCGCGAGATGATCTGGCGAATAGAGCGCAGACCGTGTTTGTCTTGATAGGCGATCAGCGTCCGCGCCAGCGCACGAATGCCGTAAATGGGGTCTTTGAAGGTAAAGAACTCCACATCGCCTTGGCGTTCGGCCAGCCCCTGCCACGGGTCGCCATTGCGCCGGATATTGCCGGGGTTATGGTTGCGGATACCGCGCGGCAACGGGCGGTTTTCGTTTTTTGCTGTCATGGTCTTCTCCTTTTCAGCGGTTGAAAAACGGTTTGATGAGTTGTTCAAGCACCACGCCCGCGATGGCACCCAGCGCCAACACCACCGCGAAGCCGCCTTTCCAGCGGTTCGCCATGCGGTCGAGGTCGCCCAGCTTCGTCTCCATGCTTTCGACATTGGTTTTCAGCTCGGTGATCGCCGTCGTCAGCATCTGGACTTGGGCTTCCAGCCTGCCAATGGCGCGGAAATATTCAGGCTCTGTCATGGGCGCGTTCTCCTGTTCCCGCCCATCCAAGGCGGGGTTCAAATTTTTGGGGTTCATGGGATTTTCCTCTTAGCCGGCAACGACGATCAGCATGCCGCCTTGTCCGGTAGAAGGCGGCGAACCATTTCGGCGAACAACTTCGACGGCAAGCTGACTTAGGCGCATATTTGCACTGGTGGGTCGCCGTGCAGTTTCAACAGCAAGCTGGCTGACTTGTAGGCGTGCCTGCGTAGGACGCCGCACCGTTTCGACAGCCACTTGACTGACTCGCAGAACGGGATTGTCGACGAGCGTGAACGTGTCCGAGAAATCAAAGTAACCAACTCCACTCTCCGCCGCGCCGCCGCTGGTAAGATCGGAACCGCTGCCGCCGTACCAGATCGTTCCTGTACGACTGGTGGTCACCGTGTTGCGAGAACGATAGCCAATTTCGACGACAATCCGGTCGCCCGTTAAGGCTGCGACGGCGGTTAAGGTCGCCGCTGCCGATAAAGCCTTGCCCAGCGCGGTCGTTCCCCATTCATTGGTGCCAGGATCAGCATAATTGGCCAGCAGCGTACCGCGCAGATTGTCCGTGTCGCCTTGGGTAACAAAGACATGAATATAATAAGCCATGTCGGCTGCAGAGTTGGACTCCTGCACACCCAGCATAAGATTGAGCGTGCCGGAAAAATTATGATCCGCCGCCAGCGGAGCCGATACACAGCGCAGAAGCAGAACATCATAATCGGCTGAGGAAACGGTTTCTGCGCTGCCGATGGACAATGGCCCGCCCAAGCCGGACAAATCCTTGGCGCCCATGCCGCAAAGAGCATGGCCTGTGGTTTTCTCCCATGCGCCACGGATCGTCGTCGGCGTGAAAGCCACGCCGGATGCTGATGGATAAAGCTTTGTCATTATGCGTGAACCTTGTAGCCAAATTCAGCGCCATTGATTTCGCTTTCCGTCCAAGCGGCAGTGGTATCCGGATTCTGCTCGATGATCTGGCGATAAAAGCGATAATCGGTGGCGACATTTTGCGAGTCACCCTCGTAATCACTGCCTGACACCCTTGTGAGGGAGCGGAGTGTGCGTCCGCCCGCATCGTCTTTACGCGCGGCCATGTTGACCTGGACGCCAAAGATGCTGCCTGTGATGGTCGGAAGGTTTCCGCAATCCAGCGTGTCACGCTGTCCGACCGTGTTGCTGTGGTTGTAGGTGGAGTCGCTATCCAGCGTCGTGTCGTCAAGGTTATCCCAGTTGCTGGCGCTTCCAACTTTGCTGAATTCTGAATGGTTTCCAGCGCCGATAGGCCGCACCGTATCGACGCGCACGTCGCCGAGGAAGGTATTATTGGCGCTGCCCGTACTATCGCAGACATATAAATCGTCGATGGCGTTGTCGGAGCCTCGGCCCCAAATCTGGATACGGGCAACGGTTGAGAGCGTGGTGGATTGCTTGGTATCGCCCGTGAAGTTGATCCAGGTGCTTTCGTTGACGCGCACCTCCCAATTCCCGCCGCTATCCGCGACGGTGAGCTTCACCTCAATATAATTCCAAGTTAGAATCGGCAGCGCGTTGGTGGATGTTGCCAGCAAAGTGCCGCTTGTCACCGAGTTGCGGTAAACACGGATCGTGCCATCGTTCCCGATGGAAAGCGCACCTTGGATGGTGCCTGCTTCATCTGAGAAGCGCAGCAATTCCGTCGTTTCGGTGGAGAGCATATAAAGGCCGAAACCGATGATCCACGTCGATTGTGGGTCAAAGGTCAGGCCGATGAAATCAGCCGAGGTACGAAACAGCAAAGCCGTGCTGCCGGGGCGACGGCCCGTTGTGGTCGTGATACCGCTCGACCCGCCGCTGTCATTATAAGAGGTATATTTAAGCGGGATTTGGCTGGGGATCGCATAATGTTCAAAGCCATCAATGAAGCGTAATGCCATGTTTTTCTCCTTAAAGTCGAATGCCTGCCAGCGCGAAGCCGATATCGGCCAGTGTGCTGTCGGCGGGGCTTGGAGCGAGGATGGTCAACACATCACCCGCAACGAAATCCGTAAGAGTGGCAGCCGTAAATGTCGGTGTACTGGCACCAGCCGCGAATTGCATGGTGGCAAACTGTGTCCCGTTTTTACGGATGGAAAACGTAGCCGTCGCGCCCGACACCGTTCCGGCCACACCGCGGCTATTCGCCATGCCAGCGGGAAAGCGCACCGCGCGCGGTACTGGATAGCGCAGCACAACCGAGCCGCCTGTTGGCACGCCCGCCAAAGTGCCTCCGATATCGTAAGGGATGCTGACCCCCACGGTAGTTTCGGCCACGATCTGAAAGGTGGTGCCGTCGCAATAAAGCAGCTTCCGATCACCAACTGCGAACGAAATGGCCGTACCGGAAGGCGTCTTAACCAAAAGCGTAAAGCCGCCTGTGGTGTTGTTTTCTACCATCAGCAGCTTGGTCTTGGCCGGAACGGTGATCGTCCGGCCCGCCGTCAGCGTCCCTGTGAATTTCATCGACAGGGTGCCGAGCATTTGCGCGTCGGTCAGCGTGGTATCCACATCGGCAATAGCGATACTGGTAAGCTGGCACAGCGCCTTGTCCAGCGCGTCGAAAGCGGCGTTGGCCGTGACTTCCTTCTGCGCCTGGTTTGCGGCGATATATTCAATCGCAAGATTGGGTGTTGGCATGTTTCGTCCTCAAATGGTGGCTTGTTTGACCTGGCCGCGCCCGACCACGGCGTTGAGCTGGTAAACGGCAACCGTGATCGCGCTTTGGGCTGATCCGAAATCGGCGACTTGATCGGCGGCGCTATACACGGTACTCGGCGTCGTGGCCGAGATCGTGCGTTTCACCTCGGTGCCGGACAGAATGTCGATTTCGTAATTCTCGCTGGCCTCGAAAAGCGGCACATCGGTTTCGTCTTGCCATTCCCCATACCAGCGCGTGCGACGCTTCCATGTCACAGTCAGATTGCCGCCGCCGTCGCGCGCGCCGCGTACTTGCACCGGCGCGTAACAACGCAGGCTGTTGCCCTTGAATACGAAAGGCATGGAAGGCGCGTCATCCCAATTTCCACCATCTGGAATGCCTTTGTAATAGGCTGTCCGGCTGATCTCAGTCATCGGCAGCGGCGCGCGATAAAGGCCATCATTAATGAGCAAAACAAAGCGTTCCCCTGTCGTGTGCGATCCCATTGCCCATTCTGTGCCGCGCCGTCCGCGCAACAGGCCGGACAACTCGTAAAGACCGCTGGCCAACACGGTGGCATTGCGCCATTGAATGATTTCATCGCCAAGAAGCGCTACGTTGGCCCAATTTAGGACTTCCAGCGCAGTTTTGCTGTCGAGTGTTCCTTGCGTCAGCGCAATCTGTACCTTGCTGATCTCATCCCATGTCCAAGGGCTGGCAATATTTGGCAAAATGGTGGCCGCCCAGCCGAAGGTGGGGCCGTCATTGCCCGTGCCGAGAACTTCCCATGCCAGCTCATCCGGCGAGCGATACATCGAAGCGCCCGTGACGGTGTTGTCGCGGAAACCGAAGGCGTAATACATGCCCAGCGTATCGTCCTCATACCGCAGCATGGGCAAATCCATGAGCAGCAACGGAGTCGGCCCCGTGTTGCTGATTGGGATAGTCGGTAGACCGCCACCGGAGCCTGTTGAATTCGAGATATAAACAATCTCATCTTCCGCTACGGCTTCACAGGACACGACGTTGTTGCCGCCAAAGTCCACTTTATTTAAGCGCAGCTTCAGCGAAATATCGTCCAGGTTGATCGTGAGGACGTCCGAAGGATCCAGCCGCAACCATTTCGGCGGCAAGCTGAATTTATACTGGTTGCGTTCGACCCAGGCGTTATAAAGCGTGCGCTCGGCGATCTGCTTTGCTTCGTCCGGCGTCAGCGAGATCGAAATTTCCCTGGTCTGCTTTTCCCGCGTGATGATGGCATCGGTGATGCGGGCGGCATGCTGAGTGTTCGGCTGGTGGTCGCGGGTCGGATCGACATGCACGATATCCAGCCGTTGCGGCAACTCCACATCCTGAACGCGGGTTTCCGAAATTCGGGTTAATTCATCCGACCCGCTGTCATCCGCTCCCAAATCGTCCTTTCCAACGGTGGCCACAGACGCGCCGCCGCGCGGTACGAAACGCAGAATGCCGTCTGTTTCCACGGCATCGATAAAGAATGACCCCAGAAGCGGCTCCAGCGCCTCCCGTGCGGCCATGCGGCGGCTGACCACGTACCCGCGCAGGGACTGACTGACAGCGCTGGAAATGACGCTCGTGGGAGCCATGCCCGCCTTCAGGCAGATATCCGTCAAAACACCAGATAAGGCCACGGCGTTATTCCCGTAACGCTCCAGCGGGTACTTGAACATGCCATCGTAGGTCATGATGATGGCGGAGTGCGTGAACTTTTCGTAAGTTCCGCCGAGATGAGCCGGAAACGTGGTTGCAAAATCTGTCAAGTCGATCTCGCGCTCAATCTTCATCGTAACGAGATTGACCAGAGTCACATCGTAATCAGCTGCAGCCCAATACCTGCCGTTAATCGGATAATTATAATCAGACTGGATGCCCCAGCCAGCGGGGATGGCGACATCGTCACAATGCCCTGCATAGCCGTTATCGGGGTGCCATTTGACGATGCGGCCGCCAAGGCCCAGCGTGAAATAGACATGCCCTGTGAAATCGTCCCAGAATACGGTGCGCGGCAATTCTCCATCCGTCCAAGCCGTGCTGCTCCATTCGGTCAGTTCGCCCGTGCCAAAGCCGTTCGGAACAAACTTCCGCACATACCCGCCCGTGACTTGCCAATAGCGGCCATAAGGGTCGTCGCACATCGGCCCGCCAAACATGACGGACGGGAAATAATCCGATAGATCAATAATCAGCTTGAGATTCGTGTCATAAACTTCGCGTGTGCCGTAGCAGAAGATTTTATCACGCCGCACGCAGCCATTAACGCTGAAGCTGATTTTCGGGCTACTGATCGCCACAATGCCCAGCGTTTCAGGATGCCGTTTCACGAGGCGCATGGTCACGCCGTGAGCGTCAGTCGCATGATAATAATAGCCTTGGCTATCCATACCGCAGACATCGCCATAGACGTCATCGGCGCCAGGGTAGATTGGCGCCCAATTCGGGTCTTCTAAACCACGCTCCAACACGAAGCGGTTGTTGACGCAATCGTATTTCCAAACATGATCGGCTCCTGTGCCGATCATCGTGCCGCGCGCCTGATCGAGAATCCCGCCTTCTACTGTCATGGTCGTTGCAGGCGGGAAAACAAAAATATCGCTCTGCATAGAACCTTGAGCTACGACTTCCGCGCTGATATTCGGAATACGGTTGGCGAAATCCTTGAGCTGCAAATCGTCAAACACCAGGTAGCACAAGCCCCGAAATGCAGGCACATTACCAGCGCCAAGGTGCATTT
Source organism: Alphaproteobacteria bacterium (assembly GCA_041908065.1). Classification (GTDB taxonomy): domain Bacteria; phylum Pseudomonadota; class Alphaproteobacteria; order UBA9219; family UBA9219; genus JAYRGC01. The sequence goes on along the minus strand of JAYRGC010000028.1, from coordinate 62,059 downwards.
CTATTGTCGCGTCTGGTTCTTCATCTTCGCCGCCACGATGAATGCGGATCACGCCAGGATATTTTTCGGTGGACTGTGTATTGCTGGCGGTCGCGTCATATATGACCTTCGTATCGGCCCAGATTCGGCGCACGGTTGCCACAGGCCCAAGGCAAAGCCCAACCGCGAAAGATACGGAATAGCTATAGGTAGTCTGCGAAGACTTCTTGCCACCACCGCCTTTGCCGCCGCTGGAACGAGTGACGGTGCGTTTTTCTTTGAGTGGCGTTGCCCAGATGACGTTGCCGGAAATCCGCATCGTGCCGTAGACCAGCGGGATAGGTGCGCCATAGGTCGAGGTTTGCACGGACAGATCGTCAATGCGCGGGCCTTCGATATTTTGGCCTTTGCCGCCACCGAAGAGAAGGTTCCCCAGCAAAACGCCACCCAGCCAGCCAGCGGACGCGCCGATCCCGATGGCAGAACCCAGCGCGGATCCGACCACACCAAGAGCAAGAACAGCCATCAGGCACCTTCCACGAAATAAGGAAAGCGATAGGCCGCCGCAATACGCTGCCGCCAGCGGTCATCTAAGCTGTGTTCAACCACTTTGCCGACACCGGAATAGCTGTGAATGATTCCGCGATCGGTGACCAGCGCGACATGCTGAGGTTCACGACCCCAGGCCATGAAATAAAAATCGGCCGCCAGAGCATCATCTACCGGAATGGAGACAAACCAGCGGCTCAGGGCTTCACGCATGCGACGGCTATCCGGCATCATGGAATAATTGGCGTAGGACAGTGCCTCCGGAGAATTCGGGTCGTAGTCCATCAACTTGTGCTGCATACCGATGGCTTTGATGAGGCCAATGCAGTCGCAAGCGACGCCTTTGAGGTGCCCTTGGTGCTTGAACGGCGTGTTAATCCATTCACGCGCCTCGCGCACAATATCCATGCGGGTAAGTTTATTTGCCATCGGGATAAGCCAAAACCTGATCGTTGCCGGGGACGTTCGGTTCGCCCCTGAAATTCTTGACGTTGTTGTACCTGTCTTTGCAGGTGGAAAATTTCTTGTCGCAGCCAGGGCGCAGGCTGTAATTGTCACCCACCGCCACCACGCTCGGCATAGGCAAGAAAAGCGTGAAAGCACCGCCGCTGGCGAAGGCTTTCACTTCCATCTTGCGACCCACATTCGCGCCGCTCGTCCATGTCAATAGGCCGCCATTCCAGTGATTGACCGACTCTCCGCGTGTCGTATCGGCGAAACTGCGTCTATCGGTAACGGCGGTGATCGCGCCCGTTACCGTCAGCGCCACCAGATTGATTTTGCAGCGCGTATCGCCTAGATCGGCGCGGCAATCAGGCGTGTAAAGCTCGACGATTTGCTGCGAAAGCGCCTGCGACAAGCCGCGCAATTCGGCACGGAACACCGTATCTTTCAATTCCACTTCGCCGATGGTGCCGCGCTTCAGGATGATCTTGCCATTGGCGATATTGCTCCAGTTGACAAGGAAAATCTCGACCGTCGCGCCATCCCACACACCAGCGCGAAGGTCGGGAGCGCTTAAGGTTTCGCTGTCGATGGCGCTTTCGATATCTAGATTATCGACGGCAAGGTTAGCGATGGTGTGAATGGCCGAGCGCGTATAGCCGGAACGCGCCTGGTAAACCAAGCTGTCCACGGTCAAATTTTTATCGAAGTCCGTAAAGCCGAAGATCGACCCATCTCTGCGCGTGACTTTCCAGCATGTTGCAAGTGTGGTTGTCTCGCCACCGATATGGGTAACAAGAGGTGACCCAGCGGTTTTCATACTCTGATCTCCACAATCGGGATGCCCGACCATTGATGAAGGTTGATCTGCTCGATAGTGACGGCCATGCGGTCGGTATCGAAACGCACCGGCACGTCGAATTCATAGTCAGCCGATACGGCCACGCCATTTCCCGGCGCAGTCGAAAAAGTGATGACGCCGGTGGTGGTGTTGACCGACCAGCCGGACATCTGTTGCACGCCTGCCAGATAAACCTTGACCGTACCAGTCACGGGCTTGGTAATGGTGCGCACGTCCGTGCTACCACCCGATGAATAAGTGCGGATTAGCTGGAACGTGGTGACCGTGCCGTTGCCCGTGCCTAGCGCCTGCGCGGTCGCCTTGTAATCCGTCCAGTCCTTGAACCGGAATCCATGCGCACGGCCTTTGCGCGCGCGGAAGAAGGCGATCAGCGTGTCCAGCTGCGTCTGCTTTTTAAGGCCGGAGGCAACATCCCACCGCCCACGCGCTGCCGACCAATTGATATTGCGCTGTTCATAGCCAGAGGCCGTGGCAACGACGCTGGTCGCAAACTCCGGCCCGCCCGTTGCCCCATAGGCAATATCGTTCGGAAATTGCACTTCGTGGAAGGCCATTACAGATTCCTCTTGGCACGTTGAATGCCACGCGCCGCTTCAGCCGTGATTTGCGACTGGCTCATGCGGAAGCTGCTGGCATCCGGCGTTGTGATGTTCATGACGACGTTGACAGGCGATCCCATACGAGTGCCGTCCTTCGGTAAAACGATCTCGCCGCGCTCTAGAATGGCGGGGATTTCCCCCGGCTTCAGACCCGCCACGCCGCCCGTGTGATAGCGCGGCGCGTTGGCAAACACATAGGCAGGCACACGGCGCTGGGGCGCTGATCCGCCAACCTCGCCACCTTCGTGGAAGATGCTGCTGAAAATGCTGTCCAGGAAACCGCCACCACCCATGCTACTGCCCAGCATGTTGAAGAGCGGCCCCGTGATCGACTTTTGCACGGCCATGCGTGTGATGTCGGCCACGATGGAATTTGCCATGTCGCCCAGGCTTTTCAGGCTTTTGCCACCGGAAGTGACAAAATCCACAATCGCGTCCTCGGTTGCCTTCATGCCCTCGGTGAAGGCTTTTTCGACCGCCGATGCTGCATCCTCGGCTTGTTCACGGTAATTGCGGAAGGCCCGCAATGCTCCAGCCTCGGCATCCTTGCGCGCGTCAAGCTGCTGTTTTTCAGCATTGGCGACCGCGCGGTTATAGGTTTCCTGGCTGATCGCACCAGCGTCGAGCATGTTTTTAAGACGCTCCAGCTCCGCCGCGTAGGTTTCCGTCGCCGTGCGCGTGGCATTGGTGACTTGTTCACCTTCCTGTTTCAGCTTGTTCAGCTTCTGCTGGGCTTCACCCTGATCGTAAAGGGCGGCAGCCAGCTTTTCGACTTCGGCGCGCTGTGACGATGTTGCGTTATCCGACAAGCGGCCAACCGCATCTTGAATGAATGCGGCGCGTTTATCGGTCAGGCGTTCAATCTGCTTAGTCAAATCCTCGACGACTTTTTGCGCTTCGGAATAAGCCTGGCTGTCAAAAAGCTGTGCCGCGAGTTTGCGCGTTTGTTCGCGCTGCGCATCGCCCGCGTCTTTAGAAAGGCGACCCACGGCCTGATCGATGAAGGCTTGGCGCTTGTCTGAAAGGCCCAGCATTTGACGCTGGAGATCGGCCACAACCTTACTGTTTGCCTCCATGACGCGGGTGGCCGCTTCACGGGCAGGCTTTTCAATCGCTTCGATCTGGCGGCGAGAGATTTCTTCCGCTTGCTGCAGCGCTGTCTCCACCGCACCGGCGTTGCTGCCGTCTTTTTCACGCAAGGCTTCAAGGCGTTGTTTGGTGGTTTCCAGCTCTTTGTTGACCTTGGCAATGCGGTCGGCAGGATCGGTCGCCAGTTTGTCGACGGCATCGTCCAGCTTTTTGCGCTGTTCACTTAAAAGATCGGCGCGTCGGTCACGCGCGGCCTGTTCTTGGGCGGCCTGCAGCTTTTGCTGTTCTGCTTCGTATTCCTGTGCTTCCTGGCGGGCCTGCGCCAAAAGGCTGTTCATCTCCTCGCGCAGTTTCGCCACGCGCCCTTCCTGGCGCTCGACCATCGGACTCATGTCCGTGAACGGCAGGACAGGATTATAATTCTGCAGTCGTTTTAGACGTTCTTCCTGCTTTGCCAAGTCCTGCTGGGCATCCATCAGCTGCTTGCCGATGGGATCATCCTTCATCAAATTGCGCAGACCTTCGACGACAAACGAAAGACCGCTCAGTGCGCCTTCCGCAGAACCAGCTACAACGCGGGTTTGCCCGATATCCTCCATCAGATTGCCCCAGGCATCGGACAGGCGGTTGGTGGCGCCCGTCAAACCTGTGGCTTCGCCTGCACCAGCGCCGCCGACTTTGGATTCCAGCGCATCCAGAATGACTTTCTGGGCTTCGGCCTGCTTTCCCGTGTCGACCAGCGATTGGATTAAATCCTTCTGGCTGTCAGTGAACAGGATTCCGATCCGGCGCAGCGCCGTCAGACCCTCAGCAGGATTTTCCAGAGCCTTGCCAAGCTGGGTGACGCTGCCGCGCAAATCCGTGCCGAACACGGCAGACATATCCTGCGCCAGCGTCATTGCGCGGGTGAAAGTTTCCCCTGTGACAGAGCGGAACGTGGCCATAACGCCCGCCGCGTCCTGCACCTGTTCGGCGGTCGCCAAGGTGGAGGATTCAATCTGATCGGCAAAGGCCGCGATCTGTTTGCCGGACAGGCCTGTTGTGTTGCCCGTGGCGCGCAAAACGGCCTGCAAGCGATTGAAGGACTGTTCGGCCTCGGCGGCGTTTTCCAGCGCTGATTTCAGGCCCAGCGTGACAATCGCCAAAGCCGCGCCAACCGCAAGACCAACAGGGCCAATTGCACCCAGCGCAGATCCCAAAGGCCCAAGGTTGCCCGTCAGGCCGACAACCGAGCCTTTAACATCATTGGCGGCCGCATTCAGCGCCAGCAACGATTTTGAGGCAGGCTGTCCTGCCAGTTCGATTTTCTTGAGCGACTTTTCGCCCGTTTCACCGACTTCGCGCAGTTCGGCCTTCACCCTGCCGCCGTCGAGGACGCTCAATCGGATGGCAAGATTACGTTCGGCCATGGGTTTTGATCTCGCTACTAAGTTTTTCGTTAAACGCCGAGGTCATTCCGGCTTCGATGGCGGGAAGGAACTCCGCCGTGGCGTTTGCGTCATGGCCGAGCGATGCCGCAACTTGCAGCGCCGCCGAAAAATCCATGCCGATGGCGACCATTTGACTCAGGCGCAATTGCCCGCCGCACCGCAGTGCCAAATCCCAGGCCTGCCACGCTTCCATGCTTTGCGGTTCTTGCGCCCGGTACGGACAAAGCTCGCCTTCCGCATTGGGTTCGCCCCGCGCACAAGGCAAATCCGCATCCTGGCAGGAAGCGCAGTAATCCGGCCCGCCGCCAAAGTGCCAGCGGCAACGAGCCGTTAGACGTTTTTTTCCTGTTCCAGCAACAGCGCGGGGCCGAGATAAAGACGCTCGAAGGCTTCGGCGATAGGCCACAAATCCATAAGGGCAAATACGCCCTCCGGCGTGACCGGAAGAGGTTCACCGTCTTTGCCTCCAATGCCGTCCCATTCAACGATGGCAAGCTGCGCCAAGCGTTTAATAAGGGCGGTGCTACGGGCTGCTGGTTCCGCTTCTTCTTTCAGGGCTTCGACGCGCGCGGCCATGACAAGGGCGGTGGAAGCCGGACGCACATGCACGCGCACGCCATGAATGAGATCCAGCCAGTAGTTTTCACGTTTGAGGTTCAAGGTAATCATGCGTAACTCGCTACATCGTTTTTGAGGACAACAGTCAGCATGCGCGCGGGGCTTGTCGCCTTCGCCGCCTGCCAGTCAAAGGTGGCCTGGACACCGCCAGGGCCGGAGATCGCCAGTTTCGGCTTCGGCAAATACACTTCGTGCGCCGTAAACGTCAGCGATTTATCGGCATCGATGGTGTAAGCGAACGCCAATTCCAGCGGCGTGTTGTCGGTGGCCGCATCGATCAGCGCGGTATCCGCAAACCGGACTTCGATGTTTCCGGTCAGCGCGGCGATGGTCGGATCCGCGCCGTCGATCTTGCCGTCCGAACGGATGGTTTCGATCCGCTCCAGGTTGTTGGTATAGGTCAACTGCGCGCCGGTTACGTTGCCAAGCTGCACGCCATCCTTCTTGATCGATCCCTGGAACTGATTGAAGCGCGTCAGCGATGCCACGGTTGGCGTACCGCCGCCCGTTGTCGTCGCATCGGTTTCTCCCTGAGCGATACAATTCAGCGTCGCGTTGGCCGCACCGGAGCGCGCGAAACTCAACTGCGCGGAATTAACACGCACACCAGCTTCCATGAAGAAAATCGGTACTTCTGGCATACCGACTTCCAGCGCGATGCTGGGCAGGCTCGATGCACCGGAAACGAAAGTGTGGGTGTAAGGCCCGCTGCCGGTGGTTGTCGGTGCGCCGAGAAGCGCCTTCAGCCAATGGCCGAAGTTGCGCAGATCGACAGGCACCACCACGTTGCCTTCCACGCGGATGACATCGCGGATGGGTTGTGCGGGGTCACGCCCCTGACCGAGTAGATCGGATGCGATCAAACCCTGTTCAGAGCCGAGATCGGACGAGACGAACGGAAACTTGATATAGTTTCCGGTCGGCGGTGTGCCGTAAACCGTTTCGAATTTACCCAATAGCTGGGCATTGGCGCCGTATGCACGAGCCATGTTTACCTCCTATGTTTGAGTTGAAAGAAATCAGCCGAGGGGATCGGCGGTGACGTAGATGAGTTCGACGGGAATGATTGCGCCCTTGATTTGCGGCGATCCCTCGACCGCCAGCACATTGCTGTCCGGCGCTTGCGGTGTGACACGGTCGCAAAGGCCGCCCAACGTGCGGTCGCCCGCGATGGCGAGGGAAATCTTGCGATACAGGCCGTCCAGCGCGAGATCACGCGCGGCCTGATCGCCTTTTTGAACAATAGCTTCCACCAGCGCGCGGTGCTGCCAGTAATAGGAAACAGGCGAAAGCAGCGTTTCCGGTTCGCCAGGATCGCCGTCGCGCAGAATAATCAGGCCGCCATCCGGAATACGCTCCGGCAATGCCTCGTTGCGCAAAATGGTGGCGTCAGTGATCGTCTGCAAAAGCGCGAACAGCGCCTGCAGGATGGCTTCTCTATCGGTCATTTTTCTTCCTTTTCGTCGGGCCAGCTTGCCGTGACGAGTGACGGCAAACGCTCGATCCATTTCTTGGCAACGCTGTCGATATCGAAGCGTTTTTTCAGTTGCGCTTGCGGCACAAGGATAAACATGACGACGGTGGTTAAACCGCGTCCTGTCTTTTTCGCTCGATCACTGGCGACACGCGCTTTGCCTTTGCTGGTGATGCGGAAATCATCGACGACCAGCAATCCGACACGCCGCGCACCTTTCGGCGGCACATAGCGAAGCGGAATGCCAGCCTCGGCAAAATCAGCAGGCGTGACTTTCTTATTTTGACGGCGCGTGACGTATTGCGTAGGGATTGCCAGAAACCGTCCGCTCTTGCTGCGGATAGTTACCCCGTAGGCAAATGCCCCGATAATTTCCGGCGCTTTCGTATAAATAAACCCAGCAGCGTTGATGCTCATGCCGCCTTTGGGATAGAGATCGCCGCGCCAGCTTTTGGCAAGGCGTTCTCCAAGCCCAGCGCCCGTCACCTGGCTGCGCAATTCGTTCTTCAAACCGTCCGTGGCCTGGCGCACCCCACCGCTGACAGCTTTTTCAGCGGCTTTGACTTCGGTTGCCATCATGGCTTTCAAATTGCCTTGAATGGCGGCTTGCAGTCTCATGCGGGCCTCACATCGAGCGTCCAGACAAGGCGCTCACGGTCTGCTTTGGGTTCGGATTGCACGACATAGGTGATGCCCTCACAGGTGATTTGGTCACCTTTGGCGGGTTCAGGAACGTCCAGGCTGCGCACGTCGAACAAAACTGTCGACACATGCAACTGTCCGTCGCCGAATCCCACCACCGTATCCGGCTGCTTTGAAATCACCCGCACCGGATACGGTGTGGATGTGCCAAATGCCAGATAGGTGGCGGGCTTGCTCAATACGGGATCCGTAAAAAGCTGGTCGATCATGCCGGGAAAAGCCACGGTCTTACGTCCGCTTGGCTTTGATCAACACTTTCGGGCGGGTGCAGATCGGCAGCGGGTTTGACTGCGTGTGCAGCTTAACCCAGCGACCGAACTCCTGATCAATGGCCTGTTTGGCGTAACGCGGCAGGCCAATGGTATTCGCCGTTTCCACGAAGTCTGCCGGCGCGTTGTACTGCTTGAACAGTCCAGGCACGCCAACCGGGAAGAAATGCGCTTTGTTCGCGGGAATGAAATCCACCCCGCCAACTTTGCCGCGATATTCCTCGAAGGTAATGCCCGCATACTCAAAACTCTTGCGGGCAAGACCAGCGCGCAGGAAAGCGCTTTCCTGAAAGCGGCGATAGGCTTCCTCGACTTCGGGATGAGACACAAGATCGTCGAAGAATTCCGCCGAACACATCGCATGAATGTAAGTGTACGGTGCCGAACCAAGTTCATCCTCGATCTTGCGGATCACGTCGTGGCATTTCTTGCGCACCGCTCCTTTGGCCGGAGTGGCGTTATCAAGGTCGAAATCCACCTCCGCGACTTGCGACACGCCGAATTCCGTGAACAGATCGTAGAGAACCGTCACGCCATCGGCATCGAGGATTTGCCCTTTGATCGCGCCGATCCGCAAATGCTCCAGCGTGGCATCATGCTTGGGCATGATTTCGGAAAGGCGGGAATTCACGACGCTTTGCACGCCTTCCAGTTGGGCCTCGCTCCCGAAAGAGCGGACATTCTGGATTTCGTCGGCTTGAATCGTGTCTTCCAGCGCGATATGCGGAATCGCCAACGAGCGTGCTTTACGCTTGTTGTGCTTGTTTTGCTGGGCAGGCGCGCCACGCTGGCTGGTTTCAATGAGCGTCAGAGAACCTTCTTTCTCTTCGATCATGATTGAGGTCGTGGATACGCCTTTTTCTTCAAAAAGGCCGAGCTGGCCGATACGGCCAGGAACAAACGGCATTTTGTTGACCGCATCGGTGAGTGAGATCACCGAAAAGGCATTGTTGGAAAAAATATCAAGGGTAGGCATGCGAGGCTCCTTTCGGGTGGGAATAAAAAGCCCCGCTTTTTAGGGCGGGGCTTCGGTTTGAGTTTTTGAACGGTTAGCGTCCGATGATCGTCGCCGCGGCAAGATTGGCGAGACCGGCGGTTTTCTGGTTTGCATCAGCGCCGGAGAACCAGATCAGTTCTGCGGCATTGACTTCGGCATGGCGGGCAACAATCACGCCTTCCTTGTCGCCGCCGGTGGCATCCACAGCGTCGAGCAAGATCGCCACGGCGGTTTGCGAACCGTCCGTGTTGGCGGGGTTGTATTCCTTATATTTGCCGGAGCCAGGGGCGACCGTGATTGCGAAACGGTCACCCGCCACGAAATCCGTCCCGCCATCACCGATGGTAAAGTTGACAGGCCCAGCGAAAGGCGTGGCGACAACAGCCGTGCCAACGACTACACCGTCAGGATCCTCAACCGAGAACGTGCCGCCGTTGGAGGCAGGCTCGATACAGGTTGCGGTGTAAACGCCAGCTTTTGCGGTGTTGCCCGCAGAAACCGCGCTGATCGCGCCGTTGCCGGTATTGCCGGAGACGGCAGCGCCCGTCGCGGCGCCAACGGCCGCCTTACCCAGCACATGGCCAGGTTTGAGGTTTTGACCGGACAGGATTGTCACGATCTCACGCGACAGACGGCCATTGGCTTCTGTCACGATAAATTCGGCCTTATGCTGGCCTTCGGTAAGTTCAGGCATGGTTAGTTTCCTTTCTTGTTGCGGGCCGCGTAGATCGCCGCCGTATCGATTTTCGGTTCCGCGTTGTTGGTGGGGTTGGTATTGGCGGGGACTTGACCAGCGATGGCTGTCGCTTCCGCCTGTGTGGCACGCGCTTCGAGAAGCGCTTTACGCACATCGGCAGTCGGAATGGCTTTGGCGATAAACGCTGCAGCTTTATCCGGCACGCCAGCGAGCTGGCACAGCTCGGTCACTTCGGCGACGTATGCCATCGCCTCGGTTTTTGCCTCTTCCTTGAAGCCAGCTTTCATGGTTTCAAGATCGGGCGCGGTTTCCTTTTCAGGATTCACGTCCTCGGCAGGTTGGTTTGTTTCCGTCATGGGAGCTTCCTTTCTTTTCAGGGTTCGGGTGGATGGTGACGAAGGGCGGGCGACTTTTTTCGTGAGATCGGATAAGGCGTCGCCCATCGTCCCGATCCGGTCTGCAAGCCCCGCGGCAATCGACTGATCACCAAAATAAAGAGCCGCCTCCGTCGCCTTGACAGCGGCGAGTTCCAGGCCACGCATGCGCGCGACGGATGTTGTGAAAATCTCGTAGACGCGATCCACTTCCGTCTGCAGTTGTTCGCGGGCGGGATCGCTAAGGGGTTCATGGGGCGAAAAATCGTTTTTATGCCCACCGGCATAGACCGCCGTGTATTTCAACCCAGCATCAGATTCAGCAACGCTCTGGTCGAGATGAACGGCAATGACACCAACGGAACCAACGCCGCCTGTGCGGGACAGATAAATTTTATCCGTGGCGGCCGCAATGGCATAGGCAGCAGAAAAGGCTTCATCATTGACGACTGCCCAGATCGGCTTGCTTTTGCGTGACGCGAAAATCTTGTCGGCCAGATCGAATACGCCACCAGCTTCACCGCCGGGGCTGTCGATATCAAGCAGGATACCTTTGACGGCATTGTCCTGCAGCGCCGCGTCCAGCCGGTCGGCAATTACGCCATAGCTCATCAATCCGCTTTGCGCCTCCAACCCCACCGTCCGGCGCACCAGTGTGCCGACCACGGGGATAATGGCGATGCCGTCCGCCAGTTCGTAATCCCGCGCGCCGGGCTTGCTACCGAACGGGATATTTTCACCGCGCAGGCGCGGAGCGAGAACGGCCAGAATGGTATCGAGCTTGGCACGGACAATCAGAAGGGGCGTGTCGAATACGCGCCCGGCGATGTGTGGCAGAATGGTCATTGTTGTCCTTCTTCGGTTTTTTCAGATGGTTGCGGTTTGTCGTCGTCCTCTTGCGGCACCGGCTCTGGTGCAGGAGCGGCCTGTTCCGGTTTGCCCAGGCGAATACCCAGCGCATCGGCCCGTTTCTGGTCGGCGGCAATGCGGCGGTAGGTTTCGTCCACGTCATAGCCTTCGGCTTCGATGATGTCGGACGGCGCTTTCCAGCCGCATTCCTGCGCGATCTTTTCGGCCTGACGGTCTTTGAGAGGATCCACCCATTCCCATTTCGGGGTTATCCATTTGACCGCCGTATATTTTGCGGGATCATTGGCAAAGCCTGAAAAACGGAGCGCACCTGAAAGCACGGCGGTTTCCATCCAGCGCTTCCACACCGGACGGCAGAGCTGATAAATCAGCGTCGCGTGCTGGAACTGATCCATCCGGCGACGGAATTCCACCGTCCCAGCGCGGATACTGGAATAATTCGCAGCCTTCAGATCGCCGGTGACGTTTGTGTACGGCACACCCAGCGCCGCCGCGATGGCAAGCAGCGTGCGGTATTGGAACATTTCATACGAGCCGCCCACATCGGCAGGCGACGAGAATTTTACATCCTCACCGGGAAGCAGGACTTGCATCGTGCCGGGAGACAGCCCCGCCACGGCGGCGCCCGCCGTATCCGGTGCGCCTTCGCCCAGCAGATTATCCTCCGGCGCGTTCTTGGTAATGAACCCGGCGAACAGCGCCGCGACCTTCTTGCGGTCAAGTTCGGCATCATCATACTGGTCAAGCAGATAGAGCTTCACCAGCGCAGGCGAAATCCACGGCACACCACGGATTTGGCCGGGACGTTGCGGGCGATAGAGGTGCAGAACCTCGCTGGCGAGAACGCGCACGATCTCGCCTTTATTGCTCTGGTCGGTCGCATCGCCTGGATGCTTCCGGTAAAAATGATATGCAACGCGCCGCCCGATTTTATCAAATTCGATACCGCACCGGATTTGATTGCCGTTACTGCCGATTTCGTTTTTCTCAAAAGGCAAATGTTCGGACTCCAGCAGTTGAAGCTGCAGCGGCACGGTCAATCCATCTTCTGGACGGCGGGGACGGAAGCGCACGAAACACTCGCCCGCCTCGAACATAGCTCGTGCGGCCAGCGCCTGCAGGCCGTAGAAATCAGTCAGGTCGTCGGCGTCGGCTTCATCCGTCCACGCCAACCACACCCGCTGCAATTCATCCTTCAGTGCCGTGTCTGAAATCAGGCTCGATGGCACGATCCCAGCGCCCACCGCATTGGCGACGAAACTGTCGGCAGCGTTGGAGGCATAAGGATTTGACCGCACGATCTGCCGCGCACGCGCGCGCAGGAGATCACCACCGGAAGACAGCAGGGAATTGATATTTTCCTGCGTGGCTTTCCAGGCGATCAGGCGGCGGTTTTGCATCGCGCCTTCAAAGGCGGATGCGGACAGCCTTCCGGTCGCCGCGAATTTCATCGCGGCGCTGATACGGGAGAACAGGTTCACTTATAAATCCTTGTCGGCGTAGATTTTGATTTGACGGGTTTGCGGCTGGCCGCTATCGCGTGCCAGGGCGGATTCGATTTCGTTCAGCGCAGCCTTTAGTTCGGCCATCGAGCGGTATTCGACATTCTTGCCGTCATAGGACAGGCGCAGAACGCCGCTGACGATGGCCTGTCGCAAGGCATCACGCTGTGCGGTGGTGTAGGTCATAGATAATCACTCCTGATCACGCGCCGTGTGGCGGGCGTTGTCGGTGTTGGTTTCTGTGTTTCCGGCGCAGCTACGTGCGCCTGGATATTCCGACCCAGCGCACGCTCCAGTTTCTCCCATGTCGCATCGCCAAATCGGTCAATCCCCAGCGCGGATGCCGCCGCACGGGCATAAATCCGGCAATCCAGCGCCTCGTTACGTTCCCGCAGCTTGCGCCATTCCCTTCGGGGAAAGCCGCGCTTGTCTTTGACTGTCACCAGCCGTTCGGCGGTGAGCTGCTTGAAATATTCCTCGCCATGCTTCGGAAAATGACAAAACCCTGCCGGATATGTTTCGCCATTCGCTAATTGCTCATCGGTGGGCTTGTCTTTCCGCAGACAGCCGTAAAGTTCCGACTTGCAAAAAGACGAACCCACCGGCCAAACCAGCAACCCGCGCCGTTTGCGCTTGCCGCTTGTCGTGACATCGATATGGCTTGGCGTGCCGATGGCCGCGCCCAGACGTTCAACGCCTTTGATGGCGATGACGCGATCTGATTGCTGCCGGCGTACCCAATCGTAAACCTCCTGCGTGGCATAGCCCGTATCAATGGCAAGCCGCAGAATTGAAAGCTCCGTGTTCCCTGCATGCGTGAAAGTTTCTGCCAGCACGCCGTCAAGCTGCCGCCAGACATCCGGTTTGACCGGATCACCCTGCAACACACGATAATCCACCGACCAGCTTTCGCGGTCGCGGCCCCAAGCCACAATCTCCAGCTCAATGCGATCTTTTTGCACGTCGACACCGGCGGTGAGGAATAAGCCTCCCTCCGGCACTTCGCCGATGCGATAATCTTCGCGGCGGTCGTAAAGCCGCTGCCATTCCGGCGCTTCACCGGATTCTGTCCAGGTGCGCGCCTCGATGGTGTTGACATACACCTTCATTGCCGCATCATCTTTGGCGGCCACCTTGCGTTCGGCGATCTGCGCCCAGGTGAGCCACGGGCTGTTCAGGCCGGAGAGGTGAAACCCCGCCGCCTTGCCAGGCCCAGGCGCATCCGCACGCCATTCGCCCCGCGCATTCATCCACGCCTTGCGGTGCGTCGGGATGGCAACGCCGCAATGAACGCAATAATAAGCAGCCTGTTCCGGCTGATCCTTCGGCCACTGCAAGCGCTTTTCTTCCAGCACCTGATAATCACCGCATTCCGGGCATGGCACCCACCAGCGGCGGCGGTCGGAAGCATCGTATTCCAGCTCGATCCGGCTGAAGCCCTGGATTGTCGGCGTGGAAACCAGAAAGATTTTCCGGTTGGCAAACGTGATAGTGCGTTGGCTGGCCAACGACACCGGATCACCTTCACCATCCACGTCGAAATCGTAAGCGTCCACCTCATCAAGAAAGAGGTAACGCACAGGCATGGAGCGCAAGCCCACCGCGCTGTTCGCACCCGTCATGACCAGGATGCCGCCCGGAAATTCTTTGCTCTGCACCGTGTTTCCGCTGTCGCGGGAACGCGCCTCCTTTACGCGCTCCCGCAGGACAGGCGTGCTGTCGATCAAAGATGCCACGCGCTGCTTCGACCAGCGCTTGGCCATTTCCACGGTCGGCTGCACCGCCAGCATCGGCCCCGGCGAGTGGTGTATGACGTAACCGATCCAGTTGTTACCAGCCTCGGTGCCGCCGATCTGGGCACCTTTCATGAAGATCACCTTCTCCACGGGGGACGAAGGCGAAAGGCAATCCATGATCTCGCGCATGTACGGCGTGCGATCCGTGCGCCACGGGCCGGGTTCGCCGGAGGCGGTCTGGGACAGATAACGATGTGCATCCGCCCATTCCGAAACCGACAAACGGGGATCCGGTCGCAGCGCCAGCGCGGCGTGCGTCAAACATTCCTGCAAGGCTTCCATGATCAGCCGATCTCCAAATTCGCTATCGCATCGGCTGCGTCATTCAGGATGGTGCGTAATTCCTCCTCCAGCAGATCGCGCACAACTTTCGGATCAGTCTCGGCCGCCAGCAGCGGTGCAAGACGATCCGGCAAATTCAATGCGCGGTCGCGGATCACGCGCAACGTATTGAACCAGGCCACCTTGACGCTGTCGGTTCGCACCAGCGCACCGGATTTTTCTTCATAAGCCAGCTTGGCCAGCCGCGCATTGTAGGCTTCCTTGATCGCACGGCTTTGCGCGAAGCTGGGGCCGCTGTTGACGATGGGCGGGCCAACAGGCGTTTCTCCCTGTGGCTCCGGCGCATGTTCATGGCGCGGCGGTTCGCTCGATTTTGTCGGCTTGCGCTTTTGTGCCTGATTTGTGTTTCGTTCCCACGCGGCGTCGGCTTTCGCGGGATTGATGGTGCCGTCTGGCTCCTTTTCGATGCGTCCGGCCTTTATCGCCTTTAACACGGCGACGTGGCTCACGCCGCGATGGCGTGCATACGCTGTAATCGATAAACCTTCGCTCAAAGTACATCATTCCATGATCCATTGTGGCCGAATAAAGCCATCAGATTGCTCGATAATTGACTGGATAAGTGCCGGGAATGAAGCGTTCATGGTGAAGAAAGGAGAACGCTTATGCCCACAAAACCCAAAGCCAAAAAGGCCAAATCCGTGAAAACGGCCAAGGCCAAAACCACTGCCAAGCCCGCTCCCAAAAAGAGCGTACCGAAAAAACTGTCCCCGCCTATGAAGGCGGCGCTAGATGCCGTTGCCAACATGCCCGTCCGCAAGGAAAGCAAGCTGGAAGCGGTCATTCAATTGCTATCGCGCCCCGAAGGCGCCACCATTGAGGACATGGTGGCCGCAACAGGCTGGCAAAAACACACGATCCGTAGCGCTTTGTCCCATGCGCTGGCCAAGAAGCGCGGCTACGAAATCGTGTCTGATAAACCCAAGGGCGAACAGCGCATTTACAAAATCGCTTCCGGCCCCAGCGCAAAGAAACAAGCCAGCGCTGAAAATCAATAACACCACCGCCGCGCCGGATGATCATCAATCGTCCGGCGCGGTTTTTTCTTCAGGTGAAATCAACTCCGCCTTGCGGCCCGTAAATTCTTCCCAGCGCTTGACGATCACATCGACATATTTGGGATCCAGCTCGATCATCCGGCATTGGCGGTTCAGCTTTTCACACGCGATCAGCGTGGTGCCGGAGCCGCCGAAACAGTCCAGCACGATGTCACGGCTCTTGCTGCTGTTGCTGATGGCACGTTCCACCAGCTCCACCGGCTTCATGGTCGGATGCAATTCGTTCCGCACCGGCTTGTTGACGAACCACACATCGCCCTGGTCGCGCGCGCCGCACCAGTAATGATCCGTGCCTTGTTTCCAGCCGTAGAGGATCGGCTCGTACTGGCGCTGATAATCCGCGCGTCCCAGCGTGAAGGTGTTTTTCGCCCAAATGACGAAGGTCGACCATTTGCCGCCAGCGTCCGTGAAAGCCTTTTGCAAGGAATGCAATTCGCTTGAGGACATGCAAACATAGATTGCCCCCTTGCAGACGGTCAGCATGTTGACGCAAGCATCGTAAAGGAACTTCTCGAAGCCTTCGCCCAGATTGTCGTTCATGATGGTGCGCTTGTTGCCGCGCATCTTGTCCTTGGCTGCGTTGCCGTAATCCACATTATAGGGCGGATCGGTAAACACCATGTCGGCCAGCATCCCGCCCAGCGCCCGTTCGACATTGGCCAGCACGGTGCTGTCCCCGCAAAGCAAGAGGTGGTTGCCCAGCCGCCAGAGATCGCCGGGCTTGCTGACCGGAACCTCCGGCGCTTCCGGCACGGCATCTTCGTCCGTCTGGCCTTCGACAACATTCGGATCGGCCAGCAAATCCGCCAGCTCGTCGTCTGAAAAGCCGATGACAGGCAAATCAAAATCCTCTGCCGCCAGCGCCGCCATTTCCGAGCGCAGTAAATCTTCGTCCCAGCCAGCGTTAAGCGCCAGCTTGTTATCGGCGATGACGTAGGCGCGTTTTTGCGCTTCCGTCAGATGATCCAGAACGACGACAGGGACTTGCGCGAGGCCGAGTTGTTTTGCCGCCTGGAGGCGGCCATGCCCTGCAATGATCCCTGCCGTCGTGTCGACGAGAATAGGATTCAAAAAGCCAAACTCAGCGATGCTTGCCGCAATTTGATTGACCTGTTCCGTCGAATGGGTGCGCGGGTTCTTGTCGTAAGGGACAAGTTTTCCCACTGGCCAAATCTCAATGCGATCAGCCATGCGTGTGTTTGTTTCAGTCATGCCTTAATCCTGTTGCGCCAGCATCGGCGCGTCCGTTCTAATCCGTTCCTCGGCCATTGCCGCGTAACGGGGGTTCAATTCAATCAGAATGGCGTTGCGCCGCAGGCGCTCGGCCACAAGTCCGGTGGTGCCAGCACCGCCAAAGGGATCCAGCACCGTGCCGCCTTCCGGGCAGCCGGCGAGGATGCACGGCTCAATCAGCGTCGTCGGAAAAGTCGCAAAATGCGCGCCCTTAAAGGGGCGCGTTCCGACCGTCCAGACGCTGCGCTTGTTGCGCTTGCCGTCTGCTGGGATTGTGCCGATCTTTTCACCGCTGGCGGCCGTGCGCTTGAAAGTCGAACCGCCGCGCGCGCCATTGCTGCCGTCATCTGTGCGTCCGCGCCATGTATATTGGGAGCGAACACGAGAGGATTCTGTTTGTTCTTCGCGGATCGCCGCGGCGTCATAAAAGTAGGTCGGCGATTTGCTAAACAAAAAAATGTATTCATGCGCCTTGGTCGGGCGATCCGTCACTGACTCCGGCATCTGATTTGGCTTGTGCCAGATGATGTCGCTCCGCAAATACCAGCCAGCTTTCTGCAGCGCAAATGCAACGCGCCAAGGAATGCCGATCAAATCTTTGGGCTTGCAGCACGGCGCCGCTGCCTTTGTCAGCTTGCCGATATTGGTGCCGACATTTGTATCCTGCTTTCCGCCAATGCTATGCGTTCCGTCAGCATTGCGGCCTTTGCCGCTCCCGGCATAGCTGTCGCCGAGATTGAGCCACAGAGTTCCATCGTCCCGCAGAACTCGCCAGATTTCATCAAAGAGGGAAACGAGCTGCTGAACGTAATCGTCCGGCGTTTCCTCCAATCCCATCTGGCCGTCGATGCCATAATCGCGCAGCCCGAAATACGGCGGCGATGTCACGCAGCAATGCACGGAGCCGTCCGGCAACGTCTTCAGCAGATCGCGGCAATCTCCCTGTAATATACGGACGCTCATGAAAAAAGATCGAGTTGTTCATCGGTTGATGTTTGCAGCAGCCGCGAGAGTTCGGAATGCATAAGCTGCAACCAGCGGGACAACCCCGTTGCCGCAGAGGCGCAATCTGTCCACCCGATAGGCCATCCCATTAGCCATTCGACGAACAGCGGGTTTAAGGTCAGCCGGGATTCCGTCCCATCGTTCATGCTCCGCGGGGCTTGGCGGCCAAGCAGGCAATTCGTTTCCACATCCGCCGTCGCCGTGCCGTCCTTCCAGTCCCGCGTCGTCGGCGTTGCCCATGAGCGCACCAGCTCCGTCCGGTTCGCCCCGCTGGAGCGTTTGCCCGAACAGGCGCGCGGCGTTGGCCATGCGTGCGTCACCGCCACCATCGCCAGATTGAGGCCATGCTCCCCCTTCAATTGCGAAGGCGTTGGCTTCGTCTGACGATTGGAATTCGGATTGGCCATAGGTGTTGGCCAGATTTGGATGGCCTGGTTCTCCAGTCCGACCTGGCGTTTTTTGCCGTTCGGCAACGCGCCCGTCGCAGACATATCCTTCGGGTTGCTCCTGCCGCCGTTCGGCACATTCGGCGTGTACCATTGCTGCTGCACCGCCGCTGCCGGGAGGTGAAGGCTGCCGCTGCCGTGGCGACTGTTGGGGCCGCCCTTGAGTCCGTCCGTGGCCGTCACGGTCGGCCACAACGCCGTTTGCGCCGTCAGGGAGCCGAAGCACTGATCCGTCCGGTCGCCGTTGCGCCGGACAAAGGTCTCCTGCTTTTCGCTGGTTTCCTGCGCCCTCGGTGTAAGCCAAGATGAAGAGCCGTTCGCGCCGGTGGGGAGCGCCGATTTCCTCCGCAGTAAACAGCCCCGCCTTAACGCAATAACCCATTTGTCGAAGGTCATCGTGGACTTGCTCGAAGCCCAGTCGTAAATGTCCGCTGACGTTTTCGAAGAAGCATAGGGGAGGCTGGATTTCTGAAACGATGCGGGCGATGTGCGGCCAGAGATGTCGTGGGTCTTTGTCGCCGAGCTGGCGTCCGGCAACGGAGAATGGTTGGCACGGATAGCCGCCATGCACGATATCCACCAGGCCGCGCCACGGTCTGCCGTCGAAGGTGGCAACATCGTCCCAGACAGGAGCGCGATCCAAGGCCGCATCTTCCATCCGCGCCACGATAGTTGCCGCTGCGTAGGCTTCCCGTTCGACGTAAGCCACAGTTCGATATTCTGGGATGGCGATGTGGAGTCCGAGATCGAGACCACCAGCCCCGGCGCAGAGGGAAATTCCGAACAGACTTCGCCCTTCCGCGCATGCTCGATCGCATCCGGCGGCAGGAAAAGCCAAACCATCCAAACTAAAACTCCGCTTTGTTGTAACTCGCCCTGTAACCTGTAACCGCGCTGTAACCCGTTTTGCGGGCCTGACGCTAGAAAACTGCCGGGCCTTGCCCCCCCGCATTGGTTTTCGCGCAGGAGGGACCCAAGATTTCAAAGGGTTAGGGAGGACATGAAAAAGGCGCGACGATTGTAACCGCACGTCGCGCCAGGATAGGTATTAAGATGCCAGGAATTGTTCGCGTTGTCCGTAAGAATTATGTTCGGACATTTTTCTTCGGCAGCTTGAACACAACGCTCAAGGCAAACTGGCCGGGGGAAAAGCTGAGGGCGAGGCTGTCCGGCCTGTGGCCGTCCACGGATCCGCGCGCGGCCAGCGCCTGAATTTCTTTCAAATCCAGGAACTCCACGCCATCGTCACCACCGAAGGAGCGACGCTTGTTATCCCACCAGTCGTCAAACTCCATCGTATCGGGATTGCATTCTCTGGCGTAGACGACAAGGCGGTGGTCGTCCTTGCCCAGATTGCTGTGGTGAACCCCGTCAGTCGTGTTGGGCATCAGGTACACGCCGTGATCGCCAACCAGCCACAGGCCTTTGCCTGTCTCTTCCTCGTAAAGGGTTCGGGCGGTCTTGGCTGTGTTGACTTCTTCAATCAGTTTTTCGATTTCGTTCCAAGAAAAATGCAGCTTCATTATTGCCTCCCTTATTTCCGCGCCTTGCGGCCAGCTTCGTAAGCGGCTTCCAGCGCGTCCTTGACGCTCCAAACCGCGACATCGTGAAAATCCAACCCATCTGATTTGCGCTCGACCAGCGTTTCAATGCTGAGATGCTGCTGGGCGATCAGCGTAAAAAGCGCGTCCTTGGTCATCGGCGCTTTGCGCGGGAAGGTTTTGCCCGTGGCTTCGCGTATGGCGTTTTCAAAGCAATCGCGCCAGCCTCTGTCCGCCACCCGCATCGTCAGGTGCTTGGTGATGGCGGCGGTGTTGATCGGGCCTTTGGCGTTGTCCTTGCCGTTCTCGATGAAGCTCAGGTCATCGGCAAGGTGGCGGCCGAAGCGCGCGTCCAGCACGTCGCGGGCCTGTTCGGGGGTTAATTCAAATTCGGCTGCCAAAAAGCGGCTGGCGGCATCCCATGTCAGTTCGGCATCGTAGCCGTTGCGGGCGCTGGTTCCCCAGAAGCCCCATTCTTTGTTTTCGGTCGGTAAAATTGCGGTGTTTTTCATGGTTTTCTCCTTTGCTTATACATCCATGAACGCTTCATTCGCGGCACTTATCAAGCGAATAAGGCTATGAAATGATTGCAAAAATCGGCCATAGACGATCATTTGATTATCCTAAAATTCATCGCAATTTTGCGGCTATCCGCGCCAGCGCGCGGCGGTACATTTCCCACGCCTTGGTGCGTCCCACACCGAAGCGCCCACAGATCAGTTTCCAGCGCACACGCTCGGCCCGTAGCCAAACCAGGCGGCGTTCGTCGGGATCCAGCCACTTCAGCCAGATGAACAAAACTTCTTCCATGTCGGTAATGTCCTGCTGCGACGGACGCACGCGCATCCGTTCCGGTTCCATCTGCAAGATTTCCAGCGGTTCGCGGATGATCGCGGGCCAGGTGTTGAAATATCCCTGCACGCGGGTATCCGGCAACCGGCGCAGCGTGCGCGCGGCGGATTGAATGCGATCTTCGACAAAAGACTCTCGTTCGTTCAGTTGTTTCTTCTGTTTTTCATCATCGTACATGCGGCTGTCCTTTCACGGTGGGTGGATGGGGAATGCCCGCCGCCATGTCAGATGGCGGCGGCATTACTCCGTAGGAGTAAGGGGATGTCTGCCGACTGCCGACTGACGGAACACGCTGAAAACGCTGGCTTATCGCCAGTCGGCAAGTTGGCAAAATCAGTCGGAAGCTGCCGACTGGATTTTGAAGGGAAAGCGTTGTGCCACGCGGTCTTGCGCGGGATTCAGTCGGCAAGGCGTTGGCAGTCAGTCGGCAGTTGGCAAAAACGCGCATCACGATTCCTCCTCGCCATCGGCGGCGGAAAACGGGAGGCTGGGCGTGTAAACCACGGGCAGGATTTCGCCGGATTGTGAATCCTTGTAATGCGTCGGCATGACTAGGCGGCCCGTGTTCAGCATCATGCCATCGACGCAGAGATACCCTTGGCGGCTGCGCGCCAGCAGCGGCAGGCCATAAGCGTCGGCGTTCTTGAAGAATTTTACATGGCCCTTGGTGGCCAGCACGCTCAACCGTTCGCGGATGGTGCGGCTGCCGCCCAAGCCCTCCTTGTTCTCGAAAGTTTCCGCAAACTGGTTGGCGGTATAAATCTTTCCCGTTTGCGCCTGTTCATAAATCAGGTGGATGATGGTGTCGGTCTTTCGCAGCCGTTCGGCATCCTGGCGTTCGCCTTGCTCTTTGAAAGCCAGACGCGCGGCGTAGTTTTCGACTTCTTCCCAGCCCCGCGCGGCGCGCACGACCATCTTTGGTGGCAATTCCGGCCCGTTCCGTAATTCAAAAAGCAACAACCGCTCTGGCCGCTTTTCATCAAGCCGATGGAGCATGATGCCGGAGGTGTAATAGGAACGCAGCGCACCAGCGCCGCTTAACGCCTGAAACGGGTCTTCTTCCGCCGTTTTCTTGAACAGTTTGCGGGTGTGATGCGCGAGGATGATTCCGGCGCTGGGATTGACGCGGCGGCGCAGTTCTTCAAGGCGCTGCGCCAGAAAAAACATCATCGCGTCATTATCGTTTTCACCGCCCAGACCACCGCCGTCGAACACGTTACGCAGCGGGTCGATGGCAATGATGTCGGGCGGCGCATCCGAAAACCGCTGATGGATGGCATCCACCACCGCTTCAATGCCAGCTTCATCCAGCACAATCGAAATCTGCGGCGTGACGATAAAATTGGCGTTGAGGAACAAAGTTGCGGCATCGGTCAATGCCAGCCGCTGCACACGCTCCCGCAGATAGTGATATTGCACCTCGGCTTGCAGATAAAAGACGCGCAACGGGCGTTTGCAGCTCATGCCCAGAAATGCCGCGCCGCCCGCCATGTGCGCCAGAAGTGTGATCAGGAAATCACTTTTACCCACCTTCGGCGCACCGCCGAATACCAGCAACCCGCCCGGTGTCAGGATGCGCGGGGAAATCAGATCGTCGGGGATCGGGCTGTTGTCCCGCTGTAATTCGGCAATGCTGTATAGCGGCAGGGTTTTGCGTGGTGGCGGCGTATCCTTGGCGACCAGTCGTTCCCAGCTTCGGATGATGGCCGGAATATCCAGCCCTTCAGCCACCGCGTCGGCGGCATCCCAGGCTTTCGGTTTTTCGAGCGGGATTTTCAGGATGTGAACATGGATGGCGCCAGCGCGGGCGGCGGCGCTGGCCGCGTTGCGTGCGTAATCCAGCCCTGGCTCGTCGTGATCCGGCCAGATAATCACTTTTTTGCCCTGAAGCGGCGACCAATCCGTTTTAGCCACCGGCGCTTTCGCGCCGTTCATGGCCGTAGTCGCGCACACGCCCACCGAGATCAGGGCTTCGGCGCATTTCTCGCCTTCGACCAGAACAACCTGTTCGGCGGTTTTCAGACCTGGCTGGTTATAAAGCGGGCGAATTTCTGGCGCTTTCATGACCCCGCGCGCGGCATCCCACGGCCTGAATTCCTTGGAGCCGTCCGCCAGATCGTAGCGATAGACGGATGCGATCACCTGACCAGCGCCATCGGTGTAATCCCATTTTGCGGTGGGCTTTCCGAGTTTGCGGGTCGATGGGGAAGATCGGGAAACGGGCTGCGCTGGCAGACCAGCGCCGATCTGGCTTTGAATATCCTGCAACAGTGCAGGGAATTGGGTTTGCTTGTCGAAGCCCTTGACCGCTGCCCACAGGTCAAAAATATCGCCGCCAGCGCCGGTGGCAAAATCATGCCAGAGTCCGGCCTTGTCCCCGTGCAATTCAACAACCAGGCTGTCGCCCTTATTGCCGCCGATGTCCCCGACCATGAATTTCCGGCCACGGATAATGCCGGTCGGCAACAGCGTCAGCAGAACGGAAGGCAAGGCATTTAATAAACGGGGGCGAAGCTCCGAAGCCGATGGCGGCTTAAGCGGAATGATTTTCGGCGGTGCTGTTCTGTCCAGCGTCACCGCATCACGCTTTCGCGGCCTTGTCGCGCTCGATGGTTTTCAGCTTGATAACGCCGTCAACCCATTGCAGGGCGCGACCAACTTCGCGTACCTCCTTGACCAGCGTTTCGCGGATTTCTTGCAAGCGTTCGTCCGTCAGGGCTTTTAACTGCCCCACGGGGGTGTGCTGCACCCATTTGAACATCGCCATTTCGCTGTTTTGTGCCTGATCCATACCTTGTCCTTTCGCGTGTGGGGTGGTCACACAGGGCTGGTATGCCGTCCGGCCTGAAAACGACGATGCGGCAGGGAATTATTTTTGCGCCATGTAGTCCTCGACAAATTTCCTTAACTTTTTCAGGCGGCTGGACATGGTGGTGCGGGGGATGCCCAGCAGATCGGCAGCTTCGGACACGCCATATTCTGACAACAGATCATAGGTCTGGCGCAGATCATCCGGCATAGCGGCCAGCATCCGCCCGACATCCATTTTCTGTTCTGCGAAAATCTGGCTTTGCTCACGGAACGCATCACCCCACAGGCCGCTTTCATGGTCGATGGTGTCGGCCAGCGTCACGGCATCATCGCCATCGCCCACCGGCGCAGAAAGAGAAACGGTGCGCGCGCCCGTCCATCGTTTCTGGCGCTCCATATCGCGTACCAACATAAGGGCTTTCGTGTTGACCACGGTTTTAATGAAGCTGCGCCGGTCGCCCTTGGCGGGATCGAAGCTCGGCCATGCGTGAAGATAGGCCAGCATCAATTCCTGCTGGAGATCATCAAAATCATCCAGCGTGAATATCGGCATTCTGGTGAGGATTTTCGCTTTATAGGCAATAAAAAAAGCGGCGTAGGAATCTACGCCGCTGTAGCGGTTGCGGGCCATTTTCTTTTTCCCTGACTAGGCCCAGGAAAAAAGAAGAACGGCGAAGTGATATTACGCGGTCTGAATCCAGATCATGCGTGTTGACGGGGTACACGAAAGCCGCACCCCGCTGGCGCACGCCCGCTCAGGTTGTAATTATAAATCTGTTCAGCATGGTTCTTGTTCATAGCGACGCTAACATCTTCCCTTTCCGGGGATGGTTCATCGCTATGCGGCTGACGGAATATCAGTGCTTTTACGGCGATATGGATGTGAGCGTATGAATGCTGCGCGTCGTCACAAGGACGCACCTTTCACACTGATACTTACTTCCAAATCGGATATGGCTTGAAAAATAACAGGTAAATTTTTGTACTAATGCTTAGAACTCAGCCATGTACGGAATCGCACATGAATATCAGAGTGTGATTTTAGGGTGAGAAACATGCTGGAAAATATTTTCACGCCAATACATGAGTATGAAGAAATCTGCATGGCATGGGGATTTTTTACCGCGATCTTGAATTCCATCCGCGAGAATCAGTTTTTTGAAACAGAGCCGTGCGTGCCGAGGCTAGGATGAGACAAAACCAGCCGAATAAAAGAACGGTTCCGCCTATCGGGGCCAGCTTTGTAAAGCCGCCAATGTCTGCGCCATAAGTCAAGGTCAAAGACCCGCTGAAAAATACCACGCCGCAAACGAGCAATCCTTTTACAAGGATTTCCGGCCAGCCTCTACTGCGCCAGCCAAGCAAAACTGCGGCATGAATCAGAGCATAGAAGGCGGCGGTGGATACGCGGGTGGCTGCTTGGGCATCGGGGATAGCGTGGGCGGCAATCGCGCTGGCCGCAACGCCGTACAGTCCGAGCAATCCGGCCAGTATCGCAAAAACATGATAAGCGCGCGGCGGCTTCATATTTTATCTTTCTTATTTAGTGTTTCTTCTATTCCATTATGGGCTTGGACAAGGCTGACGCATCCTCGCCCGCCAGCAGGCGTTCGGCAAACGACAGCGCCTGCTGGTCGGACTCGGCAATGATCAGGGGGTAGCTCCAGAACTTGCGAAACGCCACAGCGAATCCCTTGGCAACCAAGCGTTTCGCCAAAGATGGCTCCACCTGGACCATGCCAAAAACGAGCCGCTGAAGGCGTTTGCGATTGGCTTTCATCCAAAGAACAACCTGCTTGCGCTGGTTATGGTCTTCGCTGTGTTCTGCTTCGGGATAACCAATCAGCACGAACGGCATTTCGCGGTCGAGTAGCTGTTCAAACACCGTGAAACTATCCACGCCTGGTTCTTCCGGGCGGTCATGGTGCATGTAGACAATGGGGAAACGGGCAGCGTCGATAAACATGGCTATTTCCTTGAATTGCGGTGGATAACGATAACACGTTTTCTCGGCTTCATACCGTTGTCCATGTCAGTCTGCCAATCGGCCAGCCAGCCGCTGAACAGGGCCAGCCGCAATTAGTGAAACGATGAATCCTACGGGCCAGCCCATCGCAAAATTCCTAGCCCAGACCCCCACCCATTCCAGGGTGAAGCCCATGTAAATCAGAGAAAAGAAACCGGACAGCGTCAGCGCCATCACAGTTGTCATGAGAATACCAGTGATAATCTGTTTTTTCTTGGAAGGCGTCATTTTCTGTTTCCTTTGTTTTCTGTTTTACTCATGGGATAGGCTCCCATGCCAGCCATCCTGTCGAAGCGACGAGAATAAGAACAATTGCCGGAGCAATCGCGTGTGCATATTCGCGGTGGATAACAAGCGTACCGAGAGCCGCAGCCATAACGGCGGCGCCCATCGCGGCCCCCCACAACCGTGTTTCAGGGAAAAACAGCAATACTGACACAGAAAATTCAAGGATAGCTGTTACATAGTGAAACCACCGTGGATAGCCCCAGCGTCGATAATCTTTCTTGATGCCAGCAGGCGCAGCCCAATTCACAATCCCGCCTACGACAAAGAACGCTGTTAAAACCCAGGCAAGAATGGATGCAATGCTTATTCCACCGATCATTTCTTCTCCTTAATTTCTCGCAGCGCATCGGCAACGGCCTGTTCCAGCGTTGTGGTCGGTCTGCCGATCAGACGGGAAAGCGCATGGCTGTTGTCAAACAACTGTCCTGCACCAAGAGCGCGGGATTCCACTTCAGCAAGGATCGTGGCAAACGATGGAGGTAATCCAACGCTTGCAAGGAATTCAGCATGAGCAGTTTTTTCAAGATTGTGGTACGCTAATGGCTTCCCACTTTGCCGTGCGGCCTCTGCGGCTAGGTCAGACAGCGTGTGGCCGTGATCACCTGCCAATTCGTACAACTTGCCTTCATGCCCACCGCCCGTCAGTACGGCAACGGCAGCATCGGCAAAGTCCTAGCGGGATGCGTAGGAAATTCGGCCATCACCTGAACTGCCGACCAGTGCGCCATGTGTCAGCGCGGGAGCGATACTGATTGTGTGGTTCTCCCAATACCAGCCGTTACGCAGAACGGTGAATGGCAGGCCGGAAGATACCAGTTTTTTTTCGGTCAACTTGTGGTCGCTGGCAAGCTCAACATTGAGCGCATCGGCGTGGAGAATGCCCGTATATATGATGTGCGCCACGCCTGCTTTTTTTGCAGCATCTATCACGTTTGAATGATGGGTTGCTCGTTCACCAAAAGAGTTTGAAGAAATCAGCAGCAATTTATTGATCCCGGCAAACGCCTGTTCAAGCGCAGCAGGATTCCCGTAGTCGGCGGCACGCACCTGTACGCCGAGATGGGCAGCCTTGTCAGGGTTCCGCACGATGGCCACGATTTCGGAAGAAGGCTGCTTACCGATTAAGCTTTTTATAACCTTTTGCCCCAATTGCCCTGTTGCGCCTGTAACGCCAATAGCCATGTTTTTCTCCTTTTTCCCTAGACTTTAGGGCTTGCGCGGTTATATTAAGTTTGGTATGGAATAATAATGTTCCATTTGGATTCAGTCAAGACCATATACGGAGAGAGTTTAACAAATGGCATTCCCCGATCAGCATAAGGATGATGACGGCCTTTTGAACGCGCTGGCGCTGGCAATGGTTAAACAGCCCAAGGCTTCCCTGAATGAATTGGCGGAAGCGGTGGGGATTGGGCGAACAACGCTATACCGCTTTAACCGTACCCGTGAGGAATTGTTTGAACGCCTGTTTGCCTACGGCCTCCGAGTCATTACCGCAGACATAGAGGCTGCGGAACTGGATACCGCCCCCCCGTTGGACGCCTTGCGGCGATTAACCCAAGACAGCCTGAAACATTGGGAAATCACCGTTTTTATGACGCGCTACTGGAAGCCGGAGCAGGAATGCCCGCCGCCCGATCTTGATTGGGATGCCAAGATGGACGCTTTGTTTTTGCGCGGCCAGCAAGCGGGTGTCTTCCGCATCGACATTCCCGCCGCTGCCTTAAATGAAATATGGGTCGCCCTGATGAGTGGTCTGGTCGATGCCGAATATCGCGGCAGGGTAGCGCGCGCCGGATTAGCGGATTTGATGGAGCGCGTCTTTTTGCATGGCGTTGCGCCGCCCGCAAACAGGACTTCGTCATGAAATATTCGCTCAGAAACAAAGGAAAGAACCCATGAAAAAAGTGGTAATTGCAGCTCTCGTGCTGCTGGTCGGCGCAGGAATTTACCTGTCATGGCCAAAACACAGCGAAGGGCAGAAGGGTGGCGCTCCCGGCATGGGTGGGGGTGGCCCGATTGAGGTGGTTGTTCAGACCGTTCAACCGGAGAATATCAGTCTATCCAAGGAACTTCCGGGCCGGACACAGGCGTTCAAGGTCGCAGAAATCCGCCCTCAGGTGAGCGGCATCATTGTCAAACGCTTATTTGAAGAAGGTAGTGATGTCCAGGAAGGCCAGCAGCTTTACCAGATCGACCCGGCACCTTATCAGGCCGCCTATAACAGCGCTATGGCTGACCTGAAGAAAGCCCAAGCCAATATCAAATCGACGCAATCAAAACATGCGCGTTATGCCCAACTGGTCAAGATCGGCGGCGTCAGCAAGCAAGAATATGACGACAATGCTGCGGCGCTGGAACAGAGCAAGGCCGATATCGCCATTGCCGAGGCCGCCGTTGCCACAGCAAAAATCAATCTTGATTACACGAAAGTCTTTTCCCCGATTTCCGGGCGTATCGGCAAATCCTCCGTCACGGAAGGTGCGCTGGTAACAGCCAATCAGGCTCAAGCCCTTGCGGTGGTACAGCAACTCGACAAAATTTACGTTGACGTTACGCAATCCATCATTGATTTGCGGAAACTTCGCCGCGCCTATGAAGAAAGTGCATCAGCAAACGGCGGTGCGCCGCAAGTTTCCGCTGCGCTGACGATTGAAGGCGAAACTGAGCCTTACAGCGAAAAAGGACTCCTGCAATTCGCGGATATAACCGTCGATCAAGGAACAGGCACGGTGCAGCTTCGTATCCTGTTTGAAAATCCGAAGATTGATCTTTTGCCCGGTATGTTCGTCAAGGCGCGGGTTACGCAAGGACAGGCGGACGCTGCCATTCTCGCCCCGCAAAAAGCGGTGACGCGCAATGCCGACGGTTCAACAACTGTCTGGCTGGTGGACGCGGAGAATAAAGCGAATATTCACCCCATTACCGTTTCGCGCGCCATCGACGATCAATGGTTGGTTTCATCCGGGTTAAAGGCCGGTGACAAGATTGTGGTGGAAGGGCTGCCGAAACTCGGCCCTGGGGTGCTTGTCAATCCGGTTGAAAAATCGGCTGCGCCGCAAATACCCGCGAAACAGGAATAACAATAGGAAGCAGGATATATCCTCATGGCCCAGTTTTTTATCGACCGCCCCGTTTTCGCATGGGTCATATCCATCGTTATCATGCTAGCGGGGCTTCTTGCCATTTTCACCCTGCCTATTGAGCAATATCCGAAAATCGCGCCGCCTTCCGTCACGATCAATGCCTCCTATCCCGGTGCATCGGCGCAGACCTTGGAAAACGGCGTGACGCAGGTGATCGAGCAGCAGCTTTCCGGTATCGACTACTTACGCTATTTCTCATCGTCCAGCGAATCTTCCGGCACTGCAACTATCACGCTGACTTTCGAGCCGGAAGCCGACCCGGATATCGCGCAAGTACAGGTGCAGAATAAATTGCAGGCGGCTATGGCCCTTTTGCCGGAAGAAGTGCAGCGGCAGGGTGTCACGGTTTCAAAAAGCAGCGACAGCTTCTTGATGGTCATTGGCTTCTATTCCAAGGATGGAAGCCTGTCGCAAGATGAAATGGGCGACTATGTGAACTCCAAATTGCGCGACCCGTTAAGCCGCATATCCGGCGTCGGCAATATCACGGTTTTCGGCCAGCCCTACGCCATGCGGATATGGCTCAATTCCGACAAGATGCACAGCTACAACGTCACTACGGCGGAAGTGGTGGCGGCGGTGCGGGCGCAGAACGCCGATGTTTCTTCCGGGCAGCTTGGCGGCGTTCCGGCGCGCAAGGGCCAGCAACTCAACGCGACGATCACGGCACAATCCCGCCTGCAAACCGTCGGGCAATTTGAGAATATCTTTTTGCGCGTGAACAAGGACGGTTCCCAAATCCGCCTGAAAGATGTGGCGCGCGTCGAACTCGGCGCGCAGGATTATACCTTTATCTCCCGCTATCAGGGCCATCCCGCATCGGGGCTGGCCATCAGCCTTGCGACCGGCGCAAACGCGCTTGATACGGCGACCAAGGTTAAAGAGAAACTGGAACAATTACAAAAATTCATGCCTGCGGGGATGCAGGTTGTCTATCCCTACGATACCACGCCCTTTGTTAAACTCTCAATCAAATCGGTGGTGAAAACCCTGCTGGAAGCTATCGTTCTGGTCGTGACGGTGATGTATCTTTTCTTGCAGAATTTCCGCGCCACGCTTATTCCGACAATCGCCGTTCCGGTCGTTCTCTTGGGGACGTTTGGCGTTCTGGCCGCATTCGGGTTTTCCATCAACGTATTAACCATGTTCGCAATGGTGCTGGCAATCGGCCTTCTGGTGGACGATGCGATTGTCGTGGTTGAAAACGTCGAGCGCGTGATGGAAGAAGAAGGCTTGCCGCCGAAGGAAGCCACCAAGAAATCCATGAAACAGATTACGGGTGCGCTAGTCGGGATTGCGCTTGTCCTATCCGCCGTGTTCGTGCCGATGGCGTTTTTCAGCGGGTCAACGGGCGCGATTTACCGCCAATTCTCCCTGACCATCGTTTCGGCAATGGGCCTGTCCGTGCTGGTGGCCCTTGTGCTGACCCCCGCCTTGTGCGCCACCATCCTGAAACCTCATGGCAAGGGACATCACGGCGAGGAGAAGAAGGGATTTTTCGGCTGGTTCAATCGCTTCTTTGACAGAAGCAAACGCGGATACAGCAAGGGCGCGGGCTATGTGTCCAGCCGCGCTACACGCTTTATCATTATTTATCTGGTTATACTTGTGGGCCTTGGCGTGTTGTTTACGCGCATTCCGACCGCCTTCCTGCCCGATGAAGACCAGGGGATCATGTTTGTGATGGCGCAAGCCCCTGCGGGTTCAACGCAGGAAAGAACGCTGGAAAGCATGAAACAGGTTGAATCCTATTTCCTGGAACAGGAAAAGAACACGGTGGAAAGCATATTCTCCGTAACCGGGTGGAGTTTCGCGGGCGCAGGCCAGAATTCCGGCATGGCGTTCGTGCGACTTAAAGACTGGAAAGAACGCCACGGTGAAGGGCAAAGTCTTTTCGATCTGGCCGGACGCGCAATGGGCGCATTATCCGCCATTAAAGATGCTTCCGTTTTCGCTTTCTATCCGCCGCCGATTGTTGAACTCGGCAACGCGACTGGCTTTGACTTGCAGCTTCTTGACCGTGCGGGCCTCGGCCACGAAGCCTTGATGGGCGCGCAATATCAGCTTTTAGGCATGGCGGGGCAAGATCACCGGCTGGTCGGTGTTCGCCCGAATGGTCTGGCGGACGTTCCCGAATATAAAATCCATGTCGATCATGAAAAAGCCGGGGCGCAGGGATTATCCATTGCTGATATCAACACGACGTTACAAACGGCGTGGGGTTCTTCCTACGTCAATGATTTCCTGCATGAAGGGCGCATCAAGAAAGTCTATATGCAGGGCGATATTGATTACCGCATGAATCCCGATGACGTGGATAAATGGTATGTCCGCAACGCCGAGGGAGCAATGGTGCCATTTTCCAGCTTCTCCACGGCGGAATGGTCTTACGGTTCCCCGAAACTGGAGCGCTTTAATGGCACTTCATCGGTGAATATCCAGGGTGCGCCCGCACCGGGGGTCAGTTCCGGCGATGCCATGAAAATTATAGCAGAACTGGCTTCAAAACTGCCGGAAGGCATCGGCTTTGAATGGACAGGACTTTCCTATGAGGAACGCGCCTCCGGGTCACAAACGCCGCTACTTTATTCGCTTTCCCTTTTGATCGTGTTCCTATGCCTTGCGGCCCTGTATGAAAGCTGGACAGTACCGTTCGCTGTTATGCTGGTGGTGCCGCTTGGTATCTTGGGCGCGGTTGTGGCGACGACTCTCAGCGGGCTATCGAACGACGTTTATTTCCAAGTCGGGCTTTTGACCACCATCGGCCTGTCCGCGAAAAACGCCATTCTGATCGTCGAATTCGCCAAGGCGCAATATGACAGCGGCGTGGATTTGTTCAAGGCGACCATCCATGCGGCAGAACAGCGCCTGCGCCCCATTCTCATGACATCTATGGCCTTTATTCTTGGCGTTACCCCTCTGGCAATCGCCAGCGGCGCGGGTTCCGCCAGCCAGAACGCTATCGGTGTCGGCGTGATCGGCGGCATGGTGTCGGCCACCTTCTTGGCGATCTTCTTTGTGCCGATGTTCTTCATCACGATCCAAAAACTTTTTTCAAGAAAAGAAAAACCAGCGACGACAGGCATCAATCATGAGTTTCTATAAAACCTTTTTGACGGTAACGGCGACAGCGGCTCTTTTAACTGGATGCACGATGGTGCCAGATTATGAGCGCCCAGAATTGCCTGTTTCGGCGCAATGGCCGCAAGGGCAAGCCTACGAAGGCATTACGGGCGTGACTGAAGCCGATATATCCAAAGTCAACTGGCAATCGTTTTTCAAATCCCCGCAGATGCAGCAGGTCATCCAGACCGCCCTAGATAACAACAGGGATTTAAGGGTAGCCGCATTGCAGGTAGAGAAGGCCCGCGCCCTTTACCGGGTTGAACGAGCAGACCTCATGCCATCTGTTCAAGCAGGCGGCAACATAAACCGTCAGGGTATCCCTAAAAATGCCTCTGCCACCGGGCAAGAGATGATTTCTTCTACTTATACAGCTAATGTCGGCGCGTCCTTTGAACTGGATTTGTTCGGACGCATCCGCAGCCTGAACGAAAAAGCGCTTGAAGAATATTTTGCTACCGAAGAAGTGCAACAGACTGTACGCATTTCTTTGATCGCGGAAACCGCCAATGCGTACCTGACCTATCTTGCCGACAAGAAACTGCTCGGCATCACGGAAGACACGCTCAAGACACAGCAGGAATCCTACGATCTGATCAAGCGACGCTATGATTTGGGAACATCCTCGCAGCTTGATCTGGAACAGGCCCGCACCTCTGTTGAAACGGCTCGCGCCAACCGCGCCCGCTATGTCCGTAACGTAGCGCAGGACAGAAACGCCCTTGAGTTGCTGATGGGGACAGCCTCCGATCCGGCGGTTCTAGACACCTTGAAACTAGATACGGTTGAGCTGGTTGATACTTTGCCCATTGGCTTGCCTTCCGCTGTTCTACTGGAGCGACCCGACATCAAACAGGCCGAACACAACCTTAAGGCAGCTAATGCCAATATTGGCGCAGCCCGCGCGGCATTCTTCCCAACGATCAGCCTAACTGGATCGGCAGGTTTTGCCAGCACGAGCCTCTCTGATCTGTTCGCATCAGGCTCGACACTTGCTTGGTCATTTGCACCGCAACTCACGCTACCGATCTTTGAAGGCGGGCGGAATATCGCCAATCTCGATAGTGCCTCCGCAGGGCAGAAAATTGCCGTGGCGCAGTACGAGAAATCTATCCAGACGGCCTTCCGCGAGGTATCGGACGAACTGGCAGCACGCGGCACCTACACTGAGCAGCTTTCAGCCCAAACCGCCCTGGTTAATGCGGCCAGCAATGCCTACAAGATTTCCCGCGCGCGGTACGATCAAGGAACGGACAGTTACCTGAACGCGCTGGATTCCCAGCGTGAGCTTTACAACGCGCAACAATCGGAAATCGCCGTCCAGCAGCAACGTCTGGCCAACCTTGTCAATCTCTACAAAGTCCTGGGTGGCGGGAAATGATGTTGCATCCGACCTTGTTTTCTTACGGAATGCTGGCATTTGCTATCCTTTGTGAAGTAACGGGGTCAGCCTTTTTGCAAAAGTCTGAACAATTCTCGAAATTTGTGCCGACTGCCACGATGGTGGTTTTCTACTTGGCCTCGTTCTTTTTTTTGGCACAGGCCCTCAAAATTATTCCCCTTGGCATTGCTTACGCCATCTGGGCGGGGCTGGGCATTGTCCTCACGGCGGCGGTCGGGGTGTTCGTATTCAAGCAAACCCTCGATCTGGCAGCCATGACAGGCATCGCCATGATCATCGGCGGCGTGCTGGTCATCAATCTCTTTTCAAATAGTACAGGCCATTAAAGAACCTTCAACCTTGCAAACCCAAAAAGGAGAAAGTCATGAGTATAGAAAATAATCTGTTCTGGAATTCCAGTTCGGCGCAGGAGAAGCTGACGAAAATCCAGAAAGCGCAAAGCGCCTTTGCGTCTCAATGCTTCAGTCAGGGTGCAGAACTGCAAAAGAAGCGGTTTGGTTTGCTGGCCAGCATTGTGCAAAACCAAGTTGAATTCAGCAGCCAGATTTTTTCCAGCGCGCTGAAAATCATCAACGACAATGCGGTTTTCCTGGAAAAGAAAGCAGCAAAAGGCAGGTAAGTCATCGGGTGCAATTGGCCTGAAAAGGTATCAGTCGTATGCCGATCTGTGAAGCTGCGAGAAAATTGTATGAAAACCATCGTCTCTGGAAGGAACGCCGCCCACATTATCCGGTGTGTCCATCCAGAGACGTATTGGCTCAAATAGGAACCAAATGGGGGCCATTTGTTTTAATTGCATTGGCAGTAGGACCATTGCGTTTTGGCGAATTGAGCAGAGAAATTCCTGGCATTTCCCAGCGCGTCCTGACGCAGGCACTGAGAGACCTTGAACGGGACGGTTTGATCAATCGCACCGTTTATCCCACGAAGCCACCCAGCGTGGAATACAACCTGACACCCTTGGGAAAATCCTTCCTCATCCCGCTATGGGAATTCGTTAATTGGGCTGACACCAATTACAATACAATCATATCCGCGCGGAAGCGGTTTATGAGCGAAGGGAAGTAAACCCGAACTGCTTTTCTTGTTCCGCCCAGATCGGGGTGAAGGTTCTCTCGATGTCACGCAGGGCAAAGCCTTCGGGCTGTTCCCCGTCAAGGATGGCTTCAATAATTTTTGGCGATAGCTGCATGATCCGCATCACACGCTGCATATAGGATTTGTCGATTTTCTGCCTTTCGGCCATTTCATCCGCGTTCTTGTATTTACCCGTCAGTATCCAGCTATGCCAGCGATAGGCGCGCCCCAGCGCCTTGAGCAGCTTATCGTCCTGGCGCGTGGTCGTTTCCAGCACCCGCAAATCCTGCCCCTGTGGCCCCACGATCACTTTCTTGCCGCCCCATGTCCGCAAATTCAGCGGGACATGGACGATGATTTTACTACCTTCGACCCGAACATGGTTCATTTTGATGCGACCCTTATTTGCTGATTGGCGTTCACTTTTGCTTGCAGATTGTCGATGATTTTCTCAAATCCATCGGCGCGGTATTCGATGTCGATCCCGGTAGGCCGCATGACCACCCGGTCGATCAGAAGCGTGGTGATGCGCTTGCGTTCTTCGAGGAACAGGCTGTCCCACACGCTGTTCAAATCCCGCATGGCATCGTGAAGATCGCTTTCCTGATAGGCCGGGTTGCGCGTTTTCAGCTTGCGCCACGTTTCAACGACTATCTGCGGCGAAGCCAGAATAGCTTTAAGCTGGCCGCTGACCACCGCTTCCAGTTCCCCAGCGGGGACACGGCTGTTGGGGCAGCCTTCGCAAAGATTACGGCGGTAGCCATTCGTCATGTAATAGCAATAATCCTTGTTGCCTTTGCGCGTGTGCGTGGGGGACATCGCAGCTTCACACCCACCGCAGACAAGCAGCCCTTTCAGCATGGCCTTTGATTTGATCGTCCAGGTGCGCTTGCGCTTGACGTTGCCATTTTCGTTCAGGATTTCCTGCGCCTGATCGAACACGGCACGGGAAATGATCGCCTTGTGCTGGCCGGGGTAGTATTTGCCCCTGTGGTGAACTTCTCCAATGTAAAGTCGGTTCCGCAACATCGTCAGCACAACATTGCTGGAAAATATCTGACCGCCGACAGGCCGTTGTGTTCGGCTGATATAGGATTTGGTGCGGTAGCCGTCCCGTTTCAGTTCGTCGATCAGCAAGGTGGTGCTTTTCAGCGCGATATAGCGTTCAAAGATATGCTTGACCAGCGCGACTTCCTTGGGATTGGTGATGAGTTTGCGGTCGGCCACGTCATAACCCAGCGGCGGCGGGCCACCCATCCACATGCCCTTCATTTTCGAGGCGGCGAATTTGTCGCGGATGCGTTCGGCGGTCATTTCGCGTTCAAACTGCGCGAAGGATTGCAGGATATTCAGGATCAATTTCCCCATCGCCGTTTCAGTATTAAAATGCTGGGTAACGGAAACGAAGGTGACATTGTGCTGTTCAAACAGCTTCATCAGATCGACGAAATCGAACATATTGCGGGACATGCGGTCGATCTTGTAAACGACCACCACATCAATCTTTCCAGCCTTGATGTCCTGTAAAAGCCGCTTCGCCGCTGGGCGGTGCAAATCCTTCGCCGAAAATCCGCCATCGTCGTAGCGATCCGGCAGCACCGTCCATCCGGCATGGGCTTGCGCCTTGATGTGATATTCGCCAGCCTCCCGCTGGGCATCCAGCGAACTGAATTCCTGATCCAGCCGTTCGTCGTCGGACACGCGGGTGTAAATCGCGCAGCGCAGGATTTTCTTTTCCGGTAAATTCGCGTTGCTCATGATTTGGCCCTTTCTGCTTGTTCCGCCTGCCATTTTCGTGATCGGTGATAAGGCCGCTTTTCGCTGTCTGGCTTCTTGCCGAGGCCGAAAAATTCATTCCCGTTCCAGCGCGTGCCGGTGATGGCAAAAGCCGCCCCTGAAAGGCTCCGGTATTTTGCCCCCTGATATTCGTAGCCATCGGCCAGCACCGTGACGAAATGTTCGATGCCCTTGACTTCGCGCATCAGCCGCGTCCCCACCGCCAAGCGGCTGGGATCGCTTTTGCGCTGGTCGGCGGCCTTGCTTTCGGCCAAGGCTTCCAGCCGGTCAATCGTGCGCCGGGTCAGGCCGCCATAGGTCAGTTCCTGAATCCGGTAGATAATCTGGTTCACAAGGTAGGTTTTGTTTTTGTACGATGCCGGTGGGCGGTCAAAATACTTGTTCCATTCCACCAGCAGGTCTTTGACGGCCATCGCGTTCAGGGCGGCATATTCCGCAAGAATGTTTGTTGTCATAATGATTAACCTTCGTTTCGCTTCTTGGTATCGTCACAGACACGCTCTCTTTCAGGCGAAAGTCCAGTCAAATTTGGCCCCAAATCGGCCTTAGTGCATTGTTTTTGCTCCATTTTTATCGTTCTTTGGATGCAAGCGGCTAAAATGGCTGCGATTTCCTGCATCCGTTCCTGGCCGGTCATATCGGCGGGATCACGGGTGGTGATAGTCATGGGAAGAACCTTTCTTGTGTTGGTCTTCCCGTCCGGTATGCCGCCGCCTTAAAAAGCGACGATGACCCCGCGAAAAATTTTGAAGATTATGCGGCGATGATTGTTTGGAATGTTAAAAACACGCCTTGCGGATTGGCTTGAAAATCAACGCGCTGGAACGATGACGGAATGTGGGCAACGTAGCCGAAGGCTGTGAGAGAATGCCCCAAAAGTGAGAGAAAAAGGCATATCGCCGGACTCTCACCGTCCACAACGCGCCATGCAAAACAGCGCGGTAATTGGCTTCTTGGACAAAGAAAAACCCACGGGCTGACGTGGGTTGTTAAAGAAATGGTGGAGCCAAGGGGGATCGAACCCCTGACCTCGACAATGCCCCAATGCGCCTTTGGCGCATGAACCATTAAACGACAATGGCATTGCGGAACAGTGGATGAGAAAAACCGGAAATTCGATGGTGGAGCCAAGGGGGATCGAACCCCTGACCTCGACAATGCCATTGTCGCGCTCTCCCAGCTGAGCTATGGCCCCACACGTCCGAGGAGGCGCAATTTCGCCGAAAACGCGTAAAAACACAAGAGGGAAAAACAATTCGCGGCAAAATGATTTTGCGGGCGCAAACTTGCCGTATACACGAGGCTAAATGCCGCATAAAATCGCCGCCAATTAGCCTACGGGTGTTTAGGCATAAAACGGGATAACCCAAAAACAACGGAGCAAGCCATGACTGTGCGGGTTGGCATCAACGGTTTCGGTCGCATCGGGCGGCTGGTTTTGCGGGCATTGTTCGAATCCGGACGCAAGGACGTGGAGATCGTCGCCATCAACGATTTGACCGACACTCCCACCAACGCCCACCTTTTGAAATACGATTCCGTGCATGGCCGTTTCGGCGGGCAGGTTGACTTGGCCGGAAACGACATGATTATCGACGGCCATCGGGTCAAGGTTCTGCAAGTCAGCGATCCGGCCAAGCTGGGGTGGAGCGATTTGGGCGTAGACGTGGCTTTCGAATGCTCGGGGCGATTCACCGCCCGCGCCGACGCCGAAAAACATCTGGTTGCCGGAGCCAAGAAGGTTCTCATCTCAGCCCCCGCCACCGACGAGGACATCACTGTCGTCTACGGCGTGAACCATCAGGAACTGAAAGCCGAGCATAAAATCGTTTCCAACGCTTCATGCACCACCAATTGTTTGGCCCCGGTCGCGTTCGTGCTGAATAACGCCGTCGGCATCGAACACGGTTTTATGACGACCATCCATTCCTATACCGGCGACCAGCGCGTGGTCGACACGGCGCACAAGGATTTGCACCGCGCCCGCGCTTCGGCCATCAACATGATCCCCACCTCGACCGGAGCGGCCAAGGCCGTGGGCAAGGTGTTGCCGGCCTTGAAGGGCAAGCTGGACGGCACGGCGATGCGCGTTCCCACCCCCAACGTCTCGGTGGTGGATTTCAAGTTCGTCGCCAAACGCCCGACTTCGGCGGAGGAGATAAACCAAGCCATCAGCATGGCGGCGGCCGCCGGTTCGTTGAAGGGCGTGCTGGGGGCTTATGACGAAGCGTTGGTTTCGACCGATTTCAACCACGACAAGCGTTCCTCCATCTTCGCGTTGAACGAAACCAAGGTCATCGGCGGCACGTTCGTCCGCATCCTGACTTGGTACGACAACGAATGGGGATTTTCCAACCGCATGCACGACACGGCGGTGGCGATGATGGCGGCAAAATGAACGCCGGAGCGGCGGCGGCTCCCGTGCGTCACGTTCTGATAACGGGAGCCTCCAGCGGCATCGGCGCGGCGTTGGCCGAAGTTTATGCCGCCGAGGGCGCGAGGTTGTCGCTGCATGGCCGCGACGCCGTTCGCCTCGCCGAGGTGGCGGAGAAGGCGGCGAGACGCGGAGCAGCCGGAGTGTCGGTCAAGTCCGGCGACGTGCGGGATGCTTCGGATATGAAGGAATGGCTGGGCGAACGCGACGCCGCTGCCCCGTTGGATCTGGTCATCGCCAACGCCGGAATCTCGGCGGGAACCGGAGGCGGACGCGAAAGCGAAGAGCAAATAAGAAACATAATGGCCGTCAACGTGGACGGAGTTTTAAACGCCGTCGATCCGGCGATTCCGTTGATGACGAGCAGGCAGCGCGGCCAGATCGCGATCATGAGTTCTTTGGCTGGATTCCACGGCTTTGCCGGATCCCCCGCCTATTGCGCCAGCAAAGCCGCCGTTCGGGTATATGGCGAAGGTCTGCGGCAGTTGTTGGCTCCGGAAGGTGTGGCGGTAAGCGTCATCTGCCCCGGATTCATCCGCACCCCTATGACGGACGTTAACCGTTTTCATATGCCGTTTTTGATGCCAGTCGAAAAGGCCGCCGCGATAATCCGCAAAGGTTTGGAAGGCCGCCGCGCCCGCATAGCCTTCCCTTGGCCGATGTACGCCGCCGTCATGGGGTTGTCGCTGCTTCCGCAATGGCTGTCCGAGCCGATGCTGTCCCGCGTCCCCCGAAAGGGCGGGGCGTGACTGGTGAAGATAAATATGGCTCTTATGCCAAACGGGTGGCGCGGCCAAAGGCAGTTCGTCATTGCGAGCCGCCCCTTGGCGGCTCGCAATGACGAACTGCCTTTGGGTGTAACTTCGATGATGACGGTGGTTGCTGATTCTATTGGCGGTCAAATCATCCAAAGAGCCTGAATGGTCATCCGGCCTTTCGGTTTTCCTCGGACTGATGATGTTCGCAACAAGGGGGGCGATGCAGGTTGACGATGCCGTGATCCCTATCGTGAAGCCTGCGCGAATAGTTGGTGAGCCTTATCGCCGTTTCATCTTCGTCGTTGGCGACGAACGGGCGTTTCGGCAGGAACAGATGGGGATTTCCTCCGCTTACGCCGAAGTGGACGCAATAGACGGGAATGTCGGCCTTCAATTCGTCCCGCAGATAACTCAGAACCAAGTCGCATCCATGAAGCAATCCGGCTATTTCCAAAGCGTCCTGAAGTCTGGACAGCTCGGTATCGTCGGCTTTGGGCGTCCTGCGTATCTTGTTTCTATAAAAATCGACTCCTTTTTCCCTGATCTTGTCCAATAGGAAAGAATCCGCAGTCGAAATTCCGTCAAGCAATCGCGCCGCCGGATCGTCGGGAGAGGAATTCGCCCCTTCGCCGCTGACTTTCCGTATATATCCGCAGTCCCCGTGGCTGCTGAGGATTATGGCGTCGACGCTTTTGCCTTTTTGGGAAGAAAGAGCCAGCCATCTTTTGGCTTCTTCCGACAATTGACGTTGATCGCGACCTGCGCTGTGCAGGGTGGCCCCCACGTCTTTTTTGATAAGCCCATCGCCGGAAACCAGAGCCATCCTGTCGATAGCGCGCACCCTGGAATCCACGCAGGTGTTCACCGCCCAGCGCGGGCGTTGGCCTTCTTCGTGGCAAGTCGGAAAAGCCTTCAATCTTTCGTATTCGCGGAACACGGTGTACGCCGCCGCCGAGGCCTTGTAGGCGGATCTTGTGAATATCGCCCATATTTTCGCGACATTGGCCAAAAAGCGATGGCCGTCGCGGCGGAAAAGAACCATTCTGGCGTGGCCTTTGAATTCGTCCTTCACGCCTCTGGCCCCGATCATAAGCTGAGTCGCCAGATCCTGCGTCGTCCTATCCTGAGGAAGCGACTGCAATATCTTGCGGTTTATCCCGAACCACCAATCGACAAGGATCGACATTTTTTCCCCCATTTCCAAGCCGATAATCGGATTATCGGCGCAAGAATCGAACGGCAATCGAACCAGAAAGGTAAAAGATATTGGCTGGGGGACGTGGATTCGAACCACGGTAAACAGAGTCAGAATCTGTTGTCCTACCGCTAGACGATCCCCCAAGCGGATTTCCGCAAAGCGGCGATTTGGCCGCCGCAGCGTCCTAACATATTGCAAAGCCGTTGTGGAGTCTGATTCATGCCCGATTTCTTATCAACTCCTCGACCACCGCCGGATCGGCGAGCGTGGAAGTGTCCCCCAGATTTTCCACCTCGTGCGCGGCGATTTTACGCAAGATGCGGCGCATAATCTTGCCGGAGCGGGTTTTGGGCAGCCCGGGAGCCCATTGGATCGCGTCCGGCGTGGCGATAGCCCCGATGGCTTGGCGCACCCAGCTTACCAGCTCCTTTCGCAGCTCCTCCGACGGCTTGGCGTCCGCCGTCAGCGTCACATAGGCGTATATGCCTTGACCCTTGATGTCGTGGGGATAGCCCACCACTGCGGCTTCGGCCACCGCCTGATGCGCCACCAACGCGCTTTCGATCTCGGCGGTGCTGAAACGGTGTCCGGCCACGTTGATCACGTCGTCCACCCTTCCGGTTATCCAGTAATATCCGTCGGCGTCGCGGCGGCATCCGTCTCCGGTGAAGTATTTGCCCGCGTACATCGAGAAATAGGTTTGAACGAAACGCTCATGGTCGCCATAGATTGTCCGCGCCTGCCCGGGCCAGCTTTCGGCGATGCAGAGGTTACCCTCGCATTCGCCTTCCAAGCGGTTGCCGTCGTTGTCCACCACTATTGGTTGCACGCCGAAAAAGGGGAAGGTGGCCGAACCCGGCTTTAATCCGATAGCCCCTGGCAAAGGGGTTATCATGTGGCCTCCGGTTTCGGTTTGCCACCAAGTATCGATGACGGGACAGCGTTCTTCTCCTACCACCCTGTGGTACCACAGCCACGCCTCGGGGTTTATCGGCTCGCCCACCGAACCCAACAAACGCAGGCTTTTGCGGCTAGTGCAACGCACCGGCATCTCGCCTTCGCGCATCAGGGCGCGTATGGCTGTGGGGGCGGTATAGAAAATATTCACCTTATGGCGATCCACCACCTGCCAGAAACGCGAGCTGTCGGGATAGTTGGGCGTGCCTTCGAACATCAGCGTTGTGGCTCCGTTGGCCAGCGGGCCGTAAACGATATAGCTGTGTCCCGTTATCCAACCCACGTCAGCCGTGCACCAGTACACTTCCCCTTCGTGGTAGTCGAAAACCCATTGATGGGTGAGAGAGGCGAACACCATATATCCGCCGGTGGTGTGCATCAGCCCCTTGGGCTTTCCGGTCGAGCCGGAGGTATAGAGGATGAACAGCGGATCCTCCGCCCCCATGGCCTCCGGAGGGCAATCCGCCGCCGCCGCCGAACATGCTTCGTGATACCAAAGATCGCGCCCTTCGTTCCATCCCACCCGTCCTCCGGTGCGGCGAACCACTATCACCGTGTCGACGGAGGGGCAGGATTTCAGGGCGGCATCGGTATTGGCCTTCAGCGGAATCTTCCGTCCTGCGCGAATCCCTTCGTCCGCCGTGATCACCACCTTGGAATCGCAGTCGAGGATTCTGTCCTTAAGGCTGTCCGAGGAGAATCCCCCGAACACCACCGAATGCGGCGCGCCGATGCGGGCGCAAGCCAGCATGGCGAACGCGGCTTCGGGAACCATCGGCATATATATGGTGACGCGATCGCCCTTTTTTACGCCCCGCGATTTCAATACATTGGCCAAGCGGCAAGTCTCGGAATGCAATTCGGCATAGCTGATATGGCGGGATTCGGACGGACTGTCCCCCTCCCAGATGATGGCGGTTTGCGAAGCGCGGGCGGGC
Source organism: Alphaproteobacteria bacterium (assembly GCA_041908065.1). GTDB lineage: Bacteria > Pseudomonadota > Alphaproteobacteria > UBA9219 > UBA9219 > JAYRGC01. The sequence continues at coordinate 19,376 of JAYRGC010000028.1, read as the reverse complement.
AGGTGGCGGTCGATGCAGTTGGCCGAGGCGTTAAGCCGCCCGTCCTCGTACCATTTTATGGAAACGTCGCCCGCGAAGGAGGCGTTTTTGACCTTGGTATAGGGCGTTATCCAATCCAGCCGTTTGCCTTGCTCTCCCCAAAAAGCGTCGGGATCCGACAGCGATTTCTGATAAAGCGCGGCATATCGTCCGGCATCGATCCATGCGTCGGCGGAAAGATTTTCTGGAACCGGAATAATCGGCATGGTTAACGCTCCTTGGGGATGGTTAATCTCGGCTCGATAACGTCAATAGTCGCCGAAAGCGCAACGATTCGCCATAGTCATGATGCGCTGTCTATGGCTGTAATAATAAGGTGAAAATAATTCATTTTTCCGGCAATGCGTGCTATACCATCGGCGGTGTTTTCAAAGTTTAGGGGGAATAAAGTGAGCGTTTTTAAGAGAATAGGAAAATTAAAAAACTCCGGATGGAACGATGTGGCGGAATATTCAAACTTCCTGATTAAGGGGGCTGCCGAAGACATGATGTCTTCTTTGGAGGACCTTGCCATGGGGCTGTTGTCGGTCGATGCCATCGACGACAAGGGAATCATGAAGCGAGGGCATCATAAAAAATCCCACACTTTTCCCAATGCGATTGAAGTGCTGACAGCGACGAGCAGCTCCAAGAAATTGTACAGAGAGGCCGTGTCGCTTTATTTGGGAGCGAGGATCTCTGAGGTCGAAGGGCATCCTTGGCCGAATCAAGACGCCGATGATCAGCACAATAGATTGGTCGACGCACACAGATTCGGGGAATTTTTATACGCAATTTCAAGAGAAGTCTCGGTGGACATAGAAGCGGCAATGCGGCGGGAAACCGGAGAAAAACTGCCGCCACTGGCGGAGAGGGTAGAGCATTTCCTTGGGAAAGAATTTTTTGACGGTGAATACCCTAAACCTCAAACGGAAACTGTCTTGACGGTGATCAAAGATTGGTTGGGGGCGTTGCCAGCAAAATCGCGCAATGAAATATCCGCGATCATCGACCGCTTGCCTGAGGTTAGACGGAACGATCCTGCGTCAATACCTCGCGTCTCCGCTTGGGACTTGAGATAAATCGCAGCGATTTTGGCGACGCCAAAAATACGCATTAATCCCGATAATTAGCCGATGCGTTGCGGCATCGCGCCGATTTTATCAACAGGATTTTTTCGCATAGCTCTTGACACGAATCTTCATATGTGAGCATATATTGCGTCTGAAATCGCCCCAAACCACAAGATGTAGTGTTTCAGTTTTTCCTCGCCGAGGCTGCCAAAGACGAGGGTAGGTGTAGCGCGCTGCTTGTTGTGGCTTCGTGTCGCGGTTCCGGTTTTCTGATTTTCCAAGTCCCCCCTTGTTTCGTCTAGTGGAGTCACTCATGCTCGATCCATCGGCTTCCTCAGCCAAGGTTATCGCCTTTGAACCCCGTCAATCCGCCAAGGGAGAGAGCGAAGACTATCTCGACGGAACCCGAATAAACTGCTCTGAAACCGTGGACGAATATCTCTCGAAGGCCGATTGGCGCATCAACGCCAACGCCAACGTCGGCTACAGCCACGCCGGACTGGTCAACAACATCGCCGGAAAAGTTATCGCCAATTTCTGGCTGGACGAGGTTTACGACGCCGAGGAAGGCCGCGCCCACCGCGAAGGCGACTATCACATTCACGATCTCGACAGCCTTGCCGGATACTGCGCCGGATGGAGCTTGCGCCAATTGCTGGCCGAGGGTTTCAACGGCGTGACGGGGCGGGTTTCCAGCCGTCCGCCGCGCCATTTCCGCGAAGCGTTGGGGCAGATGGCCAACTTTCTCGGTATTTTGCAATCGGAATGGGCGGGGGCGCAGGCGTTCAGCTCCTTCGACACCTATCTCGCGCCCTATGTTTTCCGCGATCAGCTGGACGACAACGAAATTCGCAAAGCGATCCGCCAGTTCGTCTATAACTTGAACGTTCCGGCGCGTTGGGGGCAATCGCCGTTCACCAACGTGACGATGGACATAACCGTGCCTGACGACTTGCGCCAGCAGATGCCGATGGCCAAGGGCGAGCATCTTTTCGCGCATATCAAGCAAACTGACGCGCTGTTGAAACTGGCGCAGGCGCGCAGGCAGGAGATCGCCAGCCTGCAAGACATGAACTATGGCGACTTCGTGCCGGAGATGGAGCGCATCGTCCTCGCCTATTACGACGTGATGACCGAGGGAGACAGCACCGGCCAGCCGTTCACTTTCCCCATCCCCACCGTGAACATCACCGAGGATTTCGACTGGAACAGCCGCATCGCCGACGCGATTTTTGCCAACGCCGCGAAGGTCGGAAGCTCGTACTTCCAGAACTTCATCGGCAGCCAGTATATGCGCGGCGAAAACGGCGAGCGCGTCCCCAATCCCGAAGCCTACAAGCCCGGGGCGGTCCGCAGCATGTGCTGCCGTCTGCAACTGGATTTGCGGGAGCTGCAAAAACGCGGCAACGGCCTGTTCGGCTCCGCCGAGATGACCGGATCCATCGGCGTCGTGACCATCAACATGGCGCGGCTGGGTTATCGCTTCAAAGGCGACGAGGCGGGCTTGATCGCCGAGATGGAGCGCATGATGGATCTGGCGCACGGCACGCTGGAGAAAAAGCGCGCCTTCGTCACCTCGATGTTCGATCGCGGCCTTTATCCCTACACGCGGCGTTACCTTTCCTCGTTCCGCAACCACTTCAGCACCATCGGAGTCAGCGGCATGAACGAGATGGTGAGCAACTTCACCGAAGGCCGGCACGACTTGACGGACGAGGAGGGGATAGCGATGACGCTGCGCCTTCTCGACCATATCCGTGGCCGTCTGCGCCAATATCAGGAAGCGACCGGCAACCTCTATAACCTAGAGGCGTCTCCGGCGGAGGGGGCTACCTATCGTTTCGCCAAGGAAGACCGCAAGCGTTTCCACGACATCAAGCAGGCGGGGGAATACCCCAACGTCTATTACACCAACAGCAGCCAGATACCGGTCGGCCACACGGACGATCCCTTCGAGGCTCTGGAGCTGCAAAACCGCCTGCAATGCAAATACACCGGCGGAACGGTATTGCACATGTACATGAACGAGCGTCTGGATTCCGCGGATTCCTGCCGCAAGTTCGTGCGCTCGGTGCTGGAAAACTACCAGTTGCCGTACATCACGGTCACTCCAGTTTTCTCGGTTTGCGACACCCACGGCTATTTGAATGGCGAGCAGCCGCAATGTCCGCAATGCGGCCACGCGACGCAGGTTTGGACGCGGGTCATGGGCTATTTCCGTCCGGTGGACAGCTTCAACATCGGCAAAAAAGGCGAGCATCGCGAACGCAAGCACTTCACCGAGGCCGCCGCGAATATCCGATGCATGGCTTGCTGAGCTTTTCTCCGCATCCCCAAGGACGACGTTCCCTATGGCCGCCGACCTAGAGCGTGTCGAACGGCTGTCGAAGGGAACTTGCGCGATCGTATGGCGAGCCTTGAAACCTCTGGACATTTTCGCCCGTACATTTCGCCATGATGTTCAGAACTTGCCGAGAGAGCGGCCTCTTTGAGAGGTGAAAACGTCCCGCGCAGCCCCATCTGGCGCAAGTAAATGTTCAGCTGTTTGTGGGGAATCCCGCGCCGAAACCGGCCTATTCCACCCCCCTCAGGAACTTGTAGAAGGGTTAGCAATCGTTAAATGGCGGGGCGGACGTGACTGGGGAAGAACATGCTCCATATTAACGCGTTGATTATGCACGTCTTTATTTTTGTCTACAAGAGGCTGATGGTTAATACGTTTCGAATGCGCGTTTGGGATCCGAACTAACGATAGGGAGAGCGATGATGCCCTCTCCTCGTTTAATAACAATAACCTACTATCACGACTTTCTTTGCGAGCATTCAGAAATCTCCTTTAGGACTTACGTCGTTGCTTTTGCCTCGCCGCGAATCATAATGAGCAACATCTTAAATTTTCCCTGCGGCATAACCGCGTGTGGGATATTGGCAAGGAGCAACAGCGTTTCTCCCTCATTAAGAAGCTGCCTTTTATCTTTAATGGATATCTCTGCCTGTCCTTCAACGCCAATCACCAGCGCGTCAAAAGGTGCCGTGTGCTCGCTCAGCCCTTCACCTTCATCAAAAGCGAACAGAGTCACGTTGCCGGAAGGGTTTTTGACCAGCATTCGGCTTACAATGGCCCCAGCTTGAAAGGATAACATCTGTTTCAAATTCTGTTTTTCTGTCATGGGGGTCTGGTTTTCCATTTTTTCCTCACTAGTTTTGGTTTGAAAGGGTTGGGGGCGACAAATCTGCCAAGCTTTTTCCTTCGCCAGCCTCCTCAACCGTTACGCCATCGCGTATACGATAGATACGTTTGAAAGTTGGAATTATTTTCTCGTCATGCGTCACGACGATGACCGCTGTATCAAATTGGCGCGCCATGTCGTTTAAGATGCGAATTACGGTCATAGCTCGCTCAGAATCCAAAGGGGCTGTAGGCTCATCAGCCAGAATGACGGGGGGATGATTGACTAGTCCGCGAGCAATGGCAACACGCTGCTGTTCTCCCCCAGATAATTGGGAAGGCATGGCCTTCGCCCTGTGTTGAATGTCGAGCGCAACAAGCAAGTCCAGAGCCTGCCGTCGGGCCTCTTTGTTTGGAACACCAGCCAACATGGGCAACAAGGCAACATTGTCCGTTACATCCAGAAAAGGAATAAGATAGGGAGCTTGAAAGACAAAACCGATCTTATCTCGCCTCAACGCACGCAGGTCTTTAACATTCCATCCATCATTATAAATAACTTCATCACCTAACGTCATGCGACCTGCCGTTGGATCGATGACAGCGCCCAGACATTTTAGGAGCGTGCTTTTTCCTGAACCAGAGGGGCCAATCAAGCCAACTACTTCGCCTGAAGACACCTCCATATCTATCCCTTTTAGGGCGTCAACTGCCGTTTCGCCTTGTCCGTAACGCTTTTTAAGCCCTTGGATATGGATTCCCGTTCTCATGATCCTAGCCTCCTATCGCTTCGGCAGGATCAACTTTAAGGGCTATGCGTATCGCCACCGTACTTGCCAGCACACATATAGTCATAACAGCGAAGAACCCCGCGATGGAATCCATGGGCACCAACAAGATATATTTTGGAAAATAGGGGGCGGCATAGGTTGCCGATATTTTCCCAACAACAAATCCGATCATTCCCAAGACAAGGGCCTGTTGAAGAATCATCGCTGCGATGGTTCTGTTGCGCGTGCCTATGAGCTTAAGAACTGCAATTTCTCGAATCTTGTCCATCGTCAGCGTATAAATAATAAAGGCGACAATCGCGGCGCTGACAACGGCAAGAATAACAAGAAACATCGCAATTTGTTTGGCTGATGTTGCAATAAGTTTTCCAACAAGAATCTCTTCCATCTCTGCTTTCGTATAGACCGTCAAGCGTTTCCAACGGCGAATGGCTTCCGCAACATCGCGATGCTCGTAGCCTTGTTTAACGGTTATCAGCACGGCATTGACAAAGGTGTTTGTGCTTTGCGAGGCGATCACGGCGTCGAGCAGATCGGGAACATTCGGACGATTAAAAGAGGGATTGTTCTCTGTGCGGCGACGTCCTTGCCAGATGGCGTCGTTGTCTTTGAGAAACTGCGCCTCTTGGGCATCTTTCAGGGGAACAAAAATCATGGGGTCGCCGCTTGAAGAGACCATCCGCCTCGTTAGCCCAACAACCTGATAGGTGTTTCTTCGTATAGAAATCTGATCCCCAAGATTAAAGCCCGTGGCAATATCGGCAACGGCTTCATAATGTCCCCTTGTAATTTGCCTTCCAGCCACAAGATAAGGGGGCCATCCGAGCGTGCCATTTTTATGGCCCATCACAATCCCAACGACCATAGCGCGAACATCTTTTGGGCCTCTTCGAACTTGCATCGTCAGATAAGTGATATTCGCAGCCTCGGAAACGCCCTTCATAGCCAGTAAACTACGATAAACATCGTCGTTCAGATTAGATGCCTCCGCATAAGGGCCAAGCGTGCCCCTTTGCACGACCCACATATCAGCGCCACTATTATTGAGAAGAGCCTTCCCGTCATCAACCATGCCGCGATAGACGCCAGCCATAGTCAGCGTAACGCCAATTAATAGGCCAAGACCAATACCGGTAAAAACAAACTTACCCCACGAATGAAGAATATCCCTTCCGGCAAGGCTTATCATTTTCGAACCGTAGGAATTTCTTGAACGATGCGAATGCTATGGCGCTGGGACAAAGGCTTCTCGCTATATACGACGATTTCTTCCCCCTCCTTAATTCCCTCCTTCACTTGAACGTTTCCATCAAGATCGGACTCTCCCAGTTTAACAACAACAAAAGACAATCGGCCTTGCTGTAACGTCCAAACGCCCGTCTTTCCCTCGTCGCGGTGAATGGCCGCATTCGGAATGACTGGTAGAGGATCCAGCGCAGGCAATTGAATGGTGATTTCCGCAAGTTCTCCTGTCGGTGGTAAAGGAGAAGGAATCTCCTGAAAAACAATTTTGGCTATGGTTTCTTCTGTTACCGAGTCCGCCTTCGGTTCAACGCGATAAACGCGGCCCTTCAGCGGGCGTTCTTTTCGAGAACGCAAGACAATATCGGCAGGCAACCCTTCCGTTAAATTTTGTGTGTTCGTCTGGTCAAGGCGGGTGTTAATCCATAAGGTTTGCGGATCAATAATCTCAATAATAGGCTGTCCCGCGACAATAGTTGTCCCCGGATCGGCATCACGAAGGGCAACTATTCCATCTGCAGGGGAAACGAGTTTGAGATTATTGCGTTGGGCAAGAAGCGCGTCATGCTCCGCATACGTACGACCAAGTTCTTCGTTTGCGGCAACAAAAGCTGCCTCTGCTATTTGTAACTCTTGCTTTTTTGTAACATACGTCTCGTCACTTGTTGCACGAGAAGCCGACAGTTTCATATAGCGCTGTTCTTGGGTTTGTGCATAAGCGCGACGAACTTCGGCTTCATTTCTTAACGCCTCGGCTTTCTTACGAGCAGAGTCTAAAGCTCTGATCTTGTCATCAAGATCAATCGGATCCATTTCGCCAACAATTTGGCCTGCTTTGACGAAATCACCGACATGAACATCTAGGGTTTTGATCCGTCCAGAAGACGTTGGACCAATTTTATAAGTATAACGCGCCTCAACAATACCAATACCAAAGATTGCAGGGGATATTCTTTGTGATTTAACCGTCGTGCTTGTTACATCAACGGGAGCCAAAGGCCCAGAGCGCACGCCAACATACACAAACAGAATAAGCAGGAGGCCAAGCACGCCACCTACAAAAAACACGCGGCGCTGAAAACCAAGCTGTTTCATGACATCCCTCTACTGATTCCGCGTCGATAAATCTTGAAAACTTTTGTCGCTTCGCGCTGCATCTGTGATACGTCTCCCGCAATGAGCGACTGCATGACCAAGCCTTGTATCGTACCTATAAACAGGATCGAAGCCGCCTCTACATCTAGGGTCGAGTCGATTTCACCTGCTTTTTTTCCCTTCTTAATGATCTCCTGAACCCGATGACGATACTGCTCGATAAGTTTCTGCACAACGCATTTAGCAGGTGTCGATCCGGCACGTTGTAGTTCGCCAAACATCATGCGCGGCACACCGGGGTGTTCCATCGCAAACTTGACATGGCTCATAAACAAAACCTCCAGCGCTTTCAAAAAAGAGCAATCCTCGATAGTCGCTTTGTCTATGCAGTTGATTAGTTTTTTTGCGGCCCACTGCAGCACCGTCTCCCAAATAGCCTCTTTGTTCGGGAAGTGGCGAAAAAGAGCCCCTTGCGTCACATTCATATGCTCGGCTATCGCCGCTGTAGTAATTTCGCTGGGATTCTGGGAGCCTGCCAAAGTCAAAACAGCCTGAATCGTAGCATCTTTTCGCTTATCTGCAGAAAGGTGTTCCGTTCGAGTTTTCACTTTTGATCCCCATAAGATAGTAACCACTCACTACCATAGCGCCGGATCATGTGAATGGCAATGTCGTTGATGTTGGATTCTTTTACTGTCTTTCTGCAGATGTGCCAGCGCCATGACTGCTAATCGCATCACGTCCAAGAACGATCCAGCCACGATGCATGGCCCACACGTCTCTGTTTACTCTAGAACGCACCATGCTCCACAACGACTGCTGACCGAGCGCTTGAGTTTCGAAATTGTTCGAACTTCTCTCTACTGAAAAGTCGGGTTCCGTAGAGAGTTTTCGCATCTCTGACCGTTAATAACCATACTTATCGAACCCGACTCGAGGAATTTTTATCCAATCCAATTCGGATAAATGTCCTCATTGAGGCAGAATTTTCAATCACTTATAACTTGTTGAAATTGCTAGTATAATTTGACCTTCACCCATCCAATTTGGATGGGTGGCGGGGCAGAGGTAACTGGCACGACAATTTCTATCGAGCTAACGTATTGATGTGAATCACGATTTTTCTTTCGAGATTTTGATTCTGTGTAAAACTTCTTTCTTGCCCATTGAATGGATGATCACCGCATACAAAAATCCTTCAGATCCCATTCTTTCGATATTGGCATCTTGTAATGCTTGTCCCATCCATTGCTCGCCCGGTTGAATCACTTTTGGAATCTGATCTGCCATAACTAGAAAAGGTTTCCTGTTTAGATTAAAAATTTTGTCAAACCGGTGACGTTCTCCCCAAAAACTGAGCCAAAATGGTTTAGAGTCTGCAACCTGAGCAAAGGAGCAGACGATGAAGAAGCGATTTACGGAAGAACAGATCATCCGCGTGTTGAAGGAAGCGGAGGCCGGGGCCAAGACGGGCGAGCTGTGCCGCCGTCACGGGATCAGCGAGGGAACCTTTTATAACTGGAAAGCCAAGTTCGGCGGGATGGAAGTGTCGGACGCCAAGCGGCTGAAGGCTCTGGAATCTGAGAATGCGAAGCTGAAGAAGCTATTGGCGGAAGCCGAGCTTGATAAAGCGATGATGAAGGAGCTACTCAGAAAAAACTGAGCAAGCCTGCCCAGAAGAGGCAGGCGGTAGAAAAGCTGCAACATCTGTTTGGTGTGTCGGCGCGGCGGGCTGGGCGGATTGTGGGGCTCAGTCGTGGGACAGCGCACTACAAGACGAAGCGGAACGACGACGCCCTACGGATCGCCATGAAGCGGATCGCGGCTGAGCGTCGGCGGTTTGGCTATAAGCGGCTGGCGGTGATGCTCAAGCGCGAAGGCTTTGTGTTTAGCCGGTCTTGGTATCCCAATGCGCAAGGTCGGGGTGAAAGAGAAGATCGGGCGTTGCGGGGCAGATCAGTCCTCGCGATTCAAAATAGGTCTCAATGAGCGTGTCGTGGATTGATTGCGTTCGGGACAGGATGATGTCGATTTCGCGCGCGCTGTCTTTTTCGGGCTTCGAGACGGACGCAGGCATCTGTTTTTGCGGCGCGGCCTGCGACCAGCCGACAAGCTCGGCAGCGTAGGCGAACAGTTCGCGCCCCGTGAGACCTGTCGCGTGTTCAATAGCGCTGAGCGGGCCGCCGCCTTTTCGGTTGCCGTCGAAATCTTTCCAATCGCCCGCATGTTCGCCTTTAAGCGTGATGACGCAGGAGCCGATCTTGCGCGGGGCGTCGCCGCGAATGTTCGCGAGCCTCCATTCGTCCTCTTTGCGCGTGCCGTTTGGAAACAGCTGCGGCACCCAGCTTTCTGCCCGTCCGCGCAGCCTTTCGGCTATGGCGTCCAGATCGTAACGAACCGTCGGGGTTGGCGGCGAAACATCGTTCAGGTCAATCAAGGATCACCAAGCCTTTCTCGGCTCGCGTGATCGCCGTATAAAGCCAGCGAGCGCGGATGTCCGGTTTGCGGTGTCCGAACTTATCGTCGAACACGATCACGTTTTCCCATTGCGAGCCTTGGGATTTGTGGCAGGTGATGGCGTAGCCCCAGACGGTCTCGATAAGGTTTTTGATCTCGCGCCAGTCGCGGTTCGAGCGTTGCGGGTCGTAATGGACGTGGTCGTCAAAATGCCCTTTGTAAAAACGCTGTCGTCCGGGAAGCTGCTGTCCGTCTTCCGTCCTGGCCTCCGCGCTGAAGCGATAAGCGTCCTCGTCGCGGATGTCGGAAAGCTCAAGGAACATGCCGTTGACGATGCCGAGATCGTGCCGGTTCTTAAGGCAGATGATCTTTTCGCCGCGCCCCGTCGGATAGGCTTCCTCGAAGCCCGCCGCCCGTTTCATGCCGCTGTTAAGCCGAATGCGCGTCGCGTTCAGGCCGCAAAGGACTTGCCCGCCGTTTAACATCTGATCAAACGTCACGTCGCGCTGTGGCATCTTCCATACGAAGTCATCGTGCTGGCCGAAGGGAATGGCGATGTTCCGCCGCGCCATGGTGGCGAGGCGGATGATGGCGCTAGCTTCGGCTTGGCGATGGATTTCCGTCAGCATCACGTCCGGCGTCGTATCCGTGAACGCGCCTTCGCCTTTGATCGGCGGCAACTGACCGGGATCGCCTAGAACGAGAATCGGCGTGCCGAAAGCGAGCAGATCGTTCGCCATTTCCTCGCCGACCATCGAGACTTCGTCGAGCACGAGAAGATCGGCGTCGCGCACAAGGGACTGTTCGTTCAAAACGAAGCGCGGCGTGTGGATATCCATAAGCCGCAGTTCAAGGCGTTTAATTTGCGTCAGGGCGAAGGTGCGCTCGGCTGGCCCCATTTGGCCGACCCGTGCCACAAGATCGGCGAGCTCCTTCTCGACGCGCTCGATTTCCTGCGGCGTCGCTTCCGACACGCGGTAGATCAAACTGTGGATCGTCGAAGCTGGCGTTCCCTTGCGCGTCATGACGAGAGCGGCCTTGCCGGTGAACGCCCCGTAAAGAACACCGCCGTCGCAGAAGTTCTGTTTGTCCAGCGTATCCAGCCCAAGCTCTTCGACGACATGGCGAACGATGGTGGTCTTTCCCGTGCCCGCATAACCGAACAGGCGAAACACCTGCTGCTCCTTCGTGCGGCTCGTGAACCATTCGCTGATCTTGCGGATCGCCTCGGCCTGGCATGGCGATGGCATAAACTCGCTCATGCGGCCTCCTTCCAGCAGCGCTCGGCATAAGGGCACATCCGGCAGAGATAGAAATCGGAGACGGCTGCGATGCGTGGCAAAAGCTCGCCGCATTCAGCGGCGCGGATGACTGAAACGGCCTTGTCCGAAAGCGCCTGCGCTTCGGCGGGATCGAAGGGGACGACTTCGTGATAGAGTTCTTCCGTGTCTTTGTTCAGCGCGGTAAAAAGCGCGACGAACAATTCCATATAGGCCATGTAAAGCTGCACCTGCCCGAAATAGACGGGCTTGGAAACTTGCAGACCGTGTTTGACGAGATCGTTCCAGGATTTGGCATTCAGCGCCTTATGCTCCCACAGCGCAGGCCATGCGATCCCGACCTCCGGCCCCGCGACGATCACGCCGTCGATATGTCCCGCGAGCTTTCCGTTCGCTGCGCTAAATCCAAATTGCGAGCCGTCCTTCTTGTTCGTGCGAAGATCGAAACCGGCAAGGCGCAGCCAAACGACCGACAAATCCTCGAACTTATGCCCAGCATCGAACACGCGCAGGATGCGCCCATCAAAATCCTTCCCTTCGTCCATGGGCTTGTGAAGGTATTCGTAAACAAGCCGCCTCGCGCAAGGCTCGCCCACGCGGCTACCGCCCAGATAATCGCGAGACTTCTGCTTCCTGTTGCGCGAGACCATCGCCTCGTCGATCCGCGCGTTGATTTTGTCGGCGATTGAATCTTCTTTGCCGTAAACCCATGCCGAACCGTGATTGAAATCCATCGCCATCGTCGTTCCTTAAAAAGGGATTTCGTCGTTGCAGCCGTCTTTGGCCGCGATTTGCTTACGCATCGACTCCTGAAAGCCGTCGACGCAGGCTTCGATGACCTGATCGATCTCCTGTGCGCTGCGGTTCTGGAAGGCGGGCATCAGCCCCAGTTCCTTCAGCGCTTCGGCGAAGAAGCGTCGGGCCTCTTTGATCGCCTGCGTTTCCATGTCTGTCTTGTCGATCATTCCGTTGTTCCTGCTTGCATGGACGAATCCCGCGTCCTGACATTGTTTCGAACAGAAGCGATATTGTGCTTCCGGCTTTTGCGGATGGAGGTAACCGAACCCCCGTTGCTCGCGTCCGCACACCGCGCACAGGGCTAACTGCCCAGAAGCCAACTCAAATCTTGAGAAGCGTCTGGATCTTCCTTCAGTCTCTCCGACCCCAGAACCACAAAGCGGGAGATCGCGCCCGTCGCCATCGCCTCGAGATCCGCCATGGTGAGGGACGCGATGGGTCTGTGCAGACCGCCGCGTCCCTCGAGCCAATCCCCCATGGCCTTGGCCGCTTCCTGTGTGACGTGCTTTTGCCATTGGTCCTCTGCGTTGGCGCGACTACTCTGCGCGGAGCCTGCCCCGTGCTCCGACACGGGGCGCAACCGTGACTGCGCTTTCATGCCATTACCCGTTGAGCCATGCGGGGCCTTGCGTCGCGGCAGGAGCCGCAGATGCGGGAGCGGCCTGTTGCTGCGGTTGGCTCCATGCGGGGGCAGCGGGAGTTGTCGGCGCAGAGGCTGGTTTTCGGCGTAGCGTGCTGGGAGCCGCCGGAACGTCCTGTCCATCCATCACCTTTTTCCATTCCGGCTCGGTCGGCAGGATCACGCGATCCAATTTGTTGCTGTCGCCGTAGCGTGGGTCGCTCGACGGCTCGATCCTGATCTTGGCCACGAACGTGATGCCGTTCAGGTCGGCGAACCCGCGCAGGATACGTTTGGCCTTTGCCGCCTCGCTCATATCCTCGGGATTAAGACCAAGCGCGCTGTCGATCATGGCGCGAATCGTGCTCTTGGTGATCTTCCAGCCGATGGACACGCCTTTCTCGTCCACCTTGCCGCCGGAGACCGTCAGCATCTGCCAGAACTTGCGCCGCGCATGCGGGCCTTCGGCGACCGTGAACTCGCAATCCAGCATCAGCACGTCGCTGCCGGGACTGTTCGAAGCTTTGAGCAGTCCCTTGTCGATCTCGCTTTCGCCATCGACAGTGCCCTTGCGGATCGTGAGGCAGACCTTTGCAAAGGTGCCGTCGGGAATAATCTCGCCGCTCTTTTGCGGCTCGGCATCGTTCATATCGAAACTCATGGTCTTATCCTTTCTTTTGGAGGTTGATTTTGGAGAGAAGCGCGCCCAGATCGGGGCTTTCAGTGATCTCGAGGCGACCGCTGCGGTCTTTGGCTGGAAGGCCCCACGGATTGCCGGAGCGGCAGACAAAACGCCGTTCGGCGCCGGAGGTTGGGTTGTGCCGCCAGCCGCTCTCATCGCGGTCAAACAGCGAGAGCGTCATCACCTGATCGACAATGCCGGGAAGCTCGCGTCCGACCTTGCCGCCGTCCATCTGTGGCTGCCATGTCGTGCGGTTCATGTCGTCTGTGATGGATTCCAGAATGCCGACGAAGATCACCGTCTTGCCAGAAGCGTGCTGCAGATGTTTGAGAAGGCCGATGACTTCGCGTGCCAACAGGCCATAAGCACCGCGCGTGTCGGGCTGTCTTGCGCGACGAAGGCCGAGCGCGAACGTCTGGCCAGAAACGAGCTTGGGAATTTCGAAGCCCTCTGGGACCAGCTTTTCGCAGCGGAACAGCGCAAACTGCTCGCGCAGATTCTCGACCGCATCGAAGTAGCGGAAGACGGCGTGAAATTGCATCTCAAGAAAAACGCCCTGACCGAATGGGCACAGGAGGCTCAAGATGGAAACGATCATCGTCCATTTGCCGCTTAGGCCGAACCGCCGCGCGGGCAGAAAATACCTCATCGCGCCGAACGGAGCCACGACCCCGGCGGAAAGCAAAACGCCGCAACTGCAGACCATGCAGAAAGCTCTCGTCCGCGCCCACCTTTGGCGGCGAGAGATCGAAAGCGGTCCCTATGATGGCATTACGGACTTTGCCAGAAAAATCCGGCAGAATGACGCCTACGTGCTAAGGCAACTATCGCTGACATTCCTTTCCCCAACCATTGTTGGGGCGATTCTGGCGAATGAGCAGCCACGACATTTAACGCTGCAACGACTTTATGATCTCACCGCGTTGAGTTGGGATGAACAAGAACAAAAAATGGCGATGAATTGAGATGAGTAATGCGGCTTAAAAGACGAGGACTCAGCAGCGAATTATCCTGCAACTGAAATTTCTTCAAAAACTTCTTCATTGCTGTTTTCTGCATTCGTAGCTTCAACAAAAACAGACACCTTTCTTTGTTCAACAAAGGGGCTATGACAAAATTCTGTTTTCCCGAGAGGTTCAATGCCCGATGTCTTTAGGCTTTGCACAAGATCTTCGACAATTGCTGATCGGTTCATAACAAATGTTGAGGCGAAACAACGCCAGAAACGCCAGCCCGCCCGCTCAAGAATACGCTGGCGGCGCATATCGTTTTCCCATTGTTCAAGACCATGATAGCGATCGCCATCACATTCGATAGCTAAACGAGCATCATTATGTCCTTCGACAACCATATCAAGCCGGAACTCGCCCACTGGCACTTGAGGGGTGACGCGATAACCGCGCTCAGTCAATATATCATATATTTCACGTTCAAACGGCGACTCGCACAGTTGTCGCAAATCCTCAACGCGCTGAGTGTCTTGTTCGAAGGGCGTAACAAAGTGGGCAATCAGGCCACGCCTCAGATGATCAGCATTGCTTAAATCATCGGTCGTGACGCTACGCACAAGGTACATTTTATCGCGGGCACGAGAGGCCGCAACATTAAAGCGTTGGGCAAAGGTATCACGGCCAACAGCGGTCGCATTATTGCGAGATACGATCATCGACATAAACATAATATCTCGCTCTTTACCCTGAAATGTCTTGGCATCTCCGCAGGCGATTTGGTGACGGTTGATAATGTCAAGACCAAGCTCGATTTCAAGCATTTCCCATATCTTCATCGCTTGTTTATCACCGAGTAACGACACAACGCCAATCGAGCGTGTTGAGAATTTGGGGTCGTTGGTAATAGCTTTGATTTCATCGACAATGAAACGAGCTTCGCCGATGTTAATATCCCCTTTGCGGAACCCATCTTCGATCAAGACATCGACCAAAGGCGGGTCCATTCTTTCCGAAGCTCTAGGCAGACGCAATGCCTTCAGTTCGTGATTGTAAAATTCGCGCTTCGAGTATTCGATAATTGGAGAAACGCAGCGGAAGTGCTCGCGCAACATCACACCGGAAGCCGCAAAAACGACCTTGAAAAGGTCATAGATCGAACGATCAGGAGACATTTGCGCGCGGTAGATGTCAACCTGTGTCGATAGAAAACGCGACATGAGATTGCGGATTTTCTCTTCCTCTAAACCGACACCATCCGGCGACACCTGTTTGTCATCGCCAACGACAAGGATTTTCCCAGCTCGCAAAATGGCGGGCAGTGCGGTCAGATCGGATTGTGACGCTTCGTCGATAACGACCAGATCAAAGCAACCAAACTGCGGCGGCAAGGTTTCCGATATGCGGTCATGGCGCATAATCCAGCATGGAACAGCTGGATTCGCCATAAGTGCAGCGCGGCGCGCGTCCTGGCGGTAGCGAATGGCTCTTTTACCGGTTCCTTTTCCGATTTTTGCCATTGCCGCCATATAAGCCTTGAGTGCCGCCCGAACGCCTGGATTGGCGTTTTCGGACAATTTCAACCATGTCCGCTTACTCACTATCTCCTGGTAGGCTTTCGACAGGTCGGCTTCGGTTTCTGTCCGCAAGGTTGCAAGACGCTTGAGTTCTGATCGCCCATCAATCGAGTTCAGATATGTCGAAAGGCGTTTGAGACGCCAGCCTTGGCGCCAGTTCGATGGCAATAATTCGTCAACGGTTCCAGCGGGTTCCCTGCGAAGACGATCCGCCCAGATTGGCGCGCCTGATTCTTCAATATAATGGGTGACTGTTTCGACAGTATCGAGGCTTGACTTGAGGCTATGCACGCGTCTCAATTCTTCCATAAGTTGGCTCCATGACGATTGCATCGATGCAACCGTAATCGATGGATTTCCAAGCTCGTGATCGAGAAATTCACAGAATGCTTTCACCACCCGCCCATTACAACCCGACAACACCTGCTGAAAACGCTCTTTCAGCGCCCATGTTTCGGTCAGGCGGTTCTGCGTTAAATGATGAAGTGCATAACGTTCTGCATCATCGGCCAATTTCATGTCTTCGCAAAATAAATCGATCTTATCCCAGCTTGGCAGGATCGCACGAGTTGCAGACATGATTTCTTGTTCAAGCGCAACGGCTTGTTTAAGCTTTTTGTAAAGCTCATAAGCATCAACGATATTGAGGAATTGAGCCGGAGTGACGGCGAATGTTGGTAGCCCCAATTCTTCAGCCAACGAGTTCCATCGCGTTATCAAGGCTCGCTGCTTTTTGATGTAAGCAACGCACCCAACGACATGTTGCCAATCTGCAGGCGTTGTGGGCACGGAATTAACGACACGAATAGCTTCAAGAAGTTTCTTTTCTGTGGTTCTCCCAACCAGCCCAGCGATCCCAAAAGGACGCTTGCCAAGAGCGAGATTATCCAGCGCTGCGACAATTACTTCGTTTTGATCGATGTCGTCGGAAAGTGTGACCGGTTTTGATAGGAACTGTTTGCGCTCGTCGGCAGCCAATTCGATTTCACGACCTAAATCTTCAAAAAGAGGCAGCACTTCGGCCTTTGTTTTGAGGCGCAAGCAAGCCAGCATCAATTTTGTCCATGGCGCGTCAGCATTTTCGACGGCACGACGAAGTAATTTCAGATTAGAAAGCTTGGCGCATAATTGCTGAGCTCTTTCAAAAGTCGTTTTCGATGAATCTGCCAAAGGGGGCACAAGTCCAGTATCAACTTCGATCTTGAGTTCAAGCGAGCGAACCATATCTTGATGAACTCGCAGCAATTCATGTGAGTCAGGAAAAGCTGCAACGGCGGGTAGGCTTGAGCCTAAGTAATCTAAGTCGTTGCCCAAGCTGCGCCTTGCTTCGCGCAATTGGTTTATGTCGCCATCCGAAAATTGAACCTTATAAGCTGAAGCAATCGATATGGCATCGTTAAGCCAGTCTGCGCTGTTTTGATCGGCAACAACTTCCTCCGCCGCTTCGCGTGGCTCGAGCGTGTCATCGTCTAAAGCGATGCGCTGAAGATTCTTTGTCGCCCAATCGCCAATCTGGCCGTCAATCTTGACTAGTTTTGCATGGCAGTTGTCAATGCGATTTTCAATTTGCGAAATTTCCTGTGAAAGAGACGGTCGGTTGATGCGCTGAACCTCGGACGCAATTTTGGCAATCGCGTGTTCGAACTGCTTCATGCCGTCCTGTTCGCTGGTTAGGACGCTTATAGCCAGAGGCCTAATTTCTTCCGGCAACTTTTCTTTTAAGACCGCCAGGGCTGGATCTTTCATCGATGTAACAAGGACTTTTTTGCCTTCGGCAAGGTAATGGCAAATGACGTTGGCAATAGTATGCGTTTTGCCCGTGCCAGGGGGCCCTTGAACAACTACACCGTCGTATTTTTCGAGCAATTGAACGACATGAACCTGTTCGTCGTTGAAGGGCATCGGGAAGAACAAGTCCTGCAGTTTCTGCCCGTTCTCACCGTTGTAATCGCCCCCGCCGACCATAGAAATGCCCCGGAATGCGGGCAAAACAAAATCATCGTTTGTTGACGCAGGTTCGGTAATCAGTGCCGTGACAGTATTCGGCAACTCAGGTGGCTCGCCATTCTCACCATCCAACTGCTTTTTGAATTGATCAAGGTCTTGAATAAAAACGCTGGCGCTCTTCGGGCGTGCGAACAATACCCATGTATCGGTGATCTTGAGCTCTTCGGTTGCCTTTGGCAGCGTTCGATCTTCCGCCGATACTTGTGTCGGCCAATAGACACCCTTGGGATCGAGGTTTGTAACTGCCGACCGAAGGAGTGGCTCAAACGTACTGTAATCAAAAGGAGAAATAGTTGCGGTGGCATCAGTAAAGAATTTTTTGCCTATAGCTTCAAGATTTGGAACACTGGGGTTGTCGGCCACGGAATAAATGCTCAATTCAAGCCGAGGGTCAAGATCACGAGGCCGCACTTCAATTGCCATTGTGACCTGATTTAGAGACACTTCGACAAGCTTGCTGATAACGGGATATGAAACTTGCGCTCCTTGCATATTCCATATGGCCATGCCGATGCCCCACACAAGCTCAAGCTGCGCGTCGACAATTCCGCCTTCAAGCTGCTGCTTGAGAGTGAATAATTTTGCATAAAGCGAGATCGTCCGACGGCGACGCTTTTCTTCGGCAGCCCAAGGTTTCCAGACGTTTGTGACATATGCCTTGAACTGGCCTTCGACCGATTCTTTTTGCTCGAATGTCTCCAACGCTGTTAATTGCTTGGGATCGAAAGCGACTGTATCTTTCGGGACAGTGATGGCACCGATTGCAATAAGCTTCTCAGCTTCGACATGCGATAAAAGTGATGGTTCTTTTGTTGGGTTGTTTGTAATGTCCAGCCAGACCTTTAATAGTACGCTTTCAGGCCATGGCGCAGGCGCCTCTTGCAGACGATCAACCGTCAGCCAAACCTCGTCTTCATCTTCTTCGGAATTTTTATCGAAATGAACGCCCGGCAGACTGCAAATACTGTGCTCATATTCCGTGAATTGTCCGTGGCGGCTGACGTCCGTTTGGGGACTCAAGCGGAGTAAAGCCGATTGTTGTGCATACTCTATGAGAGAATAGAGACGATTTAAGCCCGGCTCCATGACGGCGCCTCCTTCTTGTGATTATTGCGACAGACCTATCAAGCCTCCTTAAAAGCCCTCCACAGATAACAATAAATAGGGTTTTGTTTCCAGCATTTATATGGAAGGTGCGCCCCGCGAGAATGTGGCCCATAGGAATTGCTTGTTTGTCTCATCCGCAGACCGTTTGAGTGAAAACGAAAAAATGGGCTAAGTCATTGATGGATTAGGAACTGGACTTTTCTCTAAAAGTCCAGTTACCACAGAGAGAAACGGCCCAGAGAGAGAGCAAAGAGTGCATTTTGGGGTGAGTTTGGGGTGCGCGGAGTCCAGTTGCAAAATGCAAAAACGCCGCATTTCCTTGTGTATTCGTGCCACGATTACAAAACGGAGAATCCCGTTTTGTAACAGTAAATGGCGGAGGGGATGAGATTCGAACTCACGATAGGGCTCAACACCCTATACCCGCTTTCCAGGCGAGCGCCTTCAACCACTCGGCCACCCCTCCGCAGTAAGATATTCGTTCCGAAGGCCTCGTGGTTGAAGCCATTTTATT